>NZ_BANF01000086.1 GCF_000964425.1 Komagataeibacter intermedius TF2 | reverse complement strand
CTAGAGCACTCAAATGAGCAAAACGCTTCTCAAAACGGAAAACAGACCTTTTCAGGACTCATTTTCTCCAATCAGTGCATGGAATTGTAATCATAGGGCAGGTCTTAAAACCAGAGAACTTTTCCAATCATCTATTTTTTTGCGTTATATCCACTCGCATATAGCGACAGTGGCGGGAATGACGACGACCATGCCGAGCGTCGTGAGCAGCATGATGCTGGCTGTTTCTACCTCGCACTTCCCATACTGCTGGGCAAACAGGGCAGACGGTGTGGAGGTAGGCATCGCACTTGCGACAAAAGCTGCTTTCGCCATAGCGGATTTTAGTCCCCATGCCTTGAGGGCGACGAAGAAGACTGCTGGTTGCAAGACGACACAGACGAGCGATCCCAGTATAACGGTCCTAGATCTGAGATTAAGGGAATAAGACGCAAGCGCGAGCCCGCAGGCGAAGATCGCCGCTCCTGGTGCGCAGACTGCTAGAGGCTTGAGCACGGACACGGAAACCGGCGGCATCGTCAGACCGGACAGAGACACGATGGTGCCCAGCACCGGTGCCCACACAAGGGGGTTCTTGATCGTTTTTCCAAGCGTTCGGGCCAACGAGGGTCTCGACGTTTCTGACCTGGACGCGCTCTCGAGCAGGTAGATGACGACTGAAACCTGTAAGAGGTTTGTGACAACCGCAGCCAGACCGACTACGCCGCCGCCGACCGTATCGCCATAGATTGGATCGAGGACCGTCAGGCCATAGATCGGTGCGGCTGTGGAGGACACCGCATAGCCGAGGAGGACTGCGGT
>NZ_BANF01000087.1 GCF_000964425.1 Komagataeibacter intermedius TF2 | reverse complement strand
CTCATCCGAAGAAACGCTCATCCATGACTTTCCAAACAGGCTCTGAGAAACCTGATATTCGGCCACTGTTCTATCCTCCGAAGACCCTGTTACCAAGCTTCATATCCATCTGTTCGACCGAGTGTGCGATTTTACGGAGAAGATCTTCACCAGATAGATGGATATAAAGTGTCGTACTTTGAACATTGCGGTGTCCGGCATACGTTGCGATATCGTGCAGACGCCAGCCTGACCGGGCCAAGTGCGTCAGTCTCAGATGTCTCAAGGTATGAGTACTGAACGCCGGTATGCCGGCTTGAAGGGCAAGACGTCTGACAGTTTTGCTCCATGACCACTTCGTTATGGGCTGTCGAAAGTTTCGATCTGACTCAGACAGAAACAAGGCACCTGAATGGGTTGTCGCACCGCGTCGACGATGTAAATACACTGCCAACACAGGACAAATCACTGCTGAGTAACAAACCACTCGAGCGTGTGCACTTTTACTCGTCTCAGCCCGAATAGTGAGGAGACGTCTCGCAGGGTCAATATCCGACACCCTCAAACCTACTAACTCTTCTCGGCGCAGTGCGCCATAGTAGGCCAAGGCGAACATGAGGCGATTTCTGACTGTTTCCTGTGCGACTATTTCTTGCAAGCGAGCCCATTCTTCGTCAGATGGCAAATATGGCAGTAATTTGGAACGACGTACCAAACCATACCTGAACCCGACATGCTCCGAGAGTGGGCCGCGCCCTACAACCGCCTGCCCTCGCGGCACCGGATTTCGATGTTTGATTCCTTCAAAGACCAAATGATCATACCAAAGTCGGACGGCGGACAGGCGCTGATGAAGCGTAGCATTGCTCACAGCAGCGCGAGTGGATAGGAAAGGAACGTCTTCTCCACGTAAATACCTTACAAATAGTGAAACATGACTCAAAGTTGCTGCCTCAGGAGCAACACCTGCTGCCTCACAAAAAAACAGATACTGTTCCAGACCTCTGGCATAGGCGTCTATGGTAGCGGGCGAACGGCCAAGATTGTCGAGCAACGAAAGCCATAAGCATCCTTGAGAGTTCTCAGAAACCTGCGGATATCGTGACCATTTAGGCTCAGGCATCGTACCCTCCCTTTGCAACACGAAGGTATAGATTCAAGCCGATGTATTCCAACTAACTTATAAGATGCTCTGGGAATCATCACCCACGCAGAACAGTTCACCAGACGTCCTGCTAAGCAACGTGAGCCACAGGTACTGGGCGCGGTTCACATCCTGAAA
>NZ_BANF01000088.1 GCF_000964425.1 Komagataeibacter intermedius TF2 | reverse complement strand
AAAAGCCTACGCCTCTCACATCAAAACACAACTGTAGTGCTAGACCGAGTTCCATTTCCCATGGCGTGACATGCATGAATACTATGGAGATGGTGAAGCCGTTTGATACGGCGCAGAACAAGCCTCTGACAGACGTCATGAAGGCATGGGTTGCCGCTATACGGAAAGCGGGTGCCGTCTGTCTGACTTCCGTAAAAAATGAAAAAACAGACTGTACCTATTGTCTGGTCAGGCAGGTTTTCTAACAGTCTTTTACAAAGGGTAGATATGGAACTGATATCGTGTTTGGATAGAGAGATACGCAGCTTTTAATGCGGGGCGGGAACAGACTATTGGCATCGGGTTTCAGAATACCGACTTCCTTCTTCATGGTGGCGTGGGCAGTTTATGTTGCGATGCCTGTTTTGCCCGCTCGCGCCGATTGCCAGTCCCTGCATATTCCGCCGCCGCCGACTGCCAATACAACACATCCCCAGGCACCGTTCTTCATTGATCTTTCGGCACTGACGACTGACAATATGTCGCCCCGGCGTGATCCGCATAACCCGCACTATCCACCTGCATACGATCTGCCCGACAGAACTGTGCCGTCGGACACAGCCAATGGCAATTTCGTGCTGGGACCGACCCATCCGTTTGCACCCGAATTTGCCATGACGGCAAATGTGCCCTCCGGACGGATTGTATCCTTCACCATGGCGTCCGGACACAGCGTCCTGTTTAATCCTGGCATTGTACGTGACGACCCCGACAACTGTCCTAACGGCGCGATCTATACGTCTCGTTCCGCACCCGGAGATCCGTCCAACCTGCGGCTGGCGGAAAGCCATTCGGGTCCATGGATACGACAGGTGGATGTGTATGTACCCGTTCAGTACAAACCAGGTACCAAAGCGCCGTTTCTTGTATTCGGCGATGGCGGGGCGGATGGTATTTATCCCGGTCGTGACCTGTTCGCAATCCTGGATGTGCTGATCGCCAGCCATCGACTCCCTCCCCTGATCGCGATTGGTATCGGTTCTGGCGGACAGGATGCGCAGGGTAGCGAGCGTGGACGGGAATATGACACGGTGTCAGGCACCTATGCTGAATGGGTTGAGCGTGAGGTCCTGCCGCTGGTACAGCAGCATGCTGGCGTTGCCCTGACCCATGACCCGGATGGTCGCGCAACGATGGGCATCAGTTCAAGCGGCGGCGCGGCATTTGGTATGGCATGGTTCCATCCGGAACTGTACCATCGCGTACTGGCCTATTCTCCTACGCTGACGAACCAGCAATGGCCGCATGATACTGCCATGCCGGGTGGGGCATGGCAGTATCATTCACCATGGGCAGGCAACCCGACAGCAACAGGCAGTCAGCCCGGTGCGGCCCTTATACCCAATGCCCCGCGCAAGCCGATCCGCTTCTGGTTCGAGGCAGGGGACAAGGATCTGTTCTATCCTGCTCCGGCCATGCCCGATGGCATGCATGACTGGGTACTGGCCAGTGAAAACATGGCCCGTGTGCTGGCCGCAAAAGGATATGACTACCAGTTCGTTCTGTCGCGTAATGCCGGTCATGTGGACGGTCCCACAATTGAACAGACATTGCCCGAAGCCCTGTTATGGCTATGGCAGAACTATAAACCTCAAGGAAAATGAGGTCCGGGCATCTGGACTGGTACCCGTTCTGCTGCGGGAGCGGCCAGACGATGCCTCCTGCCGCTCATGCAACTGCGTGTGGTCCGAGGCGGGTCTCCGTCACATCAGGCTCTATACCAATAAGGCCATCACTGAAAACATCTCCCTCTATCAACGCATCAGGTATGCTGAGACACATCGCGCCGAGGAAAAGGGCCTTCAACGCGTTTACATGGTCAAGATACTGCCCGAACGTCCTTGCTCGCTGTGAACTGGCATTACTGCGACAGTTCGGAGGATGAGGGATAGAGTCTGCGGGCAACCCGCTCCATGGTCAGTCCCTGCACGATAATGGTGAACACGACGACGCCGTAACAGACCGGCAATAACAGGTCGCGCAAGTTTCCGGGCGGCAGTCCAAGCGCCAGCGAAACCGAAATACCGCCACGCAGGCCACCCCAGGTCAGGATTCCAAGAACACGGCCCCGTTCCCATTGCCTGAGATGAACCGGAAGCGTTGAAAGCAGCACGCTCAATGCCCGCACGGCAATGGACAACGGGATCACGGCAAGTGTCGCCAGCACCGTAAACAGATGCGGCGTGATCTCAAGGATCTCAAAGCCGATCAGCATGAACAGCAGGACGTTCAGCACCTCGTCGATGAGTGTCCAGGCGGTATCGAGTTCCCTGCGGGATGCTTCATCGAAAACGGAATGGCTGTAGCCTGTTCCAAAGCACAGTCCCGCCACCACGACGGCAATCGCGCCCGACATGCCAAGCTGGCTGGCGATGCTGAAGGTTCCGGTCGCCAGAGCCAGCGATGTCAGCAGATCGATATGCGGATCCCGCTGTCCCTTGAGCACACGGAGCGCGATCCATCCGGTCAGCGCGCCCAGCAGGCCGCCACCGATCGCCTCGCGGCAGAAGCTCAGAGCAATCTCGGAGACAGTGACACCCTGACTGTCCCCGGTTGCCAGCCCGATCGTGACGCCAAAAATGACAACGCCCACGCCGTCATTGAACAGACTCTCACCCGCAAAAACGGCCTGAATCGGTCCGGGCAGTCCAAGACGTTTCAGCATGCCGACAACCGAGACCGGGTCGGTTGGTGCGAGAATGGCGCCAAGAACGATGCACCATGCAAAAGGAATGGCGTGGCCCAACAGGGGGAAGACAGACCACGCCGCAACCGCCAGAAAGGCAACGGCCAGAACGGTCCCCAGAACAGAGAGGGCGGCCACAGAGGCAATCTTTGCGCGCAGATGTCCGACATCCACCTGCGTGGCCCCGGCAAACAGAAGCAGGGACAGCGCGCCATTCAGAAGGGCCGTAGGGAGATTGATCGCTCCGAGCACAGATCGCGGGAGAGCCTGAAGGTCATAGCCCGGTATCAACGGATTCAGGATCATGACCAGCAGGGAAGACAGCAATGAGAAGACCAGCACACCAATCGTCACAGGAAGACGAAACGTGTGGTGATTGAGAATACTGAACCCTGCCGAGAGCGTCAGAAGCAGGGCGAGGAGGCTGATGGT
>NZ_BANF01000089.1 GCF_000964425.1 Komagataeibacter intermedius TF2 | reverse complement strand
CTTATGTGGACGGCCTTTACGATGCAAGAGGTCACATTGATTGCATTGTCGTATCTTTCTTCTGCGTATTTTCGCTCCAGCGAAATGCACTGATACTGTCATGATGTGGAGATCCGGTCAGATGCGCCCTTATGTCCGGCCTGTTTATGCGAAATCCTTCGCTGGCCATCATGGGTGTTCGCTTGCGTGTCAGGCACCAATCTGGATCTCGTGCTCAATGGCACATGGGGACATTCGGTATTGCCTGAACTGCTTCTGATTACAGTCTTTCCCATCACGCGGTCAGTGCATACTGCCGGATCTACCGGAGCTTATTCCGGTATCCATCATCCTGGTGGTACATGTCAGACTATAGCGACACTGCGACCGGCCGGACGATAGATCTCTTTGCGCGACAACAAAACCCAGATGATCCGGGCCAGCTTGTTGGCTAACGCCACGGTTGCCAGACGGCCCGGGCGACGTTCCAGAAGCTTGCAAAGCCATACTCCCGCAGCGCTATCCCATTTCTGTGCGCGGTAAAGCATGGATGTTGCGCCCAGAACGAGCATCTTTCTTATTTCCCGGTTGCCCGTTTTGGTAATTCTGCCCAATCGGGTTTTTCCGCCCGATGAATGCTGGCGCGGTACGAGACCAAGCCAGGCTGCGAAGTGCCGGGCCGTATCGAAGGCCCCAATATCGGTAACAGACGCGACAATCAGGGAGGCGGTTACCGGACCAATGCCCGGGATGGTCAAAAGACGGCGAGCATCTTCATCCTGTTTGGCATGTGTCCGGATACCTCCTTCCAGGTTTTCTATGCTTTCGTTCAGTCGACCATACTGTTCAAAGAGCAGCATGGTTGTCTGTTTCAGGGCATCAGGCAGATTGGATGAGGTTTCGATTTTCGCCAGAAGTTCGGGGAGACGGGCATTTCCAAGGGGAACAATCAAACCGAATTCCGCTGCAAGTGCACGCAACGCATTCACCAGCATCGTTTGCTGTTTGACCAGAAGGGTACGAGTTGAGTGCAGCGATAACAGGCTTTGCTGCTCCCGATTTTTAATCGGGACGAAGCGCGTGTCGGGATGGATCGCGGCAAGACAAATCGCGGCGGCATCAACAGCATCGTTTTTCTTGCCACGTTTGACAAATGGTTTGACCATTTCAGGGGGAATGAGTTTTACCTCATGACCGGTGTCACGGATGACACGAGCCCAGTGATGCGACGTGCTACAGGCTTCGAGTACGACCAGGCAGCGCTCCAGCTTTTCAAAGAATGAGATAACTTCACTCCGCCCGAGTTTCTTCTTGAGCAGACATTTTCCGCTTGCGTCCGTGCCATGCACTTGAAAAACAGACTTGGCGATATCCAGGCCGATTATGGTAACTTTCATCCGGGCGGTCTCCTCTGAATGGTCTTCCGACCTCATCATGGCACATTGATGTCGCATGGAGGCCGTCCACCCCATCTGGAT
>NZ_BANF01000090.1 GCF_000964425.1 Komagataeibacter intermedius TF2 | reverse complement strand
CGGGAGCGGGCATCCACCCCATCAGTTCTCAGTGAAAATCAACACTCGATCACAGCCTCGACCAACTGTAAGCTACCAGTCGCAGGCATAGGCGTAGAACTAGTCGTAGACATGGAACCCCGGCGTCAGACCAACGCCACCAGCCTATCCCGGACCGGCAACGCCGCTAACCCACGGGGTCTCCTTGCCGCTTACCAAGCGGCGTTGATCTCGATCCAGATATCTCACGACGATTGGCCCTGACGGGCCAGTGCGCAATGGCACACGCCAGCTATGTGGAAAGCGCGCGTGCCATGGCGCACACCCTCACCAACTGGCCTGGTTTTGCTCCGCCGCCATGGCCGATTTTTGCGCCGCCGTTGACAGGTTTAGAGTTATAGGTCCTGACGCACGAGTGCATAGCCTGGGTGACGAATCAATTTGTCGAAGTTTTGGCAAAGCGTATCAATTACTAGTTTGACGCGAGGGTTGCGATGGCGGGCGGCGCCATATATTGCCCAGACAGATATTTTTTCACTCTCGTTGGCTTCTTGGAGGAGCGGTATGAGGTGACCTTGAGCAACTTCATAATGCACAAAAAAGTTCGGCAGATATGCTATTGCCTCTCCTGAAACTGCATAGAATTTTGCCATCCAATAATCATGAACGCTGAATCGCACATTGTAATCGCCAATCCGCTGTCCGTCTGTGTCTTGAAGTAGCCAAGGCTCCGCTATTCCCTTGCGCGTATATTCTATGCCGGGCATTTCCCTTATATCCTCAACAGAATTAGGGGTTCCTAGCCGCTGCAGAAGTAGCGGACTAGCGTAGGCGCGATACCCAACATTGCCTAGTTTTCGACAAACGTGATGAGATGATGGGGCAGTGCCAACAAAAATAAGGCAATCAAATTCTGTTTGTTCTGGCAATGGAGTGTCACTAGGGTACATTCGTGTTTCGAAGGATAGCCCCGGATGCTCTCTTGCCAAGTACAAAGTTGCTGCGCCAATAATGCTGGTCCCAAACTCCGCACTTCCTAATATCCTCACTTTACCATTCAAGGAGCTATGGGCACGTTGAGCCGCACTTGCAGCCAGTTCGATGCTGTCAAATATACGGCCGGTATTATCTAGAAGGGCACGTCCAGAATCTGTGAGCTGCAAGCCTCTCTGAGAACGATGAAACAACTCAACTTCCAGCAAATCCTCCAGGCGGCGGATGCTGTGGCTGAGCGTTGCCTTTGGTGCGCCGGAAATCATACCGGCGCGCATCAGGCTTCCCGTCCTCGCGACATGAACGAAATTGCTGATATCCTTGAATTCAACTTTGGTCGTCATGGCGGCCTGGGCTTTTCCAAACCTCGAACGGAAGGTCTGGTCAGTTGGTTTACTCCGGGTGGCAACGCGTTGCTACCAAATTATGACAGCGTTCTGTCTTCGGCAGGCGAGGTTAGCACTTTGCTGCCATTTTATGCAAGGGTGACAACAAAAATAGCTACTTAAGTAGCACTTGGTGGGGATTCCGCCCGAGAACGCTAAAGCGTGAGGAGGGTAGCACTCGGAGACCAACAGGTCGCTGGTTTAGTGCCGCGCTGAAGATGTCATTTTCAGCTCTGCTGCGGCTTTGGCTTGTTCATCTGTTCTGTGTGGCGGGTTTGGTCGGTTTGCGACGTCATCTTCTGCTCAAGCCGGGTCAGCTTTGGCAGTCTGGGGAGATTTCCGGCGGCCAGCGTCATGATGAAGCGAAACCGTGCGCATTCAATGCCGCGATAAACGGTCTGGACGGCGCCTCCGATGGTTTTGGCCCAGCCGAAAGCCTCCTCGATCCGTTTGCGGTGCCTGAGGGGACGAGCGTAGCCCTTGTACCCGGTGAGCGCAAGGGAAGGTGCGGTAAGTGGGTCCGTCGAAACACCAGCGGGAAGGGCGCTGTGCATCAGATAAGCCCATGCACTGCATTCCTTGGGGGCCCCGGCCCGAGGGCCGGAGTGGACAGGCCGAACGAAAGAGCCGCACCAGAGGGCGCGGCAGTTGCTTGTCATCGCTAGAAGACAAGAGGGTTCAGCTATGGGCCGGGGGTAGTCGTGGTCAAGGGCACCGTTGTGTCGTGCCTGCGTCGGCTTCCGGCTGACAATCACCGGGGATGCCGCCCTAGATAACGGCTCGGCTTGGCAGCACAGGGCCTGCGTAGGCACAGGCCCTAGGGCGTGTCGTCAGTTAAACGGGGGGCTTATGAAGCTTGTAC
>NZ_BANF01000091.1 GCF_000964425.1 Komagataeibacter intermedius TF2 | reverse complement strand
TCCAGATCCTTATGGCTTGAGACACAGACCGGCAACACCTCTGTCGCGACACGGCCATTGAAGCGTTCGACCATTCCGTTGGTCTGAGGGGAGTAAGCTTTGGTCCGGCGTCGGTCGATACCCATGTCATGACAGGCTTTTTCGAAGGCATCCGCCGTAAAGCAGGAGCCACGATCAGTCAGAATATGGGTGATCCGGAAAGGAAAGGTGGTTTTGACAGCTTTGAGGAAATCGACGGAATTATCGGCATTCTCCGCGTCATAGACGGCCAGATGGACCGAGCGGGAGCATCTATCGATGGCGACATAGAGAAAACGTTTCCGCCGGTCTCCATCTGCTGTCTGCAATTTTGGCAGATGTTTCACATCGATATGGACATAACCGGGATCGTAATCCCGGAACTTTCCCTGTCCACGCACAGGTCCGGCTTTTTGCGCAGGAGGTAACCTGTTCAGTCCAGCATCTTTCAGAATACGCCAGATATTGTCCCGTTTGAGAAGCGGCAGGAAATGCCGCACGACGAAGGTCAGATCATCCAGACCAAAACCAGTAGAACGCCGGAGTTCACAGACAATGGCACGCTCCTCCTCCGAGGCTTTCCAGGCCAGTTTCCAGGGACGGCTGCTGCGGTCCTGGCAGGCGTCTGAACCACGCCTGCGCCACTTGCGGACAGTTTCATCGCTGATGCCGTAGCGTCTGGCGAGCACGGATGTCGGTTCTGACGAACGCGCTATGTCAGCCCGGACGGCTGGTGTCGTGCGTGCCTGTGGATGGATCTGAAGCATCATTCGCTCTCCCTGCAGACGGAAGAAAACCATGGAGCGTAACGCGGCATCGCCCACGCTACACCATCCCAATGACGTCTCACAACCTGACAGTGAAGATCTACGGCCAGATGGCTGCAATCATGCCGTTCGAAGTGGAGGCTTGGGAGAAGCTCTTCTGGTTCCTGAAGTTCCTGGTCCCGAAGCTAAACATCAAGGACCCGAATCAGGATGCGTTGGATGATCTTCTCGAGGCCGTTGACCTTTCGTCATATGGGCTAGAGCGGACAAGACTAAACCAGACCATCGGCCTGGACACTTCAGAAGCAGAGCTAGATCCACAGAACCCCACCCCCCGCGGCTATCGCGAAGGAGAGGTGCAGGAAGACCCGTTGGAAGAGATCATCCGCAGCTTCAATGAACGTTGGTTCCAAGGCTGGAGCGCCACCCCGGAAGAACAACGGATCAAGTTTCTGAACATCGTTGAAAGTGTTCAGGCCCACCCCGATTTCGAGAAGAAATTTGATGAAAATTCTGATCCCTACAGCCGTAACTTGGCATTTGAAAAAATTATGAAAGAAGTCATGCTAAAACGCCGGAAAGAGGAGTTGGAACTCTACAAGCTTCACAACCAGGACGAGGCGTTTGTAAATGCTGTTTCAAAATTCCCCACATGTGCTGTCGGAAAAT
>NZ_BANF01000092.1 GCF_000964425.1 Komagataeibacter intermedius TF2 | reverse complement strand
GGATGCTGAGGAGTTGAATGTCAGTGAAGGAAACCATCATGCGTTCCGTAATGCTGATCACATCAAACCGGCTGATCGTGAACATCAGGGACTGTCAGGAATTTCGTGTAAGAGGCGTTGTTCACGTTATTGATCAGACGGTGGCGCGGGCGAAGCGGTCACCGAAGAGAATGGCGAACTGGGCCTTTGCCATGGACCATTCCCTTGGGGGCATGATCCATTCTTTCTCGGCTCGATTCAAGGCCAGAAAGAAGAGCTTGAGGGCCGCATCGTCATTGGGGAAATGCCCTCTGGCCCGGACGGCCCGCCTGAGCTTGGCGTTCAGCGCTTCTATGGCATTGGTCGTATAGACCAGTTTCCGGACGTCGGCAGGGAAGGCGTAGAAGGGAATGACCTCCTCCCAGGCCCGCTCCCAGGACTGTACGATCGCTGCGTATTTCCGACCCCAGGGGCTTTCGGCAAAGGCAGCCAGAGCGGTTTTTCCAGTCTCGGCGTCCACCGCCCGGTAGATATCCTTCAGAGCCGTGGCCACGGATTTGCGATCTTTCCAGGCGACGAAATCCAGCGAATGGCGCAGCAGGTGAACGATGCAGGTCTGCACCAGGGCTTCGGGAAAAACCGCGCGGATGGCGTCGGGAAAGCCCTTGAGCCCATCAACCATGGCCAGCAGGATATCCTCGACGCCACGATGGCGTAGCTCGTTCATGACACGGAGCCAGAATTTGGCGCCCTCGTTCTGCTCGATCCACAGGCCGAGGACCTCCTTCGTGCCGTCGGCGCGTATGCCCAGGGCGATATGCACCGCCTTGTTGCGCACCATGCCTTCGTCACGGATCTTCACCCGCAGGGCATCGAAGAACACCACCGGATAGACCACCTCCAGCGGCCGGTTCTGCCAGGCTGCCACTTCGTCCAGAACGGCGTCGGTGATGACGCTGATCAGGTCCGGCGAAGCTTCCATCCCATAGATTTCAAGCAGATGGCCCTGGATCTCACGTACGCTCATCCCACGCGCATACATCGAGATGACTCGATCGTCGAAGCCGGGAAACCGCCGCCGGTAGCGGGCGATCAGTTGCGGATCGAACGTTCCCGCCCGATCACGGGGGATGTCCAGCCGTACCCGACCGGCATCCGTCAGCACCGTCTTCTGCCCATAGCCATTGCGACAGTTCGGGCGACCAGCCACAGCCTCGCCGGCCAGATGGTGGTCCAGTTCTGCGTTGAGCAACCGCTCCGCCAGGGCTTTCTTCATATCGCCCAGAAGGGCATCTGCGTCTGACATCGTGCGGACCACGCGGCCAGCCAGAACCTGGTCCAGAACATCGTCAGGGATGATGGGTTTCTTGCGTCGGGCCATGATGCTGCTCCTTCTTTCGCATCAAACGCCCAAACACGAAATTTAGGATAGGCCCTGAACATCATGAAGCAGGTCGACGAAATCCTTGATTACGCCGATGACGTTTCACAACCTGACAGACATTCAGCTGCCCCTATCGCTGTCTTTAATTATTCACCGATCAGCGACCAGAAACCCAGCTTGCGCTTATTCTGCGCTTTCAAGCGGGTCATAAAGGCTTCATGGGTTTCCATGCCGTTTGTCGCTGTCAGCAGTTGTGCAAGCAGCCGACAGGAGGCGAGATCCTTCGCCGCATAGGAATAATAGCGGGAAAGCGCCTTATTCAGCACGGCCTCGACCAGCAGGCGGTAAAGAAGGGTCGCCTCATTGGGATACGATTCAGACAGACGATCCGCAGCCGGACGTAGTGTTCCGTAATCACGCCCGTCCAGTTCTGCCGTATGCTCCCGCACGAGACGGGCAGCAGCGTCGAGCGCTGGCCATTTAAGAAGAGTGGAAAGGGCTACGCCCCTGACCGGGAAATTACGGATGTGATTGAGTGCCTGTTCTTCAGCATCAATCGCATCGTAATCGCTGAGATGGCGTTGGTATGCCTGCCAGTGCGGCAGACTCAGGCGTTCCTGAAAGACTTTCCATCGCAGGGACTGGGCTGTGTCGCGGTCGCCCACGGCTTCGCACGCTTCGATCCGAAGATCGTCATTTTCCCAGCGGAACCGGGGCGTCTCCTCAGTCTCCCGGTCGAGCCATTCGAGCGCCTCATGGGCACGCTCCTTGTCCAGCAGGCGACGTGCAACATCGCCGATAGAAGAGGACTGACGTTCACTCAGGTTGACTGCTTCGATATAGGCATCGACGTCACCTATTGCATCGGCCAGATCCTTCAGATGACCGAGGGTCTGCATGCGCGCAAAGTCGGTACGATAGTCTCCCTTCGCATTTGAGGCGGGAAGGTCGTGCAGTCGTGCAAGCAGCGTGTTTCTGAGTATGGCCGCGCCCGGCTTCCCCAGTGCTTCACCGCACGAGACAAGCAGGTGGTCACAGGTGCCATACCCGTCGTTATCGAGAAGTGTGAGCATATCCCTGACAGTGACAGCCGGATCCCGACCAGCCTGTCGTCCCCAGAGGGAGCCAAGATCGGAGGCCGCTTCGCGAAACACATCTGACAGGTAACCGGAACTGTCATCAGAGCGCTCATAGACGGAAGGAGCAAGTTCCACGAGAAGACGCATGGCGGAAATGGCCTGCCCGACATCCGTCGTTGCAACATCTTTGAGAATGGATTGCCGTAAGGCATCGAGCTCGGTCGTAAGGGGTTTGATCCGGTCCCAGGGCAGGAATCCACGGGAACGCTGGATCGTTCGCAGCCTCTTTTCGATCTCCTTGCCGAGTTTGTCTTTCGCATGAGTGGCTGTCAGCGCCATGCGCAGCTTCCGGGTGAGCACGGCATCCTGTTCCGACAGTTCGACCAGAAGGTCTGCAAGCCGATCCGCACCAAGGGCTTTCAGATTGTCTTTCGTGACGGTCGTGCCAACTTTCGCGGATGCGGCGGATTTGCGGGTGGCAGGTTTTGTAGAAGGAGTGCGGACCATGAATGCAGATTATGACAGCGACACAGGGGACGCAATCAAAAGCCGTTATCAGGAAAAAGAGGAAAAAAGCTAATGGCTCCGCCCTCGCGCCGGTAAGGGTTCGCGTCAGCGCGCTGACGCCGTCCGATGGGGTGTCCCCGATCTTCCTGCGCTCCGTGCAGACCGGGCGATACCCCGCCTCATCGCTCATCCTTGCCGTTGCTGCCCCGCTGCTCGCCGCGAGGCAGAGGAACAGCGGGGGCTGTTCCTCGCGGAACAAAGGGCAAAGATCATGACCGGCAACATCACCACGGTGACCGATTTCCGCAACGCCATCCTCAACGGCGACAGCGTGCAGCTTATGCGCACTGGCTCCGGCCGGCCTTCAACCAGATGCACCATGTCCTGAAATGGGGCGGCTTTGCTGTCAGCTTCTACGGTTGGAACCGGATTGATTTATTCGCCGCTGCCCGGCGCGTACGGCGCTCGCCGGCGGGGCCGGCTCGCGGAGAGTATGGCTGGAAAGAGGACGTTATTGGTTCGGGGATCACAACGCTGCCAAGACAACGCGCCGCGTCCACGGCGCGAGCGGAAGGCACCAACAGTGGGTGCCTCGGTTATAGTCCGGCGTGCTCCGCGCGCTGTCCTGGACTGTAAAAGCATAACAGGAAAGTCCATCGCTATGACGGTCCCGATGGCATCCATCTCGTGCTGGACCGCGATTCTGGCGTGCTACGCATCGTCGTTGTGGTCGATCGGCCGCCCGATGCACCGGGAACCTGGTACGTCATTGAAGACGGGTACCTTACGACCCGTCTGGCTTGTGTCGCGCGCTTCGGCCGCCTGCTAGAGCGTTTTCTGTGCGGTTTGAATCATAGAGGATTCCCATTGGTCGCGTGATCTGATTCAAGATGGTAGCCGGGTGGGGGGCCGGCTTTGGATGTCATCACGCACGCTGTCTCTGGATCTCCGCGACCGTGTTGTCGCGGCGGTTTCGAATGGTATGTCCCGCCGCCAGGCGGCTGAACGGTTTGGTGTCAG
The DNA here is from genome assembly GCF_000964425.1 of Komagataeibacter intermedius TF2. Lineage (GTDB taxonomy): Bacteria > Pseudomonadota > Alphaproteobacteria > Acetobacterales > Acetobacteraceae > Komagataeibacter > Komagataeibacter intermedius. The sequence continues at coordinate 933 of NZ_BANF01000092.1, read as the reverse complement.
TCCGGCGAGTGCGATCCGCTGGTGTTCGTTGTCCGCCGCGACCGGCAGTCCTGCCGCCAAGCCGCGTGGCGGGGACCGCCTGTCACACAGGATCGAGGCGCAGGCAGGGCGTATCCATGCTCTGATCGCCGAGAAGGACGATCTGACATTGGCCGAAATCCGTGCCCGACTGGCTGATGACGGGCATCACTTCGCGATCGGCACGCTGTGGCGTTTCTTCGCACGTCACCGGATCACATGGAAAAAAAGACCGCTCACGCGGCGGAGCAGGACCGGCCGGACATCCTGACACGACGACAGGACTGGTTCGATGCCCAGCCCGATCTCGATCCAGCGCGGCTGGTTTTCATCGACGAAACCTGGGCCTCCACGAATATGGCACGGCGCTACGGGCGGTGTTTGCGTGGCCAAAGACTGCGCTCCGCCGTGCCGCATGGTCATTGGAAAACCACGACGTTCATCGCCGGGTTGCGACTGACCGGCATCGTGGCGCCAATGGTGCTGGATGGTCCGATCAACGGCCGCAGCTTCCAGACCTATGTTGATCGTATCCTTGTGCCCGACCTACGGCCCGGCGACATCGTCATCATGGATAATCTCGGCTCGCACAAGGGCCCGGGCGTCCAGGCCGCGATCGAAGCGGCAGGCGCCACCGTGCGCTATCTCCCGCCCTACAGCCCCGATTTCAATTCCATCGAAAAAGCCTTCTCCAAACTCAAGGCCCTTCTCCGCAAAGCCGCAGAACGCACACGTGATGCTCTGTGGGACAGGATCGGCACACTGATCGATCAGATCTCACCAAAAGAATGCGCAAACTTCTTCACCGCAGCAGGATATGAGCCAGATTGAGAAGAAAACGCTCTAGCCGGCCAGACGCCCGGCTCCTTCCCGGGAGTGTCCTGAAGTCTGTGTATCTGACCTGGCCCACGGTTG
>NZ_BANF01000093.1 GCF_000964425.1 Komagataeibacter intermedius TF2 | reverse complement strand
ATTGGCTATAGCGTGACTGTCACCGGCCATCCCCGAGCAATGCGCGTCGCGACCAACAGCGTTGCCGCTGTGGTGGATATCCTTCGGACATTGGGCGATCAGGCCGGAGATCAGGCCATGGTCTCGGTAGACCCGCTTCACCACGCGATAACGGTGGCGTGGCATGCGTAAGATGGCGCTCTTTCTATCTTCGGCCATCGTCGTGACGGCCGCAGGCAGCCCGACCCATGCGGCATCTGTCTCCACGGGGAAGGTTGTC
>NZ_BANF01000094.1 GCF_000964425.1 Komagataeibacter intermedius TF2 | reverse complement strand
ACCAGATCGCGCTGCCCCCGCACCTTCACCCGCAGGACGCAGAAACCGTTCTCGGCATTGTGGAACGTCACCCGCTCCACGAGGCCGGCCAGCGCTTCCGTTTGGCATTGTTCTCCAACCACGGCACTGGTCATTCTGATTCTGTGAACGGAGAAGACACTTGGGAACCGCATGTTGCCGAAATTTCGCCAGGCGTTCGGCCATCCAGCGCTGGCTTATCTCGAAGCTTGTTTAACATTCCCTCCAATGCTTCAACGTCTCCGGACACGGCATCCCGTTCCTCTGGGCTTAACCAGACCTCTTCCAGTAAACGATTGGCTGCTTGCTGAGCGGCCAGGACAACGCCCTTGGCGCTTGGCTTCGGAATATTGAAATAACAGCGTGCGCATGCCATGCGATGCGGACAAGTGCTCCAAAACGCATTGCTACAGTAAGAATCACCTAAATCGTAATACTTCCAAGGTGCTCCATCCTTCGTTGCGCCTGCCGCAATAACCTCCTTATCAATAACAATTTCGATCATCCGCGCCGCCTGATCCGCCTTGGCAAACGCACTCGCCAATTGCGTAGGTTTCGACCGAACATAGCTCATCGTCGATTGAACGGACGTATGGCCGCACCATTTTGCCAAATCGAATATTGTCATTCCTTGCGGAACGCTGGCCAGCATAGAAACGGCTGAAGCCCGTCCACGGTGACTTGTAATACGGCCTTTACTGTCCTCAATCGGAATACCAGCCTTTTTGCACAAAAGCGGGATAACAGTCTGATTTAAAACTTCCTTCGCGATTGGCCTGTTCCGAAGTTGAAAGAGAAAATGTACATGTTCACCGGTTCGCCGATCAAGATGTTTGCGGGGTGACGCTCGTTTTTTCATCCAGGCCGTAATGTACTTATGAACAGCATGGCCGACCGGTTTAGTGTACGCGACCGAAGTTTTACCTTCCGGAACATCAAGCCAGCAGACCTGCCCTGCCGGAACGACGTTGCCAGACTGATCAACCACATCCTCTGATTGTTCGCGCGTGCAGCCGACCCGAAGTCGGGCGATCTCATTGCTCCGAAGGCCTGCATGTGTCCACACCACGGCGATTGCCTGCAACAGGGCGAATGGATAGAAACAGTCAGGAGAAAGATCGTCTGGTTCAATGTTGAAGCTGGCCCAGGTCAGTTTCAGCCAAGAAGCATCATCTATGGTCCTAGGATTTACGCCAAGATATTTCGCAATATTCTTCGGTGTCGAGAGATGATATCGCGGATTACACCGGAGCTGCGCCCATTCCCAACTCTGAATATCAGATAAAAACCGACGCATAACCTGATAATAAGCAACTTTCGTTGGAGCCTGTAGAGGCTGGCCAACTGTTGGGATCAGACGATAATCAAAGGTGGAACCGCCCCAATCGCCAATACGTAACCTGTCGACGGCGGCGAGATAGTCGGCACATACCGATACCGTCCATTGCTCTGGTCCTGTGACCTCAGGATGCTCGCGACCCAACCAGATTCCGATACGGGTCAGAGTGTTGTAAACTGCTCGCCTCGACCCTTCTCGCAAGGTTGTTGTTTCCAACCAACGTCGGCACCATGTCATCCACTCAGGATTGATATTATCAGTTTCAGTTCCATGACGAGGTTGGTATGCCCGGAAATGAATAACCTTCGATGTAAGCCCCATTGCGGCCAAACCGTTTGACAATATTCCAATCCGCTTGGCGATATGATTTCCTGTGTAACACTCTCGTGTATGTTCCAGTATCTTCCTATCAAAACTTTCAAGTTTTGGATTCTCGCCTTGTAATGCAACTGCAGCAAATACTGATGGTACGAGGGGCCGAACGGTCTGACAGACGAAGCCGACACGGGTTAGGGCCGAGAACAGACGCTCACATTCTGTATCAACAATCTCCGCTCCAAAAACCAATCGGGCAACGACAGCCGTCGCCACATTGCGTTGAATTTTGTACACGCTTCGAAAACCACACAGAAGATAAGCGACTGCAATCAACTGCGGTACCATTCCGGTTTTTTTCAGAACAGGACTATTATTGATAATCTCAACCCACAGGTCTTCACTCCACCCCCAGTAGGGTTTTTCCTGGTGTGCGACCGTCAGAAGCAAATACTTCAAAGCACGATGGCTGTTAGCGCGGTCGAGATTGCTGCGATACAGGATGTCCGTCAGAGGCTTATGAAGACGCGGAGCCTGCCGTTTCGTAATAACAAGATTTTCTTCTCTCCAACGTCTGACAACTTTTAATTCGTCTGCAGACAATGTCGCCCGTCTGTCGTATTCATCGAGATTAATGTGGAATTTGTATTCGGGCTGGATGTGAGAGCCTGTTTGGAAAGTCATGGATGAGCGTTTCTTCGGATGAG
>NZ_BANF01000095.1 GCF_000964425.1 Komagataeibacter intermedius TF2 | reverse complement strand
TCGGCGTTATCAGCCGCAAAATGCCCAACCCGACAGGCTGCTAGCCCGAAGCAGAGATAACCTGCGGTGAGTTCCTATTTCGCATTTTCAGCACTAGAGAGGCCTTCTCAGCCCGCACTTATGGATTTCCTCGGCGGTTGTGATAACTTTCGCAAAAGCCTTTCCATGCGGCTTTAAGCTTAGTGCCGTGCAGCTTACTGAGTCTCTCACCGAGATGGTCTCGGAATGCATCAGCGATTAGGTCGATATCCCATCCCCCGCCGGAGGAACGCGCTATTCTGGCGAATATTTTTTGGTCGGCTCCAAACTGGAGAGAACCTGCAGGAAACACCACCTGCCTATCACTTTTCGCAGCAGTGGGGCGTGTTTCTAATTCGCTTGCAGTCGTTCGATAGTCTATGACCTTTGGGCTTTCCTTAGGTTGAAAAACAATTTCGAGTTCTCTTACTGCTCTTCCTTGTCTTATTTCTGTCCATTCAACAGTAAAATGCGCCAATTCGTCGATTTCATTTTTGCAAACGGTTAATACTTTTCGCCTCAACTGAGCAAAGTCTTTATAGACGCTGGGCGAGATGCCCAAGGCCGCACGAAATGCGATCACATCACCTTTCCACACGGTTTGACGTCGCTTCACCCGCAAGGCCCCAATTTCGTAAAGCTTGAGCGCGTAAGCCGAACGAAAACCCAATACAGCGGTGCGATTCATAACCGCATAGGTCTCAGACTCCTGGATTAGTCGTCGGGCATCAGGGGTGAACTCCCACTCAATCCAACCGACTTCTTTTCCAGGCTCTGTGTCTTCAACCTCTTCCCTCGAAGAGGCAATCAGTGAAAATCGTCGCGTTGCTTTTTTACCTCGCCAGGAAATGTCGTCCTCGGCAAATAGAGTACCATGCAATTCTTCAAGCATGTCACTTATGCGTTCGTTACCTTTGTGACCTCGCCTAATGTCGGCTTTACGCATGCGGTGCGTCATTGGCTTCCAAGCATCACCACCGGCTACAAGGATCATCAATGCAAGTAGCCGTGACGCAGTTAGACTTAGTGATTGGCCCCTGACGAAACGTATCTCTACGAGGTGGCCCGGCTTGGCGAACTCGTCGGTACCCTTATGCTGTAGAGCGCGGGCAACGCGCATGGCGCGCTTTGGAACCTCATCACTCTCGGACGTGTATTGCATCAACGGGATATCCAGCGTGTAAGGGAATGAACGATTCGTATCCTGACCTTAGAATGAGAGTAAGGTCAGGTGAAGCGAAAATCGAGAATCTCAGCATTCCCCACTGTCGTACACGATGTTGAGAAGTAAGGTTTCTTACGGAAATATAGATAAAGGCGACCGCAGCGTGCTGCGGTGGATTCTGATTCTATTCAAGTGATTCTGATTCAGGAGAAAAAATACTAGGAATTCCAACGACTTTCATCATGTTTCCTGACCTTGTGGGGGACGTAACCTGACCTCTTGGGGGATAGTAACCTGACCTCTTGGGGGATCTAACCTGACCTTGTGGGGGCGGCCGGTTAAGATACTTAGTCTTGGGAATTGCTCACGCGCCTTTTTGTATGAATTTTCCTGTTGACGGTCGCAAGTCGGCATCCATGACACTGGCGCGCGTTTGTTAGCCAAATCTATGGGTATGATTCGCAGTTTAACGGGCTTTTATCTCTTTTTAGGTCTCGCTCGTGATTTCCGTGGTCGCCATGACAATATTCCTCGCCAGATGATTGCGCAGTTTGGATGGATTGCAACGTTGCAATTGTTTGGAGGCATATGGATTTTCTTGCGAAAAACTCGATGTTACAAGTTTTTTTGCACAAGTAGCATATTTATCCAGTCTAACAGTAAGCGACGGTATGCGTAACCGAACCAGCAACGCTGTGCCGACTTCTCTGAGACATCCGAGCGTATTTGTTCCAATTGCAATGTTGCAATCGCTATTACGCGGCAAAGAAACTTTCGAAAAAAAAGTTCACTCGAGATTAAAGCAAAAGTGACCGGCTAACTGAGAGCCTTATCTGGTTACTTACTTTGGCAGCACCAGCAAAGTGCTTGACTGGAAACTATTGTATTCTTCTGGGAGGTTGAATTCAGTTTTCCGCTTTTTCCACTGATGCAGGAACAAATACCCCCCCCACGAGGTCAGGATAAGCGTTTACACTCTGTTCCCCCAAGAAGTCAGGATAGCATCATGCGTCGATTGGCATCCCCCATAAGGTCAGGATACCTCTTTCCGCTTACCGTGTAATCCCCCCAAGAGGTCAGGACACTCACCTTATTCGGTATTTATGTTTGCTGCCAGACCCGCCACATGGTCGTCACACCGTGTTGGTATAAAAAAGGAGGTGACTATCGAGTTAAGTCTCGACTTTCGAAAAGATTGACACTATCCATTTAAAATCGAAAGTTAACGTGCGCCGGACATTTATCGAAAGAAAAATTTATGACAGCTGATCTCGAGCAAGCCGGATATACAAGTCTCCAAATGGTTGAAGGGCTGGCAGACAAAGCCGCAGCAGTTCTGGAGAATTTGAGGGAAAGCGCTGTTGCCGCGCGAGCCGGTGAGCGACGAGAACCGACATTTCAGATTGGGCAGGCTGCGGAACTCGTAGGACGGACGCCTGCGGCCATACGCGACGCAGAAAAGGATGGTCGTCTGCCGAAACCTGAACGGGGAGCCAATAACAGGCGTGTGGGATATACGCTTGAACAGGTCAATGATATGCGCGGGATCTTTGGCACTCGTCCGTGGCGTGATCCGGGAGATCCGCCGGCAATCATAGCTGTTCAAAACTTTAAAGGTGGTGTCGGGAAATCAACGGTTGCTGTTCACCTTGCGCAATATCTTGCGATCCAAGGCTATCGCGTGGCGCTGATTGATTGTGATAGCCAGGCATCAGCAACAACGCTTTTTGGGTATGTGCCAGATTTAGACCTTACTGAGGATGAGACGCTTTATCCGTTTTTGCGGCATGATGAACGTTCTTCACTGAGCTATGCGCTCAAACCTACGCATTTCGATGGTCTATATTTAATACCGTCTAATCTTCGGCTGTTTCAATCTGAATATGAAATCGCCGCGCGGATGGCTCAGGGCGAGCCGGGGCTTGTGGATCGGCTGTCGGTAGGGCTGGCATCTATAGCGCCAAATTTTGACGTAATAATTATGGATCCACCTCCTGCTCTGGGAGCAATATCGCTTTCTGTGCTGAGGGCGGCAAATGCATTGGTCGTTCCGGTGCCTCCAACAATTATGGACTTTTCGTCAACGACGGCCTTCCTGTCGATGCTGGAGGAGACATTGCGGACGCTAGCGCAGTTTGACAGAGCCCCTTCTCTGGAATTTCTCAAATTTGTAGCTTCTCGGGTGGAAGAGAATAAATCGATTCACAAGGAACTTATCAAGCTGATGCAGGCTATTTTCGGCCATCATCTAGTTAGAGCCCCTCTGAAAAATTCTGCCGAAATCGACAATGCTACAGCCCGCCTCATGACCGTGTACGAACAGCAAGGAGCAATCACAAGCAAGTCGGTTCGTGATCGCTGCCTTACCTATCTGAACGCTGTGTGCAAGGAACTTGAAATAGATATTCGGGGAATGTGGCCCAGTCATCAGGAACGGCTTCGCAAGGAAGGACTGGTGTAATTCTTTCTTCGAGACAGCGCTTCATCGAACTCCTGCCAATCGTCAATTTTCAAGAATTGCAACGTTGCAATTTTGGATTGGTAGCGGAGCGAGAAGCGAAGCACGCATTTTCAAAGCATGTTTCGAGCTTTTTGTGGGTCGAGTAATGTGAAAAACAGGAGGGGTAGATGTCGGGGAAAAATAGGGCCTTTGCAGACGGGTTAACAGCTGCAATTTCAGGCGTAACCGGTAGACAGGGCCAGTCTCGTCCAAATCGGTCAATCATTAATGATCGCACTAACCGGTTAGCAGAAGTCGCTAGCGGTAAAGTTGTTACTCGTACCCACGAGTTTATTGATCCTGCACGATGCAGAATGTGGGAGGGCCATAATCGTGATTACGCCGCGTTGTCTTATGAAAACTGTCACGAACTTATCGAGAGCATTCGCGCGCAGGGGCGCCAAGAGGTCCCGGCCATCGTTCGGCGATTGACCAACAACCCTGATTTTGATTTCGAAGTGATCTGTGGCGCACGCCGACATTGGTCCGTTTCATGGCTTAACGCCAATAATTATCGTGATATTAAGTTCCTCGTTGAGCCTCGTGAAATGGAGGACGAGGAAGCCTTCCGTATTGCAGACCTGGAAAATAGGGCGCGTGAGGATCTTACCGATTATGAGCGCGCAAAGGATTACTTGCTGGGGCTGGATCGGTACTATCACGGTCGCCAAAAAACGATGGCAGATCGGTTGAACGTCTCTGAAGCATGGTTAAGCCGGTACCTCGACCTTGCTAGATTGCCTGAAGCCGTAACACGGGCATTTGTTAGCCCGCATGATATCCGGCTTAAGCATGTGATGCAGATAAAGCCCCTTATTAAAGACAGTGCATCACGAGAAGTAGTCTACGAGGCAGCTGAACGAATCGCTGCGTTGCGACGCAAAGATCAGAACTACCTTGTGGAACCTGCTGCGGTGGCTCGCGAACTCGAAAATGCGGTAGCAGCGGAACTGGGGCATTTACGTCGCGGTAGCGCGCGCTCGCCTAAACGTGGCGCTGTTGCCATCACGCGCGATACGGATGGCAAGGAGATTGTAAAAATAGATGCAAAGTCGCCTAAGCGTTTGCAGGTCACTTTTATGCTGGCGGAGTTACGTTCTCGCGAGGAGATGGAGGAGGCTGTTAAACTGCTGACGGATCGCTACTGGCCCGTTCAAGAATGACTTATGCTTAGAATGCGTAACCTGCAGCAGTCTGCGTATCGGATTTGTTGCAGCGCGAATTACCGGTGCTGGGTCCTTAGAGGTGCTGCTGACTCTTCATTGCATGAGTGTCGGTGCATTTGTCCCCGTAACGGGTGCTGGGGCGCGTTTGAGAGGACTAAGTGATTCCAGAATAAGCGGTGTAGGCATGTGGCTCATGGAGGCCCTGCGTGTTGATAGGACGGTCTCGCTTATGCACCTGACAACTGTAAACGTGATGTGATCGCCATACCAACGGTCCTGCAATTATTGCTGGCTGGACTGTTTTTTGCTGATCGTCCCTCTTGTTCTTGGTAGGCCGACTGCTCTTCGGACTGATGAGTAATCAATGGGCACAGTGGCCTATGACGATATCAGCCACGTTCTCGAGGCGTAGCCGGAGACACCTGCGGCGTAAGCATCCGACGAAGACCGCGGGCCTGAGTCAGGCCGCCTGTGTATGATTGGCGTGACGGGTGTTTTTCGAGTTCCAGGGTAGCAGGTCGGGGAGCCGGGAGACGGGAATATCGTTGATCCGTCCAATGACATCAGCCAGCCACGCGTGGGGATCGACATCGTTGAGTTTTGCAGTGACGATCAGGGAATACGTGGCAGCCGCTCTCCTGCCGCCGCGATCCGAACCTGTGAACAGCCAGGCCTTGCGTCCTACGGCGATGCCACGCAGGCTCCGTTCTGCCGCATTATTGGTCAGGCAGATCCGGCCATCATGGAGGAACGCCGTGAAGATATCGGGTCGTCTGAGGATGTAGCCCATGGCCTGCGCGACGGGTGATTTTCCGGACATGCGGCTGCAACTGTCACGCATCCATTCCATCAGGTCTTCCACGATGGGTGCGCTGAGCTGCTGCCGCAGGGCAACGCGCGCCTGTAGCGTGGCGCCATTGATGGCCCGTTCCACCTCAAACAGACTGTCGATCCGCCTTACAGTTTCCACGGCAAGGGGTGCCCTGCCCAGTTCGGCCAGCCGGAACAGGCCGCGTCGGGCATGGGCCCAGCAGCCCGCCAGCGTTACAGGCGCGGGCTGCCGCCCCGGCTTTGCCAGGGCATTGTAGCGGGCGTAGGCATCGGCTTGCACGATGCCATTCCAGCCATCGAGGTGAGTGGTGGGATGCTCGCCCCTGCGATCGCGGGAGTAGCCGGACCAGGCAGCAGGAGGTGCCGGGCCGCCAAAGGGGCGGTCATCGCACACATAGGTCCATAACCGCCTGGTCGCGGTACGACTGCTGGCCAGAACCGGTACGGTGGTATCATCGGCATGTACCCGTTCTCCAGCAAGGACATGCTCTTTGATCCGTGCCGTCAGCGGTGCCAGTGTTGCGGTGCAGGCCCCCACCCGGTCAGCCAGGGTGGACGTATCCAACGCAATTCCTTCACGGGCAAAGGCTGCCGCCTGCCGGTTCAGGGGCTGGTGGTCTGCAAACTTCCCGACCAGGACAGAGGCCAGAAGGTGCGGTCCCGCCCGTCCGCGGACAAGGGATCGGCCTCCATGACCACCCAGTTCGTGCTCGACGCCCTTGAACAGGCCATCTGGCAACGAAAGCCCTCGGGAAACAAGGCGCTGATCCATCATTCGGATCGTGGTTCACAAGGCGGATTCAACCGGTCGTCGCAACACCCCATTCTTGGAGGTGTCGATGACAACAGGAAGACGCAAATCCGAGCGCTCGACGCGGCGCAAATTATTCTCGCCAGGACGGCCGCCTGTCTGGCAGCGTGAGAATCTGTGCCGGTTCTGGCGCGGTGTCGCTGCTGGGCTTTCCAGTGAGGAGGCAGCCGTCGATGCAGGTGTGTCTGGCTCTGTTGGAATCCGGTGGTTTCGGAGTTCTGGCGGAATGCCCCCCACACATCTTGCGCCCTCGGCACCCGAACTGAAGCGCCGTAATCTCACTTTCGCAGAACGCGAGGAAATCGCCTTGGAATGCGCTCGGGGCACCGGCGTGCGTGCCATCGCGCACAGGCTTGGGCGAGCGCCCAGTACGATCTCCCGCGAGATTAGGCGCAACTCGGCGACCCGCGGGGGAGACTTCGACTACCGGGCTCTCACTGCACAGTGGCATGCGGATCATGCGGCGCGACGCCCAAAAATCAGCAAGCTGGCGAACAATCCCGCCCTGCGCGACTATGTGCAGGATCGCCTCGCCGGCCTGATCGCCACGCCCGAGGGCATCGCCTTCGATGGGCCGGTTGTAATATGGAAGAAGCGACGGGCTGTTCATCGGCAAAGCCGACGCTGGTCTTCGGCGTGGAGCCCCGAGCAGATCGCGCAGCGCCTGAAGGTGGACTTTCCCGAGGATCCAACCATGCGCATCAGCCATGAAGCAGAGGTGGTCCCCATTTTTCGGACAGGGCGATAAGCTATCATC
>NZ_BANF01000096.1 GCF_000964425.1 Komagataeibacter intermedius TF2 | reverse complement strand
CAGACCAGAAGTATTCAGCAAGGCGTCAGTCGCCGGGAGCTTACAACAAACCCTTGGCGCCGTAGCCTGTTTGATGGCCTGGTTGACGCATCAAACCTATTGCGTAACGCGGGGTGCCCGACGATCTACCTGGACGGCAGTTATATATCGGGGAAACCAAAGCCAGGTGACTTCGATGCATGTTGGGATCCGACAGGTGTCGACCCGACGAAGCTCGATCCGGTGTTCTTGGACTTTACCAATGGACGCGCTTCACAGAAAGCCGCGTTCAAAGGGGAGTTTTTCCCTTCATCCATGACATGTGCCGATGTCGGACGCACATTCGTCGAATTTTTCCAACAAGATCGCTTCACGGGGAACCAGAAAGGAATCATCTCTATCTTACTTCAGACTGATCCACTTTTGACTGAAAAGGTGCAGCCATGATCTACAGCGACAAGCAATGTGGAATATCGAGAGCCCAGCTTTCAAAGCTACAGGCTGCACTACGCACCTTAACTGAACACATGTCCGACCAGTCGTGGCTTAAGCAAGCAGAAATAAACGCACTCAAAAGCCAGATATCGGATATCGAGGCTGAGATTACAGAATATGAACTACTACGGTCTGGTCAAGTTTCCTTCACGAAAGCTTACGCTCTTGATGAACTCCCGCGCATACTAGTTCAAGCACGGATTGCGGCAGGCATGAGCCAAACCGAACTTGCTGAGAAACTACATCTAAAGCCGCAACAAATTCAGCGCTACGAGGCCAGTTTCTATATGGGAGCTAGTCTCTCACGCTTAATCGAAATTGCGCATGCTCTCGGTGTAAAAGCCTCGGGGAGCTTTGAAGGACCGAGACAAACTGACAGTGCTATCTATGCATGGGGCACTGCGGACGATATCGTTTGGGGCCAACTCCCCTATAAGGAAATGATCAAACGCAAATGGTTTGATGTTCCACGCGGCACCAATCCAATAGAAAAAGTCAAAGAGTATTTTTTACACGCTGCTGGGCCGCAATTCGCGTCAGCGCTACATCGCAAGAAAATGCATAGTGGCAATGCCCCTAATGAGTACGCCTTACTCGCATGGCAAGCACGCGTAATAGATCGAGCACGACAGAAAATAGCACTTGGCAAAATAGGGAAGTTTGAACTTGATGACACCTGGCTTGGACAGATTACGCAACTTACTAAAAAGAAAAATGGACCACTTCTTGCGCGAGATTTATTAGCCGCGCACGGAATTACTCTCATTATTGAACCACATTTGCCTGGTTCTTATCTTGATGGCGCAGCAATGGTCATTGATGGAGATCGGCCAGTTATCGGCCTTACATTACGTTATGATAGGCTCGACAACTTCTGGTTCGTGCTAATGCATGAACTCGGTCATATTTTTCTTCATCTTTTTGATGGATTACGCTTTGACTTCTTCGATGACGAGAACGCGAGAGATAGTGATACAATTGAAATCGATGCCGACAAGTTTGCTCTGGATGTGTTGATACCAGAAAATCTATGGGATCAATGCCTCTCTCGTTTTGCCTTGTCAGAAGAATCCGTTAGAATTGATGCTGAAACCGTAGGCATTCATTCCAGCATAATTGCTGGCCGCATCCGTAAAGAACAAAATAACTATACCATTCTAAACAATCTGGTTGGCCAAGGGCAGGTACGATCATTGCTTGAAGAGGTGTCCCATGATCTTGACTAAAGAAATGTACGTGCCGGCACTTCGTTGGAGACTAGGAGAATACCAAGCTCTCAATCGACTAACAGACGTAGCTAAAGATCTCATTGTCCCTTATATTACTATACCGGAGGTCGAATTCGACTTTGAGCTATGGAAACCAAAAAAAAGTATTCAAGAGCATGTCGAACCATTTCCGGATCGCTTTAAAACCAAATGGGGACACAGACCTGCATGGATTACAGTTCATCCTGAAATATTAGGAAAGCCGATGGACAGTGGTCAGGATATTTTCACGTATATTTTTGAAAATCTTCGAGCTTACGAAACAAATGCTGTACCAGCATTACCATTAGATGCACCACTCGCCATTATTTCTGTCGTAAGGGACATTATTGCTATCGACCAATTGGGAGTTGCGATAACGGTACGCATGGAAGATTTGATGAAGCCCGATGCTCGTTTGCGCGTCGAAACTCTGTGTTCAAAGCTGGGGATTAGTCTTGAAGAAACGGATCTCGTAATTGACCTTGGATCGCCAAACTTCGAACCTTATCGTGCATTCGCGGGAGCGATGACCGTGGCACTGCAACGTTTTGGCGATTTAGAAATATTCCGAAATTTCACAATAATAAGCACTGCGATCCCAGAAACATTTAAGGATGTTGCCCGCGGTGCAGATCAACTTGTGCGACACGATTGGCTATTTTACCAGACGTTGATTACAACCTTACCCACTCACATGCGGCGACCTAATTATGGAGATTATGCAATAGTTAATCCAAATTTTGCGCCGGTAGACATGCGCAAGATTAAAGCGTCTGGAAAACTCGTATACACGACACCTAAAACCTGGGAAATCCGGAAAGGTGGCGCCTTCCGCGATCACCCTGAACAAATGCATGATCATTGTGCATCAATTGTAGCGTCAGGTGAATTTTCAGGTTCGGCGTTTTCGAGTGGCGACGATTACATTTATAAATGTGCTTTACGCACAAAAGGACATAGCAATCAGACCAGATGGAAAGAAGTTGCTATCAGCCATCATATTATGCAGGTTCTCAACGATCTCGCCACGTTCGGCGCTGGACCATAAAAGATCGAATAGAGGCCGTAAGCTCTTTAGGAGTCATTACTCTGCATAATATTTCATAAAGTTGCTTTCTCGGCTGCCTAAGATCCTTAGCTGAGTATCCAGCTTGTTTTAAGAGATCGACGACTTCGTCACGCCAGAGCAAATGTGCCATCATAAACGGATCAACCAAAGGGTTTATGGTAGCAGTCCGTAAAACACTAAAATTAATACCACCTCTTATACCTCGTTCAGCTAAAATTAAACCGCACCATTCAGGAACAACTGAAATAATATCTTCTAAATGCTTTTTTGATGCGACAAAAGTAATCTTCTGAAGCGATTTTGTATATGTTGATATTTGTATATCAAGTCTATCCAAATTATCTTTTTCGCTCTTTATTTCATAACCATGAATATGACCATTAATAACTGCAATATCAATACGACTCTTTGCATGAACCAGACCGAGTTCATCTATGATAAGGGTATTCGGACGTGAGTTAGCACGACGCAAATATTTTGCGTGCAAGGCCTTCCGTATCTCTAAATCCGATGTTTCGATCTTCTTCATCACAATCACATATGAGCTAGTCTGGGGGTTTTTACAGATTTTCCCCACTGAACCAAGGGTCTTTTTAAGGCAATTGTGCCCCTACTCGCGGCATCCGCGCCTTCTTTCTAAACAAGCAACGCCATTCAACTCGAAAGAGCTTGGACACTTCAAAAAATAGAATTTTTCCTCACAATTGACAAGGATTGGCAAAGAATGCCATTCTATTAGTCGGAGGCACCTATGGCAACAATGAACGTGTCCCTGCCCGGCCCCATGAAGAAATGGGTGGAAGACCAAACTAGGACAGGACGATATAGTAATGCGAGCGACTATGTCCGCGATCTGATCAGACGTGATCAGGAGGCACGTGCCGTGCATAGCGAACTCCAAGGCCACGTCGTGTCAGGTCTACGTAGCGGTCCGGGAATCAGGAGTATGGAGCAGTTGCGAAAAGACGCCCGTGCGGCGGCCGAACCAACGGATAGTGACCTATAAGTTCGCTTGCCCACCTCATCGTCCCCTGGGAATGGCTGCGAGCTCGACTGCTGATGCTGGCTTTCTGCTCCGCCGCTGTTTCTGGAAAGCCCGATCGGTCTCCATGAAACGTCCGACCATGAGCGGCACCAGCCTGGCCGCATCGGGGGTGGCATCTGCCGCCTCACCTGCTTTTCCGGAGACCAGTTCAGCATACAGCAGTAGATCACGATGTATCTCGGCTGGCAATTCGATCGTCAGTTTGACCGGCCGGCTGTCAGGAATGGTGCTGATACGGAGTTTTGTCATGGCGCTGCTCCTTCAGGCGGATGCTAGGGTTTCAGGACCAGATCACGATTGACGATCAGCGTGAATGGCAGGCCGGGCCGGTCAGTCAGCGTGGGCTGAACATCCATGCTTCGGTCGATCAGGCGGTTTCCTACCATGGAAAACCCATTACTGGCGCCGCTGCGGATCGCCTGAAGCAGGTTGTTCTCACCCCATGATGTCCCGGCTTCGGACCCGACGCTCAGCATGGTCGTCACCAGTGCTGCCCTGAAAAGCTGGCCCCAGTGCTGGTCCACCAAATCCTTGAGCCCGGTCTGGCCGATCGCATCGGCACCCGGGATCCTGTCGAGCACAATGCTCTCGCCATCGGGACGGATGAGACGGGTCCAGATCACCTGCGTGCGCTGCTGCCCGAACGAGACGCTGCTGTTATAGGTGCCGAAAAGGGTGCTGCCCTGGGGCACAAGCAGATAGCGTCCGGTCGGACTATCATAGACGTTTTGCGTCACATGCCCGATCAACTGCCCCGGCAGGTCCGAACTGACTTTCGAGTTGAGCGCGCCCGCGATGACCGTTCCCGCCTGAATGACGTATGGGGAAACAGGCTGCGTCAGGCGTTCCGGGCTGACCGTCACACGGTCGGGCTGTCCCGCCAGAAAGGCGCGGTTGGCGGCCTGCCGGTC
>NZ_BANF01000097.1 GCF_000964425.1 Komagataeibacter intermedius TF2 | reverse complement strand
TCGTTGGCGCAATCATTAATTCAAGATAATTCCCAACAGGCCCCAGTAAAAAAAATATTAATTATTTTTGAGATGTGTAGGAGTAAAATTTCATATTTATTTTAATTACAATATGTAGAATTTATATATTAACTATTCCGATACCATCTGAGAAAAGAATTGAAGGTGCTGCGCCCTCGCCTGAAAAGTGCGGTCCTACGATCATATCCCCAAAACATCCTATGATCTGAACGTTTTTTCTGTTGGGTATATACTGTATCAGTTAAGGCCCCTGGGTCCTTGATGATTGAATCCAGAATATTTTGACTGATGCATTCAACCCTTGTGTGTTTGCTTATTTTCTTTACAATATGCTGATATTTATTGATGTAGGCATGGATTTCTGTGAGGTTGGCAACAGTAAAGTTGTCAGCCATTACATATAATGATTCATTTACACTTCGTGTATCATTATGGCAGTCCAGTTGAAGAAACGGGAATATTTTCTTGAAATGCGGGAAATGTATGAATTGTTCTACGGCCAAACGTATAAGAAATCTTTTTTCTAATACATTTGTATGCTTTAGAAAGGGATGGTTTTCATAATAAATCGCATCACAGAAGCTGACGTCTTCAACGTCTTCCCAAAGATTCCTGATATCTTCAGTGAGTCCGAAATGGAACCAGTCACTATAATGAAAAGGCATCCTGTACAAAGTTAAAGGATTTATTGTAAATATTTCAGGTATTAATATTCTTTGTGAAAAAGAAGCATAATTTCGGCGCCTGTCACGAGCATGCCTTTTATAGACATCAATAAATTTTTTGCTCATCAGGCATAGGTCATTCCTTATGCGAAGTGTATATTTCCTTGACGCATGTTTTAGACCGGCCTTCGCTGATTGTATCTGCAGGTTGACGTTATTTAAGCTATCTGTGTCATTTTTTATAGGGGGTAGAGGAAGCGCATCGGGTGCCTTGATGATGATGTCTGCGGTATCGAATAAAACCTTTAAGGCTTCTTTTCGTATCGTATCAATTTTAAAGGCAGCATACGCAACTTCAGGAAGAATATTCTCCCCGGAATTTATTGAAAATTCTATAAAATCACAGGATGAGATAGAAACAATGATTTCTGCTTCTGGAAACATCTGGCGCCAATGGCGACAGATCAAAGCAGATTCCTGTATATTTTTCTTCAGCCATGGCCCCTGTATGACAATAGAAAGCGGTTCGCCATTTTGATGGACATTATTCAGGTCGTTGACGTCAAAATGGCAAACCACTTGCGATTATCCTATGGGATATAAATATTATTTATTCAAATATAAGAATTTTTCTTCGAATTCTTTGCCGCCATCTTTGGTCAGGGCTTCATATTCAGCCGGCACTCCACAAAAAATAACGTTTTCTTTTGGAATGACTGTATAGCGAATGTCTTTCCCGATCTTGATCAGGTGATTATAAATCGGGGCGACATATAGCTCATTTTTGCTCGGGTTTTTCCGCTCTTCGTCCAGAGCCCAGCGGAAGTCACTGATTGTGGCGAACTGATACAGGCCCGTGCAGCAGAAGTGGGAGATCGGTTCTTTTTCCGTCGTGCGGATGACCCGGTTCTGATCGCTTCCGTCGCTTTCGACAAATGACCAGTTGTCCCCTTCACCGACAAAGGTTTCCAGATACCCGTCTCCCTGAGCGGCTTTCGGCGGAAATGTAAAGCCGGGACGAAAGGTATCGATATTGAAAATGGTCATGCCCGTGGGACCGGCATCTGTAACGCCGTCCAGTCCCCGTTCGACCGTTTCCGCCTGTCCTGCTGTCATCTCATCCAGAATGACAAGACGGGCATTGGTTACGCCAAGGGCCGCCAGACGCTGACGGACAAAGTCAGGCGTGTCGAACTCCTTCCGCATGATAAAAGTGAAGGTATCCTGCCGACCAGCTTTCAGGAAACCCATGACTGAATAGTCAAAGCACGTATGATTACCAAGCGGCAGCATGTATTTGGGCCTGTCATAACCGGCTTCACGGAAACGGCGGCTCATCCCAACCATTGGAAATATAATCATGAACAGGACTCCATCATATTCTTCAGCCGGAATGTGTTGGCAAGTATCGCCTTCTGCCGCCGCTTGTCTGTTGTGTGCAGGGGAAGCATGCTCAAAAATAGCAGGGCCGTCATGGCAATGGCTGAACGATCCATGCAGGCATAGTTGCCTGCCTTCCTGCTTTTATAGATATCCAGAAGGCGTTGACGTGTGGGACCAATATCAAACGAGAGATCCAGATCGTAATCCGCAGATGTGAGATCAAACCTGTCCGCGATCAGGAAATCATAAAGCCCGAAGACCGAATGTCCCAGCTTGGAAATATCATACCGGGCATCGCCAAACATGGTGATGCGTCCGTTTGATAGCATGCCGCGCGGATCGACGACGCTGACGCGCTTGGAGCGGAAATTATAGAAGATATTCCCAAAATGAAAATCGCCATGCCACATGGTGATATCATCAAGCGAGGTTGGCACGATGGCCGAAATCAGTTCTTCCCCCAGCGTCCGTAATGACGGGGCCGGTTTTCCGCCGTAACGCCATTCCTTTGTCAGCGAAATATCATTATCCCGCGCAAAGGTTTCCAGACGATGCGCTGTCTTGCCCTTGATCATGTCATTGAAGAACAGGGAAGGATAGTCATCCCCGATTTCATAATTCCGGGGGCGGATGCCCTGCATTTTCTCAAGGAAATCCAGACAGCTATCCATCATGATTTCCCACATATGCCCCGGCAGGTTGCCAAAGCAGTACAGTTCGGACATCAGGGGAAAGAACAGGTATTCCAGTTCATAGGAATATGTTTCTTTTTCGCCTGCATCAATGAAATGCGGGGTATAAGGCCGTAATTGCGGTGGAAGATGTTGAAACCACTCTGCTTCCGCAAAAATTTTGCGCTGGGGCAGACCAGTCTTGACAACAGAACGGCCATCACTGGTGATGCTGTTGAACGACCGCGCCAGCAGTTCCTGGCACCGCGACTGGTGATAGGTGTACAGATGACCGAAATCCAGCCAGGTAATGTCATATACCGGTTCCATGGTATATGACGCTGAATATGCGTTCAGGGCCTCTATGAAACCCTCGCTATTTTCCAGGGTCGTATTGACGATTTCCTTGAAGTGTCCGGCTTCGTGGAAATTGAACAGGCCTGCCACGATATCGGTGGTCCGTTCAGCATCCCGCTGATATTCATGGAATACGTATCGTCCATCAATGACTTCGCATTCACTCCATCGTGCCAGGTGATGGGTGCTGCCGACAGCAAAACCGTTGGCTGGCCAGGTTGATTGCGTATCAATCAATGTATCGCCAAACAGGATATATACGTTGTCGCCAGATTTTATGGAATTAAGGCCCTGCGCAATACTCTGCAGCACGGATGCCGTGGCTGGCACGCGTTCAATCAGGATATTCGCAGCCTTGATACGCTCGACATCATAATGTGGCAGTTCATAGCTTTCGGGCAGCACCATAATGGGCTGCGCATCCATCGCCGCGGCCATCTTCAGCTGGTCTTCGTACAGACGACGACCCCCATTGGGCAGGAACGCAGGCGGCAGATTTCCAAATTCGGCAATCAGTTCCGGGCAGATGTAAGCGCCGCTTAGAATAATGAAATAAGCGCCCGACATTATACCTGCTCGCGTTCAAGAAGACTGACGATCTGATCGTAGCTCAACGTACGGAATTCGGATGGACGGATGGCCTTGTCGTCAATGTAGAAGCCATCATGACCACACCATGGTTTACCGACAATGATCGAATCATAGGGAACATCGTGCCGATCCAGCCATTCGGTAATGACCGGCAGCGTATGTTTCACAATGGCGGAAATATCACCCTTGTACGTACGCATGTTGCGACTGGTATGAATGGTAATATGAAACCCGTTCTTTTTGTATTCACGGATTTTCTCAATGATGTCCATGACAGGCGTTGCGTTGCTGTATTTTTTCACGGGATCACTGGACTGATCTTCGTTTTCATATGGTCTGCAGATCGTATGATCCAGATCGATTACAAGGTTTTTCATTTTGCCTCCATATTTACTATGAGAACGATCCTGTCTGGGGCTGTTTGATAATGTTATCCCCATCATTGTATTCATGGAGAATAAATTGATTATGAATCAATTTTTCCATTATATTTCGCCAGAGAGATATCTGTAAGGAATGTCTACCTGGCAAGACCCCCCATGGATGTTCCTGGAGACAGAATGGTCGTAATCAGACCAAAGAATTTATAAAACTTATTACTTGCCGAGTTGGCAATGTAGATAAGATCCTGGTCCCGCATCATGAATTTATCCGCCAGGAAGTAACTGGCGGGATTCATCATGTCCAGCTGGTACACCACCGGTGCCGTCGTGGCCTTGTCATCAATCGGCATGCCAAGGCGGCGGACGATATCGGCATTTTCAAAACGGAACAGATAAACGGCGTTGGGATCGGCGCGTGAATCCTGCGGGCCACCGTTACGCGCGATGGCTTCCGCCATGGTCAGGGTGGGCATGGTGAACTGGGTCTGGCTGACATGGCCACTGGCCCCGAAAACCGTATAGCTGCGCGGTTTGAAGGTCAGCTGTACCCGGTCCCCCGGCTGCATCAGGATGTTCTGCGCAGGCGTATTCTCGATGGTCTTGAGCGGCAGTTCGGCAATCTTGCCATTGCGCGTCAGACGGACCAGATAATCCTCATCTGGCTGGTGGGACTGGCTTGCGCCGCCGGCAAGGGCGATGACATCCAGAATGCGTTCCCTGTTGGGGGTCAGGGCCACACGGCTTGGCCGGCGGACGCCGCCATAGACCATGACCGAATTGGCGATATCGGCCGCTATGCGTACCAGTACCTGCGGGGAAAGGGACTGCTGCTTCAGCCGGGCCTTGATTGCCTCCGCCACCTCTATGGTGGTCATGCCGGCGACATGGATTTCCCCGGCATAAGGCACGCGGATATTGCCGCTGGCGTCAACGCTGAGGGGGGGCAGGTTCGATCCCGTGGACGTGCTGGGCATCGTGCTGGCGCCACCGGATGATGTCGTCGAGGCCATCATGCTTGCGCCACTCAGGCTGAACAGCGCGCTGCCGACTTCATATATCGAAACCTGCAGGATGTCGCCCGGGCCAACCCTGTCGTTATGGGTGTAGCTGACTGGCGTATTGTCCGCATCCAGACTGCTGAACAGCGGCGGATCCTCACTGGCGAGAAGGGTGATGAGGTCCGGGCTGACCTGCACGATCGCATACCCCACCGTATTACGCTTTGGGTCACGCTGGGCATGGTTGACCTGTGCTTCCGTCGGGCCGCTATACGGTAACGAATCACAGCCCGCCAGTAGCAGAAGGGCTCCCCCAACCGCCGCAAAATGCCGACCTTTTCGAACTCGCCGTAGAACTGAATCCAGGTTTTTCGGAAGACAGGAAATGGTCAAGGCAACACCGCGACTGGAGGTTGAGTGAAGGCGGAGAACAGGGTTGAAGGTATCTACCATGCATTGTGCATGTTTGACGTGTACGGTCGGCAAATATCTATGGAAAGGCCTTTTATCACGTCATATTTTAACTGGCTACGCTAATTAGTGGGGTGGTTGCGGCCCTGCAGATAGCAGAAAACCGCGCGAACAGACAGTCTGCCACCCATGTCTGGCAACAGGATGGCAATTTCGGAATCTGTTATGGGAATTGAAGAAATTCTGCACCTGGCCGCAGGGTTATGGCTGGACCGGCTTTGTGCATGGCAGCCTGAAAACAGGAATGTAGATAATATTTTAGGTGGGTAACTGGTATGCAGGAGGCGGGGTGTCGTCGGCCGGACAGGATGCGTGGCGCGCAGGATCAGGACGTCGCGTCTGCCACAACCGGCCTGTTCTTGTGACCGTCATATCCGTGGGGGTGCCTTTTGCGCCAGTTCAGGGCCGTTGCGACAATGGAATCAATATGCTGGTGTTTGGCCTGCCACCCCGTTTCCATGCGGATCCGCGATGAATCGGCCACCAGAATGGCCGTGTCTCCCGGGCGGGGCGGGGCCCATTCCCATGGTATCCTGCGTCCGCTTACGCGCTCGACGCTCTCGATGACTTCAAGGTTGGTCACTCCCCGTCCATTGCCCAGATTGTAGGCGACCGACCTTGTATCCAGCTGGTCAATCACGTGGATATGCGCATCCGCCAGATCGGTCACATGGATATAATCCCGGATGCACGTGCCATCCCGTGTATCGTAACTGTTGCCAAATATTTTCAGGGCAGGCTGCAACCCCAGCGCCGTATCGATGGCAAGCGGAATAAGGTGGGTTTCCGGGCGATGATCTTCCCCCAGCCGTCCCTGCGGGTCGGCACCGGCAGCATTGAAATACCGCAGGCAGGCAGTGCGCATTCCATAAATACGGTCAGCCCACAGCAGGGCGCGTTCAATGAAGAATTTGCTGTCACCATAGGGGGATGCCGGGTTGACCAGCGCATCATCCGTAATCCGCGACAGATCGCGTTCATCACTGAACAGCGCCGCCGTGGAAGAAAAGACAAAGCGTTTTACCTGATGGGATGTACATGCCTCGATCAGGTTCAGGGAATTCATGATATTGTGCCGCAGGTAGTGGAATGGCTCCGTAATGGAGTGCCCGACTGATGACAGGGCGGCAAAGTGGAACACCACGTCCCAGTTGTCCTGCGTCACGGCGTCATGTGTCGCCTGCGCATTGCCCAGGTCAACATGCCAGAACCGGACCCCGTCGGGGATGGCGGCACGATGACCCGTGCTGAGGTCATCCAGCACGACAACGTCGTGCCCTGCATCCAGCAGGCTTATGACCACATGGCTCCCGACATACCCCGCCCCACCTGTAACAAGACATTTCATGGATCGGTGTCGGTTTCCCTGTCAGGCCGGAACGTAGGGAGGGAAGATCAAGCACCGCAAAACCTACAGGAGATGGCTATTGGCGGCAATGTGTGGCCTTCTGCCTGTCCCGCGCATGGTCTGCGCGACTGGCCCGGTGTCCGATCCGCCAACCGGGGCATCAGGTCCGCAACGGTCGGATGCAGGCTGGAAGCTGGTGGACCTATAGCAGCTTCATGATTTTAAGCAGCAGCCACGTGATCATCATGAACACGAAGCAGATGCCGCCCGCTTCCACCGTTCCCAGAGAACCGGCAGCAAGGAACATGCCACCCGTGTTCATGCCGAAAAACCCGGTCACGAATGTCGCAGGCAGCATGAGGGTGGTCACGATGGATACGGTGTACAGGCGGCGGTTGGTTTCTTCCGCCTGACCGGACGCCAGTTCGTCCTGCAGCGATCGCGCACGGTCCTGTAAGGCCAGAAGGTCATCAAGGGCTGCATGAATCTGGCGCTGCGAACGGTCGCGGATGTCATCTTCCGCCCATTCGGGCAGTTCCAGATCCTCGTTATGGAAAATGCGATCCACGGGCGAAATCACGCGCCGCAATTCGGTCGAACGACGCCGCACACGCCCGATCAGCCCGCTTATGCGGCCGAAATCGGTATGCTGGTCCAGCGTCAGCAGCAGATCCTCGGCACGGTCCAGCTGGTCATCCAACATGGCGATGTTGCGCCGGACAGTATCGGCAAATTCCAGCAGGGTATGGTCGACCACTTCGGCAGGGGAGTCGAAGGCCGCCCGCTGCATGGTCCGGTAAATGACCCCCAGGGCCGGAACCGGCTGGCGGCGCGTGGTGATCAGCAGGGTGGGCAGGACCGCGAACCGCCATGCGGACAGGTTCTTGTCGTCTTCCGACATGGCATCGTCAAAGCCGGGCAGGGCGCCATAGACGATATCGCCTTCGGCCTCGACATTGGTGCCCCGGTCCGTGCTGCCCAGGGCAAGGCGTACTTCTTCGGGCAGGCAGGGAATGGCCTGGATGTGCGCGCGGCTGGCGGTGTGGACAATGTCATAATGCAGCCAGACCCACGAATCCGGCGTGCCGGGCGGCAGGCCGTCCAGCGCGCGGACGATCTGTTCATCCGTCAGGCGCTCGGGCTTCTGGCCCGGCTGGCAGGCAATGGCCCAGACCACCCCGTTGGAGACAGATGATGCGGAGTCGACAGGCAACCCGGTGGCGTTGTCCATAATGGGGAAATCGGGGACGTTTTCCATCGCGTATCCCTCCGTCATGCTGCCGGTCCCGGCCGGTTCTGGTGATCCTGTCTGGCCGATACGAAACGGGCGGCCGGTGGCCGTTGGCCACGCGCCCGCCCGTCCATTACGCCAGCTGCGTCTTATTTCATCAGGTCAGGGGAGACCTTGCCGCCATTTGCCGCCAGCTTCTGCATGACCTGCTTGATCAGCCAGACATTCATGGACGCGGAATCGTTCATGTCGCCGGTATAGTGCAGTTCCGTCGCCAGTTCCTTACGCGCGGTCAGCGAGCTGTCGAGGCCCAGCAGCTTCAGCAGATCCACGATGGAGGTCTGCCAGTTCAGCTTTTCGGGGTTCTTGGCCGCCAGCGCGCCCAGCACGGCGTCCACGTCCACCGGCTGCGCTGGGGCGGCGGGAGCCGCAGCCGGAGCCGCTGCTGCAGGTGCTGCTGCGGG
>NZ_BANF01000098.1 GCF_000964425.1 Komagataeibacter intermedius TF2 | reverse complement strand
GTAACCGATATGCGCCTGGGGATGCCCGGGCTGGCGTTGAAGGTGGAGGGATCGAAGAACCCTTGATTGATGTGCTTGGCCGGTAATTTCTGGGTTTTGGCGATTTGATTGACGGTTTTTGCGATGGCGTCCAGTCTGCGTTTTGAGCAGATTGGGAGTTGTCTCTCGCTGGA
Organism: Komagataeibacter intermedius TF2; assembly: GCF_000964425.1. Classification (GTDB taxonomy): domain Bacteria; phylum Pseudomonadota; class Alphaproteobacteria; order Acetobacterales; family Acetobacteraceae; genus Komagataeibacter; species Komagataeibacter intermedius. Next base: position 1,232 of record NZ_BANF01000098.1, on the reverse strand, counting down.
TGGCTATGCGCTCGCGTTCAATCTTTCGAGGAAGAGGAGGCGGCGCATATTGTAGACGATATTGGCGAGCCCGATCCTCATGGTGGCTCGACTGATACCGACAGTCCGGACAAACAGCCCCGTCTGTGACTTCTGATCGGCAAAGACATGCTCGACACGCGAGCGGATGACCGACTTTCCAGCATTTGATTTCTGGATATGCCGGGGCATAGGCTTGAGATGCGGCTTTTTGCGATGAACCTTGGAGACAAAGCCCTGCTTTTCCATGAAGTCTTCGTTGGCTTTTGAGCGATAGGCCGTGTCGGCCCAGACACTTGAGGCCGTATTGGTTTTATCCAGAAGCCCCTCTCTCAATCGCGCGCCATCACTGGCAGCGGCATGCGTTGTTTTCCATTTGCGGATGAACCGGTATTTCCGATCGATGGAAACATGCGATTTATAGCCAAAGAACGGGATGGCGAGATCGCTGGATGGCATGGTTCCATCATCCTGCCGCTTCGCCTTCGTGAACTTCAGTGTCCAGCGCGCATGACGATCCTTGTGCGACAGCTTTGCGGGTTTGTCCTGCCAGTCTTCAGGAATACGGCCTGCTCGCAGATCCGCTTTCTCTGCATTGGTGTTCCGCTGCTTCGGAGCCGCTACCAGCGTGGCATCCAGGATCTGGCCTGACATCGGCAAATACCCGGCGTTACGCAGGGTCGCATCAAAGCGGTTGAACAGCCCATCGATCGCACCCGCCTGGGTCAGACGCTCGCGAAACAGCCAGACCGTTTTGGCATCCGGCACCCGATCTGAAAGTCCCAGCCCAAGGAAACGCATAAAGGAGAGGCGATCGTTGATCAGATATTCCGTCCGCTCATCAGACAAATTGTTGAGCGTCTGGATCACCAGGATCTTGAACATCAGCACAGGATCAAATGGCGGTCGTCCGCCCTTGCTTCCATCGGAATACGCCAGGGCCTTGTCCAGATCAGGACGGAACGCTTCAAAATCCACAGTCCGGGAAAACGCTTCGAGCTGATCGCCAAGCCCGCTCAACCGGGAAAGCCGCTCTTCAACATCAAAAAAACCAGGCTGCTTCATATCGCCATTCCCTCAATCAACGCAGAAGAAATAGAATCATACAGAAGACCTCAAAACCAGGGGGTTTTTAGAACCCTCCATGTCGATCCCCAGGCATGGCTCGCCGATGTCCTGGCACGGATCAATGACATTCCCAATCCACGCCTCCA
>NZ_BANF01000099.1 GCF_000964425.1 Komagataeibacter intermedius TF2 | reverse complement strand
AAGATGGGGTGGACGGCCTCCATGCGGCATCAATGTGCCATGCTGGGGTCGGAATGACCATTCAGAGGAGACCGCCCGGATGAAAATTACCATGATCGGCCTGGATATCGCCAAGTCCGTTTTTCAGGCGCACGGCACAGATGCAAACGGAAAATGTCTTCTCAAGCGAAAGCTCGGGCGCAGTGAGGTTGCCTCATTCTTCGGGAAACTCGAGCGGTGTCAGGTCGTGCTCGAAGCTTGCGGCACATCGCATCATTGGGCGCGCGTCATCCGCGATGCGGGTCATGACGTGAAACTTATTCCGCCGGACATGGTCAAGCCGTTCGTCAAACGTGGCAAGAAAAACGACGCTGTTGACGCCGCAGCCATTTGTCTTGCGGCACTCCATCCCGACACGCGCTTCGTCCCGATCAAAAACGAAGAACAGCAAAGCCTGCTCTCGTTACACTCAACGCGCACACTATTGGTCAAACAGCAGACGATGCTGGTCAATGCGTTGCGCGCGCTTGCAGCGGAATTCGGCTTGATCGTGCCGTTGGGAAACAGTCGCCTGCCCGATCTTCTGGCGAAAATCGAGACATCACCCGATTTGCCCGACGTCATGAAGCAGACTGTCATTTTGCTCTTCGAACAATACGGAAAGTTGAGTGAAAGCATCGGATGCCTGGAAAGGCGAATCCAGGCGCACGCCAGGCAGGACGAAGATGCCCGTCGTCTTTTGACAATACCCGGCATCGGCCCGATGACCGCGTCCTTGATCGTGGCATCTGTCACGGATATCGACACTTTCGAAAGTGCGCGGCACTTCGCGGCCTGGCTTGGACTTGTGCCGCGCCAGCACTCGTCCGGCGGAAAGGTCCGGCTGGGCAGGATTACGAAAACGGGCAACCGGGAAATAAGGAAGCTGCTCGTTCTGGGGGCGACATCCATGTCCTTCCGCGCGCAGAAATGGACAAGCGCCGCAGGGGCATGGCTTTGCAAGCTTCTGGAGCGTCGCCCAACACGTCTTGCAACCATCGCACTTGCCAACAAACTGGCCCGGATCGTCTGGGCTCTCCTGTCGCGCAAAGAGATCTATCGTCCGGCCGGCCGCAATGTCGCTGTAATCTGACATGCGCTGCCAAGACGATGGATGCCGGGGTTCGCCCCGGTAGATCCGGCAGAATGCACTGACCAGCGTGATGGGAAGACTGTAATTCAGGAACAGTTCAGGCGATACCGTTGGATGACATGTGCCATCGAGCACGTTTTCAAGATTGGTGCCTGACACGCAAGCGCACACCCATAATGGCCAGCGAAAAACGTCGCACAAACAGGCCGGACATAAGGGCGCACCTGACCGGATCCCCGCATCCTGCGAGCAGCGATGCATTCCACCGAGAAAACAAGATTTAGAGAAACGCAGAGAGATAACAAATGTGATCCATTGCATCGAACCGGCCGTCCACATA
>NZ_BANF01000100.1 GCF_000964425.1 Komagataeibacter intermedius TF2 | reverse complement strand
TCATAACCTGAAGGTCATAGGTTCAAATCCTATCCCCGCAACCAGATATAAGCGTCTGAAAAGACAAGAGAAAAGCCACCCATAAGGGTGGCTTTTTTGCGTTCGGGGCAAGGTTGGCTGCCATAGCCAAATGCAGCCCTGCCTAACGATTTTGCGATCTCCTGCTGTGCTTTTCCTTACAGTATCCTTGCGGCAGGTATATGTGGGAAAGGGGAAGCCACATGACTCAGACATGGGGGGACTTTCAGGCGGTTGTCCAGCTATCGGCAGGACTGAATGTTGCTATCCTCAGTTTTGTGGACATCAGTCTGCCCGCCATAAAAGAGCGTCGGCGCGTATTCGCCAAGGCTCAGCAGGAACTGGACATGCATCGGTCCGCGCCAGGCAAGGTGACCAGCGCTGCACAGCTTGAACATGACTGTCAGGTCGATGAGATGAACCAGAAGCTGTATATGCTGTGGAAGGAATCCTCAGCTTTCAGCAATGAAGAGGATTCCCTGATTCATTCAACAGGAATCCTTGGTTTTCTCGGGGCTGTACTCAGTATGTTCCTATTGTGGTATTCGGCAGAATATTACGATGCGATCATTGGCGTGACGGGGAAGGTCGTCATTTCCCTGTCGTTCTGCTCACTGGTCGGGGCCTTCATCATCAATTTCATGACGGCATCGCAGGCCAGCGTATTTACCAGAAAATGCAATGCGATCAGGCAGGAAATGCGTCAGAAACTCTGACATTCTCAGCCTTTACCGGGGGGTGGTGTTGCCGGCACATTCCTGCTGGAAACCAGCCAGGAAGATCCGTGCGGCCTTGTGAAAGCGTGGTCGCATATTCTGTTCAATCCACGCAGTGCCGGATGCGCAGGCCAGACTCTGTAACATCATGTCGCCAATTGTCATGCCAAACAGCATGTTACTGTACATACAGATATCGCTGACTTCGTAATGGTGCTGACGGACATAACGGTCCAGCCAGCCGGTCAGCACGTTTTCCTTTCCACCCGCGCGCAGGCTGGTCAGGATCTGACGGATATCGGCGGATTCCTGTGATTCGGTAATCAGTGCGCGGATCAGGCTGATACGGTCCGGCCTGAGGATGATGCGGCCAAGGTTCATCAGCAGTTCCGTCAGTTCCTCCGCCGGGTTGTCGCGGTAATGACATTCATCCGGCGTGACGTTGAACAGGCGGGTGTTGATCAGGGTATGGAACAGGTCCTGCTTGGAATGGAACATCTGGTAGAGCGTACGCTTCGACATGGCGGAATGCTGCGCCACCTTATCCATCGACGCAGCATGGTAGCCGCATTGCTGCAGCACTTCGCTGGCGGCATCCAGAATGCGTTCCCGGCGTTCGCATTCCTCCATTTCTGGTGGTCTGCCGGGCCCCCGTCGCCGGTTGTCGCAATCGTGCGGCGCGGGCGTGGGGTCGCCATGTCCATTCTTGCTCATTCGTAATATGCTCCGCCCGCTTTTGTGTGGCTGTGCTGCTTGACCGGCTTATGGAGACGATATAGTTTTCTATTCATTGAAAACCAAATGGTTTCGTTATTTGGCTTTCTTATGGCGGCTATGTGCGGCAAACGACACAGCCGTGATTCAGAAACATTTTTATATATAACGGCCTGCAAGCCGGTTGGTGACCATGATGCATTATTCCCGTGTCGTAGCCCCGGCGGCTCTGATACTTGCCCTGGCAGCGTGTCAGCGGCATGCGGCCTCCCCCAAGCTGCCGCCGCAGCCGGTCAAGGTCGTAACACTCAGGGCCGAGCCGGTGGAAATCCATACGATGCTGCCCGGCCGTACCGAAGCCTTTGAAATCGCGCAGGTCCGTCCACAGGTCAGCGGCGTCATCCAGCAGCGCCTGTTTGTCGAGGGCACCGACGTGCAGGCTGGACAGCAGCTGTACCAGATCGATCCCCGCGTCTATCAGGCGGCAGTGGACAGCGCGCAGGGTCAGTTGCTGCATGCGCAGGGCAACGAAGTCACGACCCGGGCCAAGCTGAACCGCTACGGGCCGCTGCTCAAGGCCCATGCCGTCAGCCAGCAGGAATATGATGACGCGCTGGCTGCTGAACGTGCGGCACAGGGTGATGTCCTGAGCGCGAAAGGCCAGCTGGAGCGCGCCACGGTCGATCTGGGTTATACCCATATGAATGCGCCGATTACCGGACGTATTGGCCGTTCCATCCTGACCGTTGGTGCGCTGGTGACCGCCAACCAGACCAATAATGTCGCCATCGTCACCCGGCTTGACCCGATTTACGTGGACGTGAACCTGCCGGCAACCGAACTGCTGCGCTTCAGGCGCGAACTGGCGCAGGGACGGCTGACGCGTGCAGGCGATAATGCCGCCGCCATCACCATCACGCTGGAGGATGGCACCACTTACGAACATTCCGGCCGGATGGAGTTTTCGGAAGTCAACGTGGATGAAGCCACCGCCACGGTTGTGGTGCGTGCCGTCATGCCCAATCCGGACCGGCTGCTGCTGCCGGGCATGTATGTCCATGCCCAGCTGGCCGAAGGCACGGACCCCAGGGCCCTGCTGGTGCCGCAGCAGGCGGTGCAGCGGAATTCCCATGGTGACCCGCAGGTCTGGGTGGTCGATGCCGATAACAGGGTGAACCTGCGTCCCATTACCGTCAGCCAGGCCATTGGTACTGACTGGCTGGTGATGGACGGGCTGAAGGGCGGCGACCGCGTGGTGGTTGAGGGTCTGCAGAAGATTCACTCCGGCGATACCGTGACCCCAGCGGATGTATCCGCCCCGGCCAAGGCAGGATAAGCCCCCATGTCTCTGTCGCGCTTTTTTATCGACCGGCCCGTTTTCGCCTGGGTGATCGGACTGATCATCATGCTGGTGGGCGGGGTGTCGATCTTCCGCCTGCCCATCGCCCAGTATCCCAGCATCGCCCCGCCACAGATCGCAATTTCGGTCACCTATCCCGGCGCTTCGGCCGATACGGTGAACGATACGGTGGTGCGCCCCATCCTGCAGCAGATGTTCGGGCTGGATCATCTGGAATACATTTCCGCGCAGTCCTATGCATCGGGGCAGATGGAAATCGACCTGACCTTTGCGCAGGGAACCAATCCCGACATCGCGCAGGTGCAGGTGCAGAACAAGCTGCAGCTGGCGCAGCCCAGGCTGCCGCAGGAAGTGACGGCGCAGGGGCTGAGCATCACGAAGGCCGTCAAGAACTTCATGATGGTCATCGCCTTCATCTCGACCGACAACAGCATGAGTGGAGCGGATATCGCCGACTACGTGGCGTCCAACATCTCTGATCCGCTCAGCCGCGTGACGGGCGTGGGCGACCATACGCTGTTTGGCGCGGAATACGCCATGCGCATCTGGCTCGATCCGTCCAGACTGTACAAATACGGCCTGACGGTGGGCGATGTGCAGACCGCCATCCAGACGCAGAACATACAGGTCTCGTCAGGTGAGCTGGGCGGCGTGCCCGCCGTAAAGGGCGCGCGCCTGGACGCCACCATCATCGGACCGACGCGCCTGCATTCGCCCGAGGAATTCGAAAAGATCCTCCTCAAGGTGCAGCAGGATGGCTCGCAGGTGCGCATCCGTGACGTCGCCCGTGTGGAACTGGGGCCGCAGACTTACAATACCCATTCCTTCTACAACAACATGCCCGCATCCGGCATGGCGCTGAAACTCGCCCCCGGCGCCAACCAGCTCCAGACAGAAACGGCGGTGCGCGAGCAGATCAAGGAACTGGAACAGTTCTTCCCGCCGGGGCTGAAGACCGTCTATCCGCTGGATACCGAACCCTTCATCGTCCTGTCGATCAAAGACGTGATCATCACGCTGATCGAGGCGATTGCGCTGGTGTTCCTTGTGATGCTGGTGTTCCTGCAGAACTTCCGCGCTACCCTGATCCCGACGATTGCGGTGCCGGTGGTGCTGCTGGGCACGTTCGGCATCCTTGCCGTCCTTGGGTTCTCCATCAATACGCTGACCATGCTGGCCATGGTGCTGGCGGTTGGCCTGCTGGTGGATGACGCCATCGTGGTGGTGGAAAACGTCGAGCGCGTGATGACGGAAAAAAAGCTTTCCCCCCGGGAAGCCGCCCGTCAGTCCATGGACGAGATTTCGGGCGCGCTGGTCGGCATCGTGCTGGTGCTGACGGCGGTATTCCTGCCCATGGCCGCCTTCAGCGGGTCAACCGGGGTGATCTACCGGCAGTTCTCCATCACTATTGTCGCGGCCATGTGGCTGTCGGTTCTGGTGGCCATGGTCATGACGCCGGCCCTGTGTGCGACCATGCTCAAGCCGGGCAGTCATGAAAAGACCACCGGTTTCGCGGGCTGGTTCAATCGTCATTTCAGCCGCCTGACCAATGGGTACCAGAAGGGCGTGTCCCGCGTGCTGGGACATGCCGGCCTGTCCATGCTGGTGTTCGCCGTGATCACGCTGGGCGTGGGCTGGCTGTTCATGCGCCTGCCCGGTGGCTTCCTGCCCGATGAGGATCAGGCCCTGATCTTCGGACAGGTCACCATGCCTGCAGGCGCCACGCTGGAGGAAACGGCAGCGGTGAACCGCAAGGTTGCCGACTATATCCTCAGGACCGAAGGTAAAAATGTCGAATCCGTCTATTCCATGAACGGGTTCAACTTTGCCGGACAGGGGCAGAGTGCCGGTGCCTTCTTCATCCGCCTGAAGGACTGGGATGAACGGCCCGCCGCATCGCAGACCTCGGCTGCGATCGCCATGCGCATCATGATGCATTTCTGGATGGATCCGGTGGCGCAGATCTTCGCCATCAACCCGCCTGCCGTGCTGGAACTGGGCAACGCCACCGGCTTCGACCTCGAACTGGAGGATCGTGGGCATCTTGGCCATGCCAAGCTGCTGGAAGCGCGGAACATGGTGCTGGGCATGGCGGCGAAGGACCATCGCCTGACCGCCGTACGTCCCAACGGCATGGAGGACGCGCCGCAGTTCCACCTGAATGTCGATCGTGAAAAAGCCAATGCGCTGGGCATCACCATCGCGGACATCAATACCACCATCGAGGGCGCGCTGGGGTCGATCTACGTCAACCAGTTCCTGCGCGATGACCGCGTGAAGCAGGTCTATATCCAGGGCGAGCCGGATGCGCGCATGATCCCCGATGACCTGAACAGGTGGTATATCCGCAATCTCACGGGGGGCATGGTGCCGTTCAACGCCTTCGTGTCCGGTGAATGGATCATGGGTCCGCAGAAGGTGGAGGACTATAATGGCCTCAATGCCTTTGAAATCCTTGGCCAGCCCGCGGCAGGCTACAGTTCGGGTGATTCGATCGCCGCGATGAAGGACATCCTGGCCAAGCTGCCCAAGGGCATCGGTTATGAATGGACGGGCCTGTCCTTTGAACAGATGGCGTCGGGCGCCTCCACCGGGCCGCTTTATGCGCTGGCCATGATCGTCATCCTGTTCTGCCTTGCCGCCCTGTATGAAAGCTGGGCCATCCCCTTTGCCGTGCTGCTGGTCATTCCGCTGGGCGTGCTGGGCGCGATTGTCGCGACCCTGGGGCGTGGGCTGGCCAATGACGTGTATTTCCAGGTCGGTCTGCTGACTACGGTGGGGCTGGCGGTCAAGAACGCCATCCTGATCGTGGAATTCGCCAAGGCATTTTTTGAAAATGGCGCGACGCTGGAGGAAGCGGTGCTGGAAGCCGGGCGCGAACGCCTGCGGCCCATCCTTATGACATCCATTGCCTTCGTGGTGGGCGTGTTCCCGCTGGCGATCGCAACGGGGGCAGGGTCGGCCGCGCGTATCGCGATTGGCACGGCCGTGGTGGGGGGCATGGTGACGGCGACGTTGCTGGCTGTCTATTTCGTTCCGCTGTTCTTTGTGGTCGTGCTGCGCCTGTTCCGTGTGCAGCGCATGTCCGAACGGGCAAAGGGAGAGTAATGCAGATGACCGTTCTCTCCACATTCAGGCGGGCAGCGACGACTGGCCTGGCAGCGACGTTGCTGGCGGGCTGCACCATGATCCCGCATTACAAGCGTCCTGCCCCGCCACTGGCCGGGACATGGCCCGCCTATGCCACGACCGGGGACGCCGTGGTGGAAAACCCGCTGGCGGCTGATCTGGGATGGTCGGAATTCTTTACCGACCCCCGGCTGAAGGCGCTGATCGCCATTGCGATTCGTGAAAACCGCGACCTGCGGGAGGCCGCGGCCGACATCCGCCGGGCACAGGGACAGTTTGATATCCAGCATGCCAGCCTGTTTCCCGCCATCAGTGGTGGCGGCGAGGCGATGTTCCAGGGACCATCGGACGCCGCTGGTCTGAGCTTCGCGCCGGGTCTGGATACCGGGCATCCGCCCATGTTCAAATATTACCAGATGGGCATTGGCGTCTCGTCGTACGAGATCGACCTGTTCGGGCGTATCCGCAGCATGTCGCGGGAGGCCGCGGAACATGCACTCATGCAGCGTGAAAATGCCCGCGCGATGCTGATCAGCATCATCTCGCAGGTTGCTACAGCCTATATCTCGTGGCTGGGCGATCAGGCGCAACTTCACCTGTCGGATGCGACGATGGCGTCGCAACAGCAGACGCTGGATATGGTCAAGGCCCGTTTCGCCCATGGTGAAACGGATGAGATGACCGTGCGCCAGACCGAAACACAGGTCGCGCAGAGCGGTGCCTTCCGTGATGAATCACGCCGGCATGTGGCGCAGGACGAAAACCTGCTGACAATGCTGATTGGCCAGCCAATTCCCGCCAACCTGCCCCCGGCGTACCCGCTGGGGCAGCAGACAATCATGCAGGACCTGCCGCCGGGCCTGCCGGCGGACGTGCTGGAACATCGGCCCGATATCATGGCGGCGGAACACGACCTGCTGGCGGCCAATGCGGATATCGGTGCGGCCAAGGCGGCATTCTATCCCCGCATTACCCTGACGGCATCTGACGGGATCAGCAGCCTGCAGCCGCATAAGCTGTTTACGTCGGCTGCGACAACGTGGGGCGTGTCCCCGCAGCTGCAGGTGCCGTTGCTGAACTGGGGACAGAACAGCGGTAACCTGAAGGCATCGCGCGCCATGCGGGCGTACAAGGCGGCGGCATATGAAAAAACGGTGCAGGCCGCCTTCCGCGAGGTGGCGGATGCGCTGGCCGCACGCGATACCTACCGTGATGAAACCCGGCAGATGGACAACTATGTCTCTACAACGGGTGATGCCTACCGTCTGGCCATGCTGCGGTACAATGCGGGGACGGATTCCTACCTGACGTCTCTTGTCTCGCAGCGGAGTTATTTGCAGGCGCAGCAGTGGCAGATTTCCATTTCGGTGTCGCGGTACCAGAATCTGGTGACGCTGTACCGCGCCCTTGGCGGCGGCTGGACCGAACATACGCCAACGCCCCAGCCTGCGAAGGGGCAGAAGGCCGTGCGCAAGGGCTAGGTGCCCTGCGACTCGACTGGCATATGATGGATTACGGCCCGACATGCAGGCAGCATGATCGGGCCGTAATTGTGTTTAAGCGAATGAAAAATATAAAGTTTTTCCGGGTGTCGCGCTCAGGAAACACCTGCGGGATCGCGAACATGTTCCATGTGCAAAAATGCATAGTAATACATGAGTAAATTTAAAGAATAACAATAGAAGCCTGCCAAATTCAATATTAATACCAAATGTAAACATTAAATAAATTTAAAAATGCATTAAATAATAAATATATTTCATCATTTAATGAGTTGCGAAAAAAATGTAAATTTTGTTCTTTCAATATCAAAAATCATCCCATATCTATAATGCATGGCTTCTGGCGCAATATGTTTTTGTTTCGGCGTGCAAGAAGTGCATGAAAGGTAGGGTCTGAACTTTGAATTTACATAGCAAATCCGATAATCAACTGCCCGCTGCCGTGCGTCCCGATGGGAAGTTGCGTATGGTTATTTTCGATTGTGATGGCGTTCTGGTCGACGGGGAATACCTGTCCACCAGCATCATGGCGCAGGAAGCCCGGAAATACGGCTGGAACATTACGGACGAGCAGGCGAACAAACTGTTTACCGGCGGCGAACTGGCCAAGATCCGTGACCGGATCGCCCAGGAAAGCGGCAAGGAACTGCCCGCTGACTGGGACATGCAGGTCCAGAACCGTATCGTCACCATGATGAAAACCGACGCCCAGACCGTGGACGGCGCGGAAGACATGCTGAAAGCCACACTCGATCTTGGTCTGCCGGTGCGGATCGGATCCAATTCATCCATGGCTGAAATGGACGCGAAGTTCAGCAGCACGGGTCTGGACCAGATGCTGGATGAAGAACGCATTCACTCCGGGCGCGACCTGAACATGCCCAAGCCCCGGCCCGACCTGTACCTGTATGCGGCCGAGCAGGACAATGTCCCGCCGGGCAACTGTATCGTGCTGGAAGATTCCGATGCCGGCGCCGAAGCCGCCCGTCGTGCGGGCATGGCCTGCGTGCTGCTGCGTGACCTGTCGCGTCCCGCGCCGCAATGGCCGGGCCTGATCCGTATCGGGCACCTGTCGGAATTCGTGCCGCTGCTGCAGCGGATCATGACGGAACAGAAGCAGGCCGCTGCGTAGGTAGCCGTGACACGGGTGGGGCAGGCAGTGCGTTTCAGTCGGTATACCGACCGCTGCGGCCCTGCTTGATGCGGCTGCGATGCTGTTTGTTGTCCATCCGCTTCCTGCGCTGCGTGCGTGAGGGACGGGTGGGCACGCGATAGGCCTGTACCGCGCTGGCCTGCGCGATCATGTCATGCAGGCGGGCGACCGCGTCCTCGCGGTTGCGGGTCTGGCTGCGAAAGCGCCGGGCCGTCAGTACGATCACGCCATCGCCGGTCATCCGGCTGCCCGCCACCTCGATCAGCCTGTGCTTGACCCGGCCCGACAGGGTGGGGGAATTGCGGGCGTCAAAGCGAAGCTGGGCCGCAGTCGCAACCTTGTTGACGTTCTGCCCGCCGGGGCCGGATGCCAGTATGTAGGTCACATGTAATTCATCATCGGGTATGATGGGCGGTGACATGGCGGTTTACGGTCCTGTCGGGCGGAAGGTATATCGCAGGCTTATGGGCCGCCCTGCATGGGCGGCATTGCTGTGCTGGCCGTTTGCTATCACCATGCCTGTCGCATGATGACAAGAGCGGAGTAGCACAATCATGAATGATGAGGTGGTCACGGACCAGTTGCGCAAGGCCCTTGCGCAGGCGGCGGGCGATGCGGCGCAGGCCAAGGTGATGCCCGTGGTCAAGATGATTGCGGCCCAGCAGCTTGTGATCATGGACCTTATGCAGATGCTGGTGGATGCAAAGGTCCTGCATGCGGATGAAATAGCGGCGCACATGCGCCACCATATCGAACATACCGATGCAAAGGACATGGCGGCGCGGACCCTGTTTGACCAGGTGCGTACCCGTTTCGATTCCGGTATCAAACCCTCCTGATATCATAAGGAAGTGTGCAGATGGCTGATCATCCCCCCGCCCTGCGGGCTGAAATCGCGGCGCTGAAGGCGGAACTGGCGCGTATGCGTGACGAACTGGCCGTGGCGCGCAAGACGATACAGGCGCTTAACCTGCAACTGCGGCGTGAGCAGACGCGCCCGCCCACGGCGCGCTAGCCCGGGCGCATGACAAGGTATGTCCATCATGAATGAAGAACGCGATGCAGCCGGCCGGGCTGTGGTCTATCCCACCGTCAGCTGCGGGGCGGAAGCCGTGCAGGATTCCATTGTGGTCATGGACCTGTTCATGGCGACCGCGCCCGAACACATGCCCAAGGGCAATAAGCGCGTGGTGACCGTGCTGCCACCCGAACTGGCCCTTAACCTTGCCGAACAGCTTCGCAGTGCTGCCGAGCGCGTGCAGGCGGCCAGAAAGACCGGATCAGGATCTGCTGGCCCTGCGTAACAGGCCGCGCATGCCGGCGTAACGCAGGTTGACCGCAGCCGTGCCGCCCTGAATGGTGGGAATGGCCATGGTGTTGTCCAGTGCGCTGCGCATGGCTTTCTGTGATGCCATGTGAACGATGCCAACGGGTGCATGGGGAAAGAACAGGTTGGCCAGTTGTCCCGTGCGTTCATCCAGCAGCCACGGGCCAAGATAATTGTGACTGTTGTCAAGGAACGTGACGGGCTGGTCATCCACATACACCGCCAGCGCCATGCAGAGCTGGTCCTGGGTGAAGGCCATGCCGCGACGGGGCAGGATCAGGGCCTGCCACCGGCGCAGCACGGGCCAGATCGTCGCATTGCGGTGCAGGCAGAACACCCCGGCGTTCAGCAGCGGCTTCGCGCCGATGCGCGTGCGGATATGGAATGGCAGGCGTGCGCGGCTGGCGTTTTTGTAAAGAAAGGAGCGGATCTGCATCCACCCCGGACAGATCCAGCGCACCCCCAGCAGGTTGGCGATCTTGGCGCCAATTTCCGGCACAATGGCCAGCGTGCGGCTTTCCCCCGCGGCGAACATCTGTTCAAGCGCATGGCCGTCCTGCACCCATGTATCGGCATCCAGCCACAGGAACAGATCAAATTCCGGCAGCATCTGGTCCAGCCACAGCTTGCTTATGTTGATGGCAAGGCTGGGCCGCTTCCTGACCGCCTGTTTCGGGGCATAGTCGGGAAGGCAGGGCGTTATGACCCGAATGTCCCATGCCGTCAGTTGCGCGACCTGTTGTGCCGTCATCCCGCAGTCGATGACCCCGATGGGTGTATCGGCATGGTCGCGTACGGACGCGATCAGTTCGGTCACCAGATGGAAATAGGCGTGATCGCATCCGGTTACGACAATCCGGCGGCTGGTCGCGGGTAGGGGGGAACTGGGGGAGGGCGGTGTCATGCCCGGCATCATAGGGACAAGCCGGGAAGGCGGAAATATCCCTTTGTTATGCCTTCATGTCGGAGGTGGCAGAAAGGTAGCGCGCAGTCAGTTCGGGATGGCGGAACGCCATGATGCCGCGCAGGCTTTCATGGGCGGCCCATGCATCATTCGTGGTGCGTGAATTGCCATGCATGCGGTAGCGGCACAGGATTTCGGGCACGTAAGCTGCCTCAAAGCCATGGTCGATGAATTTCAGCCAGAAATCATAATCTTCCCAGCCCTGGTCAATATGGCTGTAGCCATCCACGTCGGCCCATGCCTGCCGGCGGATCAGGGCCATGACATCAACGTAGTTTTCCCGCGTCATCTGCGCGGGGTCCCATATGTCAGCCGACCCGATGCGCTGTTCCCTGTCAAAATATTCCAGCTGGCAGTACGTGGCGTCAAACCCGCCATCGCGGGCTGCTTCATGCAGTCGGGCAATGGCGCGGGGGTAGATGGTGTTATCGGCATCCATCACGAACACGAACGCACCCACGGCATGCCTGAAGGCCGTGTTCCGGGCGGCGGACGGTCCCTGGTTGCGGGTATGCACGATCAGGGTGCAGCGCCAGAAACGCTGGTGGTTTTCCTCCATCCACGCCGTGATCAGGGCGACTGAGTCATCCCTGTCCGAATGGTCGTCCACCACGATCAGGTCAAGGGCTGCGTGGGTCTGTGCGGCGATGGCGTCCAGGGCGTCGAGGACATAGTCGCCATAATTGAAATTCGTGATGCATACGCTGACCAGGTCCAGCGGTTTCTTGCGACGGCTGCGGAAAGTGAACGCGGTCTGGCCCGTGGCCATCCATGGGGCGGTGATGCTCATGTTTCCGGCGTGCTCCATACATGCGAAATGAACCCGCGGATCCGCGCGCAGCGGGCCCGGTTATGGGCGGGGGTATCGATGGCCCGGATGGCGTTCAGGCGCACTTCCTCCGCCTTTGCCTGACCATCGGGCGTATGCAGCAGCCATTCGATCAGGTTGGGGATGTGGCGGCCGCTTTCTTCCAGAAAATGTTCATTGGGGCGAAAGACCGGATGCGGCAGGCAGGGTTCGGAGACGACCACACTGCCATTGGCCATCGCACCCTTGACGATGCGGTGCCATTCAAAAAAACCGTAATCATCGCGGTGGATGTTCAGCGCAATGCGCGAATGCCCCGCCACATGGGACGCCAGACGTGACAATGGATTGTCGCGGGGGCTGCTGTCTATCGGCGTGGTGAATTTGCGATAATAGAAGTAGTTGCGGAACTGCGCGAAGAAGGCGGCATTGCGGGCAAAGAATGCCTCCCGATGGGTCGAGGCGCCCCCAAAGAAACTGATGTCGAGCAGCCGGTCGGCAAAGGGCGTGTTCCGGTCCGGGCGCCTGCGGCATGCAGGTGGCAGGATCCGCACCATGGCGTGCTGCATGTCGCTTTTGTGCAGATACGTGCTTTCGGTGCTGATATTGGGTGTAAAATGGATGGCGGGCAGCCCGGCCTGCCGGAAACTTTCCGCCATCTGGTGGCAGATGTCGATAACGCCGGCCGCCATCAGCAGGAAGGGAATGCCGCGTTCAAACCATAATGTCTGCGGCTGTTCGGTGTTGAACATGATCGCGTCACGGATAATTGCCCCCGTGGCCCAGTCCTGCCCGCGTCCCAGATGGAAGAATTCATGCGGGGCGACGAAAATGCACAGTTCGGGCCGGGTGTCGGGATTGCTGTTTTCATCCAGCAGGGCGCAGTTCAGTCCCGCATCGCACAGGGTGGCGTGCAGGTCGGATGCGATTTCATGAATGAAGACATTGCCGTTGGAGTTGTAATAGATCCCGACACTGTCAGGTATCGCGCCGTCAGGGGTGATATAGTCCGCATCATCCAGCCCTTTCGCCACGCACAGCGCGCCAAGGGTGCGTGAGACATGCAGTGCGCCGAAAATGCGCCGGCCTTCCGGCACGCCATACAGCAGGGCATGTTCGGCCATGTCGGTTGTCGCGCGTTCAAGGTCCCGGTTGATGTCATGATACAGGTCAGGTTCAAAAAACGGGAGCTGTTCCAGTGTTCTCGCGCCAACGCTCAGGTCTTCCAGATGGAAGCGGGGCAGCAATCCGTGGTGGGCGATATGACATCCCCCATGCGTCCTGATGAAATGAATGAAGGGATTGCGGTTGTCCGCCCCCGCGTCCGGATACTGGCGCAGGTATGGCCCGGGACGGAAATTGCGGTTGGGCTGGCGTCCTTCCCGAAAGCCATATTTGATGTAGTGGATCAGGGGATCGATTTTCGACCCGGCGACGTCCCGGTGGACCGAAAGGTAGAAATCAGCGTCGAACAGACCTGATTCCTTTACTGTTTCAAGGTCCTGTTGTTCGGTCGGGGTCAACGTCAGCAGCGGGTCCGCGGGCACTGTCTTTACCTTGGCTGAGGCGGGAAGGAATAACGGGCGGCAATGCCGCCTGTCGGGCGCGCACAGACATTCTGCTAGGGGAGATCAATTAATAATTGATTATTCCGCAGGCTTATTTTCAATCAGGATTGCAGGTAAGGCAGGGGCTGCAGGATGTATCCTGTACCAGCGTTACATAAATCGTGCCGTGTCATGCGCCCGCATCATCCTGTCGCGACATGGGCGCGTCACCGGATAGATGGCGCGGATTTGCCCGTCGCAGCGCAGGCATGATCCGCGATCAGGGCGGACAACTGCTAGATGACAATCAGGCCAAGGGAGATGGCCTTGAGCACCGTGGTGACGCGATTGGTGCAGTCCAGCTTGCGCTGTGCGTTCTTGAGATGGAATTTGACGGTGTTCTCGTTCAGCATCAGCCGGTCCGCGACTTCCACGGTGGTCCTGCCATTGGCCACCCATGCCAGGCATTCGCATTCGCGTTGTGTCAGTGCGGGTGGCTGGGGTTCGGGCGGCGTCGTCAGGCGGCGGTACTGCTGGTAATACTGCATGGTCAGCGTTGTCAGGGCGATCTGCATGCGCGGTGACACCATTTTGCGCGCAAGCTGTCCGAAATTGACCAGAAAGACCGAGGCATCCGGCCCATGGATCGGTATGACGAACCCGTCATGTATACCAAAGTCATGCATGTCGGTCACCAGCGCCTTTTCCTGCTGTTTCACCGGGTCGCATGCATGCCATCCGAACCCTGTGGCACTGGTCATGGCACGGCGCAGTACCGGGTCCACCCGCCCGTATTCGCTGCCCATGTAATGGCTGGTCCAGGATGTAGGATAACTGGATGTCGTGGGGCGCAGGCCGCCGGGCTGGAACTTCTTTATGATGCCCGCGACACAGTAAAAATCTCCGATCAGGTTGACGGCTTTATGAAACTGGGCGGCCAGTTCATCCACGGTGCGGGTATTCAGCATGGCTTCCATTGTATCCATGGCCATGCTGTTAAGTAGGTCGCGACTCAAAAAACCGTATCCTGTATCAACGTAATTATAAATTACATTAGGTGGAAATATCATATTCACAGCCGAAGCACCATATACGGCAGGAAAATGAACAATCAGGGAGGCAGGGACATATCCATTCTGGTGGGAAGTTACTTCGGCGCCTTATTAAAAACTAATTTAGTATTGTTTATTCGAAGGGTTGTTCTGGATGGCATGAACGAATATGAAATGTATATATTTACAAATAAAATAGTAATATTTGTATGGTGTATATAATTACTGTTAAATTGTTGATATGTTCAGGGTATATTTCTGTATAAAGGGTGGAAGTATTTCCTCAACTTCACGTTATCTTTCTTACATTCGCTAATATCGTACTTTTACCGTAATATTTTAATATTATTTTTCAATAATTTATATTTTAGATATTTTACCATAGTTTGTTCATGATATTCACTGCACGACACAATCCATAAATCCGAAAAACGTTTTTGGTGAAGCTTTTTGCAAAAAGCTTCGAAAGACATCATCCCCTTTCATTTCAACGCCGCCCGATCAATGGGAGGGCCAGTGCGGGCACAGGCCGCGTTTCATCCGTGACGTGCGGGTTGATGGATAAAGGGGAGCGCGCCTTTCGGTTCGGGCGGAGTGGCGACGGGTATCAGACCATGCGCGTGCGATGTCACGACTGCTCCGGTTCATTATGAAATGCCGCGCGCAAGGAAGAGTCCGTGCCTGCAGCCGGATCCATGTGGCGGCGCATCCGGCCGCGTTTGCGGCGGCGGTAGGTAGAGGCTGTCTGATCCGGAATGGAATGGCCAGGTCGCGGGTGGCGATCGTGGTGTCGTGTCTTTCGATCCGCCTGAACTGCCCTGCCCGCCATCTGTGACGGCGGGAATACGTTGGCGACCATATGCCAGCATGCGCTTGCAGCAAGGTAACGGGCCCGATCTCGGGCATTGTATGTCGCAATCGGGGTAGTCGCATGATCCGATAGGGTTTCATGCGTCGCAGCGAGATTTGCGGGCGTCTGGGCCGGATTTTCCTGCGCGCAGGTCTGTCCGGCTTCGATTCTGTCATGTTATTATCAATCTTAATGCATATGAAAAATGACCTGTTCAACATCGCCCCGCCCTGCCGTCTTTCCCTGAAGGGGCGGATTGCGGGATAGTGGGGCAGGCATTGCGCAGGCAGGGACGGAGGGTACGTGGCCACGCTGGAATGGGAGGGCAAGCACGCCGTCACCGTTTATCTGGAACGGATGCGCCGGGGCGTGCTGCAGGTTGATCCCGCCCTGTCCCGTGGGGCGGCGCAGGGGGGCGACAGGATCATCCTGGGGGACAACCTTGCGGCGCTGGATGCGCTTGTGCCCGATCATGCCGGACGGGTGGACATGGTGCTGACCGACCCGCCCTATAATACGGGACGGCGCGACTGGCTGTATGATGACAGCGCCAGCGCGCCCGCAGGCCTGCACTGGCTGGATGCAGCACTGGGTCCGGCGGCGGCCCGCGCCCTGTCGCGGCAGGACCGCTGGCTATGTCTCATGTATCCGCGGTTGCTGTACCTGCGGCGGCTCATGGCTGAACATGGCGTCATTGCCTGTTGCATCGATGACCGTGAATACCCCCGCCTGCGCCTGCTGATGGAAGAGGTGTTCGGAGCGGATAATTTTCTGGCGACCTTTGTCTGGGTCAATACCGGCAATATCGATAACCACAGCCGCATCAAGACCAACCATGAATATGTGGTGGTGTTCGCGCGCGATGCCCGGCGTTTCGTTCCCGGACGCGTGCTGGCCCCGCAGGTCGGCGCCCGCAGCAAGCTGCGGCGGCCGGTCATTCGCAACACCATTGTCAAGAACGGACCGCGCAATCCGGTCTGCGATCTGGTGCTGCCTGCCGGTTTTCCCGCCAGCTTTGACCATGGCGTCATTCCCGTCCCGGCGGATCCCGCCTTCTGGCCACGCTTTACCACGCCGATGGAGGTCCGCGCGGGACGGCTGGTGCATCCCGTCACCCTGCGCAGTGGATGGAGTTCGCGTCGGCAGTGCGCGGCGTTCATTGCGGCGGGGTTTGAGGATATTACCGACCGGCAGGGGCTGAAAACCCGCTTTTACCTGACCGCCAGTGGGGCGGTGTTCATGGAAAAGGACCGTCAGGACCAGCCCAGCCATATCCTGACCGTGCTGCAGGGTATGGGGACGGTGCAGCAGGCATCGGCCGCGCTGGCGCGGTGCGGTGTCCGCTTTGACTATCCCAAGCCGCTTCCGCTGGTGACATACCTGCTGCGGGCGCTGTGTCCCGATCCCGGTGCCGTGGTGCTGGATGCCTTTGGCGGATCGGGCACGACAGCGCAGGCTGTCATGGACCTGAACGCGACAGATGGGGGAACGCGCCGCTTTGTGGTTATGGAAATGGATGAACGGATTGCCACTACCGTAACCCAGCCCCGTCTGGCGCATGTGCTGGCGCGCCATGCCCGCGCGGGCACGGGGTTCCGGTTCTGCCGGGTGGCCATGCCGCCTTCGGTGCAGGATGCGGATATGCCCGTTCCGGGCGGGCATGCAGCGGCCAGCGCAAGCTGAAGAAGGGGCCGGGTACGGCCTTTGTTCAAAAAGGTGACCTTTCCCGGGGGTCTACCAGAACGTTCCCGGAATTCGTGGGCTGTTTCGTAAGCTGGGCTGTTCAGGCAGTTGCCAGCGACGGTTTCAGTCCCGCCGGTATGCAGCAAGGCGGCTGGTAAAAACCCGTGTGAAATCGGCCAGCGTGCAGCTTCCATCCGTTCCGGACTGACAGGCGCGCAGGGGCAGGATGTCAGGCTGAACCGTGATGGCCTGTTCCGTGCGGAGCGCATCAAGCCCCTGATGGAAGATGACCGCGCGCACCCGCTGCTGTCCATCGGGCATGCGCCATGTCTCGAACCCCAGCGTGGTGTCGGGGCCGGTCGGATCGGGCATGTCGGCAAAGGACCAGTCCAGGCCGAAGATCGCCGCCAGCATATCCAGCGTGCTGTCATGGCCTGCAAACAGGACAACCGGCGTGCTGGCCGCAATCATGTCGCCATCGGGTTCGCGCACGGCATTACCTGCCACCAGTTCCGTTATCATGCCCGCCAGTATGTGCCCGCGTGGAAAGGCCAGTGCAGGCAGGCGGCGCATCAGGCGGCTGGCATGGTTATGGGCGGGCATGAGGGTATCGATCATGTGACGGATGTCCGGCTGCCCCCACCCGATCGCGTCATCGGGCATGCTCTGCGCGTATTCCAGCAGCATGTCCTCCGCCACGTCGGCGGATTGTGACAGGCCACCGGACAGTTTGGGTGCATTTTTGTGCCATGTGGCCCTGTCCGGTCCGGTGAAGCAGGGCGCGCCCATGGCGCATCCGCCGGGCTGGACTACGGCCTGTGCGGTGGCCTGCGCCTGCCGTACGTCGGCGGGACGGCTGTCACGGTCGTGCGCCAGTGCGGTGGACAGGTCGGTCATGATCGTCTGCTGCAATGCGGGTGTATCGTATGCATGCAGGTCATTGAAAATCGGGTCGTGCGTGCCCGCGGGCAGGCTGTCGGTAGCGACCGGGCAGCCAGGCGTCAGGGCGTGACCCATGATGTCGCCGGTCTGCAGCGTGCGCTGGTCCGTCGCATCCGACCAGACCGCGACTGCCCCCGCCCTGCATCCCTGCGTGGGTAGTACGCCGGCCTGCCGGTAATACTGGCCCAGTGCCGCCCCCATCAGGGACAGGTTGCGCCTGCCGTGGTCCGTCAGGTCGCCGGGGGCGACGGGCCATGTCTGCCAGCGCCGGTGTGTGCGCGCGTCCAGTTCCGCAATGGGGTGGGTGGGGCTGCGTATGCCGTGGCGTGCGACCAGCACCACGCGTTCCATGACGGGCCCGGTCGTCGGAACTGGCGGCGTGGGGGCTGCCGCCTGCGTGCCCGCGACCGGCAGCACGATGCATGTCAGGATGGCAAGATGCAGGGGCAGGCAGGACATGCAGGCGCAACCTGTGCTGGGGGCAGGGAATATCTCCCTGCATGACAGGAACAGGCCTGTTCTGCTAGTATGACAGGCCAGAAAAACGGCCCTGCCTGCTGGGGGCAGGAAACCGCCTGACGCATGGTACATTCCTGTTGGACGGGCATACAGTCAGGGAGAACCGGTGGATGATGTATCATCCGGCGCAGACGCTGGAGCATACGGGCGTGCTGGCATTTGCAAGGCGGCACTGGTGGATGTGCATGGCCCTGCCTGTCCTGCTGTGCGTGCTGGGCGGTTTCGCGGTGTACCTGAACCGGGACAGCCAGAGCGACGTGAACTTCGCCAGGCATAACATCCTGATGAAGCATTCACAGGAAGAGGCGGCCTACGCCAGGCAGCTTGCGGAATATGACGCGACGATCATACGCGACCGCCGTGTTTTCCTGGACATTACCCGTGCCGAATTCGCCCGTATCGCGCCACCGGCACAGATGGCGTGGCTTTTGCAGGAATATCGCAAATTCGATATCAGCCGCGTCAAGGTCTATGACGGGCATGAAACACGTCCCTTTGTTCCCGCGCCCTGTTCGGTGCCGTTGTGTTTCGTTCCGATCTTTGTCGAGGAACTGCATGATGATCCCGTGCACCATACCAAATACATACAGGTTGGTGCGCTGGAGGATATGTCGCGCACGCTGATTGTCGATGCCGAGCAGTTCTGGCGCCTGCGCAAGCTGGTCATTCATGTGGACGCCATTCTGTTCGCGGACCGGCGCCAGCAGATCGCCGATTTTGAAAAGGCGATGCAACTGCGTGCCTCGCTGGATGTCCTGCGTATGTCGGGGCAGCAGGTTCATTAAAGGTTTTCACCGGTTTTCGTCTGTACAGCGCCGGTTTTTCAGGAGTGAGAATGGTCGTTTCCGTCACGCATGCAACATCGCAGCATCCTACCACGCCAGTGATACCGGTTATCCTGTCCGGCGGCAGCGGCAGCCGGTTGTGGCCCGTCTCGCGCAGTTCGTACCCCAAGCAGTTCTGGCCGCTGGTCTCCCGGCGGACAATGGTGCAGGAAACCGCCCTGCGCAGCCAGGGACCGGGCTTTGCCGACCCGATTATCGTCTGCAACAACGAACATCGCTTCGCCATGGCCGAACAGCTGAAGGAAGTCGGCATTACCGCGCCGCGCATCCTGCTGGAACCGGTTGGCCGCAACTCCGCCCCCGCCATTGCCGCGGCGGCCCTGCTGGCGGCGGAAACCGATCCCGACGCCGTGCTGTGGGTCATGGCGGCTGATGCCGCGATCCAGAAACCCGAAAATGTCGCGTCCGCGCTGGATATTGCGGTCAGGGTGGCGCGCGCGGGGCGCATCGTGACATTCGGCATGACGCCAACCCGGGCGGAAACGGGGTATGGCTATATCGAAAAGGGCGCCCCGCTGGCCGGGTATGATGGTGCCTACAGCGTTGCGCGTTTCGTGGAAAAACCCGATGCTGCGAATGCCACGCGCATGCTGCAGTCAGGGCAGTTCCTGTGGAATTCGGGCATGTTCGTATTCACGGCCCGCACCATGCTGCAGGAAATGGAAAAATACGAACCCGCCATCCTGACTGCCGTGCGGCAGGCCGTGCAGGACCGCAGGTCGGATATCGATTTCGAACGGCTGGATGCGACAGCCTTCGCCAGTTCGCCCGATATTTCCATTGATTACGCGGTGGCCGAGCGCACGGGCCTCATGACCGTCATTCCCGGTGATTTCGGCTGGTCCGATGTGGGAAGCTGGGACGCGTTGTGGGAACTTGGCCCCAGGGACGGTCATGGCAACGTGACCATTGGCGATGTCGCGGTGTTCAATACATCAAACAGCTATGTGCGTACCGATGGCATCCTGACTGCGGTAACCGGGGTGGAAGATCTGCTGGTGGTGGTCAATGATGATGCGGTGCTGGTGACGCACCGTGACCACGCGCAGGACGTAAAGGCCATTGTCTCGCAACTGAAGAAGGATGGCCGCAAGGAAGCGACCACCCACAGCCGCTGCTACCGCCCATGGGGGTTTTATGAGACCCTGATTGTCGGCAACCGTTTCCAGGTCAAGCGGATCGTGGTGGAACCGGGGGAAAAGCTGTCGCTGCAGAAACACTATCACCGTGCCGAACACTGGGTGGTGGTGGAAGGTACGGCGCAGGTCACGCGTAATGAGGAAACGATCCTCGTGCGGGAAAACGAAAGTGTCTACCTGCCGCTCGGGGCCGTACACAGGCTGGAAAATCCCGGTCGCATTCCCCTGACGCTGATCGAGGTCCAGTCCGGCCCCTATCTGGGGGAAGATGACATTGTCCGGCTGGAAGACGCCTATAGCCGTTCCTGATCCGCTGTCGCGTTACGGCACGATCATATGCAGGGCATGGAGTGGCTGCGGCCATTCCATGCCCTTTGTTATTTCATGGCGCAGGAAACGCGACAGGACAGGCAGGATAATTTCATAAATCCTTCATAAAACTGTCATGGACATATCATTGTTATTTGTTTCGGCAGTTTTTTAATGTCCGCCCATGTCTGAGACATAGCCAGACACGTCTGTCTTCTTCATGTCGGAGAACATGAGTATTATGTATTTTCCTGCTCGAATGCTTACATGTGCCCTGTTGGCGACCGCGCTGCCGGTTATGGCGCATGCCGCGGATATTACAGGTGCCGGCTCCAGCTTCGCCGCGCCCATTTACGGGGCATGGGGGGCTGACGGGCGCAGTGCTGCTGGCGTCAACCTGAATTACCAGACCGTAGGCTCCAGCGCCGGGCAGAACCAGATTCTGGCAGGCACGGTTGATTTTGGCGCGTCCGATGTGCCCATGGATCGCCAGAAACTGGAAAACGCCCACCTGTTCCAGTTTCCGACCGTCATGGGCGGCATCGTGCCGGTCATTAACCTGCCGGGTGTTGCCGCCAACCAGATCCAGCTTGACGGCCCGACGCTGGCTGCCATTTACCGTGGCGAGATCGAGCAGTGGAATGATCCGAAGATTGCAGCCCTCAACCCCGGCATGAAGCTGCCTGATACCCCCGTCGCGACCGTGCACCGTGCGGACGGGTCTGGCACGACGGCGGTTTTCACCGGCTATCTGGCCCGTGTTTCCCCTGAATGGCGTGAAGGGCAGGGTGCTGGCGCATCCATTTCATGGCCCGGCGGGATCGGCGCGCGCGGCAATGATGGCGTGGCTGCGTCCGTGCGTAATACCGAAGGGGCGATCGGTTATGTCGAATATGCCTTTGCCGCCAACGCGCACATGACGACCGTCAAGCTGAAGAACCACAGCGGCGCCTATGTCGCGCCGGGCATGGACAGCTTCAGCCGCGCGGCGGAAGCCGCGGACTGGAAGGATGCATCGCATTTCGCCGTTGACCTGCTGGACACCACCGGGCCGGGCGCATGGCCGATTGTCTCCCCCACCTATGTGCTGGTGCCGGTACCGACGGGCAAGACGGACCATGGCCCGGCGGTGCGCAAGTTCTTTGGCTATGCACTGAAGAACGGGGATGCGGCGGCGCTGCGTCTGGATTACGTGCCGGTGCCCGCGAATGTGAAAACCGACATCCTGCAGCAGTGGGACAGCGCAAAATAATATAACCATCAAGTAATAACATATAAGTAACAACATCAAGAAGCCGTCCGGTTCCCGGGCGGCTTCTTTGTATTCCGGGCTGTCATAAATCCTTCATAAAACTGTATTCGAAACATAACACACAAGATTGTGCGCCCATTCTAAATGAACTCACCCTTCATTACGGAATGATTAATATGATCCGCCGGTCTGCTGTTTCTCTGTTGCTTGGTTCATCTGCCCTGTGGGGCGCATCCTCCTTCCATCAGGCTCATGCAGCATCCGCGTCGGATGCCCAGCAGATACAGGCCCTGCAGCGTGAGATGCAGGAAATGCGCCGGGAAATGTCCGGTCAGATCAGCGTGCTGCGCCAGCGCCTGGTCCGTGCCGAATCCCGCAATACCCCCGCTGCCAACGCGGCACAGGCCCGTCGGGTTGCAGCAAGCAAGGGCCAGCCGCTGCCCGAAAGCTACGCACGCGATATCCATATCGGTGGCGATAGCGGCATGGGTGGCGGAATGGGCAGCAGCCTGGGCAGCGCCATGCAGAAGGCTGATCTGGGCACGCCGCCGTCCGACCGTGGTGTCTCCTCCTCCTGGGCGTCGTTCCGTGCGGCGACGGAAAAGGAAGAAGCCGTGCACATGGGGGGCATGGTTGTGGGCTTCCCCGGTGGGCGTCCCACCATCTCGTCTGAAGACGGGATGTATGCCATGTCCATCGGCCTGGCCTTCCATGAAGATATTGGTGGCTTCATGGGCATGTCTCCGCGTCGTGGGGAAAGCAAGGGCGATTACGAAGGCCTGACTGAAAACGCCCGCCGCCTGCGTATCCCCATCTCGTTCCGGTACAAGAACTGGATTGCGAACATCACCCCGGATTTCGGGTCGTCCAATGCAGATGGTTCGGCCACGCTGTATGAAGCGAACCTGAACTATGCCGGCTTCCATAACACAGTCATCACCGCAGGTTATTTCCAGCCGCGCGTGACGGAAGAAGATTCCGAAAGCTCGAACGAATTCGAGATGATGGAACGTCCCGCCATTACCGATATCGTCCGTAACATCGCCGCCGGTGACGCCCGTATGAGCGTGGGCGCCCTGCATTATGGCAAGCGCTGGTGGATTGCGGGTTACCTGACGGGGCAGAGCTACGGCAAGCGTGCCGCCGGGTATGACAGCCAGACGGGTGGCACCTTCCGTGTCGCGGGCCGCCCCTATGTGTCCAAGGACATAGATGTGCATGTCGGCGTGTCGGCGATCAGCGCCTTCAAGGTCGCGCAGGCGACGGCATCTGACGACCGTTCGGCGACATTTGCCGAACAGCCGGAAGTTGACCTGACCACCACCAAGCTGCTGAGTGCAACCGTTGGCAACGTGGGCAGCATCTGGTCGGCAGGTCCGGAACTGGGCTTCCGCTGGAAGCGGCTGGTGCTGAAGGGTGAATACTATAATATCGGGGTCACGCGCGGAAACAATTCCAGCGGCAGTGCCGCCGAGCAGGGCACGGTCAACTTTACCGGTTACTATGGTGCGGCCAACTACACCATTTTCGGCAAGCCGCGTTCCTATAACATCAAGGAAGGCGCATTTGCGGCGCCCGGCGTGGATCATGCCTTTGATCCCGCACATGGGTACTGGGGCGCGCTGGAAGTTTCCGCGCGTTACAGCGTGACCGACCTGAACAGCAACCTGAACTCGGCCAACGCCATCCGCGGTGGCCAGCAGACGGTCTGGTCGGCCGGGCTGAACTGGTATCCCAACCGTCACTTCCGCTTCATGCTTGACTTCAACCACTTCATCGTCAGCGATGATAACAAGGCAAGCAGCGGCAGCACCTCGCTTTATGACATCATGGGCCGTCACGGTAACTCTGTCGCCGGACGTATCCAGGCAGCGTTCTAAAATGCTTTCCATCATTTCATGATGTCATGCCTGCCAGTGTCATACAGATATTGGCAGGCTGCTTTTTCATAATGCCCGTTTTTTGTTCAGCAATAAGTTATTAAATAAAAAAATTATAATAATAAGTAATTAATGTGGGGAATTGAACAATGGATATTTCTGCACAGACAGGGCCGTCCTCCTTTCTTGTCATGGGGGACATCGCCAGGAAGGGTCCCGTCATCCGGCCTTCTGATCTGGGGGAATGTCTTTTCGATCTTTTTCATGCAGATCCGGAACTGATGCTGGTTGCGGTTGTGGGTGAGGATGATGTGCCTGTCGGTCTGGTTGAGCGACAGGCTTTTTTTCTGAAAGTGTCAGGTAAATTCGGTCATTCCCTGTTTAATCGCCGCCCTGTTTCATTACTGATGGACACAGCCCCGGTCCTGATCGACGCCGGGGTTCTGGCATCTGATTTTACCGCCCGGACCCTGATGGGTCAGGCAGACGACCTCCTGCGCGGCTATATCGTGACCGATAACGGACGCTATCGCGGGACGGGGTCCGTTCTGGACCTGATGAACGCGTCCCATTCCCATGCGGTCGCGTCCGCCGCCCGCCTGGAGCAGGCGGCGGAAGACCTGCGCCGGGCCAATAAAAGAATATTACGCGACAAGCTGTTCATAGACACGATTGTAGAAAACATTCCGTCTGCCCTGGTTGTCCGGTCCGTGCGGCATGAACACCTCGTGCTGGTCAATCGTGCGGCCGAGGACATGATGGGATGCCGGCGTGACCTGCTGATTGAAAAGGATACCGCGCAGGTCTTTGGCACGGACGAAATCGGTCACCTGCTGGTCAGTCGTCCGGCGGAAGGGCAGCAGGGCGTGCGCGAACAGGTCCTGTGTAATCAGCATGGGGACCCGCGCGCCATTGCCACCCGCCATGTCATGATTGCGGATGAACGCGGGGGCGCGCGCTGGGAACTGTGCGTGGCTGATGATGTCACGGAACAGCGTACTGCCCAGCAGCAGGTTGAGCGGCTTGCGCATTATGATCCCCTGACCGGCCTTGCCAATCGTGCGCTGTTCAGTTCCCGTCTGGATGCGGTCTGTACTGCCGGACAGGATGCGACATTACTGTGTATCGACCTGGATTACTTCAAGACGGTCAATGACGTGTATGGCCATGCGGCGGGGGATGCACTGTTGCGGCTGGTGGCGGAGCGGCTGCGGGCATGCAGTCGGCCCGAGGATCTGGTGGCGCGGCTGGGTGGTGATGAATTCGCCATTATCTGGCCCACTGTGCCCGCACAGGCGGAACTGACGGGACGGGCGCGCGAAATTGTCGAAACCGTCAGCCGTCCCTACATTATTGACGGCCACCATATTGTCATTGGCGCCAGTGTGGGCTCGGCGTTGTACCCACAGGATGCCGATAATGCGGATACCCTACTGCAATATGCCGATATTGCGCTGTATCGCGCCAAGTCACAGGGGCGCAATGGATTCCAGTTCTTCGATGCCGCCCTGCGTGATGAAATCCAGACACGCGCGCGTCTGGGCAATGAACTGCGCACGGCCATTGCCAGCAGCGGCCTGACCCTGCATTTCCAGCCCCTGTATTCAATGCCGGCCAACCGTATCAGCGCATGTGAAGCCCTGGTGCGCTGGCACCATCCCACGCACGGCATGGTTCCCCCGGACCAGTTTGTGGGCCTGGCGGAAGAAAACGGGCTGATTCATGATCTGGGGGAATGGGTCCTGCGGGCTGCCTGCCAGGAAGCGGCGGACTGGCCCGAACAGGTCAAGATCGCGGTGAACGTGTCCCCCATCCAGTTGCGGAACCCGCGTTTCCTCAGCATTGTCGAAGGGGCGCTGGCCTGTTCCGGACTTGCGCCGCATCGGCTGGAAATCGAGATTACAGAAAACATTTTTGTCCAGAACAGCGCCGCCAACCGCCATATCCTGCAACAGCTGGGGCGTATCGGGTGCAGTATCGTGCTGGATGATTTTGGTACGGGGTATTCTTCGCTGGGGTACCTGCGGTCCTTCCAGTTCCAGAAAATCAAGATCGACCGTTCCTTCGTGCAGGAACTGCCCGAACGCAGCGCGTCAGGCATCATTCAGGCCATTATCAGCCTGGCGCAGAGCATGGATATTCCCATCACGGCGGAAGGCGTGGAAACACATGACCAGTGGGCGCACCTCAATGATCTTGGATGCAATCAGGTTCAGGGCTTCCTGCTTGGCCGCCCCCAGCCTTCGGATGTGATCCGGCAGTCCATCCTGTCCTATGCCTGATTGCCGGGTGTCCCGTTTTCTGGGCGCGTCAGGCAGCGCCGCCCTTTTCGGAAAAAGGCGGCGCCTGCAGACAGCAGCCGGCTTTTCAGCAACAGCGGGCCGGCACCCTTTCCTTACAGGATGGCCATAGGCATGTCCGTGACCATGCCTGTCTTCAGCAGGGTGGACAGTTTGCCCAGCGCCTCCCCCCGGTCCACGGATTTGCCATAGGGCATGTTGGGTCTCAGCCGTTCTTCCAGCCGTGCGACAGATCCCCGTCGCGGCCACGGACGGCGCAGCAGTTCCTCCACCAGTTCAGGATAGCGCCATGGAATGTCGATCCAGGCGGAGGCATTCTTCATCGTATCGGGATCGGTGCGCAGGATCTGCGGGAACAGGGCGATCAGGGTGCGTTCATGCAGTTCCATCGCGGCGGCGGGCATGGCCACCTGCGCCCTGCCGCGCACATGCTGCAGCAGGCGGCGGATCAGGGTATTGCCACCATGGCACAGATGGCCGATCTGGGTCAGGCGGGGATTCATTTCAATAAAATGATAGGTGCCGGTTTTTGCGCATCGTACAAAATCCAGGCCAAAAAAACCCGACAGCTTCAATGCCGCGCAGGTGACCCGTGCCGCGCGTTCCATATCGGCCGACTGTGTGATCTCGATCACCGTCGCAGCCCCCGTGCGTCCCTGATAGGACACGACATTGACCCCCAGCGTGCCGATCACTTCCCCTTCCCAGCAGGCCACCATGATATTGGCGGGCATGCCGGTGACATGCGCCTGCGCCATGACGGGCAGGGGATGCCGGGCCGTTGCATCCATGAAGGAATAGATGTCGCGATCCGCCAGCAGCACACGCAGCGCGCAGATCATGCGCACCGGCTGCGACAGGCGATGGAAACTGCTTTCGGCTTCCTGCTGCGTATCCGCGATCACCACGCCGGAGCCGCCCCAGCTCCGGTCGCGCTTGAGCACCCACGGGCCGGGCGTGGCCGCGCACCATCGCCTGACATCCTCCATGGTGGCGAGGTTGGCTGCGGCAGGGGTGGGAATGCCCTGCTCGCGCAAAACATCGATGAGCCGGAGCCGCGTCTGCGCATAGGCAAAGTATTCATGCCGCCCAAGGGATCTTTCGATGGTGTCACGGCATAACCGGCCCATGGCGGTTGTGGGATCAGCCTCGCTGAAGACCTGGTGCAGGGTCACAACGACCCGGTCATCCGCCGGGATGATCAGATCGGGGCGGAGCTGTGCAATGGCATTAGCCAGCGCTGCGGTCGGCGCGACATACGGATAGGTCTGTATGCTCCTGATCGCGCTCAGGCAGCGCAGGGGATGTCCGGCCGGGCAGATGGCATGGACCTCCACCCCGCTTTCCAGGAATTCCACCGCAGCGCGCGTGATGGCCGACCACCACACGGAGGAGACGATAAGAACCGTAAAATCGTTTTTCATGATCCGCAACTTTCCAGTTCGGGTCGGGCTTCAGGATGACGGCAGGGAAAATCAGGACGCGAAGGCGGCCTGCGGGACCGGGACCGGCACGGGTTGTCGGCCCAGTCGGGCGCTCAGGCGGCGCGCGGCAAAGCGCGCGCCCCAGGCAAAGCGTAAAAGGGGACCAAAGCTGCCCGCCGCCATGGGGCCGATGAAGTACAGGCCCGGCACGCTCGACTCAAAACTGCGCGACAGGGCGGGCATGTTCTCCTCGGTGCGGATGGCGCGCGCCAGCACGGGGTCGAGGAAGGGGATGCGCTGCATATCCACCCGGACGCCGGTGCCCAGGAACACATGGTCGACATCTACCGTGCGCGGGCGTTCGGCCTTTGTATCGCGAAAGACAAGATGGATGGCGTTATCGCGCATCTGCGCGGACTGCAGGTCGAGATTGAGCCAGATCGGCACCTGATCCCGGACAACCTGACCCGTTACCCATCCCGCCGCCGGGCCAAGATGGCCGCGTGTAATACGCAGGCGCAGGCGGGCGGGCAGCATGTGAAAGACATCGGGCAGGTCACAGGCCATGCGCGACCGCCACCCCGTCCCCAGACCGGAAACGGGCTTCTTGATCCGGGTCCACAGCAGCTTCAGCCCCGTTAATTTCCGTGGGGGATGGTTGATCCATATCTTGGGCCGGCGGGTGCAGATAAAGGTCTGCGCGCCAGCGTTATGCAGGAAGCAGGCCGTATCCACCGCTGATGACCCCGCGCCAATCACGGCGACCCGCTTGCCCGCAAAGCGGTCAAACGTGAGTTCGTCAAAGGTATGGCTGATCCGGTCGGCAGGCAGGTGGCGCGCGGCAGGGGGGGTGTAGGCGAAGTGTTCGATCCCGATCGCCATGACCACATTGCGCGCCAGGACACTTTCCCCATTGTCCAGATGAAGGACAAATCCATCCAGCGTGCGTGCCAGATGCGTGACCCGGCATGGCTGGAGATGCGGCACGTGGGTTTTCTGGAATTCTTCGCCGTATTCCCGGAAAACCTTGGCAGGAATGGGTTTGCCGATGGGGGCGTAGGGATATCCCCGTTCCTTGCAGAACCGTGCAAGGGTTGACCTGCGGGTGGGGTCAAACAGGTCCAGTGCGAACCCTTCTGCCTTCAGTCGCAGGGCGGCGGGGACATGATCGCGCCAGAACCCCATCGGGCGCCCGAAAATACGGAAGTTGACACCCCTGTCGCGCAGATGGGCTGCAAGGGAGAGACCATAGGGGCCAGCCCCTATAATGGCTACGTCGGTATTCATCAGAAATCCACCAGCCAGTAAGTGCAGAAATGGAACGGGGCCAGATAATGGCCACAAAGCGTCTGGTATTTATTTTCAGTATGGATGTAACACGCGCACGTTTCTTGTTTCTGGCCCATCAGGACCAGAAGTGTGAAAACGGACCTCATGCTCCGCCATATATTCACCATACATTTACCTTATCTCAGACAACAATCACAAAAAAAATAGGTATGGGCGTAAAGTTCAGGTCTGGTACAAATCACACACTTTCGACGGATTCCTGTGGCCTGAATCGGATTTTGAAACATTTTTTTGATTAACTGACTGTAGTCAGGGAACTTTTTGCGCTCTCATACTTTATATGAATTGAATATTTTCTGTTCGTTATGGGCAGGTCGTGCCTGTTTATGAATAGAAACACTTTGTTAAGATGGCTAGGATTGGAATAGGATCAATTCATAAATTGATCTTATCGATGCGAATTGTTTATTATTTTATTGAAATGCAGTCTGAATGAATATCTTCATTCATTATGTTTATGAATATATAAAATGAAACAGTAAACGGCAGAAAATTCTGCATGGAAAGAGAATTTGTAGTCCGTAGATTTAAGCTGTTTTTTATTCTTCCTACGGGGAATTTCGTAGAACGGATTGAAATATAAATTATAGAAAATCTGGATTTTTATGTATTCATGATATAATTAGTATAAGTTTATAATGTTAAAATATGACTTATATAATTAATTACAAATTAATGTTATGATATGGATGAAATGGAAGTCCGTATATTGATAAGGTTTCCGTCGTAAAAGTATTCGATATGGTGATGACAACAGGCTGTAATATATCGCAGTGTTTCATTGTGGCAGGCCTGTTTTCGATGGAATGGCAATTCGTGCATAAATGCCAGCCAGACAGCATCCGGATGTCATGTCAGACATGCCTGAAAAGTAGTCGGCCATCTGCCATGTCTGCCGCGAATGGAACCCAAACGGCGGATGCATTCAACAGGCCGGCATGTCATCTGATAGGGGTCGTCCCCTGTCCGGGATGGGCTCCCGGACGGTTTCAGCTCTGGTTGACCATGCGGGGCAGCCATCGTCGTGCCACGAACGGGCAGATCCTGTCCGGGATCTGGTCGTCATGAGATTGGCAGGGATTTGTGGTGTCCGCGGCGGGATTCGAACCCACGGCCCCAGGATTCGTACCACTTCGGCTTTCACCGCCGCCATAGGAATATGGCGTTCGTGGTCTGGACTGTCCCTTCACCATAAACCGCATGCGGTTGACAGGTGCTGCCCATCCAGTCTCTACACCTTGCCGGAAAACCGGCCTTGGCTCGGGATTGGCACGGCATTTGCCAGAGCGTTCCCCGAATTTGAGCAGATCCGCCACGTGGTTTCCCGTCGTGACGCCCAATTGCAAACCAGGAATCCTGTGCTCTATCCGGCTGAGCTACGCGGACACACCCGGATTTTCTAACCGAGGCAGCCCAGCCCGGCAAGATGTTTCACGAAGGGAAGGGGGAATATTTTCCCTTAATGCCGTCTGCGCATCTGTTGCGCCTGCGCGCATAGCCGGGCGATATGGCGCAGGCACAGCACCACATCGGGGCTGCCGGTCTGTTTGCATGCCAGTTCCAGCGCCTGCGTGTCTTCCGCCGCGCGCAGCAGGGCGCTGGCGGACCATATCATCATGGCCTGACCGAAGCTGTCGGTGCGTTTGAAAAAAACGGGGGGACGCAGCTGCCGCATGGCGTCCGCCCGGCTTGCCCCGCCATCCACCGCAATCCGCGCCCGTCGCAGCCGGTGAATGTGCGACAGCAGCACGCGCGCCAAAGCGACCGGACTGCTGCCATCGGTGGTCAGCGCCCGTTCCGCGGCGGCATCCGCCCCCCTGCGGTCACCCGTCATGGCGGCAAAGGCCGCATCTTCCAGTGATACGCCCGCCGCGTCACCAATGCACGCGCGCACGTCCTCCATCCCCAGCCTGCCACCCGCACCGGCGAACAGGACCAGTTTTTCAACCTCGCTGCGTGTCGCCGCGCGGTCGGGCCCCGCGCGTTCCACCATCCACCCCAGCGCATCGGGGTCGATCCCTACATTCTGTGTCGATAGCATCTGCCGGATGGCGGCTTCCAGCGTCCGTCCCTCTTCGGGGTAACAGCCGATCACGCCGCACTGCCTGTCCTTTTCCGCAAAGGCACGCAACTTCGAACGCGACGCAAGGCCCAGCGCTTCCATAATTATCAGCGTATCGGATGACTGGTCCAGGCTGCGCTGCAATGGGGCAAGCAGGCTGTCACCCGCCTCGCGCAGCCAGACCACGCGTCGCCCTCCCGTCAGGGCAAGGGCGGTCGTCTCCTCTTCCAGCCGGTCATGGTCTTCGCGCCCCAGAATGGCGACCCGGAACGGATCGTGCAGATCCGCGCAGACCGCTTTCGCCGCGGTCGTGGCCCGTTCACGAATCAGCCCCGCGTCATCCCCGTGCAGGATAATGGCCCGCAGCGCACCCGGGGCCTGCAGGGTGGCGTTGACGGCGCGGGCATCGATCTTCACTCGTTCGCGCCCCCGCCGCCTATGCTGATGCCGGAGGAGGGGGATGTATCGACATCCGGGGCCATGGTGCCCGTACCGCTCCGGTTGCCGCTGGTGGATTGCGGCGTGCTGTCCATGGGGACGCTTTGGGTGGACAGGCTGCTGCCTTCGTTGTTTTCCTCGTTCAGCTGGGAATCTGTCCGGCCCGTCGCCAGCGCGGGCAGGCCATCGGCACCCGGCTGCTGGGATGGCATCTGGTTATTGGGGTTCACGATGCTGTTGGGATCGACATAGCGTGGCTGGTTCTGGTCCGCGACCGATCCGTCCACCGCCGGGCGGGCATGTGTGCGGAACCACGTCGCGACCTGCTGGGTGACCTGTTCGGCCATGTTCTTGGCGACGCGGGTCCGTACGGTTTCCAGGTTCAGCGTCAGGGCGAAATACTGTTCATATGTATTGTTGACCCCATCCACGACCGAGGCATCCCCCCCCGCCAGCATGCGTGGGTTGTCCCCCAGCGTATAGAGCTGCCAGTGGGCGAAGGCGGTGGTCCGTGTGCGGCCACTGGTATTGTCCGCGTGGATGTCCACCGCCTCGTTCATGATGTAGGTGCTGATGCGCAGTTCGTAACCGGTCGGGTCTTCCGGCCCCGCCCCGCCCAGATCCTGCTGCAGGAACTGGCGAAGCTGCTGACCGTACCGTTCCTGGATGACCGGTACGTACACCTGTTTCAGTTCCGCCACCACATTGGCCACGGTGGGTTTTCCATCCGCGCCAATATGGGTTCCCGTCGTCTTGTACATGGGCGAAAAGCCGCATCCCGCCACCATTAGCAGGATGCCCAGCAGGACAGGATGACGGACGGGATGCGCCATGGGCTATTTCGCAACCACGAAGTTGACGATCCGGCCCGGCACATGGATGCGCTTGACGATCCGCGCGCCATCCAGCAGGCGCGCCACGTTGGGTTCGGCTTCCGCCATGGCGATGACCCTGTCCGCGGGCATGTCCGGCGGCACGGCGATCGTACCGCGCAGCTTGCCCATGATCTGGACGGCGATGGTCAGTTCGTTCGCCTTCAGCAGGTCCGCGATGGCGACCGGCCACGTGCGGTCCACCACCGGCTGGCCACCGGGTTCAAGCAGCGCCATCATCGTTTCCGCCTGATGCGGCACCATGGGCGCGCACAGCAGCGCCAGCGTGGTGGCCGCTTCACGCCGGGCGAACGCCATGCCGTCCTCGCCTGCCGTCTTTTCCGCATCGGCCATGGCGGAGGTCAGTTCATGCAGTCGCGCCACGGCGACGTTGACACTGAAGGTTTCCAGCGCATCGGTCACTGCCGCGATGGTGCGGTGGGTGGTGCGGCGCAGGGCATCCGCATTGCGTGAGATGGTGGCGGGACACGCGGCATCCGCCGGGGTCTGTTCCGCCACCGTGCGGACAAGGCGGAACAGGCGCTGCAGGAAGCGCGATGCCGCGGCAACGCCGGATTCCGTCCATTCCATGTCACGTTCCGGCGGGCTGTCGGACAGTACGAACCACCGTGCCGTATCCGCGCCGAAGCGTTCGATGATGGCGACGGGCGCCACCGTGTTGCGCTTGGACTTGGACATCTTTTCCACGCGACCGATGGTGACGGGCGCACCATTGTCGCGGCGTACGGCCCCGTCGGCCCTGCGCTCGACCTCTTCGGGATACAGCCAGTTGCCGTCCGCGTCGCGGTAGCTTTCGTGGTTGACCATCCCCTGCGTGAACAGCCCGTTGAAGGGTTCGTCCACATGCAGGTGTCCTGTCTCATGCATCGCGCGGGTGAAGAAGCGGGCATACAGCAGGTGCAGGATCGCATGTTCGATCCCGCCGATATACTGGTCCACCGGCAGCCAGCCATCAGCTGCGGCAGGCACGGTGGGCGTGGGCGCGTGTGGCGCGGTGAAGCGGGCGAAATACCACGAACTGTCCACGAAGGTGTCGCAGGTATCGGTTTCGCGCACGGCGGCCTTGCCACATTTGGGGCAGGTCACGTGCTTCCATGTCGGGTGGTGTTCCAGCGGGTTGCCGGGGCGGTCGAATGTCACGTCCTCAGGCAGCGTGACCGGAAGCTGGTCATCGGGCACCGGCTGCGCGCCGCAATCCGTGCAGTGGATGACGGGAATGGGGCAGCCCCAGTAACGCTGGCGCGAAATGCCCCAGTCACGCAGCCGCCAGTTGACCACGCCCTGACCGATTCCCATGCCTTCCAGCCGGGTGATCGCTTCCTTTTTCGCCGTCTCGGTATCCAGACCGTCCAGGAAGCCGGAATTGAACAGCGTGCCGTGGCCGTCACAGGCCCTGTCGGTCATGGTGAAGGTCGCGGCCTCGGCCCCCGGCGGCAGGATCACGGGGGTAACCGGCAGGTTGTACTTGCGCGCGAAATCAAGGTCGCGCTGGTCGCCGCACGGGCAGCCGAACACCGCGCCCGTCCCGTAATCCATCAGCACGAAATTCGCGATCCAGACCGGAAAGGATTTATCGGGCATGAAGGGGTGGCTGACGCGCAGCCCGGTGTCGAATCCACGCTTTTCAGCGGTTTCGATTGCCTCTTCCGACGTGCCCAGACGCTGGCATTCGGCAATGAATTCCCCGGCCGCCGCATTTTTGGCCGCAATCCTGGCCGCCAGCGGATGGTCGGCCGCAATGGCCAGGAAGGACATGCCAAACAGCGTGTCGGGGCGGGTGGTGAAGACCTCGATCGAATCAAGGTCGATGTCGAAACCCGCTGGCGGTTCATGCAGGGCGAAACGGACCCTGGCCCCTTCGGATCGGCCAATCCAGCGTTCCTGCATGGTGCGCACGCGTTCGGGCCAGCGCGGCAGGGTGGACAGGCCATCAAGCAGCTGCGGGGCGAACTGCGTGATTTTCAGGAACCACTGCGACAGCTTCTTCTGTTCGATCAGCGCGCCCGAACGCCAGCCCCGGCCATCGACCACCTGCTCGTTCGCCAGTACGGTGTTGTCCACGGGATCCCAGTTGACCCAGCTTTCGCGCCGTTCAACCAGCCCGCCCTTGAGCATGTCGAGGAACAGCTTCTGCTGCTTGCCATAATATTCCGGCAGGCAGGTTGCGATCTCACGATCCCAGTTGAATGAAAAGCCCAGCCGTTTCAGCGTCGCGCGCATGGCGGCGATGTTGTCCATCGTCCACTGGCCCGGATGCACCCCGCGTTCGCGCGCGGCGTTTTCCGCCGGCAGGCCAAAGGCGTCCCAGCCCATCGGGTGCAGCACGCTGAAGCCACGCGCGCGCTTGTACCGCGCCACCACATCACCCAGCGTATAGTTGCGCACATGGCCCATATGCAGCTGCCCCGACGGATAGGGGAACATCTCCAGCACATAATATTTGGGCCGGTCGGCAGGGGGAACGTCCGGGACATTGAAGATGCCTGACGAAGCCCAGCGTTCCTGCCACTGCGGCTCGGCCGTGTGGAAGTCATAGGCGGGGAGGGCGCTGTCCGGTGGGGTGCTGGTTTCGGTCATCTTCTTCTGGTTCGGTATGCGGGAGGCGGGGCTGCCCCCGCCGGAAGGGTGCGGGCGGCACGGCCTGCGCCGCCCGGTGGAAAGGAACGTCGGGCCGGGGGTCAGCGCTGTCCGCTATCGGTCCGCAGCTGGCGCGCGCGGGTCAGGATACGCGCGGTAATGTCGGATACGGTATTGGCCGCGACCGGGGTATCGACCCACTGGTTGTCCTGGAACACCTGACGGAACACCGATACGCGCACCGCATCCGAACGCAGGCTGCGCGACAGGATGAAACAGGTGATCTTGAAGCGTTCATCCTTGGTTGCGGGCGGTGTGTACCAGTCCGTCAGGATCACGCCCGCCACCGCATCGGCGGAGGCGAACGGCATGAAGGACAGCGTATCCAGCGCGCCGCGCCACAGGAAGGCATTGACCCCGTTGCTTTCCAGCGGGGTAGAACCGCCATTGGCGCCCCGGTCTTCCTTCAGCAGGCGGTTCTGGGGAATGGCCAGCCCGCTTTTGTCATGCTGTGGCGCGCTGCCGCAGCCTGCCAGCAGGCTTATGGCCAGCAGCGCGGGCACGATCGCACGCGGCGGCAGGTGGCGGCCCGATGGGGCGGCAGGAGGGGCAGAACAGGGCGGACGAAGGGTCATGATGCCTCTATGGACGCCGGGGATGGCCCCCGCATGTGGTAATCCAGCCATGCGCCTGACCTGCCGGCCATGCCGGGCAGGGTGCGTTCTGGCCTGTCGCGTTGTCCGTTCTTCATATCCTGCCCCGCCTGTCCCGCCAAGTCGCACGGCCACTTTACCCTGCGTTGCGTGACAATCCCGGCCCGGAGGCGCAAAAATGGCGTCACCTTTCAACAGCAATGGGACATGATGAGACATTCAGCCATATGGTACGTCGCCGCCCTGTGTACGGGCATCGTGTTTTTGCCGCTGTCGGTCATGCCAGCCCATGCCGCCGGGGCGCCGGGTGGCAGCACGGGCACCGCGCATGCGGCGGACATGGCTGCGCGCATGCAGCCTGATGAACAGCAGACGGTCGTGCAGGCCCGCCCCGCTGCCGGTCTGGGCACCACAGCGGAGGCAGGCGACCTGCTGGCATGGCCGGGCGTGGCCCGTCTGGGCCTGCCGGTGCTGCGCATGCCGGATTTCGCCCATGCGGCCCAGTCTGCCGATGGCGCACCCCATCCGCTGCTGCCATGGCTGGCGCTGGCGGCGACATGGGACCCTGACCTTGCCCGCCGGGCGGGCAGCGCGCGGGCACGGTCCGAATGGCTGCACGGCCGTGCGGTGCTGCGGGTGGGGGGCGTTGACCTGCTGCCGTCGGGCCGCCTGCAGGCGGGGGAGGACCAGGTTCTTGCCGGAGGCATGGCGGGCATGATCGGGGCGGGACTGCTGGCGGGGCATGTGCTTCCGGTCTTCGGGTCCGTCGCGACGGAGGAACAGCCCCGCGCGGATGGCGCCCTGCCTGACCGCACGACGCAGGTGCCCGCGGCCCAGCTTGCATCCCAGAGCCTGCTGGGTGTCGCCATGGCGCTGGAGACGGCGCATGGGGGCGCCATACTGTGTGGTGGCATGGCGCCGTGCCAGACCGTAACCGGCCTTGGGTCCATAGTGCATGACGCCTGGCATTTCCCCGGCATGGTCATGGCGCGGCCCGGTGGCGCGGGCGAAATCAGGAATGCGGACATCGCGCCCACGCTGGCGGCCGTGGCGGCCAGCGTGGACATGGAACAGGTGGATACGGACGGCCATGACGTCTTTGGCGCGGCCCTGCGGCAGGCCGTGCGCGAGGGCAGTCTGAAACCCGCGCAGGTGCAGGCCATGGTGACGCATATCCTCGCTTCGTTCTACATGTCGGGCAGCCTTGACCATCCGCCCCCTTTCTCCAGCGCGCATAATGGTGCGCCGCCCGCATCCCCTGACACGCTGGTGGCGGATGTGGAGGCACAGGGCGCGGTCCTGCTGCAGAATGAAAACAGGGTCGTGCCGTTTGACCCCGCCCTTGGCCCCGTCCTGATACTGGTCCATCCCGCGTTGCGTCCTGCGGCGGAAAAGCTGGCTGATGCGCTGCGGCATGCGGGGCTGAATGTGGCGCTGTCCGTTGCGACAGAGGGAGCGGGTGCCCCTGGCACCCTGCCACCTGCCGTATCGCAGGCCGCGCGCACGCTGGTGCTGAGTGCCGGCAATGATGACAACCAGATGATTTCGACAGTGGCGGAAATGGGGGGGCACGTTGTCGTGGTGCTGGCGTCGGACGACCCGGACCGGCAGATGCCCTGGCTGGATACGGTGGACAGCGTGGTGCAGGCATGGGCGTGGCGGGATGAATACGCCCAGCCACTGGCCGCCCTTCTGTCCGGACAGCAGGATTTTTCCGGGCATCTGCCGGTTACGCTGACGGGGGGCTTTTACCCGCCGGGCCTGGCGGATGCCGATTATCGCGCGTTCGCCCGCGCCCATGTCGTACCGCTGTTCCCGTTTGGCTATGGCCTGTCAACGCGGGGACACCTGACCTTCAGTGACCTGCATGTCGTGCGCGAGGGCAACCATGCGACGGCCAGTTTCTCCATCACCAACCCCGATGACACCCCGGTGCGCGCGGTTCCGCAGCTATATGTGGAAATGCCCGATGATGTGCCGGGCGCTGCCCGTCGCCTGGCCGGATGGCGCAGCATCATTGTCGCGCCGGGACATACGGTGCGGCTGGGCGTGCCGGTCAGCCTGCGGCTGGTGGGGCAGTGGAACCCGGCGGGCGGCAACTGGAGCGTGCCAGCGGGGGATTATACTCTCTCTCTGGGGTTTTCTTCTGTCATGATGGTGCGGCATGCGACGCTGCATCTGCCCGCGCTGCATGTGCCCGGTGCGCTGGACAGCACGCCCGCGCCGGTTGTGGCTGCGGAATAGGGACAATATGTTCATGAAAATGAAGAAAGATTTTTGGTGAAGCGTTCTTCAGAAAGCTTCGGAAGAACGTCGCCTTTTTGAACAAAGGCGACACTCCGGAACGTTTATGTTGCGCATCAGGACGTCATCGGACCCTGTTACTGTCCCGGGCGGACCACGCTGCAGGGCAGGCCCTGATTTTTCAGTGTGGAACAGGCCTGCGTGGCCGTCGCCTGTGACAGCCCGGCAAGGCGGGCGCGATAGATCACGCCGCCGGTGGGCCTGTTGACCGGAATGACCATGCTGCGCGCGCCCTGCAGGGCGGCGAAATCCCCCTGCCGGGCCATGGTGGTGGCGAAGCGGGCCTGTCCCTCGGCGGTAAAGGCTCCGACCTGCACCATCCATGCCCCGTAACCGGCCCCGGCGCTGGCGGCGGGGGCGGCAGCCGTGCGGGCGTCGGTATGGCACGTGGTGTTGGTGGGATCATACGCCAGACTGGCGTCCTGCACGCAGGCCGTGCGGTGCTGTACGGGGGCGGGCGGGTTAAGGGTGGCGTACTGGATATAGGTATGGTCGGCCTTGACCCTGGTGTTGCCCGGTCCCAGCGCGGGCGGGTTGGCCGCGACGCGCTGGCCGGAGGAACCATAGACCGCCAGCGGCCCGCTCAACGCGACCTCGTCGCCAAGGTTGGGGGTGATGATACGCAGGTAGCGGACTGTCTGGCTGGGCAGGGGGCGACCATTTTCAAGATAGTCATTCAGACGCTGCGTGCCCGCGTTATAAGCCGCAAGGAAGCCCGGCGCGCCATATAGCCCGTACAGGATGCGGATATAGGCCGTGCCCGCAAGGATGTTGTCATGCGGGTTGTACGGG
Organism: Komagataeibacter intermedius TF2; assembly: GCF_000964425.1. Lineage (GTDB taxonomy): Bacteria > Pseudomonadota > Alphaproteobacteria > Acetobacterales > Acetobacteraceae > Komagataeibacter > Komagataeibacter intermedius. The sequence goes on along the minus strand of NZ_BANF01000100.1, from coordinate 49,533 downwards.
TCGGACCCAAGGTGGTTGCGGCGCTGCATGTCGGCATAGGTCGGCGGCATGAGCTGCATGAGCCCGATCGCCCCGCTGGCCGACCGGGTCAGGTGCCCGTCGATATATTCATGGCCGCCGGATTCCTTCTGGATCACGGCGCGGATCCATTCCTGCGGTACCGCGAACCGGGTGGAGGCATCGGCAATATAGGGCTGCCACGGGTCCGTGGCCGGGCCCGGCGCGCGGTAGGCGGCCTTGCCTTCATAATAGCTGTTGTAATGCGACGTCTTTCCACCGCCGCCGCCTGAACTGGCGCAGGCGGCAAGGCCCAGCCCGGTCAGGGCCAGAACACCAAGGCGCGTCATGCCCCGCAGGGAAGAAAGGGTCGGGGACATGTTCAGATCAGGCACAGTTCCGCCAGTTCGTTACGGAGGGCTTCGGGCAACGCATCGCCCGTATGGCTGTTGGCCAGCAGGTCGGGCGGCGCATCCTCGGGGCGGAGGTAGCGCCAGCCCTGAAACGGCCGCATGGCGCGTGGCTGGACCGGGATGATGTCAGGCGCCATGACCACCAGCGCGCATGGCGTGCCATCTTCACGCGTGTCGGGCTGGATTGCGGTAATGCGCTGGCGGCACAGGATGCGCCCGGCAATGACACGGTAGATCGACCCGCCATCCAGTATGTCCGCGGCCCTGCGGGGGTACATGCGGGTACGGAACCACGGCATGCCGGCGGCGCTGGTGCCGTCCAGGTCATCAACCGGCGGCGTCTGGAGGGACTGGCGCGCGGCCAGGTCCTCGATGGACTGGATGCCAACCGCCAGTTTGACCATGTGCAGCATGCTGCGTGTATTCCCCGTCAGTGCTCCCGACCGGGCAGGTCGGTATGTGCCTGCTGCGCGAAAATGTCGCGGAAGCGGTCGGCATCGATGCTGCGCACGATATGCACGGTGCGCATGGGGCTGTCATGCGGGGCCAGCGAATCGGGCACGACAAAGGCATGGCCGTAATGCGGGCCACGGCTGGTATCAATATCCATGCGGGCATCCACGGCGGATGTCACCAGCGTGGGATCGGCGGTGATGGCGGTCGTCATTTCATCCCACATGGGCAGGGGATCATAATATCTGCCGATATAATCGGTCAGCGGCGTCTTCTTCGCCGTCAGCCGGGCCAGGTACTGCTTCGACAGCATGAGATCGTTCGAGACGCTGCCCACCACGGTCACCTTCTTCCACGGCGCGGTCAGCGTGATATGGGCGGCTTCGGGATCAAAGATCATGTTGAAATCGGAGGCGAAGTCCGCATTGCCGGTAATGGACATCATGCTGGTGTCCAGCAGGCCCCCCATGAAAACAAGCTGCTTTGCCGTTTCGGCAAAGGTCGGGTCCTGACGGATCGCCAGCGCCAGGTTGGTCAGCGGTCCCGCCGCGACAATCGTGACCTCATGCGGGTGGGCATGGACCTGTTCAATCAGGAACTGCGCCGCACTCTGCGCCACGGGGGCCAGATGGGGCGCGCCTTCCTTCATGGCCGGGATGGCGGGCTGGGTGTCCGTGGCGCTGTCGATCGAACCGGCCCCGCCCCATGCGCCTTTCCATGGAATGATGCCGTACTGCTGTTCATGCAGTTTCATTTCGGCCCGTGTGTTGACCAGCGGATAGACCGCGCCATCGGCAACCGGCACGTCGGTACGTCCCACGATTTCCAGCAGGCGGCGCAGGTGCGCGGATTCCGCGTTTTCCCACCCGTCGCCCGACACCACCGTAAAGCCCAGCACGCGGACATGCGGGTTGAACAGCAGCGGAATGGCCGAAAGCTGGTCCGACCCACCCGGACCAAGGAAATCGTTATCCTCGATTACAAGTTCCTGACCGGTCGTGGCCGGTGCAGGGGCGGCGAGGGCCGATGTGGCCATCAGCGTGACAGCCGTAAGACAGGCCGCAAGCCGGGCAGTCAGTGAAAGGGCGGATGAGAACACGCGACGCACTCCTTGGCCTTACGTATGGTGGGACGCCATCGTATTGCCTAAATTCCTAAAGCACCAGCGCAGCCAGCAGGCTTTCCAGCCGCAGGCGGCCCGCCGCCGTGGCCCGCAGGGTCTGGCGGGCGGGATCAGCGACCAGATAGCCTTCCTCCATCGCGGCGGCCATGATGTCGGCGTCGGTTGCGTCGTGCACCGTCATGCCGGTGCGGCGGGCGAAGCGCGTGGTGGAAATCCCTTCAGCCAGCCGCAGCCCCATCAGCAGCATTTCGCGCGCGCGGTCGCGGTCATCCAGCCTTTCTTCCGCATGTGCGCCGGTGCCGGTACGTTCCACCCGCTCCGCCCACGGTTCGGGCGCGCGGTGGCGCCGGGTGGCGCAGGTCACGCCATTGCGGGTCAGCCGGCCATGCGCGCCCGGGCCAATGCCCAGATAGTCGCCATACCGCCAGTAGGTCAGGTTATGGCGGCTTTCGGCGCCGGGGCGGGCATAATTGGAGATTTCATACCCAAGCAGCCCGTGGCGGCCCGCGACCTCGGCGGTCAGTTCATACAGGCGTGCGGCCTCATCCCCATCGGGCAGGCGAAAGCGGCCCTGACGGTACAGGCTTTCGAACTTCGTGCCGGGTTCGATGGTCAGCTGGTACAGCGACAGATGATCCGAGACCAGCGACAGCGCCGCCTCCAGCTCCGCTCGCCATGCGGCGGCGTCCTGTCCGGGGCGGGCGTAGATCAGGTCGAATGAAATCCGGTCAAACAGGCTGCGCGCCGTCTCCAGCGCCGCCATGGCCTGTGGCGCATCATGTTCGCGCCCCAGGAACCGCAGGGCTTCGGCATCAAGGCTCTGGACACCGACGGAAATGCGGTTGACGCCAGCATCACGGAAGGCGCGCAGCCGACCGGTCTCCACGCTGGTGGGATTGGCCTCCAGCGTGATTTCGACGCTATTCGTCAGGCCAAACAGGGTGCGGGCATCATCAATCAGTCCGGCCACCGTTTCGGGCGCCATGAGCGATGGCGTGCCGCCACCAAAGAAAATGGAACTTATGGTCGGACGCTCGGCCCGACCGTCGCCCATGCGGGCGGCTTCATGCGCCAGTTCGCGCCGCAGTGCCGCGCCAAAGCGGGCGCGGGGGATTTCATTACGCACATGGCTGTTGAAATCACAGTACGGGCATTTGGACAGGCAGAACGGCCAGTGCACGTACAGCGCCAGCGGTTCGGCCATGCTGGATGCGGGATTGTGTGAAAATCCTGCCAAGGCGACTCCTCGCAAACTATCAGACGTTTTTGGTGAAGCGTTTTTCAGAAAGCTTCAAAAAGAATGCCGCCTTTTTGGAAAAAAGACGGCACCCAGAAACCTTTATTCTGTTCAGGAATGTCAGATCGCCAGCCGCACGCCCAGCTCCACCACGCGGTCGGGCGGGATGCGGAAGAATTCCGTCGCTGGCGTCGCGTTGCGCGCCATGAACAGGAACAGCGACATCCGCCACCGCGACAGCTTGGGCACGGACGAACGCACAAGCAGTTCGCGGCTGGTGAAATAGGATGCCTGAAGCGCATCGAAATCAAGGCCGCTGGCCTTCAGGTCCTCCAGCGCGCGGGGCAGGTTGGGCATTTCCATGAAGCCGTACCGCAGGATGATCCGGTAGATGTCGGGCGCCAGTTCCTGCAGCGCCACGCGGTGGCCGTGATCGGCTTCGGGCTGGTCCAGCGTCTGCACGGTGACGAACAGCACGTGGTCATGCAGCACCTTGTTGTGCTTGAGGTTGTGCAGCAGGCAGGCGGGCACGAAATCGGGGTTCCCGGTCATGTACACCGCCGTGCCCGGCACGCGGATGATGCGCGACTGTGGCAGGCGGGCCAGGAACGAGTTCATGGGCATGCTGTCCTGCTTCTGCCGGTTCATGATCAGCTGGCGGCCCTTTTTCCACGTCGTCATCATAAGCGTCAGCACGATGCCCAGCAGCACCGGCACCCAGCCGCCCTGCGGGATCTTGAGCGCGTTGGACGCGAAGAACGTCGCATCAAGCAGGAAGAAACCGCCAAATGTCACGATCGCGGCGGGCCGTGACCAGTGGTACAGCCTGCGGAACACGACCATGGCCAGCACGCAGGTGCACATGAACGTGCCCGTCACCGCAATACCGTAGGCGGATGCCAGCGCGTCCGAACTGCGGAAGGCCAGTACCAGCAGCAGCGCGCCCACCATCAGGAAGCGGTTGAATTCCGGCAGGTAGATCTGGCCTTCTTCCTCCGCATTCGTATGGGTCACGCGCATGCGTGGCAGGTAGCCCAGCTGGATGATCTGGCGGCACAGCGAAAACCCGCCCGAAATGCCCGCCTGGCTGGCAATGACGGTGGCGAAGGTGGACAGGATGATCATCGGCACCTGCAGCCAGTGCGGGCCAAGCAGGAAGAACGGATTGGCCAGCGCCCCGGGGTCCGCAATGATCAGCGCGCCCTGGCCCAGATAATTCAGCGCAAGGCAGGGGAGCACGCAGAACAGCCACGCATAGCGGATGGGCTGGCGGCCGAAATGCCCCATGTCGGCATACAGTGCTTCCGCCCCCGTAACCGACAGCACGACCGAACCCAGCGCAATGAACGACAGCCACCCGTGATAGACGATGAACTGTACCGCATAGGTGGGCGATATGGCCAGCAGCACCGCCGGGTGATGCAGGATCTGCAGTGCCCCCAGTATGCCCAGCAGGCTGAACCACACCAGCATGATCGGCCCGAATACGGTGCCCACCTTGCCCGTGCCGTAGCACTGGACCGAAAACAGCCCGATCAGGACCATAAGCGCAATGGGTATGACCAGATCACGCGCGGCAGGGAAGCTGACCTCCAGCCCCTCCACCGCCGACAGCACGGAAATGGCGGGGGTGATCATGCCATCGCCAAAGAACAGGCAGGCCCCGCCAATGCCGACCATACCCAGCGCGATGCGCAGCCGGTTGCTGGGGGCCACGCGCTGGGCCAGCGACATGAGCGAGATGATCCCGCCTTCCCCGTTATGGTCGGCGCGCATGATCAGGATGACGTATTTGACCGTCACGATCAGCAGCAGCGACCAGATGATCAGGCTGAGAACGCCCAGAACCTCCCACGGGGCGATCCGGTGGTGCTGCGAGACGACCATGATGGTCGAACGCAGGGCGTAGATCGGGCTTGTGCCGATATCGCCAAACACCACGCCCAGCACGCCCAGCAGGGCGGCAAAGCCCACGGGGTTTGCGGCGTGTTCGTGCTGGTCCGCGCCATATTCGGTAATCTTGGGCGCGGTCGTGGCCTTGTCCGCGGCAGTTGCGGGATGACCTGCGCCATCCGGCGGCGTCGGGGATCCGGGGGCAGAAGGCCCCGTGGGTTGCGTCATGTCGTGACGGCTCCGCGGCAATGAAGACAGAAAACCGGCATCACATCGCGACCGGATAGTTTCGCATTACCGCCTCGCCCCATGCGCAGCAAGGCCCGTCTCCGCTCAGGTGCCATTCAGGCATGGTCAGGCATGGGCGGGACGGGCACCGAAAATGGCGCTTCCCACCCGCACCAGCGTCGCGCCACAGGCAATTGCGCGTTCGAAATCGGCCGACATGCCCATTGACACGACCGGCAGCCCGTGCCGTGCCGCCATGTCCGACAGCAGCCGGAAATGCGGCGCCGGGTCCTGATCGTGCGGCGGGATGCACATAAGACCCCGCACCGCATCGCCAAAGCGCGTGATGCTGGCGGTGATGAAGGCGTCGGCGTCTTCCCGCCTCACGCCCGATTTCTGGGTTTCGTCGCCCGTGTTCACCTGCACCAGCAGGTGGGGCAGGCGACCCGCCCTGTCGCCCGCGCGCGCGATCGCATCCGACAGGGACGGCCGGTCTAGGCTTTCGATCATATCCGCGATCCGGACGGCCTCCAGCGCCTTGTTGGTCTGCAGGCCGCCGATGATGTGCAGCCGCAGGTCGGGCCAGCGTTCGCGCAGGGCGGGGAATTTGGCGGCGGCTTCCTGCACGCGGTTTTCACCGAATGTCCGCTGCCCTGCCTCCAGTGCGGCGATGACGCTGGATTGCGGATGGAACTTGGAAACGGCCACCAGTCCGATGGTGGACGGGTCGCGGCCTGCCGCCTGCGCGCTGGCGATGATGCGGGCGCGGATGCCCGTCAGCGCCTGTGCTATGGATGTGGATGTTGACATGGCTCTAGGCTTGGCCTGAATACCTCCCCGGTCAAGCCCCCGCGTATCGCAGTTTTCAGGTCAGGATTTCATGAAGCCTTCCCCGTCCCCGTCGTCCCGCCCCACCGGGCGCCGCCCCAACGCAGGCCGCCCCGACCGGCGCGGTGGCAAGGTCGCGCCGGATCCCACGCGCGACATCGCCTTTGATATCGTCGAGGGCGTGATCGTGCACCGCCGCATGCTTGATACGTCGCTGGACCATTCGCTTGCCGCCCGCGCGGCCGAACCGCGCGATCGCGCCGCGGGCCACCGGCTGGCCGCCACCGTGCTGCGGCACATGGGCACCGCGAACGAGGTTCTGGCTCCGTTCCTGAAGCGCGAACCGCCCGAACCCGTTCGCGTGGTGCTGCTGATCGGGGTGGCGCAGCTCCTGTTCCTTGACACGCCGGCCCACGCCGCCGTGGCCACGTCCGTCGCCCTTGCGCGCCGGCGGGGGCTGGTGCCGTTCGCGGGGCTGGTCAACGCGGTGCTGCGCCGTGTCGCGGCTGGCGGGACGCAGGCGCTGGAGGGGCTGGATCAGGCGCGGCTGGATGTGCCGCCGTGGCTGTGGCAGTCGTGGGGGAAGCTTGCGCGTCCCATCGCCCGCGCGCTGGGGCATGAGCCGCCGCTGGACCTGAGCATCCGCCCCGGCGCCGAACCCCCGCCGGGGGGCGAGGTAATGCCCAATGGAAGCGTGCGCTTTGCCGCGGGGTCGGTAAAGGTGGTGGACCTGCCCGGCTTTGCCGAGGGGACGTTCTGGGTGCAGGACATGGCCGCCAGCCTGCCCGCGCGGCTGCTGGATGTGAAAGCGGGCGAACGTGTGGCCGACCTGTGCGCGGCCCCCGGTGGCAAGACCGCCCAGCTTGCCTTTGCCGGGGCGGACGTCTTCGCCATTGAACGCGAAGGCCGCCGGATCGAGCGGCTGCGCGCGAATCTGGCACGCCTGGGGCTGGATGGGGTGAAGGTCATCCATGCGGATGCGGCACAGTGGCGGCCTGATGTCCCGCTGGACGCGATCCTGCTGGACGCGCCATGTTCGGCCACCGGCACCATCCGCCGCCACCCCGACGCCATGTGGATCAAGCGCCCGCGAGACATCGCCACCATGACGGAAGGGCAGGACCGGCTGCTGGCCGCAGGCCGCGACATGCTGCGGCCGGGCGGGCGCATGGTCTATGCCGTGTGTTCGCTACAGCCCGAGGAAGGCGAGCAGCGCGCCCGCGCGGCCGAGGCGATGGGCCTGATCCCCGATCCCTTCACGCCGGAGGAACTGGCCTTCCTGCCGCAGGCCCGCACGCCGGAGGGGTGGCTGCGCACCCATCCCGGCATGCTGGCGGATCATGGTGGCATGGATGGCTTCTTCGCCGCGCGTTTCCGTCGGGCCTGAGCGGGACGGGGGCATGAGGAAAGATTGGCGTTAGTCATTGATTGCTGTTAAAAAACAGGTATGGCTGCTCTCAAGACCCCCCTCATCGCGCCCAGCGTCCTGTCAGCTGATTTTTCCCGCATGGCGGATGAAGTCGCCGCTGTCGAAAACGCTGGTGCAGACTGGCTGCATCTGGATGTCATGGATGGGCATTTCGTACCGAACCTGTCCATGGGACCACAACTGATCAAGGCGCTTCGCCCGAAGTCGAAGCTGCCATTTGACGTGCACCTGATGATTGCACCCGTCGATCCGTATATCGAAGCCTTTGCGAAGGCCGGGGCCGATCATATTCACCTGCATGTGGAAGCCGGTCCCCACACCCACCGCTCGCTGCAGCATGTGCGCGACCATGGGGTGAAACCCGGCATCGCCATCTGTCCCGCCACCCCGCCCGAAGCGGTGGGCGAAGTGCTGGATCTGGTGGACATGATCCTGGTCATGACGGTCAACCCCGGTTTTGGTGGCCAGAAATTCCTGACCAGCCAGCTGCGCAAGATCGAAACCCTGCGCCGCATGGCGGATGCGACGGGCCGTGACATCCGCATTGGCGTCGATGGCGGCATTACCGCGCAGACCGCGCCCCTGGCAGTTGCGGCAGGCGCCGATGTCCTGATTGCCGGGACATCCGTGTATGGGCAGGATGATTATGCCGCCGCCATCAGCAACCTACGGATCGGGGCGCATAACCCGGCGTGAGGGTATGCGTCCCGCCATATCGGGGGGATAGGGCCCCATGCCGCTGAAGCGTCTGGCGCGCGGCGCGCGCCTTTCATTCGCGCGGCTGCCGTTGCTGGGTGGGGGCAGGCGGCTGCCTGTCGCGCCTGTCCATAACGTGCGTGACCTGTGGCCGGGTGATCCGGCGGCGGGCGCGCAGCTTGCGCGCGGCAGCCTGACATGGGCGGGCTATACCCACCCCGTCGGGCCGGGACAATGGGATGCGCCCGAATTTGAACCCGGTTTCCGCGAGGGGCTGCTCAGCTTCCGCTGGCTGCGTGACCTGCGCGCGGTGGGCACGGATGCCGCGCGGCTGAAGGCGCGCGCGCTGGTCGATGACTGGCTGCACCATCCATCCCAACACCCCATGGCGCTGGATTGCGGGGTGATTGGCGCCCGTGTCGCGGCGTGGCTGGGGCATTACGATTTCTTTGCCGCATCGGCCAGCGATTCCTTCCGCCAGCGCCTGATGGAACGGATACTGGTGGAAGGGCGCACCATCGCCGCCCTCATGCCACCTGAACAGCATGGCTGGCAGTCGCTTACGGCGCTCAAGGGCCTGCTGGCGGTGGCGGTGGCCATGCCCGAATATACCGGTTTCCTGACCCGGTACCGCCGCTATATCGACAACGAGGTGGAAAGCCAGATCCTGCCCGATGGCTGGCATGTCGAACGTAGCCCGGAGGTCCAGCTGCGCGCCCTGCGCGAACTGGCGGAAATGCGGGCCATGATGCAGGCAGTGCAGCATGCCCTGCCGCATTCGGTCGCCATCGCGCTGGACAAGATGAGCCCCGTGCTGCGGGCCATGCGGCATGGGGACGGGGGGCTTGCGCTGTTCAATGGCAGCCATGAACGTAGCGCGACGCTGATCGAGATGGTGCTGTCACAGGCCACGCGCACCCGCGTCGTGGCCAATGCCATGCCCGATGGCGGTTTCATACGCATGCAGGCCGTGCGATCGCTGCTGCTGGTGGATGTGGGGATTCCCGCCCCGCCCGAATATGACCGCAACGCGCATGCGGGGACGCTGTCATTCGAATTTTCCTGTGCGCGGCAGCGTCTGATCGTTAATTGCGGCGGCGGGGTCCTGCCTGTTTGGAAAGAGGCCCTGCGCCAGACCGCGGCCCATTCCGTGGTGGTGGTGGAGGACATGTCCTCGTCCGAATTCGGGACGGATGGCACGGTGCGGCGCAGGCCAGCCCATGTCAGTGTCGATCATGCCGTGGCCGAAGGCGCGCACTGGCTGAACCTGTCGCATGACGGCTACCATCCTTCGGCGGGGGCGACGTATTACCGCAGACTGTATCTGGGCGGTGATGGCGAGATCCTGCGCGGAGAGGAAATGCTGGAAGGCGAGCGGGAAGTGGCCTTCGTTCTGCGCCTGCACCTGCATCCGACGGTGACGGCAGTGGATGCGCAGGATGGCTCCGTCCTGCTGGAAGCGGGGGAGCAGCACTGGCGGTTCCGCGCGGCAGGCGGCGAGGTCGCGATTGAGGAAAGCGTCTATTCCGGTGGGCAGGTGCCGCAGCCGACCCTGCAACTGGTCGTGCGGGTCGATCCCGCAGCCCGGCAGAAGCAGGAAGACGGGGATACCCCGGATGCCCCGGCCATGGGGGGAGATGCCCCGCCAGGCAAGGTGCGGCAGGTGGTGCGCTGGGCGCTGCGTCGTGAGAAGCTGCTGCTTCTGGCATGAAGATCCTCGAAGTTACGAATGTCGATTTTTCGTTACGCCAGTTCCTGTTTCCCCTCATGCTGGCGCTTCGGGATGAAGGGCATGACGTGGTGGGGGTATGCGCCGATGGTCCCCTGCTGAAGGATGTGCGCGCATGTGGGCTGCGGGTCGAGACCGTGCCGATGTCGCGCACCCTGTCCCCCCTTGCGCAATGGCGGGCATGGCGGGCGCTCGTGCGCCTGATCCGGGCGGAAAAGCCCGATATGGTCCATGCGCACATGCCCATAAGCGGCCTGCTGGCGCGTTTCGCGGCATGGTGGTGCGGGGTGCCCTGCATTGCCTATACCTGTCATGGGTTCCTGTTCAACCAGCCGGGATCACGCCTGCGGCGTGCCGTGGCCCTTATGCTGGAATGGCTGGCGGGACAGGTGACCGGCATCTACCTGACGGTATCGCAAAAAGAGGCATGTGACGCCCGTAGACTGCGGATCAACCCCCGCGCCACGGCCATCGGCAATGGACGTGATCCGGCCATTTTCCACCCCATGCCCGAACAGCGCGCGGCGCTGCGCGCACGGATGGGGCTGGACGCGGGACAGGTCGTCATCCTTGCCGTCTCCCGCCTGGTGCGGGGCAAGGGGTATCCCGAACTGCTGGCGGTCATGCGCGCCCTGCCTGACAACGCGGTGTTATGGGTGGTGGGTGAGCGTCTGCCCAGTGATCGCGGCATGGACCTTGGCGCGTGTTTTGCCGCAGCACAGGCGGCCCTTGGCACGCGCATGGTCATGTTCGGATATCGTGCGGATGTCGCGCCGATCATGGCGGCTGCGGATATTTTTGTCCTGCCCAGCCATTTCGAGGGTCTGCCGATGAGCGTGATCGAAGCCATGCTGTGCGGCCTGCCGGTGGTGGCAAGCGATATTTCCGGCCCGTGCGAACAGGTGGTGGAAGGCGAGACCGGCCTGCTGGTGCCGCCGGGCGACGTCGCACGGCTGGCTACGGCGCTGGACCGGCTGGTGCGTGATGGTGCGCTGCGCCAGCGCATGGGGGAGGCGGGACGGCTGCGCGCGCTGGCCCATTACACGCAGGCCGACATCATGGCGCGCACGGTTGCCCTGCTGACAGCGGGATGCCCTGTCGCATAGGCACGGACAGGAAGGCGGTTCCAGAAAGTCCGCCTGCGTCACGCCGCGTCGGTCATGAAGGCATTCCTGGCGCGGTTTCTTCAGGAAACGCCGCCTTTTTGAAAAAAAGGCGGCGCCTAAAGACTTTTATTTGTTATCAACAGGTTGCTGGGGGTTAACGTCCCATGTCCTGCTGCTGGCCATCGCTGCCGTTCATGATCTGGATCAGCGCCTGCGTCTGCGCCGTATGTGACTTGAGCAGGCTGACATTGTCCGGGTTCAGCGGTGGGATGGACTTGCTGTCCTGCGGGGGGTGCTGCATGACGGCGGCGGTCATGCCAAAGGTGGTGATGCCCATGACGAATTCACGCGCCGTCATGTGACCCTGCTTCAGGATCGGCGCAAGCTGGGGCATGGCTTCGGTGCGCTTGATGGTATCGTCCAGCGACAGGTTCGGCGTTTCAGGGGGGGTGATGCGTGAATTGCGGATCTGCTCCATCACCGGCGTCATGCGCGTGAAGAAGTCCTTGGGCAGCCTGTACTGCGCCACGGTTTCCATATCATGCCTGATCGCAGCCTGCTGGGCGGCGCTTGGGGCCTGCTGGGTCATCTGCTGCGTGGGCTGCTGGGCCATGGCGGACGGCATGACGGCGGGCAGGCGGGTCAGGGCAAGGGCGCATGTGGTGGCCAAAAGCGCCTTGCGCACGAAGGAAGAAGTCATGGCTGGTTGCTCCATTCGCCCTGTCTCATCAGGGGTTCGCGGGTGCCATCATGGTTGATGGCGTCCACGTCGATTTTGCTGGACCCGATCATCCAGTCAATATGGATAAAGCTGGTATTGGCCCCCTGCTGCGCCAGATGGGCTTCGGTCAGGCTGTCGGTGTCCAGCATGCATTTGGCATAGGACTGGCCCAGCGCGATGTGGCTGGCGGCGTTTTCGTCAAACAGCGTGTTACGGAACAGGATGCCGCTTTGTGAAATGGGGGAGGACGCGGGCACCAGCGCCACTTCACCCAGCCTGCGCGCGCCGTCATCGGTATCGAGTATGCGTTCCAGCACGTCCTGCCCGGTGCGGGCATGGGCTTCGACAATGCGGCCATCTTCAAAACGCACGGCGATATCATCAATCAGCGTGCCCTGATGGAACAGCGGCTTGGTCGCGCGTACTGTCCCGCTGACCTTGCGGGCGTGCGGGGTGGTGAACACTTCCTCGGTCGGAATGTTGGGGTTGCAGATGATCCCGTTCCCCGCGGGTTCCGCCCCGCCAGCCCATGCATGGCCATCGGCCAGCCCCACGGTCAGGTCGGTATCCGGCCCGGTGAAATGCAGGGCCGCGAAACGGCGTTCGTTCAGCCATGTCGCACGTTTGTGCAGGTGGGCGTTATGGGCTTTCCATTCGGCCACCGGGTCGTCCACCATCACGCGCGACGCCTGGAAAATGGCGTCCCACAACCGGCTGACCGCCGCATCCGCCGACAGGTCAGGAAACACCTGCGCCGCCCATGCGGGGGTGGCGAAGGCCACGATGTTCCAGTTGATGGCGAAGCGGGTGATCAGTTCCATGGCCGGACGCCCCGCGCGCGACGCCGCACGTCCCACGCGGGAGACGCGTTCGGCATTTTCATTGGCCAGCAGCACCGGGTTGCCACCCGTAATCGCCATGCGCGCCGCCCCCTTGCGGTAGGCATTGGCCATGCCGTCCTGCAGCCAGTCGGCGGCGGTGTCCAGCGTATCATCGGCGGCGTGGCGGAAGCGGGCCAGTGTCGCCACGTCATCGGCATAGAACGGTGTCACCAGCGACGCCCCGGCCCTGTAGGCGTGTTCCGTGATGCGGCGGACCAGCGGCACGGCATCCAGCGGTGCCGTGATCAGAAGCTGCTGCCCGTGCGCGACATTCACACCAACGCGGACGGCGACCTCAGCCAGACGGTCCAGAAGATGTTCATGCTGGGGGGAAAGAACCATGCGTCATCATATCCTGTTAATGTTGGCCGGTGCGCCGCATGCCTGCGACAGGGCGCATGCACGATAGACGACACACCCCATTCACGTAAGATGGTAACTGCGCAGCAGGGAGAAGGCATGAGTTCAATGAAACAGGCGTTACCGGGTTCCCGTTCCCTGTGCGCAGTATCCGCCGCACGTGAAGAACCCCGGCGGGTCATGTGCGATGGCCGGGCGCTGGTGGTGTGGATGGTGGAAGACGACCGCCCCGCCGTGCTGGATGACCGCTGCCCACATGGCAACGCCCGCCTGTCCGCCGGCTACGTGCTGTATGGCCGCATTGTCTGCCCGCTGCATATGTGGACCTTCGGCCCTGACGGGCGCGCGCAGGCCCCCGGTGGCCGGGTGGAGGCGGCGGGACCGATGCCGCGTTCGTATGAATGCTGGATCAGCGGGGATCAGGTCTGGGCGCGGATTGTGGCGTAGCGGTCGCCGCATCGCGCCTGATCCATTCCTGTATGACCGACAGGATATAGGCCTGCTGTGCCGCATCAAGCGGCTGGCCTGCGGGCATGGCGTGCCATTTGGCAACGCAGCCACGACAGCAGGTGCCCGTGGCATGCTGGGCGATGAAAACCGGATGGCCCCGCCATGGGGTCTGCCGCCCGTCCTTGTCCGGTTGGGCGGGGGCGAGTCGGGTGGCGATGAAATCCGCCGCGTGCGTCATGACTTCCGGCAGGCCCCGCGTGGCCAGGTACTCCCGTTCCCTTGCCCCAAGGTGAAAGCGCGCGCGGAAACGTGAATAGGCCAGCCGTTCCCACAGTTCCCGGGGCACGGCGGGTAGAGAGTTCAGGTCTGGCGTGGCCGGGCGGGGGCCTTCTGGCGCGACAGGAACTGGCGGCATGGCGGGCGCGAACAGGTCGGACTGCTGCGCCTGCGTCCTGTCCCGGCCTGCCCGCCTGCGTGTCATGGCTGTGTCCTTCAGGCCGGCTGGACCAGGATATGGCGCTTGCGGCCCGATGACAGCTTGAGCGCGCCGTCAATCAGGTCCCTGTCGGACACGACCTGCGCCTCGTCCCGGATCACCACATCATTCACCCGCGCGCCGCCGCCACGGATCAGGCGGCGGGCCTCCCCGTTGCTTGTGGCAAGACCGGCTTCCACAAACACGCGGAAGGCGGGCACGCCTTCGGCCAGCAGGGCGGCGGGCAGGGAAACGGTAGGCAGGGCGGCGGCGGTGACGGCCCCTTCCTCGAACGTGCGGCGTGCGGCCTCGGCGGCTTCCCCGGCGGCGGCGCGGCCGTGGCACAGGGCGGTGGCCTCGGTGGCGAGGACCTTCTTCGCCTCATTGATTTCCGCGCCGCCAAGGGCCGCAAGGCGCTCACATTCCGCGATGGGCAGTTCGGTAAACAGCTTGAGGAAGCGGCCAACATCCGCATCTTCCACATTGCGCCAGAACTGCCAGTATTCGAAAACCGGCAGCCGCTGCGCCGAAAGCCAGACGGCACCCTGCGCCGTCTTGCCCATTTTCGCGCCGGAACTTGTGGTCAGCAGCGGCGTTGTCAGGCCGAACACCTGCGCACCATTCATCCGGCGCACAAGGTCGATGCCCGATACGATGTTGCCCCACTGGTCCGATCCCCCCATCTGCAGGGTCACGCCATGACGGCTGTTCAGTTCCCGGAAGTCATAGGACTGGAGAATGGAGTAATTGAACTCCAGGAACGTCAGGCCCTGCTCACGTTCCAGCCGCGACCGCACCGAGTCGAAGGACAGCATGCGGTTGACGGAAAAATGGATACCCACATCGCGCAGCAGGTCGATGTAGGACAGCCGGTCCAGCCAGTCGGCATTGTTGGTCAGCAGCGGATCGGCAGGCCCGGTGCCCAGTGGCAGGAACTGCCGCAGGCAGCCTTCCACCCCACGCATGTTGGTGGCGATGGTTTCCGCCGTCATGAGCTTGCGCGCTTCCTCACGGAAGGAAGGATCGCCAATTTTCGCGGTGCCGCCACCAACCAGCGCCACGGCGCGGTGGCCATGGCGGTGCAGCAGGCGCAGCATCATGATCTGGATCAGGCTGCCCACGTGCAGGCTGTCCGCCGTGGGATCGAAACCGATATAGCCCCCCACCGGACCGGCCTGCATGGCCGCGTCAAGCGCGTCCATGTCGGTGCACTGGAAAATGAAGCCGCGTGCTTCGGCTTCCCGGAGGAATTCACTCTTGGGCATGATCTGTTCCGCGCTGTGATAGGCATCGCTGGCCGGGCCGCCCCGGCGCGGACCAGCCTCTAGCATGTTCACGGCCCATCATGGAACAGCCCGGCCCGACCGGGGTGGATTGGGGGCGTCAGTCGGCGGCCAGCGCCAGCGCCTTGCGGTTCATGACCGTGCTGACATGGTCTTCCAGCGCCTCGGCTACCTGATCGGCATGGTTGGCAAAGACGTGGTCCGCGCCTTTGAATATGCGGTAGTCCACCGTCACGCCCTTCTGGGTGTTCAGCTTGTCCACCAGCTTGCGCACGGCGGGTTCGGGCACCAGTTCGTCATTTTCGCCTGCGATCATCAGCCCGCCGCACGGGCAGGGGGCAAGGAAGCCGAAATCATAGTGGTTGGCCGGCGGCGCCACGCTGATCCAGCCCGTGATCTCGGGGCGGCGCATGAGCAGCTGCATGCCGACGAACGCACCGAACGAATAGCCCGCGATCCACAGGCCGCTGGCGTTCGGGTTGACCATCTGCATCCAGTCAAGGGCGGCGGCGGCGTCCGAAATCTCGCCAATGCCGCCGTCATAGCGCCCCTGCGAGCGACCGACCCCGCGCGAATTGTAGCGCATGACCGAGAAGCCCATTTTCTCGAACGCGCGGTACATCGCATAGGTGATGCGGTTGTTCATGGTTCCGCCATGCAGCGGGTGGGGATGGAGTACCAGCGCAAGCGGCGCGTTGGGCGCGCTTGAATGATGGTATCGACCTTCCAGACGGCCATCAGGGCCGGCAAACATGACCTCAGGCATAGGTGTCCCGCATTTGCGTTTTCCCGCGCATTCCAGGCATTGCGGCAGGAAATGTTGCTGTTGCAGCCCGCCCGACCGGCGATGCCCCGTCAGGTCGGCAGGCAGAGAAACTGCTGTCTTTCGGTGTCAACTGTGCCGGAAGCTGGAATACACCGTGTATTCACCCGCTGGCGGTCACACGAAAAACAGAATTGATCCGGTCTGGGGTGCCAGGCCGAAAGTATACCAACCCGCCTGATAATGGGCCTGTTGCCTACCGGACAAAAGTGCGTCTTCGGCAGGCGTGCCCTGCGCGGGGGGCAGATATGGTCATGCATCGTGTCCACCCGGCATGGGGATCAGGCTTTTTTTTCGGTGGCGGGCCGGGTGTGTCGTATCGGTTTGCTCTCCTTGCCATGCCCGGATGGCGGGCGGGCGACATTGAGGCAGCGGTATGGAAACGGTGTGTGCACCAGCCATAACACGTTGCAATAAATATTATGTTGCGCTGCCTTATAGCGGTGTGGATTCACAAAATGCCAGATAAATCGTAATTCATGTCGCAAAATGACTTGGCGTAACCATATGGCTGGACAGCATGAACACCCGACGTGACAGTTTTGGCTACCTCGACGCGAATGCGTCCGAACCCGTCCGGCCCGAGGCCCTGGCCGCCATGGTCGCAGCGGCGGACGTGGTGGGAAATCCTGCATCCGTGCACCGTGCAGGGCGTGCCGCGCGCGCCGTTCTGGAAACCGCGCGGGAGGGGCTGGCCGCCCTGTTCGGGGTGACGGCGGAAAACTGCGTCCTGACATCGGGCGGGACGGAGGCGAACGTGCTGGCCATTACCGGTCAGGCCCATGGCAGGCGGGTACTGGTGGGGGCCAGCGAACATGACGCGGTCAGGGCGGCGGCACGGGCGCAGGTGGTGCCCGTTGGCCGCGATGGCGTGCTGGATACCGGCGCGCTGGCGCGCATGCTGGCGACCGATGGCGGCACGCCCGCGCTGGTCTGTGTCATGCTGGCCAATAACGAAACCGGTGTCATCAATCCCGTGCCCGACATCGCGGCACTTTGCCATGCCCATGGCGCGCTGCTGCATGTGGACGCGGTGCAGGCAGCGGGCCGCATTCCCTTCACCATGGACGGGCTGGGGGCGGACAGCATCGCCATTTCAGGCCATAAATTCGGTGGCCCGAAGGGGGCTGGCGCGCTGTTTCTGGCGGGTGCGCGGTTCCATGCCATCACCCCGCTTCTGGCGGGTGGGGGACAGGAACAGGGCCGGCGTGGCGGCACGCCCGCGCTACCCGCCATTGCCGGCATGACGGCTGCCGCCACGGTGGCGGTGACGGATATGGCGCAGCAGGCCACCCGACTGGCCGCGCTGCGCGACCGGATCGAGGCGGCGGCGGTGGCGGCGGGTGCGCAGGTCTGCGGTGCGGGTGCCCCGCGCCTGGCCAATACGAGCAGCTTGCTGCTGCCCGGACGGCGGGCGCAGACGCAGCTGATCGCGCTGGACATGGCGGGATACGGCGTTTCGGCCGGGTCAGCCTGCTCATCGGGCAAGGTTACGCGTTCGCATGTGCTGGACGCCATGGGCTTTGGGGAGGAAGCAGGCTGCGCCATCCGTGTGTCCCTGCCATGGTCGGTGACACAGGCGCAGGTCGATGGCTTCATCGCGGCCTACACGGCCATGGCCGGGCGCCTGCCCGCGATGCAGGCAGGTGCGGCATGACTGCGTATCCTGACCTGATCTATCTTGACTATCAGGCCACCACGCCATGCGATCCGCGCGTGATGGCGGAAATGATGCCGTGGTTTACCGAAAGCTTCGCCAATCCCCACAGCCTGGACCATGCGGCGGGGCGCGCGGCCCATGACGCGGTGGAACAGGCCCGCGCCGAAGTTGCGGCGATACTGGGGGCGGACGCGCGAGAGATCGTTCTGACCTCCGGGGCGACGGAAGCCAACAACATCGCCATCAAGGGCGCGGTGCGTCACCTGCTGGACCGGGGGGACGCGCGCAGGCGGGTCATCACGCTGGCGACCGAACATAAATGCGTGCTGGAATCGGTGCGTGACCTGGCCCGTGAAGGGTGCGAGCCGGTGATCCTGCCGGTCCGGCCCGATGGCACGCTGGACCCGGCCGTGCTGGAGGAGGCGCTGCGCGTCCCGACCCTGCTGGTCAGCATCATGGCCGCCAATAACGAAACCGGTGTGATACACGATCTCGCGGGTTTCGCTCCGCTGGTCCGCAAGGCGGGCGCCCTGCTGCACAGCGACCTGGCGCAGGCCGTGGGCAAGGTGGATGTGGACGTGCGGGCATGGGATCTCGACCTTGCATCCGTGTCCGGGCACAAGCTGTACGGCCCCAAGGGGGTGGGCGCACTGTTCGTGCGCCGCAGGCCGCGCGTGCGGCTGGCCCCGCTGTTTTCAGGCGGCGGACAGGAACGCGGCCTGCGTTCGGGCACGCTGCCCGCCCCGCTGGTGATCGGATTCGGGGCCGCGTGCCGGATCGCACGCAGCGAAGGCGTGGCGGAGCGCACGCGGCTTGCAGGCCTGCGGGACAGGTTGCTGGCGGCGCTGCATGCGGGATGCGACGGCGTGCATGTTCATGGCGGCATGTCGGGACGGCTGGCGGGCAACCTCAACCTGCGCTTTGAGGGGGTGCGGGCGCTGGACCTTCTGCGGGCCGTGCCGCAGCTGTGCCTGTCCACCGGGTCGGCCTGTTCCTCGGCCGAGGTGACGCCGTCCTATGTGCTGACGGCCATGGGGCTGGATGGGGTTCAGGCCGCCGGAGGCTTGCGTCTGGCCGTCGGACGCTATACCTCAGCCGCCGATGTGGATCGCGCAGCGGCAATCATGTGCCAGGCTGTGGCACGGTGCCGCGCGACAGGCAGTTCTTCGCCATAGATCGGGCGAATGGTAGCAGGCAGGATGGAAAGATGGCGCATATAGTATTCATCGAGCGTGACGGCACCCGCCGTGAAGTTGCGGCCCCGCTGGGCCTGTCAGTTCTGGAAATCGCCCACAAGAACGGGATCGACCTGGAAGGTGCGTGCGAGGGCTCGCTGGCCTGCGCCACCTGCCATGTGGTGGTTGACCCCGAATGGGCGCCGAAGCTGACGCCCCCGACCGAGGACGAGGAAGACATGCTCGACCTTGCCTTCGGTCTGGAAAAAACGTCCCGTCTGGGCTGCCAGATCGTGATGACCGAGGCGCTGGACGGTCTGGTGGTGCGCCTGCCGCGCACGTCCTGACCGGCGCCTGTGATACACCGCGCGGAATGATACGCGCGCAACATGATGTTTGACGTGCGATGCCCGGGGGCGGATAGTCCTGCGGGCATTGCCTGTCATCGGGAAGTGGAACCAAGCCATGCGCATTCTTGTGGCCATGTCCGGCGGGGTGGACAGTTCCGTCGTTGCCGCCCGTCTGGTGGACGAGGGGCACGAGGTGATCGGCGCGACCCTCCAGCTCTATGACTCACGCGAAAGCACGAAAAAGGGCGCGTGCTGCGCGGGCCGCGACATTCACGACGCCCGCCGCGTGGCCGACAGGCTGGGCATTCCCCATTACGTCATCGACGCCGAACACCGCTTCCATGACAGCGTGATCGGCACATTTGCCGATGCATATGCCGCGGGCGAAACCCCCGTGCCCTGTGTTGCATGCAATCAGGGCGTGAAGTTTACCGACCTGCTGGGCATGGCCCGTGACCTTGGGGTGGATGCCATGGCAACCGGCCATTACGTCCGCCGCGTGGATGGCCCGGATGGTGTGGAAATGCACCGTCCCGTCGATGCGGGGCGTGACCAGTCATGGTTCCTGTTCGCGACCACGCGTGACCAGCTTGATTTCCTGCGCTTTCCGCTGGGCGACATGCCGGACAAGGCCGCCGTGCGGGCGGAAGCCGAACGCTTTGGCCTGGCGGTTGCGGCCAAGCCCGACAGTCAGGACCTGTGTTTCGTGACCGACGGTTCCTATGCCGGGCTGGTGGAAAAACTGCGGCCCGATGTGACGGGGGCGGGTGAAATCGTGGACCGGGCCGGTCATGTGGTGGGCCAGCATGAAGGTGTGACCCGCTACACCGTGGGACAGAGCAAACGGCTGGGCAATGCCGCGATGCAGCATGGCGAACGCCAGATGGTGGTCGGCATCGAACCCGCCAGCAAACGGGTGGTGATCGGCCCCCGCGCGCAGGCCGTTGCCCGTACGCTCATGCTGCGCAACATGAACTGGCTGGTGCCCCCGCCGGGGCCGGAGGGCCTGCGCTGCGCTGTGCAGATCCGCGCGCGTGAAGCCGCCCGGCCCGCCACGGTGTGGCAGGCCCCGGACAATGGCGCGCGTGTGGAACTGGATGAAGGTGCGGTGCCCGCACCGGGGCAGGCCTGCGTGATGTATGATGGCACGCGGGTGCTGGGCGGTGGCTTTATCCGCCGGGTGGACGCTGTTCAGGCCGGAAGCGAAGGAAAGGCGGCATCATGAGTGACGGAATTCTGGTCATTGGCACGCGGCGGTATTCGTCATGGTCGCTGCGCGGGTGGCTGGCCGTGCGGCTGGCCGGGCTGGATGTGCGCGAACAGGTGATCCCGCTGGCGGATAATGGGGAAACGCCAGCCATCCGCACCATTTCGCCCAATGGCAAGGTGCCCTACCTGGAACATAGGAACATCGCGGTGTGGGAAAGCATCGCCATATGCGAATACTGCGCCGAACAGGCCCCCGGCCTGTGGCCGCAGGACGCCCGGCAGCGGGCGTACGCGCGCAGCATCTCGGCGGAAATGCACGCAGGCTTCCGCGCCGTGCGGCAGGCCATGCCCATGAACCTCGGGCGGGACAGCCGCCCGCTTGCGGCGGGCACCACGCCTGACATTGATGCGGATATCGCCCGCATCGACGCCATCTGGACCGAAGCCCGGCTGGATTTTGGCAAGGGGGGCGCGTTCCTGTTCGGGGCGACGTTTGGCATGGCGGACGCCATGTTCGCGCCGATTGTCGCGCGTTTCCTGTCCTATGGCATCAACCCGTCACCGGAATCGCGGGCTTACATGACGGCGGTGCGCACCCACCCGCTGGTTGATGACTGGTACCAGAAGGCCGCACAGGAACCCGCCGAATGGCGGCAGTCCCGTTTCGAGGATATCGCCTGAGACGCCGCCCATGACCATGCCGTGGCGCGTGGCCGTGGTCCTGCCCGCGCGGGAGGGGTTTTCCCCCGGCGCGGTAGGGGCGATCGGCCTGCAGGTTGCGGCCCTTGCGGGGCCACAGGATGTCATTGTGGGGCCACCGCTGGCGGGACCGTCCCTGCTGCCGGGCCACGACTATCGCGCCGTGCAGCCCGGCCTGTGGCCGCCGGGCAGGCGCAGCGTGCGGTACGCCGCCGCGGTGCTGCGCGCGGTGGCCGAAAGTGGCGCGGCCGTGGCGGAAGTCCACAACCGCCCCGATACCGCCCACTACATTGCCCGCCATCGCCCCGGTCAGCGCGTGCTGCTGGTGCTGCATAACGACCCGCAGGGCATGCGGGATGCACAGACACCGACACAGCGGCGCGCCCTGCTGCGGCTTATGGATGTGGCCTGCGTGTCGGGCTGGGTGCGTCAGCGGTTCCTTGATGGCCTGCCGGATACCTGTGCGCGGCATGTGGGACTGTCGCCTAATGGCGTGGCGTTGCCCGCAACCGTGCCGCCCATGGCGCAGCGTGCCCGCCGCGTAATGTTTGCCGGGCGTATTGTTGCAGACAAGGGGGCGGACCTGTTTGTCGCGGCCTGCGCACGGCTTGCGCAGACCCATCCCGATTGGAATTCCTGCATGATCGGCGCCGACCGCTTCCGGGCCGATGCGCCGGTGACGCCGTTCGTCTCCGGTCTGCTGCCCATGGCCACGTCGGCGGGGGTGGAGATGGCTGGTTACAGGCCACATGCACAGGTACTGGCCGCCATGGCGCAGGCGTCCATCGTGGTCGTGCCCAGCCGCTGGCCCGAACCGTTCGGCATGACCGCGCTGGAAGCCATGGCCGCGGGCGCAGCCCTGATTGCGGCCCCCGTGGGGGGACTGCCGGAAGTGGTGGGCAATGGCGGCCTGCTGTGCGCGCCCGAACCCGCGGTGGGGCTGGCCCGCGCCATTGCCGGACTGATGGACGACCTGCCCGCGCGTGACGCCCTTGCCGCGCGCGGGCGCATACAGGCCGCGCGTTTCAGCATTGATCATGCCCGCGCCTGTCGTGCGGCAATGCGTGATGCCGCCCTGCACCGGGGCGGGGCCTGAGCGTCTTTTCCGTTTTTCTGTGCTGACGGGTATGGGACAGGTCGCCCCATGGCCCTATATCTGGGCAGACAAGGCTTAACGCCACGCATGATGCAGGCAATTTGAAAAGACCGGAGGCCACATGTCCGATACCGTTCAGGCGTCGCCCGACGCCGCAGCCCAGAATACCCTTGTGCCGGTGACGGTGCTGACGGGCTTCCTTGGCGCGGGCAAGACGACGCTGCTCAACCATATCCTCACGGCGCAGCATGGCCGCAAATACGCGGTGGTGGTGAACGAGTTCGGTGAACTCGGCGTGGACAACGACCTCGTGGTGGATGCTGACGAGGAAGTGTTCGAGATGAACAACGGCTGCATCTGCTGCACCGTGCGCGGCGACCTGATCCGCATCCTTGGCAACCTCATGAAGCGTCGGGCTAAGTTTGACGGCATCATTGTCGAAACCACCGGCCTGGCCGATCCCGCCCCGGTCGCCCAGACCTTTTTTGTCGATGAGGACGTGCGTGGGAAGACCCGTCTGGATGCCGTGGTCACGGTGGTCGATGCCTACAACGTCATCCAGACGCTGGATGAAAGCCCCGAGGCGGTGAACCAGATCGCGTTTGCCGATGTCATCATCCTCAACAAGACCGACCTTGTGGATGAAGTGGCGCTGGCCACAATCGAATCGCGCATCCGCTCCATCAACGCCGTCGCACGCATCCACCGTGCGCAGCGTGGCGACGTGCCGCTGTCCGATGTGCTGGACCAGGGCGGGTTCGACCTGCAGCGCGCGCTGGAACACGCGCCGCATTTCCTCGAGGACACCAGCCATTCCCACGAAGCGGACGTGACCTCCCTGTCCTATGAAGTGGAAGAGCCGCTGGACGCCGCCAGGTTCCAGGCATGGATCGGCGCGGTGCTGCAGGAACAGGGCGCCGACATCCTGCGCGCCAAGGGGATACTGAACTATGCTGGCGAGGACCAGCGCTTCGCCTTTCAGGCCGTGCACATGATGGCCGATGGCGGTTTCATTGGCCCGTGGAAGGACGGCGAGCCGCGTGTGTCGCGCCTTGTCTTCATTGGCCGGAACCTCAACCGTCCGCAGCTTCGCCGCGGTTTTGAAAGCTGCCGTGCGAAATGAGCGATACCGTGAACGATACCATTCCCGCCACTGGCCTGCTGGAACGTCGTGGGGCCATGCGCCAGCTGGACGGCCAGATCACCGGCTGCACCATTTCACGCGACAGCCAGCAGGTTGCCTTCGCCACGGGTGAGGGCGACATCATGGTGGCGGAGCGGGCCGACTGGGGCCAGTCGGATGCATGGACCGTCACGACCGTGCATGACGGTGCAATCCTTGCCATCGCGCCCGACGCCGGGCCCACCGGCTTCCTGACTGGCGGTGATGACAATGCCCTGCGCCGTATTGCCGCTGATGGCAGCGTAAGCGACCTTGTGAAAGGCCGCCGCTGGATCGAACACATCACGACATGGACCAATGGCAAGGGCGGCGTGATCGCCTTTGCATCGGGCAGGCAGGTCGAACTGCGCGACGCTGACGGGCACACGACGCTGAAGGTGCTGGAGCATCCATCCACCGTCAGCGGCATCGTGTTTGACGCCAAGGGCAAGCGCATCGCGGCCTCGCACTACAATGGTGCGTCGATGTGGTTCGTGCAGGCGAAGGTGGATACCGTGCGCCCGCTGGAATGGAAGGGCAGCCATATCGGCATCGCCATCCATCCGGCGGGCGAGGCGCTGGTGACTTCCATGCAGGAATCGGAACTGCATGGCTGGCGGCTGTCGGACGGGCACAACATGCGCATGAGCGGTTATCCGTCCAAGGTGCAGTCCATGGCCTTTACCCGCAATGGCAAATGGCTGGTGACCAGCGGGGCGGACACGATCGTGATGTGGCCGTTCTTTGGTGGTGGCCCGATGGGCAAGCCACCAGCGGAGGCCGGTGGCCTGCCGGGCGTGATGTGCACCCGTGTTGCCTGCCACCCTGTCCACGATATTGTGGCGGCGGGGTTTGCCGACGGATCGGTGCTGATGGCCGATACCGGGGCACAGCGTATCCTGCCGGTATGCATCGGCGGGTCGGGCGCGGTGACGGCGCTGGAATTCAGCCCTGATGGCTGCTGCCTTGCCTTCGGCTCGGAAGATGGCCGCGCCTGCGTGGTGGATCTGAGCGCCAAATAAACAGATCAGGTCATAAAGGTTTCCGGGCGCTGCCTTTTTTCACAAAGGCGGCGTTCCCTGAAGCCTTTCATGAATTGCAGTCAGGTGACGGGGCAATGCATGCGCGTACTTCATGTCATGGCCGCCCGTGGCAATGGTGGGGCCGAACTGTATTCCACCGATGTCATGCTCAGCCTGCAGGGGACGGGGCTTGCGCAATGCGTCGCCATGCATCCTGATGCCCCGCGCAGAAAGGAACTGCAACAGGCGGGGGTGGCGGTGGAAACGGGGCCTTTGCGCCTGCCGCTGCGTCCGCTGGCCCGCCGTGCGCTGCGTGGGCTGATTGCACGTATGCAGCCCGACCTGATCCATTGCTGGCTGCGCCGCGCGGCGGAACTGGTGCCCGCGCATACGGGTGTTCCCGTCATCGGCTGGTTTGGCAATTACAAGGACCTGCGTCCCTTCGCGCATTGCGACTGGTTTGTGGGCTGCACGCCGGACATGGCGCGGTCCATGCGTGAACGTGGCGCGCCTGCGGACCGGGTGGCCTATGTCCCGACCTTTCCCTCTGTCACGCCCCAGCCGCCGGTTTCCCGCCGGTCGCTGGATACGCCGGAGGACGCGCCGGTGCTGCTGGTGCTGTCGCGCCTGCATCCGGCCAAGGGGCTGGAGACGCTGCTTGATGCGTTGGTCCTGCTGCCGCGCTGCCATGTGTGGCTGGCGGGGGAAGGGGAGCTGAAAACGGCCCTCATGGTGCAGGCAGCGCGGCTGGGCCTTGCACAACGCGTGCATTTCCTTGGCTGGCGGTCGGACCGGGGGGCGTTGCTGGCGGCGGCGGACATATGCGTGCTGCCGTCGCGCTATGAACCCTTTGGCACCGTCATTCTGGATGCCTGGTCGGCGGATGTGCCGCTGGTTGCCTGTGCCGCGGCAGGTCCCCTGGCGCATGTGCGCGATGGGGAAAATGGCATGCTGGTGCCCATTGACGACGCACCCGCGCTGGCCGCCGCCCTGCGGCGCGTGCTGGATGAACCGGCGCTGGCCGCGCGGATCGTTGCGGGGGGGCGGCGGGACTACGAAGCGCGTTTTACCCGCCAGGCGGTCACGGCACAGTGGCGTGCGCTGTATGACCGGGTGCTGTCAGCGCGCGGTGGGTAGGGGCGGCGCGGCCGGCGGGCGCGGTGTCGCCACCGGGGGGCGGGGTGCGGTGGCCATGCCATCCAGAAACGCTTCGGCCAGTGCGGCATAAAGTGGCTGCGAACAGATCATGCGTGAGACGCCATAGGCCAGGAACGACGTGGCCAGCAGCGCCAGCGTCACCTGCTGGTTGTCACACATTTCCATTACGATGACCGATGCGGTCAGCGGTGACTGCACCACGGCGGAAAAATAGGCCACGGTGCCCAGCAGCACCACGGCGCCGGGCGTGGTATGTGGCAGGAACTGCGCGACCCACCCCCCGAACCCGGCCCCGATGGCCAGCGACGGCGCGAACAGCCCCCCCGGAATGCCCGAGCAGTAGGAAATGATGGTGGCGATGAACTTCAGGATGAAGAAGGACGCGGGATAGTGCGTCTTGCCTTCAATGATTTCATGCGCCTGTTCATAGCCGGTGCCATAGGTGATCCCGTCCGATGCGATGCCGATCACCGCCAGCAGCAGCCCGCACGCGGCGGCGAAGGCAACCGGCCTGCCGCGCGCAAAGCGTCCCAGCCCGCCGGGCAGGCCGCGCGTGGCCCGGATCAGGATGGCGGAAAAGACCCCGCCCCCGATCCCGCCAAGGATGCCGCAGGTCGGCACGGCGATCCAGCTTATGCCGATCGGCACCACGACATCCGTATGCCCGAAATAGCTGTAGTTCCCCACCAGGGCGATGGCCGTCACACCCGACAGGATCACCCCCGTCAGCATGGTGCCGCTGGTGCGCTGTTCAAAGGAATGGCTGAGTTCCTCGATCGCGAACACGATACCGGCCAGCGGCGTGTTGAACGCAGCCGACACCCCCGACGCCCCACCGGCCAGGATCAGCCCGCGCCGCATGCTGACGGTGGACAGGTTCAGCCACCGGCCACAGGCATGCATGATGGCGGCACCGATCTGCACGCTCGGCCCCTCACGCCCGATGGAGCCGCCGGCCACCAGCCCCAGCGTGGTCAGCACGATCTTGCCCGCCGCCACCCGCAGCGAAAGCAGCCGGTCGATGATGGCGAAATTCTCAAGGTGCAGTGTGGCGATGGTCTGGGGTATGCCGCTGCCCTGCGCGCCCCGGAACCATGTGCGCGTCAGCCACGTGGACAGCGCCAGCCCCGCAGGCGTGAGCGCCAGCATGATCCACGGGCTGATGGCGATGATATGGTTGCGCAGCGTGGCCGCCGCGTCCGCCGCCATGGCGAAACCCACCGCAACCACCCCCACCACGACGGCGGCTGCCCAGCACGCCAGCTTGCGCCGCCACTGTTCGGTGGTGATGCGGGCGGAACGGCGCAGGTGGCGCATATGCTTCCTGCGGATCTCAGTAAGGTCGGTTCGCATTACCGGCAATGTACTTTCAGCAACGGCACTGACATGTAAAACCGGGCCGGGACAGTCCGGTTGCGGGGCCAGGGCAGCATTTATCGCAGGTCAGCCGACCATCTGGCGAACGGGCGGAGGGTCCTAGGGCAGTACCAGCACGCCCGTATGCTTGGCCTTGCGTTCAGGCTCGACGTGGATATGGATCAGCGCATCCCCCACACCCGCGCGCAGCCCGTCCTCGATCCGGTCGCAGATATGATGGGCATCCTCTACGCTCATGGCGCCGGGCACGACAAGGTGGAATTCGATGAATGTCATGGCGCCCACGATACGCGCGCGGATGTCATGCGCCTCGATCGCGCCGGTGGCGGTGTGGGAAATGATGGAGCGGATTTCCCCCAGCGTTTGGGAATCCGGCGCTTCGTCCATAAGCCCGGCAATGGAGGTGCGCATCATGTCCCACCCCGTGCGCAGCACGTTCACCGCGATCATGGCCGCCAGCAGCGGGTCCAGCCACAGCCAGCCCGTCAGCGGGATCAGGACAAAACCGCAGATCAGCACCGCGGATGTCCAGACATCGGACAGCACATGGTGCCCGCTGGCCACAAGGGCGGGGGAATGGTGCGCCCGCCCCATGCGCATGAGGAACAGCCCCCAGCCGAGGTTGAGCAGCCCTGCCCCCCCATTGAGCGAAATGCCCAGCAGCGAATCCTCGGGCGGGTGCATATGCATGAAGCCCACCCATGCCTCATGCGCGATGGTGAGGGCGGTGATGACGACCAGCACCCCCTCCGCCACGGCGGACAGGTATTCGGCCTTGTAATGGCCATAGGTATGGTTGTGGTCGGGCGGCAGGCTGGCCACCCGCAGCGCCCACAGGCCCGCCACGGCGGAAACCACGTTTATGATCGTCTCGATCGCGTCGGAATACAGCGCGATGCTGCCCGTAACCCGCCATGCCGCGTATTTCATGCCCAGCGCGATGATGCTGACCACGACGCTGCACCAGGCCGCGCGTATCTTGGTGTTGGTATTGGAAAACATATCGGGCAGGGGACTCTGGAACCTAGACTGTACGGGCGTCGGCAAGGATGCAGTGATCGGCATCGCTCAGCGTTTCGATCTGGAAGGTGGGGTGGACGATGCCAAAGCGTTCACGCAGTTCATGGGCCGCACGGTTCAGCAGCCCGTCGGGGGCATGCCCGTTTTCACTGGCGCTGCGCACCAGGTGGACCGTCAGCGCCGTTTCGGTGGTGCTGATCGGCCAGATATGCAGGTCATGCAGATCGCATACGCCGGGCAGCGTGCGCAGGAAGGCATCCACCTGGGCTGCGTTGATGCCACGCGGCACGCGGTCGAGCGCCATGTCCAGCGAATCCCGCAGAAGCGACCACGTTGCGACGATGATGGACAGTGACACGACAAGGCAGATGACCGGATCGATTCGCAGCCACCCCGTCATCAGGATCAGGCCACCACCGGCCACCACCGCCAGCGACATGAGCGCATCCGACGCCATGTGCAGGAACGCGCCATGCAGGTTCAGGTCCGTTTTGCCGCCGCTGGCGAACAGCATGGCCGTCACCCCGTTGACCGCGATGCCGATGCCCGCCACCACCATTACGGCAACGCCCGCCACCGGGTGCGGGTGGATCAGCCGCAGCACGGCTTCCCACATGATCCCGCCAGTCACGACCAGCAGGGCGACGGCATTGCCCAGCGCGGCCAGTATGGAAGAACGGCGCAGCCCGTACGTGAAATTGCGGCTGGGCGAACGGCGCGACAGGATTTCCGCCAGCCACGCGGCCCCGAGTGCGAGTACGTCCGACAGGTTGTGCCCCGCATCCGCCAGCAGCGACAGCGCATGGCTGCGCACGCCCCAGACAGCTTCCCCGATGACGTAGACAAGGTTCAGGGCGATCCCGATGGCAAAGGCCCGGCCATATGATGCGGGTGTGTGGACATGATGGTGGCCAAACAGCCCCCCATGGTCATGCCCGCAGTCATGGCCTGCGTGATCATGGCCATCATGGTCGTGGTCCGCATGATCGTCGTGACCGTGGTCATCATGACCATGATCGTGATTATGCTCATGGCGGTCATGATCGCCATGATTATGCTGGCACTCATCCATGGGGCCGCATCCATTCATCCGGGGGAACTGAAAATGTGCCGCCTTCCTAGCAGAAGGTTACGGCACGTCACCAGCACTTAGCGCATTTTGTGCGTGGGTCCACCGTGATATGGCATCGCCACGGCCCCATTGCCATGGAAACGCGACCCGATGATCCGACTGACCGAACTGCGCCTGCCAATCGACCATGATGCCGCCGCCCTGACGCAGGCGGTGGCCGACCGGCTGGGTGTGCCGGTTGCTGACGTCATGGATATACACATATTCCGCCGGGGGCATGACGCGCGTCGCCGCCACCGTATCGTGCTGGTCTATACGGTGGACTGCGCCGTGCGGGATGAAGCCGCCATCCTTGCAGCGCATGAGGGCACGCGCGACATCATGGCAGCCCCCGATACGTCCTATCATTTCGTGGTTGATGATGGTCCCGTCATGGCGCGGCGTGCGGTTTTCGTGCGCCCGGTGGTGATTGGCGCGGGGCCATGCGGGCTGATGGCGGCCCTGGTTCTGGCGCAGATGGGGCTGCGCCCGCTGGTGCTGGAACGTGGCAAGGTGGTGCGTGAACGCACGGTCGATACCTTCGCCCTATGGCGCAAATCCATCCTGAACCCCGAAAGCAACGTGCAGTTTGGCGAAGGTGGGGCGGGCACCTTTTCTGACGGCAAGCTGTACAGCCAGGTCAGCGACCCGCGTCATTACGGGCGCAAGGTGCTGGCGGAATTCGTGCGCGCTGGCGCGCCGGAGGAGATCCTCTACCTGTCCCGTCCCCATATCGGCACCTTCCGCCTTGTCTCGATGGTCGAGCATATCCGTGCGGAGATCGAGGCGCTGGGCGGCGAATACCGCTTTGGCGCGCATGTGACCGATTTCGTGGTGCATGATGATGGCGCGGCCGGCCGGCGTATCGCCGCCCTGCGGCTGGCGGACGGGGATGAAATCGCGGCCAGCCATGTCGTGCTGGCCATCGGGCACAGCGCGCGTGACACCTTTGGCTCCCTGCATGCGGCCGGGGTGGAGATGGTGGCCAAGCCGTTTTCGATTGGCGTGCGGATCGAACATCCGCAATCCATCATCAATACCGCCCGTTATGGGCAGCCCGATACCGTGCCGCTGCTGGGGGCTGCGGATTACAGACTGGTGCACCACGCGGCCAACGGGCGGGGGGTCTATTCCTTCTGCATGTGTCCCGGCGGCACCGTTGTCGCGGCCACGTCGGAGGCGGGGCAGGTGGTGACCAATGGCATGAGCCAGTATTCCCGTGCCGAACGTAACGCCAATGCCGGCATTGTGGTGGGGGTGACGCCGGAACGCGATTATCCCGGCGGCCCGCTGGCGGGTATCGCCTTCCAGCGCGAATGGGAACGCCGCGCGTTCGAGGCCGGTGGCGGCGCCTATTTCGCCCCGGCCCAGACGGTGGGGGATTTTCTGGATGGCAGGCCGTCCACCACGCTGGGCGATGTCGTGCCGTCCTATAAACCCGGTGTCACGCCCACCGACCTTG
The DNA here is from genome assembly GCF_000964425.1 of Komagataeibacter intermedius TF2. Lineage (GTDB taxonomy): Bacteria > Pseudomonadota > Alphaproteobacteria > Acetobacterales > Acetobacteraceae > Komagataeibacter > Komagataeibacter intermedius. The sequence goes on along the minus strand of NZ_BANF01000100.1, from coordinate 18,907 downwards.
CGCGCTGTCTGCCGGAATTCGCGGTGACCGCCATGCGCGAAGCCCTGCCTGCGTTTGAACGCAAGATAGCGGGATTTTCCATGCGGGACGCCGTCATGACGGGGGTGGAGACGCGCACGTCCTCCCCCCTGCGCATTCCGCGCGGGGTGGATGGGCAGGGCGTGAACGTGCGTGGCCTGTTCCCCGCGGGTGAGGGGGCAGGCTATGCCGGGGGTATCCTGTCGGCGGGGATTGACGGTATCCGCATTGCCGAGGCCGTGGCGCTGTCACTGGCCGGTCGCCCGGTGGAAGTGGCCATGCAGCGCGGCATGACGCATGCGACCGACGCGCAATAAATCATAAGAAAGTTTTGGATGAAGCTGTTTTTATCAAAGACCTAAAGGAACGAGACCGGGTCAATATCCACGTCGATCCGTGCCCCGCGTTCGGGTTTCACGCGCGACAGCCATTCGCGCACGATCGGCTGTACCGCAATGCTGCGTCGCGCACGCAGCAGCAGGCGGATGCGGTGCCGCCCGCGCAGGATGGCCAGTGGCGCGGGGGCAGGGCCAAGAACCTGCACGCCATCAAGCCGTGGGGCGTTCTGGCCCAGCGCGCGCGCGGTCAGGTCCGCTGCGTCTGGCGTCTCGGCGCTGACGATCAGGGCCGCCAGCCTGCCGAAGGGCGGCCAGAAACCGGGTCGGCGCTGTTCGGCTTCCTGTTCCATGAAGCTTGCGAAATCGCCTGACACCAGCGCCTGCATGACCGGATGGTCGGGCACGTAGCTTTGCAGCAGCACGCGGCCCGGCGCCTCGGCACGTCCGGCACGTCCCGCGACCTGATGCAGGAGCTGTACCGTGCGTTCGGACGCGCGCAGGTCGCCACCGCCCAGGCCCAGGTCGGCATCCACGATTCCCACCAGCGTCAGGTGCGGAAAATGCCAGCCCTTGGCCACGATCTGCGTGCCGATCACAAGGTCGATCTCGCGGCGTGCTATGCGCTCGACCGCGGCGGCGGTGGCGGCGGGACCGTTCAGCGTATCGCTGGCCATGACCAGTATCCGCGCATCGGGGAAGGTGGCGCGGGCTTCTTCGGTTATCCGCTCCACGCCCGGCCCGATGGGGGTCAGGCTGTCGGCATCGGCGCATTTGGGGCAGGTCTGCGGAATGGGTTCGTCATATCCGCAATGGTGGCAGGTCAGGATATGGCGCGCGCGATGTTCCACCAGCCACGCGGTGCAGTTGGGGCACTGCATGCGGTGGCCACAGGTGCGGCACAGTGTCAGCGGTGCATAGCCGCGCCGGTTGAGGAACAGCATCGCCTGTTCGCCGCGCCCGATCGCGTCATTGATCGCCCCGGTCAGCACGGGCGACAGGAACAGCCCGCGTTCGGGCGGGTCCGCGCGCATGTCCAGCGTTTCCACGTCCGGCATGCTGGCGTTGCCGTGGCGTGCGCCCAGTTTCAGGTGCCGGTACCGGCCCGCGCCGACATTGGCCAGGCTTTCAAGGCTGGGTGTGGCGGACACCAGCACCACGGGCGCACGGCTCATGCGCGCGCGGACCACCGCCATGTCGCGGGCGTGATAAGTGACGCCGTCTTCCTGCTTGAAGGCGATTTCGTGTTCCTCATCGACAATGATCAGGCCAAGCTGGTCAAACGGCAGGAACAGCGCCGAGCGCGCGCCCACCACGACCCGTGCCGTGCCATCGGCTACCGCCCGCCATGTCACCCGGCGCAGGCGTGACCCGAGGTCGGAATGCCACAGGGCGGGTTCCGTGCCAAAGCGGCGGGAAAACCGCCCCGTCCATTGGGCCGACAGCGCAATTTCGGGCAGCAGCACCAGCGCCTGCCGCCCCGCTGCGATACACGCGGCGATGGCCTCCATGTAAATCTCGGTCTTGCCCGACCCGGTCACGCCTTCCAGCAGGGTGATGGAAAAGCTGTCTTCCGCCACGCGGGCGCGCAGTTCGGTTGCGACCTCCGCCTGATCACCTTCCAGCACCGGGGGACAATGCGCGGGATCGGGACGGGCGAAAGGCGGCGGCGGGGCGATTTCAACCGCCCGCAGCGCGCCTGCCTGCGCCAGACCCCGGATCACGGCAGCACCTGCGCCCGCGCGGCGGGCCAGTTCCGTCGTGGTCAGCGGTGTCCCTTCGGCAGCGGCATCCAGCACTTTCTGGCGCGCAGGTGTCATGCGCAGGTCCGCAGGCAGCGTCTGGGCCGTGGCCCACCCGGTGGCGGGACGTGGCAATGGGGCGAGCGCATTGGCCCGCAACGCCATGGCCAGCACCATGCCAGGCGGGGAAAGGGTATAGGCCGCCACCCAGTCCACGAACTGCCGCAGCTGCGCGGGCAGCGGCGGCAGGTCCAGGCGGGCTGCCACGGGCTTGAGGCGCGATGTCGCCACCTCCTTCTGGGGAGGTGGGGTGAATTCGGGCGGCAGGCGCGGTGCCGCGTCCCATATCACCCCGGTTTCGGTGCGACGGCCCAGTGGCACGGTCACGATGTCACCGGGGCGGGCATCCGCCAGACGTGGCGGCAGCAGGTAGTCCAGCGGCCCGGCAAAGGGCAGGGTCAGCATGACCCGCACGCGGCCATCGGCAGGGGCGGGCAGCAGGTCCGGTTGTGAAGGATTGCGATGCGGCATGTGTTTTTCTACCGTCGCCCGTCGCCCGTGTCTTGTCCATCATGGACGCATGGCGCACACATCGTCATTAAGGCACGCGACAGCACGATGAAAGAACGCGCGACATGATGGCAACCGGGGCGCGTGACGCCTTCCTGCACTGGATGGAGACCGAACGCCGGGCGTCCGCCCTGACGCTTACGGCCTATCGGGGGGATCTGGACCGGTTTCTTGCGTTCCTGACCATGCATCTGGGGGCGGAGCCGGACATGGCGGCGCTGGCTGGCCTGTCACTGACCGACCTGCGGGCATGGCTGGCCCATGAACATGCCACGGCACTGGGCGGGCGGCGTCCCACCACGCAGGACCGGGCTGCGCGAACGCGCGCGCGCCGGGTTTCGGCGTTGCGGTCCTTCTATCGCTATCTTGCACGCCATCATGGCGTCGACAATCCGGCGCCGGGCCTGCTGGCCGCGCCGCGCACGCGCCGCCCGCTGCCCCGCCCGCTGCCAAAGGCGCAGGCGCTGGAGGTGCCCGAAGGGGTGTCGGACATCGCCCATACCCCCATGGCGCGGGTGCGCGACGGGGCGCTGTTCATGCTGCTGTATGGATGCGGCCTGCGTATTTCCGAAGCCCTGGCGCTGGATGTGCGCGATCTTGATCAGGCACGCACCCATGGCGATGGCACAAAAGGCGATGGCGTGCTGCGCATACGCGGCAAGGGGGGGAAGGAACGCATGGTGCCGGTGCTGCCACAGGTCATGCAGGCCCTGTTGCGCTGGCGGGGCGCGCACCCGCTGCCGCAACCCGATGCGCCGCTGTTCGTGGGCGTGCGCGGTGGCCGCCTGCAGGCAGGCATTGCCCAGCGCGCCATGCGGACATGGCGGCACATGGCGGGCCTGCCCGAACATGCAACGCCGCATGCGCTGCGTCATTCCTTCGCCACCCACCTGATGGAAGGCGGCGCGGACCTGCGTGTGATACAGGACCTGCTGGGCCATGCCAGCCTGTCCACCACGCAGCGTTATACGCTGGCGGATGAAGCCCGGCTTATGGATGTGTGGACACGTGCCCACCCCCATGCCACCGATACTGCACGATGAACAGGATTGCCCATGTCCCAGCGGTTTCCCTATCCCCCGATTGCCCCCTACGACCACGGCTGGCTTGATACGGGCGAAGGGCACCGTATTTACTGGGAACTGTGTGGCAACCCCGACGGCATTCCCGTCGTCTTCCTGCATGGTGGTCCCGGCGGCGGGTGTTCGGCCTTCCAGCGCCAGATGTTCGATCCCGCGCGGTACCGCATCCTGCTGTTTGACCAGCGTGGCTGCGGGCGCTCGACCCCGCATGCCGGGCTGGTCAACAACACGACATGGCACCTTGTCGCGGATATCGAGCGGCTGCGCATCATGACGGGCACGGATGCATGGATGGTGTTTGGCGGGTCATGGGGGTCAACGCTGGCGCTGGCCTATGCACAGGCGCATCCCGACCGGGTCAGCGCGCTGGTGCTGCGCGGTATCTTCACCCTGCGTCGGGCGGAACTGCTATGGTATTATCAGGATGGTGCGTCATGGCTGTTCCCCGATCTGTGGGAACAGTTTGTCGCCCCCATTCCCCCCGGCGAACGCCATGACCTGATGGCGGCCTATCACCGCCAGCTGACCAGTCAGGATGCGGACGTGCAGATGAAGGCCGCCATTGCATGGAGCGTCTGGGAAGGGCGCACCATCACCCTGCTGCCTGGGTCCGATACCGTCATACAGCATGCCGATCCGCGTTACGCACTGGCGTTTTCGCGCATAGAAAACCATTATTTCGTCAATGCCGGGTGGCTGGACGAAGGCCAGCTGATCCGTGACGTGGATCGGATCCGGCATATTCCCGCCGTCATCGTGCAGGGGCGTTATGATGTCACGACCCCCATGCGCACGGCCTGGGACCTGCATCGCGCCTGGCCTGAGGCGAAGCTGCACATTATCGATACGGCGGCCCATGCCATGACCGAACCGGGTATCCTGTCCGCCCTGCTGGAGGCCACGGACACCATGGCCGGGCGACTGGCCTGATGGCCGGGGTCCGCGCATGGCCTGTGGCATGTGGCGTTGCCGCCGTTACGGCCTGCTGGCTTGCGTGCGCGCCCGCCATGGCGGCGCAGGGCACGGAACTGAGGCTGTGCAACCATGAACGCGTGGCGCAGGTGCCGCTGCGTGATGATGGGGGGTACCTGTCCATTGTCATCAGCATTGCGGGGCATGACCTGAGCGCGCTGGTGGATACCGGATCGGATGGCGGGCTGCTGACGCCGGATATGGTGGGGTACCTGCGCCTGCGGCTTGATCCCGACCATGAAACCGTCGTCCATGGCACCGGGGGGGTTGCGCAGGCGACGCCCAATGCCCTGGTGCCCGACCTGCGGGTCGGCGGTGTCGATTTCGGCGCGCGTTCGGTGCCGGTGGGTGAACTGCCGGGGCAGCCGATGATCCACCCCCCCGTTGCCGGGTTGCTGGGGGGAGATATCCTGTCGCGGTTCGATCTGGACATGGATGTGCCCGGCGGCACGCTGACATTGTGGAACATCCAGCATGGTTCCATGGCCTGCGCCCCGCCACCGGCATGGGACGGGCCATATGAAACCCTGCCGCTGCGCAGGCAGGACAACCGTTTCCTGCTGGAAGTGAAGCTGGATGGCAGGCCGGTTACGGCGCTGCTCGACAGTGGCGCGCGCTCGCGCATTGTCTCGCCGGAGGTGGCGCACCGCGCGGGTGTCAGCCAGTCACAGCTGGACCGCGATCCCGGTGGCGTGACCGCAGGTGTGGACGGGCACAAGGACATCTATCACTGGCACCGTTTCGACAACCTGCAGGTCGGCCATGAACTGGAGCGCAATGTCACGCTGACCGTGGCCCCCCTGCGCGAACATCTGGAAATGCTGCTGGGATCGGACTGGTTCGCGTCCCATCGGGTGTGGATATCCTACGCCACGAACCAGGCCTTTGTCCGTCCCGCGCCACGGCAGCCGGCCAGATGAGGCAATCCCCGGAAACGCGGGAGGTTTCCGGGGCTCCGTTTTTCACAAGGGCGGCGTTGCCCGAAGCTTTCCGCGAACGCTTCACCTGTAACATTCATGCATGGTGGCAGAGTGGCGTCCGGGCTGGCTGTTCAGGCAGCATCCAGAAAAATCAGGCCCGGCATGGATTGCCGGGCCCTGTAACCGTTGGGGGGGACGTGAATCAGCCCTTCAGCCGGGCGTTGCACACGCTGTAATACCCGCCGCCACGCTGGATCCAGCGCAGGCCGCCATTGGCGTTGGTGGCCTTGTTGGCGTTGTACTGGTCAAGGCAGGTGTGCAGGCGGGCCTTGCCTGCTGCTTCCTTGCTGTATTTGGGGGAAACGGCATCGGGCAGCGTGGCGTTGGTGGACACGGGGGCGGCAGCCGGGGCGGATGCCTTTGGTGCGGCCGGTGTCGCAACGGGGCTGGCGGCAGGGGCTGCCGGTTCCGCGGCCTTGGTTTCGGGGGTGGCGACGTCGCCGCACTGGGCGGTCTTGAAATCCTTGTAGCTCTGGCCGTTCAGCGTGCCTGCGGTGCGGGCGGTGGTGAACTTCTGGTGGCACGACTTGGAGGTTTCGCGTGCATGCGCGGCACCTGTGGACAGTGCGAGGGCAAGCACGGAAGCAGTTGCGATCCTGAAGCGGAAGGATGTGGTCATGGGGTTGGTCGGTCCTGAAATGACGGTTGTGAAAATATGTGGGTTACAGCGCGCTGTCGCCCGTCTCCCGCGTGCGGATGCGGATGACGCTCTCAAGCGGGGAGATGAAGATCTTGCCATCGCCAATCTTGCCGGTATGGGCGGCTTCCAGAATGGTTTCCACCGCCTGTTCCACCAGATCGTCGGTCACGGCGACCTCGATCTTGATCTTGGGCAGGAAACTGACGTGGTATTCCGCCCCGCGATAGATTTCGGTCTGGCCTTTCTGGCGGCCAAAACCCTTGACTTCCGATACGGTCAGCCCCTGAATCCCCAGCGGGGTCAGGGCTTCACGCACATCGTCGAGCTTGAAAGGCTTGATGATGGCTGTGACAAGCTTCATCTCACCGCGTCTCCATTCTGCTGTCCGGCCGGGCTGACCGTGTGTGAAAGATAAAGTAACATCCCGTCTATACCCTGATCGGGTGATACATGTCATCCGCCTTCGCACATCCGATGTGGTAAGCGCGCTTGTGCCTTCCCCGTGGGGGGGAGTAAATCCGACGGGCTTGCCGCACCTGCCCGCAGGGCCAGAACAGGAAACGAAATGACCGCGAACATGTCCTCCACCACCACGTCCGGACCCCTTGAGGTCGATGTCTGCATCGTGGGGGCGGGACCGGTGGGTGCGACGCTTGCCTGCCGCCTTGCCACAGATGGCATGAAGGTCGCGATCATTGACCGCGCGGCCCTGCCGCCCATGGAACATCCCGCCTTCGACGGGCGCGCCTATGCCATTGCCGCGGGCTCGCGCCGCCTGCTGGAAGATGCGGGCGTGTGGCAGCGCCTGCCCATGGATTCGTGCGATATCCGCGAAATCCGCGTGACTGACGGCAGGCCGGGACGCCCGCCGTCGCGCCTGTTCCTTGAATTCGGGCGGGAAGACGCCGACCAGCCCTTCGGTGCGATGATCGAGGCGCGTGCCCTGCGCGTGGCGCTGAATGCGTCCCTGCACGCGACGCCGGGCCTGCATGTTTTCGCCCCCGATGAAGGCGTGGTGACCCGGAACCCCGATGGCGCGGTCATCCGCACCACCAGCGGGCGCGTCATCCATGCGCGGCTGGTTGTCGCGGCCGAAGGGCGGCGCAGCCCGCTGCGTGATCAGGCCCGCATTACCGTCACGCGCCTGCCCTACAACCAGTGCGGCATCGTCTGCGCCGTGGCCCATGAACGCCCGCATGAAGGCCGTGCGCTGGAACACTTCCTGCCCGCCGGTCCCTTTGCGCAGCTGCCCATGGCGGGCACGGCCGAACACCCCAATCTGTCCGCCCTTGTCTGGACCGAAAGCGAGAAGGCGGCCCGCCGTCTGGCCGACCTGCCGCATGACGCTTTCGCGCATGAAATCCGCCGCCGCATGGGCGATGACTGGCTGGGTGCGGTCAACCCGGTGGGGCGGCGGTGGGTCTATCCGCTTTCGGCGCAGTACGCGCAGCGTTATATTGATACGCGTCTTGCCCTGGTGGGGGATGCGGCGCATGGCATCCATCCCATTGCGGGGCAGGGGCTGAACCTTGGTTTCCGTGATGTCATTGCCATGGCGGACATCCTGCGCGGCGTGCATGCGGGTGGCGGGGATGTGGGTGCGGTGGATGTGCTGCGCAGGTATCAGGCCCGCTGCCGGCCCGCCAACATGCTCATGCTGGTGGCGACCGATGCGCTGGAACGCCTGTTTGGCAACGACAACCCGGTCCTGCGGCTGGCGCGCGACGTGGGGCTTGCGACCGTCAACCGCATCACCCCGCTGCGCCGCAGCTTTGCCCGGCACGCCATGGGCCTGTAAAACGGGGACCGCGACGAATAACAGGGCCTCAGGGCCGGAACGGATGGCTTAATGTCTGAAAAGCAGCCTGCTGGCATTCCCATGGATACACGCACGCGTCCCGTCATGCCGCCAACGCTGGGGCATGTGGACCCGACCGCGCTGTGGCAGGAAATCGTGAACGGCGCATGCGGGTGCAATGACCCGCTGGTCAAGGGGCTGCTGGCCACCGGCATCCGCAACCATGCATCCTTCCGCTGTGCGCTGGCCGCCCTGATCGGACGCAAGCTGGGGGACCGTTCGGTGGCGGATGACGCGCTGGCCGAACTGGTGAGCGAGGTGTTCGACGCCGATCCCGGTATCGTCAGTGCGGCGGCGGCCGATCTGGTCGCCATCCGTGAACGTGACCCGGCCACGGCCAATTACGTGACGCCCTTCCTGTTCTTCAAGGGGTATCACGCAGTGCAGAGCTACCGCGTGGCGCACTGGCTGTGGCACAACAACCGCAGCTATCTGGCGCTGCATCTGCAAAGCCGGTGTTCCGAACTGTTTGCCGTCGATATCCATCCCGCAGCAACGCTGGGGCGGCGTATCCTGCTGGACCACGGCACGGGCATCGTGATCGGGGAAACCTCGGTGCTGGAGGACGACGTCTCCCTGCTGCAGGGCGTGACCCTTGGCGGCACGGGCAAGAACGTGGGCGACCGCCACCCCAAGGTGCGTCGTGGCGTGCTGATCGGGGCCGGGGCCAAGATCCTGGGTAATATCGAGATCGGGGAGGGCGCCAAGGTGGGGGCGGGCTCCATCGTGCTGGAATCCGTGCCGCCCTACACCACCGTGGTGGGCAATCCCGCCCGGATCGTGGGCACGCGGCATTCCAGCCTGCCGGCCTTCACCATGGACCAGATGCTGCCGCCGATCGATTATATCATCTGATGACCGAATTCGTTTTCAGGCCGCATGTCGCGGTTATCGGCGGTGGCCCCGCCGGGCTTGCCGCAGCCGAAGTCCTGTCCGCCCATGGCTGCGGTGTCAGCGTGGTGGAACAGATGCCCACCATGGGGCGCAAGCTGCTCATGGCCGGGCGGGGCGGGCTTAACCTGACCCATTCCGAACCGGCCGACGCCTTTGCCGCGCGGTATGGCGCGGCGCGTCCGATGATGGAGCGCGCCCTGCGGGCCTTTACCCCGCAGGATATGGTGAAGTGGGCCGGGGAGCTGGGACAGCCCTGCTTTACCGGCAGCAGCGGGCGCATCTTTCCCCGCGCCATGAAGGCGTCACCGCTGCTGCGGGCATGGCTGGCGCGGCTTGCCGCGCGTGGCGTGCGCCTGCTGACGCGCCACCGCTGGGACGGGTGGGACGCGGATGGCAGGCTGCGGGTGTCGGGTCCCGGTGGCCCGGCCTGCTGGCGCGTCAACGCAACTGTGCTGGCGCTGGGTGGGGCAAGCTGGGCGCGCCTGGGGTCGGATGGTGCATGGCGGGAACGCCTGCTGGGCCTTGATGTCGATGTCTCCCCATTCGTCCCGGCCAATTGTGGTTTCGTGACCGGGTGGCGTGACGCCTTCACCACCCGTTTTGCGGGCACGCCGCTGCGCGGCATCGCGCTGACGCTGGATAAGGGGGACACGGTCCGTGGCGAGGCCGTGGTCACTGGCGCAGGCATTGAAGGCGGCGCGGTCTATGCCCTGTCGGCTGCAATTCGTGACCGGATTGCACGCGATGGGCAGGCGCTGGTCCATATCGACCTGCGGCCCGCGCTGGATATGGCGGAAATTACCACCCGGATTGCGCGCGTGCGTTCGCGTGAAAGCCTGTCCAACACATTGCGCAAGGCGCTGCGGCTGCCACCCGTGGCCGTTGCCCTGCTGCGCGAAGGGGAAGGCGGACCACCAGCGCGTGATCCCGCTGTCCTTGCCCGGCTGGTCAAGGCGGTCCCGGTGATGCTGCGCGCGCCTGCGCCACTGGACCGTGCCATTTCGGTGGCGGGGGGAATCGCATGCACCGCGCTGGATGAACAGTTCATGCTGCGTGCGCTGCCCGGTGTTTTCGCCGCCGGTGAAATGCTGGACTGGGAGGCCCCGACCGGCGGTTACCTGCTGCAGGGCTGCATCGCGACCGGCCGCATGGCGGGGCAGGGTGCATGGGAATGGTTGCGTGACTCGCAGCGCGGGCGGTATCCGTCAGCGCCATGAGTGTTGCGATCACGATAGGTGAACGGCGCGGGGCTACGGCAACCGATGCTCCCGTGGCGATGGATCTGGCGGAACTGCTGTCCACCCGCCTGCTGGTGCAGGGCAATTCCGGGTCGGGCAAGTCGCACCTGCTGCGCCGCCTGCTGGAACAGTCTGCGCGCATGGTGCAGCAGGCGATCATCGATCCCGAGGGCGATTTCGTCAGCATAGCCGAACGCTATGGCCATCTGGTCATCGACGCCGCTGAACATACCGAAGCGGCGCTGCAGGCGGCGGGCGAGCGGATGCGCATGCACCGGGCATCCGTCGTGCTGAACCTGGAGGGCGTGGATGCGGATGTGCAGATGCGCCGCGCTGCCGCCTTCCTTGGCGGCATGTTCGAGGTGCCGCGCGATTACTGGTATCCCGTGCTGGTCGTGGTGGATGAAGCCCAGCTTTTTGCGCCTGCGGCGGCGGGCGAGGTGTCGGATGAAGCGCGCCGTGCCTCGCTCGGCGCCATGACCAACCTCATGTGCCGTGGGCGCAAGCGCGGGCTGGCCGGGGTGATCGCGACCCAGCGCCTGGCCAAGCTGGCGAAGAACGTCGCGGCTGAAGCGTCGAACTTTCTCATGGGCCGCACTTTCCTTGATATCGACATGATGCGGGCCGCCGACCTGCTGGGGATGGAGCGGCGGCAGGCGGAAAGTTTCCGCGACCTTGAACGCGGTTATTTTGTCGCCCTTGGTCCGGCCATATGCCGCAGGCCGCTGGCGGTGAAAATCGGCCCGGTGGAAACCGAAAGCCGCTCGGCCGGTCCCACGCTCATGCCGTTCGAGCCGGTGCCTGCGGGCGATGAAATCCGCGAACTGATCCTGACCCCCGTGCCTGAACGCGAGATTCCGGCCCGGCCGCCGCGCAGTTTCAGCCCGCCCCCCGATATTCTGGCCCAGCTTGCCGCCCACGCCGAAACCGCGACCGTGGAGACGGCGGAAGACGAACCGCCCACCCCACCCGTGGATGCGGCAGCCCAGCGGTTGCGCTTTATCGAGATCCTGAGCGATATCCTGCGTGACGAAGATGCGGGCTTCCGTCCCGTGCATGTGCTGTATCAGGATTTCCTTGTCCGCTGCCGGATCGAGGGCATGGGGCGTGACGCGCTGGACATGCCGCGCTTCCGCCGCCTGCTGGCGGTGGCCAAGGCGGGCGTGGACGCGCAGACGGCGGAAAGCGGGCAGTGGCGGCAGGCCGAACAGATGGCTGTCGTGCTGCCCGATGATGTGCAGGGTATTTTCCTGCTGATTGCCCGCGCGGCCCTGCATGGTGAACCCTGTCCGTCCGACAGCCTGATCGCCCGCACTTATGGTACCCATTCACTGGGACGTGCCCGGCGGCAGCTGGCGTATCTGGAGGAGCAGAACATGATTGTCCTGCGCAATGACGGGCTGGGCCGGCGTAGTGCCGCCATTATCGGTCCCGGCTGGGAAACCGCCCCCGCCATGCCGGACGGGAACGGTTAGGACGTTTTCCAAAAAGCTTCAGGAAACGTCATCGTCCTGCATGGCATGAGGGTATCCGGTTTTCCCGTAGGGACGTCTGGACAACAAAAAACCCTGCCTTCGTATGAAGGCAGGGTTTTTTGTTGCTGGTGAGCCAGACGGCCTCAGCGCTTCCACCATCCCGTGCGACGGTGGGTGGTCGGGGCCGCATCCACGTCGACCGGCGTAATGGCCGTGTCCGCCGGGGCATCGGTGGCTTCCGCCGCCTCATCCGCCTTTTTGCGACGACGGCGGGTTGCCGTCGCGGTCGTGGCCGTCTTGCGGGTTGTGGTCCGCTTTTTCGGGGCGGGCTTTTCAGCCTTTTCCGCTTTGGCGTCCGCCGTTTTGGCCTCGGTCTCGACCGGGGCTGCATCGGCTGCTGCGTCTGCTACGGGTGCAGCCTTCTTGCGGCGCGTGACACGACGGCGCTTGGGGGCTTCTTCCGTGGCAGGTGCGGCGGCTTCGGTCGTGGCGGCGGGTGTTTCCACCGCCGGTTCCTCGGCCTTGTCCGCCGCCTTTGCCGCCGTGCGGGTGGTGCGGCGGCGTGTGGTGGCCGTCGTACCCGTGCTGCGGCTGGCCGCACGCTTGCGCGTGGGCTTGGCGGGGGCTGTTTCCTCAGCTGCCGGTTCGTCCGCCGGTTTTGCCCCGGTTTCCACTGCCGGTTCCTCGGCTACCGGTTCAGCAGCCTTGCGGCGGCTGGTCGTGCGGCGCGTGGTGGTCGTGCTGGCACGGCGGCGGCGCTTGGGGGCTTCTTCCGCAGCCGGTTCCGCAGGCGCGGGCGCAGCTTCGGGTTCGGCGGCTTCCGCTTCCACGGCCGGGGCGGCAGGTTCGGCAACCGGTGCGGGCGCGGCCTCGGCGTCCTGTGCCACGGGGGCAGCCCCGTTTTCCACCGGGGTGGTACGACGGCGCGTGCGGCGACGCGTGCGGCGCGGCTTGGTGGTTTCTTCCTCGGCCACGGGGGCCGGGGCGGCTTCCTCCACTTCGACCACGACCGGATCGGCTTCGACAACCACTTCGCTCGGTGCGGTTGTCTGTTCGATCACGTCAAAGATGTCGATGATCGCATCGCCATACGGATCGGCCGGGGTCGGGCCACGATAGGCTTCACGCGGCGCGGGTTCCGGTGCGGGCGCGGGTGCGACTGGAGCCGGTGCCTGTTCCGTCGCCGTATCCTCGGTTGCCTGCGTCTGTCCGGCCTGCGCTGCGGCGCCACCGCGACGGCGGCGACGACGGCGGCGGCGGCGATGGTCGGTGCCCGAGGCGATATCCTCGTCCTCTTCCGTCGTGGCGACGGCGTCGGGCGTGGCATCGGCTGCGGGCGGCTCGGCCTGGATCTGGATTTCACGCACATGGCTGCTTTCAGCCGGGGCGTGTTCGATCACCGGGGCGTCAAAGCGGGCCGTCTGCTGGCGTACGCGCTCGATCCTGCATTCCTGCGGCTGCAGGGCGGCATCGGGTGCGAAGGCAACCTGCATCTTGTGGCGGGTTTCGATTTCCGACAGCCAGTTGCGCTTGTGGTTGAGGATGTAGAAGGCGATTTCCGGCGCGACGCCAACGGAGATTTCCGCTGCCTTGCGCTGCATGCCTTCTTCCTCGATCGCGCGCAGCACATGCAGCGCCGAGCTTTCGATCCCGCGCACGATGCCGGTGCCCTGACAGTGCGGGCAGGGCATGAAGGCGGATTCGGCAATGGAGGGACGCAGGCGCTGGCGCGACATTTCCAGCAGGCCGAAATGCGAGATCTGGCCAACCTGGATGCGCGCGCGGTCGGTGCGCAGGGCGTCCTTCAGCTTCCGCTCGACCATGCCGTTGTGCTTGCGGCTTTCCATGTCGATGAAGTCGATGACGATCAGTCCGGCCAGATCGCGCAGGCGCAGCTGGCGGGCGACTTCCTCGGCAGCTTCGAGGTTGGTGCGCAGCGCCGTTTCCTCGATATTGCGCTCCCGCGTGGCGCGGCCCGAGTTCACGTCGATCGCGACCAGCGCCTCGGTCTGGTTGATGACCAGATAGCCACCCGATTTCAGCTGCACGGACGGCGAGAGCATGGAATCCAGCAGCCCTTCCACCTTGTAGTGGGAGAACAGGGTCTGTTCATGATCCTGCCACAGCTTCACCTTCTGCGCGTTCTGCGGCATGAGCATGCGCATGAATTCACGCGCGGACTTCCAGCCCGGCTCGCCATCAATCAGGATCTCGCTGACTTCGCGGGTATAGATGTCGCGGATGGCGCGCTTGATCAGGCTGGCTTCTTCATAGATCAGCGCGGGCGCGACCGATTCCAGCGTATGCTGGCGGATGTCGTCCCACAGGCGCAGCAGGTATTCGCAGTCGCGCATGATTTCGGCGCGCGGGCGCTGGGCGCCGGCGGTGCGCACGATCATGGCCATGCCGCGCGGGATCTGCAGTTCGGTAATGATGTCGCGCAGGCGACGGCGGTCAGCCACCGACGTGATCTTGCGCGAAACGCCCCCGCCGCGCAGCGAGTTGGGCATCAGCACGCAGTAGCGGCCCGCCAGCGAGACGTATGTGGTCAGCGCCGCGCCCTTGTTGCCGCGTTCTTCCTTGACCACCTGCACCAGCAGGATCTGGCGGCGGCGGATGACTTCCTGGATTTTATAGTTGCGCAGGAAGCGCGCGATGCGGCGCTGGGCCTGCGCTTCGTCGCCGGTATCGTTTTCACCGCCTACGGTCTCGGGCTCGTCGCCGTCCTGATCAACCGGGGCGTCGGCCTCGTCTTCGGCGCGGGGAGCGTCGTCTTCCTCGTCATCGCGGGCGCGGCGTTCTTCTTCCGCGCGGCGTTCCTCTTCCTGCAGCGCCAGCAGCTTTTCGCGGTCGGATACGGGGATCTGGTAATAGTCAGGGTGGATTTCACTGAAGGCAAGGAACCCGTGGCGGTTGCCGCCATAATCCACGAACGCAGCCTGAAGGCTGGGTTCCACGCGGATAACCTTGGCCAGATAGATGTTGCCCTTCAGCTGCTTTTTTGAAGCGGCTTCAACATCGTAATCTTCCAGGTGGTTACCATCCATCACGACCACGCGGGTTTCTTCCGCGTGGGTCGTGTCGATCAGCATGCGTTTGCTCATAAATAGGCGCACTCCGGTATGTCACGTTCCGGCATCCGGGCTGCGCGCGTCTTCCGTGGCGGCAGGGGGACGTAAGGGGAACGGACAGAAACATGAAAAAACAGGCGACCGGACCCGGACGGAACACCACCGCGCGGCGCGCGGGCGGACAGGCCATGGCTGACATGCGGATGCAGCGCCGTGGCGCCGCCCGCGTTCGGGCATGGGGTCATCGCATGTGCGGCAAAAACCCGCGTGGTGTTCAATCCATCCTCGGTCATGGCTGGGGAGGGCGCTGCCCGGCCTTATTGCCGGAGCGGGACCTTCCGTATCGACGGGTATGCCATCCGGTTTCCTGTCGATGGGGAACACCGGCGCGGCAGCGTCAGGTCGTGCGCGGCATGTGCCCCCACGCCGTGGCGTGGCCGGAAAAAGGCCGGTAAGCGTATGTCGCGCATGCATGATGCATGCCGGATGGAGAAAATCATGCCTTCTGGCATCCTGCCGTTTCGGACATGCCAGCAAGGCAGCCGGACTTGGCGTGGTCCATCACGGCTGGGCAGCATGGCGCAATGAATCCATTCCTGCAAGGGGGGCGTGCGTTTATCCCGCTGACGCCCGGCCCGTACGGTGATAAGGGAAGCGGACGGACCCATAACTGTTTTGACCGGAACAAAATGCATGCCCACAGGCCGGCCGGATGGAAATGACGCCTACCCCCGCGCGCCATGGCGCGATGACGGGCGCACGCGCGTGCCCGACCTGACGCGGCGCATGCTGGTGGGGGGGCTGACGGGACTGGTGCCGTCGGCTGCACTGGCGCGGGTGACGGCGCATGCGCCCGTTCATGCTCATGCGCCCGCCGCAGCCGCCCGTCATGTCGCCCATCCGGCCCATGCGCCGCTGCATGCCCCCGCCATTGTGGGCCGCGCCGCGCCGCCAAAGCCGCTGGTCATGCTGGACCCCGGCCATGGCGGCAAGGACCCCGGCGCGATCGGCATTTCCGGCACGTACGAAAAGCATGTGGCGGAAGCCGCGGCCAGCGAACTGCAGCGCCAGCTTGAGGCCAGCGGGCGGTACCGCGTCGCGATGACGCGCGCGGATGACCGCTTCATCCCGCTGGAGGGACGGGTGGACATCGCCCATAGCCACAAGGCGTCGCTGTTCATATCCATGCATGCCGATGCCCTGACCAACCGCGCCGTGCGCGGGGCCAGTGTCTATACCCTGTCATCGAAGGCGTCGGACCGGCAGACGGCCATGCTGGCGCAGACGGAAAACAGCGCCGACCGCTATGGCGGCCCGCAGGTGCATGCGGACTCTCCCGAAGTGCAGGAAATCCTCGCCAGCCTCGTGACCGAGGAAACCCGTCACGGCGCCGCCCACATGGCCAGCAGCATCGTCACCTCCTTCCGCCCGCGCATCGGGCTGTTGCAGCATCCCTCGCGCCATGCCTCGTTCGTGGTGCTGAAATCGGCCGATATCCCCTCGGTCCTGGTGGAAATGGGGTTCATGTCCAACCACATGGATGAAGCAGCCCTGCGTCAGGCCGCCCACCGCATGGTGGTGGCGGGCGCCATGGTGCAGGCGATCGACCGCTATTTCGCAACCGACAGCATGGTAACCCATGCCACGGGCTGACGCGGCGGCGCGATGGGGCATGGCGGCCCGGCCGCGTGATGGGCAAAGCGGACGCTTTTACGGTTGCAATCGGGGGGCGGGCCTGTATTGTGCGCGCCATGGTAACAATGACGCACATTGCCGGGGCTGGAACGGGCGCATACGCGCACCTGTCCGCGCGCGCATGTGCCGGTGCCGGGCTTCTTCGTCTTCGACTTATCCGCCCCTGAGCGATCAGGGCCGGCTGCGTGCCGGCGCGCCCAGGGGATCTGATCTCGCCGGTTCATGCCGGTTTGCGAACACGAATGACAGGGGCACGCAACCGTGCCGCCTCCCGTCCCACAAGAAGGTATTACCATGAGCATCGACCATCCTTCCTTTGGCCGTATCGACCCCAATCGCGTCATCATTTTCGACACGACCCTGCGTGACGGGGAGCAGTCGCCCGGTTTTTCCATGAACCTCGCGGAAAAGCTGCGCATGGCCGAAGCGCTGGAGGAACTGGGCGTGGACGTGATGGAAGCGGGCTTTCCCGTCGCGTCGAAGGGGGATTTCGACAGCGTTTACCAGATCGCGCAGAAGGTGAAGGACACCGTCGTGTGCGCGCTGGCGCGCAGCGGTGGCAAGAACGACATCGCCAGCGCGGGCGAGGCGATCCGGCCGGCGAAGCGCGGGCGTATCCACAACTTCATTTCCACCTCGCCGCTGCACATGAAGTACAAGCTGCGCATGGAGCCGGAAACGGTTCTGGAGGTGATCGAGGCCGGCAACCGCGCCGCCCGCCAGTTCACCGATGACGTTGAATGGTCGGCCGAGGACGGGTCGCGCACCGATCCCGACTTCCTGTGCCGCTGTGTGGAAACCGCCATCCGCGCGGGTGCGACTACCATCAACATTCCTGACACCGTGGGCTATTCCACGCCCGAGGACATGGCCCGCATCTTTGCCGACCTGCGCGCCCGCGTGCCGGGTGCGGACGGGGTGATCTTCTCCACCCACAACCACAACGACCTGGGGCTGGGTGTCGCCAACACGGTCGCCGCGCTGAAGGCGGGTGCGCGGCAGGTGGAATGTACAATCAACGGCATTGGCGAGCGCGCGGGCAATGCAGCGCTGGAGGAAATCATCATGGTGCTGCGCACGCGCCATGACGTGCTGCCGTTCACCACCGGCATCCATACCGAGCGCCTGCTGCGCACCTCGCGCATGCTGGCCACCATCACCGGCTTTGACGTGCAGCCCAACAAGGCCATCGTGGGCCGCAACGCCTTTGCGCATGAAAGCGGCATCCATCAGGATGGCATCCTGAAAAACGCCGCGACGTATGAAATCATGACGCCCGAAAGCGTGGGCTGGACCCGGTCATCGCTGGTGTTGGGCAAGCATTCGGGCCGTGCCGCCTTCCGCGACAAGCTGAAGGCGATGGGCTACGACAATCTGGAAGAAGCGCAGTTCAACGAGGCCTTCAGCCGCTTCAAGGATCTGGCTGACCGCAAGAAGGTCATCTATGATGAGGATCTGGTGGCGCTGGTTGATGATGAAGTGCGCGACCATGCCCGCATCCGCTTCATCTCGCTGGACGTGACCGCGGGGTCCCGCCGTCCCGCCACCGCCGATCTGGTGCTGGAGGTTGATGGTGAGCGCAAGGAAGGCCATGCGGAAGGGCAGGGGCCGGTTGACGCCGCGTTCAACGCAATCCGCGCCATTGTCGCCCATGATGCCACCCTGCAGCTGTATTCCGTCGGCGCCGTGACCGAAGGCAGCGACGCGCAGGCCCGTACCTCGGTCCGTCTGGAAGAAGGCGGCAAGCTGGTGGACGGGCAGGGGGCGGATGCCGATACGCTGGTGTCGGCCGTGCGCGCCTATGTCCATGCGCTGAACAAGCTGCTGGTCAAGCGTGACCGTGCCGAACCTGCGGCGCTGGATGCCTGACCGGCGGAAGCCGGGCTGCTTATGCCAGAACACCCCGCCACGGACTGTCCCGTGGCGGGGTGTTCTGCTGTAATGGGCCTGCTGCGCGCGGGTCAGTAGCCGTCATATCCTGCGGGATACGCGCCTTCCTGCTGCGGGTAGGCGCCCTGCTGGGGATAGCCTTCCTGTCCATATCCGGTGGACTGGCCGTAATAGCCACCCTGCTGCTGTCCGTAATACCCGCCCTGCTGCCCATAATATCCACCCTGCTGGGGATAGCTGGGCTGGGCATAGCCATAGCTGCCGCCCTGCTGCTGGGCGGGGTAGGCTGCGCGCGACGCGCCTGCGGCCGGCGGGCAGGACTGGGGGGAATAGCCCGGCGGCAGCACGCGCCCGTCGGGGCATATGGTGGACGGGGCTTCCGCGCGGGGACGGCGCGGGGGCGTTGTCGCAGCCCCGATCGCGGCCCCGCCGGCGCCACCCGCCAGC
>NZ_BANF01000101.1 GCF_000964425.1 Komagataeibacter intermedius TF2 | reverse complement strand
GCCTTACCCCTTCACAGGGTACCCCAACCCGACAGGCTGCTAGGGCGTGTCGTCAGTTAATTCCGATGATGGCGGAAACGAGTTGCACTGCTGCGAGGAATGTTGACTTCAGCTTGTCGTAGCGTGTTGCAACGCCCCTGAACTGCTTCAGCCTGGCGAAGAAGCGTTCAATGATGTTTCTGTTTTTGTAAAGCAGGAAGCTGATTTTTCGTGGATTACGTCGGTTTTTCCTTGAAGGGATAACCGGTGTGATCTGCCGTTCTTCGATCTTTTCGATAAGCGGATCGGCGTCATAAGCCCTGTCGGCGATAAAAGCTGCAGGGTCGACTTCATCCAGCAGGGGACCTGCTTCCGTGATGTCCGCTCTTTGACCGGGCGTCAGGGACAGGACAACCGCCTTTCCTGCAGCATCGACAATAGCGTGGATTTTCGAAGTCAGTCCGCCACGGGACCGCCCGATAGCCTGATCCGCGCCCCTTTTTTACGGGCACCCGCACTGTGCTGGTGCGCCCGGACAATCGTGCTGTCGATCATCATATATTCGTTGTCACGATCGGCGGCCAGATGCCGGAAAATCCGTTCGATCACGCCGCCTTCGCACCAGCGACGCAGTCGCCGGTGGACGTTTTTCCAGTCACCAAAACGGACAGGCAGGTCACGCCAAGGAATGCCGGCACGGTAACGATATAGAACCGCTTCCACAAACAGACGGTTATCGGCAGCCGTTCCGCCGACATGGCCTTCACGACCCGGGAGAAGATCTTTTATCCGTTCCCACTGGCTGTCACTCAGGCCATATCGTCGCATTCATTCTCTCCCTGAAAACAGGGAGAAAACATCACAGATCAAACGGGAGTACAAGCCTCATGCCGTCAGATGCTAACTGACGACACGCCCTAGAAATTCACATTGGTATGCAACCCGAATACGGCTTCATTACCAATCCGGTGCGTCGGACAGGATGGATCTCCCGTGCCGCCCGAGGGGTTCAGGACATATTGGAAATCGGGCTGCACGACCATCCATGGTGTGATCTGGGCCTGATAGGTCAGTTCAAAATGATTTTCGTTTCCCTGCACCAGGGCACCGCGCGCGCGATCATAGGCACGCACGCCTGATGTGACGCGACCGATACCCCAGCCCAGACCAAGTGTATCATTCGTCCTGCCTGAAAAGGGCGCCTTCAGGTTAAGGCCGGCATCAATGGCGAAGCTTATGATATTGCGATCACCACTATTACCCGTCGCCCGGACAAACAGGCCAAGTGCGCGTGATGCATCAGGCGACGGACGCCAGATCAACTGGTCGATTATCCCGTAAATCAGCCAGTTTCCCCGATCCCAGCGGGGTGTACCACCATCCGCGCCAAGAGACAGTCCCTGTGTGTTATATCGATAATCCGGAAATCGTGCCGTATCATAATAGCCTCCAAGTTTATAAACGCCTGACAGGCCCGGATGACTGGCCGCGCGTCCACTGTCGCCAGATTGAGGATTGAAGGCATACTGAATTTCGGTAATCAGTAGCGCGCCGGTTCCCATATTGAACTGCGTGCCACTTCCATCCCTTATGGTCTGGCTGGTGGGGTCCGCCGGGTTTCCGGTCACGCCAAAGACACTGCTATCCTGATTACCCGACGGATTGTCATCCGCCGCCGCGAACATGAATGTGTATTTTTCACCGGGTCGGTAGCGCAACCGGATTGCGGGAGCTGCAAGCGGCCATGAAGGACCGCCAGCATAAAGGTTGACCGAAGGACCCATTGGCCATCCGAAATTGGCGTTGAGGTACAGGGACGCGTAATCGCTGATCAGGAATTCCGTATCGAGATCCTGCTGGCCGATCTTGACGTCCAGCGCGCCCCTGAGAAAGGACTGCTGGTACCAAAGTTCAAACAGGCGGGTGGAGCGATCCGCCTCAAATCCGCTGATGGGGTTGAAATTGCCCAGATGGTCCTGAGTGACGGCACGTCCCCGGATCTGCAGGGCACTGATGTTGATTGTCGCGCCTTTAAGCCCGATCATCCTTTCCAGATCCGCCATCAGGGTCGGCATGGTAATGCCGATATAGGAAGGGCCCGTGCCCGATCCCCTGCCATCGCCATTGGTACTGCCGATCCCGCCCGTGGCGCTACCCCATAACTCGTTGACGTCCTGAATGCTCAGCGTCAGGCCGTAGCGGGCCAGCCATGGACGCAGTCCCCCCATATTCCCCAGCAGGCTCCCACCGGCAGACGGCGTATCTTGGCTGTGGCTGGTCGTGATTGCGCCTGCTTGCCAGGAATCACGCACGGTCGCCGGGTCAATCTGGGCCAAGAAAGGTGTACTGGCGCCCAGATGGGCCTGCCCACCCGCAATGGCGGTCTGGGCCTGCCCCGCAACGGAGATGAAACCACCGATGCCCCAGAAGAAAATTCCCTCACATACACGCCGGAACAATCGGGTAACGCAAACCGCCGGAATCCTGCGTGATGTCAGTTCGCACGGTCGCAAATGTTTCTCATATTATCGTAAAAAAGGTCGTAATCCAGACAGATATCATATACCCGGTCTTCTTTCCACAACATGATGTTTTTGTTAAAGACACAATGTGAATAAAAGAGAATTGTGATATTATATCGTTCTCGTAATTTAATTTATTATTTTTAAAAAATATGCCTGAAGGTCATAAAAAGGTGTCTATTCTGCTTTGGCGATGGACGAAAACACATAGCGGAAAATAAATTATCGCGGCTGCCGCTTCTATGGAAAACAATTCAGACTTTTCACTTTGGCTGCCTGCACAAAATGATCGCCGGCATGCGTGGTAATACTGAGTACCATGCTGCCTGCTACAAGGATTGGCGGCCCTACCATTGCTCATAACGGCTGATCTCTTGCTAGCAGCGTCTCCCCCGTGACCTTATTTTCCGTGTTCAGGTTCACGTCATGTCTGCGTGTTACAAGAACAGCGAGCATCGGCATGATGGCATGGCCAGGGTCAGGTGCCAGGAGGCCGGACAAATATTATGAGATCGATAGTGCATTACGGATTGGCAATCCTGATGATAGTCAGCATATCCGGCTGTGTGGCGCGCGCCGAAACAGAAACAGAAACAGAAACAAACGGTATTTGCGAGACAGTGGAACAGGGTATCCGGCTGCATGTCGACGGCACGTATGGCGGATATCCCCATTCCGTCCTGCGTGATGCGGTGCTGGAGAGCGTAGCCTGTCCTTCGGGGGATGCAGAACTACGCGCTTTCCATACCATTGCGATACCGCCGCCCCATATGCGTATTGCCGTCATGCGCCCCATCGGGCAGGGCCAGCAGGGATCGCTGTCCATCATGCTGTTTTCACAAGGGCATTTCGTTATCGGCGAACGGATGTCCCTCTCTCCTTTCTCACGCACCCAGTCTCCTTTTTCGGTAAAGGCAGACATCAACCTTGCAACAGCACGCCTATGGGGCGATCTGGCGAACCGGATCGCACAGGGGAAGCGTGCCATTCCATAATGGGGAAACACGCTCAGTCCATCACATTTGCGATCCGGTTTACCGAAAATGGCCGTAGCTTGCACATATTCTGCGATGTCATTAGGTGACGGGCGCCACACAGTTATCTGGATACAGGTTCCTTGCTCGCTGCCGGTGTCGTCGTGGGTTTACCATCTCCGTTCTTTTTTTACAGTCTGAACACCAACAGGCCGCAGGTATCGGCAAGGCGGCCAATCGTTCAGGTTCGCGTCATGTTTGAGTGATATGATCGTTCGGATGAAATACAAATCTGGCCTTTCCCCAGCACGTTATGACGCACCAACAATCATTTTCCACTGGGGATGCACGGCCATTATCATGTTGCAGTTCGCAACCGCGAATTTATGGGGCCTGTTCCGGAACCCGCTACACCATCAACTGGTGGTGACCCACCTGACGGCAGGCATGGTACTGAGCGTTCTGTTTCCCGCACGCCTGCTATGGCGACTAGGCTGGGGGCGGCAGATCCGCGCCGCCGATCGCTGGCTTGATGCCATGCTGGCGCGCTACGTGGAATACAGCCTGTATGGGCTAGTCCTGCTGGAAATCCTCCTTGGGTATCTGTGGCGATGGGGCAATGGGCAGGCCATGAGTTTCCTGTCCATCCAGATCATGCCGCCCTTTGGCAGGTTTCCGACATCGACAGTCGGCATTCTGCACTGGCTGCACCAGTGGAATGGCTGGCTGATCATCGTGCTTGCCACGGGTCATGCGCTGGCCGCGTGTTTTCATTACTTCATTCTCCGGGACAATGTTTTTCAGAGAATGCTGCTGACAGGGAATGTATCCGATGAATATGGAAAGTAAAATACCGCTGCGCCCCAAAGAAATCCACGCGACCTCCCGTCTGGGCTGGCTGCGGGCCGCTGTTCTGGGGGCGAATGATGGTATCCTGTCAACATCCAGCCTGATCATCGGCGTTGCCAGCGCCCATGCGACACAGGGGAGCATCCTGCTGGCTGGAATTTCCAGTCTGGCTGCCGGGGCCATGTCCATGGGCGCGGGGGAATATGTGTCCGTTAGCTCGCAGGCGGATTCTGAGAAGGCTGACCTCGCCCGCGAAAAAAAGGAGCTTGGCAGTAGCTGGGACGCTGAAGTGAGCGAACTGGCCGGGATATACCGTCAGCGTGGCCTGGATGATATTCTGTCACGCAAGGTTGCCCTTCAGCTCATGAAGCATGATGCACTGGGGGCGCACGCCCGCGATGAACTCGGCATTTCGGACGCGACAGCGGCGCGTCCGGTACAGGCCGCCTTTGCATCGGCTAGCGCATTCTCTTCCGGTGCCATACTGCCCGTGCTGGCAGCCCTGCTGTCGCCAGCCAGCGTGGTCTCGTGGAGTGTATCCGCTGTATCCCTGATTGGTCTGGCGGTATTGGGAGTCGTGGGTGCGCGTGCAGGTGGGGCCTCACCATGGCGTCCGGCAATGCGGGTCATATTCTGGGGCATCGTAGCGATGGCCGTGACGGCTGCCATCGGCCGGATATTCGGGGTACAGACATAATGTATTAAATATTTCTGTATATTGAACGAATGGAATGATATCGTGAATGTACTTCTTGTAATTGTGCTATCAAAGGCAGTCGTTTCAGTGCTCTGCATGCGACTTGCATTTCATTTATATCGTGACAAAAACAATATAATATTACATAGAAATAGGTCTGTGGGATTATGCTATCCCGGCAATAGATAGTGGGCATCAACTTCCTTGAATACTTTCCCAAGGCGGCTATGGGAACCCCGCTTCTCCTGCGGGACGCGAATTATATGCGCAGTGATCTCTATTCCGTTGTCGCTGCGATCATTAATGGCCGACTACGATGTCGGACCGAAAGGCATTTGCCTACACGCCATGGTCATCCTGCTTGCGTACCTATCTCATCCAGGATGGCCGAACCGGGCATGCATGCAAGATCATCCTATACCGCCAGGGAGTCACGCACTCATGACATAACCGCTACCCCTGACGGTGTGGATCAGAGGTTGGCCATCCTGCCCCAGTTTCTCCCGCAGACGACAAATATGCGTTTCGACGATGTTCGTACGAACCGGGAAATCCATATGCCAGACATCCTTCAGCAACATTTGCCGGGAAAGCACCGTGCCTGCATTCCTCATGAAATATTCCAGAAGTTTTAGTTCCTGAGGCTGCAGAAGAACCTTTTCGCCATTCCGTGTCACTGCAAGCGTCAGCAGATTGAGTTCAACGTCAGCCACATTCATTATTGTTGTATGCTGGAAGGAAGATGATCGACGAAGCAGTACCTGCACGCGCGCGACCAACTCGCGTAATGCAAATGGCTTGATCATGTAATCATCCGCACCATGCCGCAGACCGGCGACACGGCTTGGTACGCCATCCATCGTCGTCAGGAACAGGACTGGCGTCATGATGGCATAAGAGCGCATGCGCATGAGAATTGTCAGTCCATCCAGACCAGGCAGCATGCGATCCAGAATGACGATATCCCACGTTTGCGACAGGGCATGCTGCGATCCATCGGTCCCGTTAGCGACACAAACCACGTCAATTCCGCTTTCCTCCAGTCCCTGCCGCACGTAATCCGTAGTTGCGTGGTCATCTTCAACCAAAAGCAGGCGGGGGCGTGTTACCAGCGTCATGAAGCAGGCCAATCAACAAATTTAATGTCCCGCCCAGCGAGACTGAGTTCTTGATCAGGTTATCAGAATCATTGTTACATGGCACCATCCATGACGATGGATAGACAATTATTGGCATTTTTTAATGTATCGACCATGTCTCCAAATTGAATACAGAATAAATAATATCAATATTTCATGTGATACATATCATAAATGTGGATGTATATGTATTATATTTTATACGGTATTAAAACAAATACTACGTACGCGCAGGCATATAAAAAATAAAAGACGGTAAGTTCTCTCCGGACAGGACAAGGCAAAGGGGTTAACGCGGAAAGACCATTGGGGGTAAAGTCAGGCTACAGGGCTGGAGCCTATGCCAACCGGACCTGTCATGATCGGGGACGGGTGGATCTTGTCCGGTCATCCATATCCTGAGAGGATGTCGCTACATGATAAATATGTCCAATGATGTCGTGGAATAGGATATCCCGACGCCGAAATGTGGAGACACGACGTATCATCGCCACGACGTCGTTTCGTATCGTCACGTTGTTCGCCGGTCTTTTTATATTGGGCGGCATGGTCATGACTATAACGTCAGGCCTTTACAGCCAGTCAACCATGCGCCAGCAGATCCGCCGGGAAGTGGAGAACGAGAGCCATGAGACATTTGCAGATGCTGGTGTTGCGGATGTCCGTCATCTCCTGCCAGTTGTGCAAGGACTGATCGAACATGAACCCGGTTTCCATTATTTGCTTCAGGACCCCGGACAGGTCATTGTCGCAGGCAACATGCTGCATCTGCGACCAGTGCCGGGCGAACGCTGGCTGGCATGGTCCCATCGCCTGCCGAAAGAAATCAACCAGGATATCGTTTATGGAATAGGTTATCGCCTTGATGACGGCGGCTATTACTTCGTGGGCATGGATGCCTCGCCCCTGACGCATCTCCAACGCGCATTATGGACAACGATCCTGTGGGGCATTGCAGGATTTGGTCTGATAGGGGTAGCAGGCGGCCTTTTCCTGAGCAACCTGATCCTGAAATGGATCGAGACGATAAGCAGGACGGCACGGAGCATCATGCAGG
Source organism: Komagataeibacter intermedius TF2 (assembly GCF_000964425.1). Taxonomy (GTDB): domain Bacteria; phylum Pseudomonadota; class Alphaproteobacteria; order Acetobacterales; family Acetobacteraceae; genus Komagataeibacter; species Komagataeibacter intermedius. The sequence goes on along the minus strand of NZ_BANF01000101.1, from coordinate 2,988 downwards.
GCGATATGTCTCGCCGCATCCCGCTACGTGGCACGGATGATGAGCTTGATCATCTCTCGGAGAGCCTCAATGCGATGCTCGACCAGAATGAATACCTGATTGCAAGTCTGAAACAGGTCTCCAATGACATCGCGCACGACATGCGCCGCCCGCTGGCGCGTATGCGCCAGAATCTTGAGCGCGCCATTGGGGCACATGGACCTTCCGATACCATGCATGAGCAGGTCGAGTGTGCAATCGAGGATCTGGATGCCGCATTGGAAATATTTTCCTCGCTGCTCAAGCTGGCGCAACTTGAGTCCGGGGCATGGAACAACGAAATGGAACCCCTCGATCCCGCACGACTTCTGGAATCAGTTCTAGAACCGTATCGCTCCGTTATCGAAGACAATGGACAGCGCCTGGAAACCGAAATCATTCCCGCCTGCCCTACCGTCACCGGTCATCCAGTCCTTTTACGGCAGGCGTTCTCCAACCTGATCGAGAATGCCGTACGCCATACGCCCGACCAGACCACCATCACAGCGACCATAATGCTTTCGGACAAGACCATCACGATAGAAATAGCCGATAATGGTCCAGGCATTCCGGACGAAGCCATGCTTCGGGTATTCGACCGCTTTGTCCGTCTTGATACAAGCCGTACGCATGACGGTAACGGGCTAGGGCTTACCATGGTGAAAGCCGTAGTACAACTGCACCGGGGCACGATCGTCTTGTCTCACAACAACCCTGGCGTAAGGTGTATCGTTAAATTACCCATAGAGCTCTAGCCTTCACGGCCTCATAGACAGCAGACCTCCTGGCTGGTTAGAGATGTGCAAATACGACTGAAGATTGGGGCATTGTAAGCTGACATCCCCGTGAGCTTTCGCCAGAAATAATGATGCCGCGCGCCCATGCGATGTGGCCGCCTGCAACGGTCCCGGCGAGCAGGGATCCAAATCGGGATTCATACAAACCATGCTGCTCTGGTCCCTGATTCTGGTTGCATCAGCCGCGGCATTTGGCCTGAGCGCCGTGTCGGGAGGCGGTGCCGGGCTGCTCCTAATGCCCCTGCTGGGGCTGGTGCTGCCTGGCACTCAGGTGCCAGCCGCCCTGTCGATCGGGACAGTTGCCAGTTCGGCGACGCGCATCATCTCGTTCCGGCAGGCGATCCGGTGGGACATCGTCCGGCATTTTGCGCCCACCGCGTTGCCCTTCGCCGCCCTGGGCGCATGGGCATTGAGCCGTATGGAGCCAGCCTATCTGTCGCTGCTTCTTGGCGTATTCCTGATGGGGAATCTTCCCCTTCTCTTTCGCAAGCCTGCACCCCAGGTCACTGTGAAAACGCCCCACGCTATCGAACTGCACGTGCTGGGTGCTACCGCCGGCTTCATTTCCGGTTTTACCGGAGCGGTCGGCCTGGTGTTCAATGGGTTTTATTATCGACTTGGTCTGCGGAAGGAAGAAATCGTCGCAACCCGCGCGGCCAACGAAATCATGCTGCATGTGCTCAAGATCGCTCTCTACGCTGAGTTCGGCCTGTTGAATACCCGGGCCAGCATTGCGGGTATCGCTGTTGCTGCGGCGGCGGTTCTGTCATCAATAATCATGAAGTACCTGTTGCCGCACCTGCATGATCGCCTGTTTCACCATATTGGTCATGCCGCCATGGTCGTGGCGGGTGTCATGATGGTGATCTCCGCCAGTAGTCAGTTAGCGCGGCAGGCAAATGTCACGGTGCATTTCGCCCACGTAGCCCATGAAGCCGCAGCGTCCGTGTCATGGCGACAACACACTTTCGCGGTCGAATGGGAAAATGGTGATGAACGCGAGTTGAGCCCCCGAGTGCTTTCCAGACTGGCTTCATCCCCTATGATAACAACCCATTGATTTAAGTGCGGGAATCTGATTCAGGCTCTGTGAGGAGACTGGAGATGAGCGACCTGTTTTGGCTGCCGGACGAACAAATGGAGCGTCTGCGGCCCTTTTTCTTTAAGAGCCATGGTAGAGCCTGCGTTGATGACCGCCGAATGCTGAGCGGCATCATTTTTGTCAATCGGAACGGCTTGCGCTGGCGCGATGCGCCCCGGGAATACGGTCCACATAAGACGCTCTAAAACCGTTGGAAGCGCTGGGGCGCCATGGGGATCTGCGCCCGGATGATGGACGGTCTGGCTGCCGGAAAGGCAGAGCCCCAGACCATCATGACTGATGCGACGTATCTCCAGGCACACCGCACGGCTTCGAGCGTGCGGCTAAAAAAGGGGATCCAGGTCGCTTGATCGGCCGCACCAGAGGGGCATAAACACGAAGCTGCATGCGATCACCGACCAGAGTGGGCGACCGCTGAGCTTTTTCATGACTGCGGGACAGATAAGCGATTATACCGATGCCGCTGCCCTGCTGGATAGTCTTCCTGAAGCACAATGGATGCCGGGAGATCGCGGGGATGACGCCGACTGGTTCAGGGACGCCCTGGAAGCAAAAGGTATAAAAGCCCTGCATTTCAGGACAGAAATCTCGCGGAAAACCGGTCAGATACGACAAGAGAAAATATAAACGCCGCAATCGCATCGAGATCATATTCGGAAGGCTCAAGGGCTGGCGGCGGGTTGCAACCCGCTACAACAGATGCCCGACCGTCTTCTTCTCAGCCATCTGTCTCACCGCAACCGTCATGTTCTGGCTATGTGTCCCGAGCCTAGAAGCCGTCCGTACTTTGGTAAAAATCTTTCAACACCGTAATAATAATAACGTCCGCTATCATTATATTACCCGCAACAAAATGAACTTTGCACCTGAAGATTATATGAATCTTACTTCACACGAGATTCACTATGACTACAGTGACATTTTTTTCATCGACGGCTTCAAATGTTCTATCAACTGTTTGAGGGAGGCATCATGCCAGGATGGAAAAGTGAGCAAACACATTATCCTGAACCACTAGTGAGATCCAGTAATACCAAGGGCTACTGTCTCTGACTCATCTGTGAAGTGACG
>NZ_BANF01000102.1 GCF_000964425.1 Komagataeibacter intermedius TF2 | reverse complement strand
CCAGATCGGGCTCCTGTGGGATGACTGAATTCTACAAAATGACCTGAAATTGCCTCAAGTGTGAGATGGGGTGGTTGCCGTCCTCCCCGCACGGCATCGCAATGTGCCAGAATGGTCGTTGGAAGAAACGACTGCGCGAAAGGACGGCAGATGAAGGATACAGTGATAGGCGTTGATCTGGCAAAGAACATTTTCCAGGTTCATGGAGCTTCGCGTGCGGGCGAGGTGATGTTTCGCAAAAAGCTGCGTCGTCAGCAGTTTATGCAGTTCATGGCCACGCAGCCGCCTGCTCTGGTCGTTCTTGAAGCGTGCGGGAGCGCGCATTACTGGGCTCGCGAACTGGCAGGAGCTGGTCACGAGGTCAGACTGATCGCTCCGCAGTATGTGAAGCCTTTCGTGAAGCGCCAGAAGAACGATGCTGCTGATGCGGAAGCGATCGTCATTGCGGCCCGTCAGCCGGAAATGCGCTTTGTCGAACCACGCACTGAAGCGCAGCAGGCGCGTGGCGTTCTTTTCCGGGCCCGGCAGCGTCTGGTGCACCAGCGCACGGAACTGGTGAATGCCCTGCGTGCCGTTCTGTATGAATTCGGTCTCGTCGTGCCACAGGGGATTGCGCATATCAGACACATTGAAGCCATGCTGGATGAGGCGGTTCTGCCAGAGGCTGTGAAGCAGGAATGCCTTGATCTGCTGCGACAGATTTCGGAGCAGAGTGTGCGGATTGATGTCAGAACAAAGAAGATCAGGATGCTTGCCCAGGAAAGTGAAAACACCTGCAGATTGCAGAGCATGCCTGGAGTGGGTCCTCTGACCGCTCTTGCGATTGAAGCTTTTGCGCCTGACCTGCAGAGCTTCCGGCGCGGGCGCGACTTTGCTGCGTGGCTGGGGCTGGTGCCCCGTCAGTTCTCATCTGGCGGAAAGGAAAGGCTGGGGAAGATATCAAAAGCCGGGCAGGCTGATATCCGCAGGCTTCTCATCATGGGCGCCATGACCCAGGTGAACTGGGCCAGCCGTAAGGCCCCTGCACCGGGAAGCTGGCTGGCACGGATGCTGGCCCGCAAGCCCGTATGCTGGTAGCCATTGCGCTGGCCAACAGGATGGCACGAGCCATCTGGGCCATGGCAACAAAACAGGAGGATTATCGGGATCCGGCCCTGTCCCTGGCAGCCTGAGCGATGGCTCGGCTCCCGCGGATGGAACCGGTAGGGGTGTGAGAGGGCGATGACCTGAATGGGCGCATGATCGTCTGATCCGGATCGGAAAAACCAGTGGATTTCTCTGTGCTTTAAAGCACGCCTGTGAGATTTGGATCTGATCCGCTGATCACCATACTGGCCAGTGGCTTCTGAAAGGCCACATCAACAGGCCTTACAGAAGACCGCACACGATCACACGTCAATATGGGTCAGAAAACTCTTGCATAACGGACGGCAACCACAGAAGAAATCCGCGTCGAGGTTGATTTTTCCCTGCCGGCCTGTCGGGTTGTCCGCTGC
>NZ_BANF01000103.1 GCF_000964425.1 Komagataeibacter intermedius TF2 | reverse complement strand
GAATTCGCCCTCGCTCATGCACGATTGCGAAGGCTCCGGCAGGCCATCTGAAGAAACAGACAGTGCACAGACCACATAGCTTCCACCAACACTGCCTTCTCAGGCCGTGACACCCTCACTGCGTTCAGAACCCGCCGCCAGAAGCAGAATATCGTCAATATTCCAGATCGGGCTCCTGTGGGATGACTGAATTCTACAAAATGACC
>NZ_BANF01000104.1 GCF_000964425.1 Komagataeibacter intermedius TF2 | reverse complement strand
TCTTCTTCTCAGCCATCTGCCTCGCTGCAACCGTCATCTTCTGGGTGTAACATTGTTTGAACGCAACAGAAGAGGGACGGTGACAACTAGTATGGGAGAGTATATTTTACGGCAGGTTCGTCATATCATAGAAGATGCACGATATCTCCGAGCGTTAACTGATGACCTGACAGACCTTCCGGAAGGCGAGTTACGCATCGGACTGGCGTACCCACCGCTTCATTCAAAACCTGCATTATTGTTACGATCATGGAGCAACAGCTACCCACAAACACGAATCAGTCTTCATACATCGTCTGATCGTGACATCGTTTTTACATTACCGAACCGGCATATTGATGCTGCCATTATCCCCCAATTCGCACTCGATAATAGCCTCGCCTCATCTCCTCTGCATCGAGAGCACATCGTTGTAGTCCTGCCCTATGACCATCCACTCGCAAATCAAGAAACACTGTCTATACGGAATCTGACAAAAGAGGGCTTGTTGGTGCCCTCAAAAGCGTATGAGGATTGGTACAGATATTTCTACCTAGCCCAGATCGGATCACAGACGCATATCCCCATGCATTACGAAGGTATACTAACGCTTCTCTCGCAAATACGCGTGGGATTGAATATTACGCTTTGCAATGCAGCTTGCCAAGAGTTCCAACCGTGCGGGGTCGTCTTTCGGCCTCTTGATGATCCGAATGCCGAATTCGATGTTCATCTAGTATGGCGAGCCGAGGCAGAAGACGCGATACTGGGACGGTTCGTCGCCTTCATGCGCAACCTCACTCAAAAGCGAGGGAAATTGCCTTCTGTTTAGCCTTCAAAAGGCGAAAACCCAGATCCCCCTCCATAAACCGCGTAAGTCACTGTTTCAACAGACGTCTGCTCTACGCTCCCCGCCGTCCGCAACGCCTCGGGCAGCCAGCCAGAGCCGTCGAGCAGCCGCTCGGCCTCGCGGGCCATGTCGGGCTTCTTCAGGTGCGCAATGCGCTCGACCGCCTCATCGCCGCGTGCTTCCCGCACCGCCTGCAGGATACGAGCCTTGGTCACCCGGCCGAGATAGTTCTCGACGGTCGGCTGCCAGCCCGCCTCGACCAGATCGAGGCAGAGGGCCGACGCCAGACGGTCTGCCCGTTTGAGGCGTTCGGTCACGCTGCGCTGCGACACCGCCCCATAGGCGGGCATGCGCTCATAAAGCGCGTTAACCCCGAAGGACAGGCAGTACGCCAGCAGCGCCATGCGGCTGGCATCGTCCAGCCCGTCGATCCAGCGCCACAGCGCATCCTCGTTTTCCGGCAGATCGTGCTTCCAGCCCTCGTTGCGCTGCCGTAGCGCATGGGCCGGAAGGCTGCCCGGCATGTCCGGTGAATGGACCGGCAGCGGGATTTCCCGGACATAGGCTTCCAGGCAGTCGGCCCCCGGTGTCTGCCAGTAAACATCACGCACCAGCGTATGCAGGAATTCGGTCAGGGCGATATGCGGATTGCTGGCGACCGCATCCCGCAGGGCCAGCGTGCGCCACGCCGTCAGTTCGGTGAGAAGCCGGTCAGGCAGCGGCTTGATCCCGTCTTCCTCCTCGGGCTCAAAGTCGGGAGAAATGCTGTTGCCCTCCCCGCCCCCGTCGTCGCCATCATCAGCAAGACGTTCATCCTGTCCGTCATACGCAGCATAATCGTATCCATCGGCACCGCCGGCGTCATCGACCTCCTCTGGCTCGGTCGGCATGTCCTCGGGCAGCACGAAGCCCCGCTCCACCTGCAATATGCCATCGCTGGCGAGGCTAACGAACGCTCCGGCCCGCGTCATGTCGGCAGGATCGAACGCCAGAGGTCGTTCCTCCAGGACAAGGATGGCCTGTTCGATCCCGCCCAGCCTTGCATCGACCTCGTCCGGATATTCATCGGCCTGAGCGTATTCCGCCTCGATGGTTTCCTGTTCGGCACGCAGGGCTTCGAGACGGGCTGTCTCTTCATCGGTCAGGGGCACTTCCGTGCCATCGATCTCGACGAACTGCCGTGTGTGCCCCCATGGGAACGACAGGGCCGTCTCGACCCATTTCCAGCCCTCGGCGCGGATATCCTCAGCGGCTGTGTGCAGTTTTTCCATGACCAGCCTGTCCAGAATGGCCGGATCCTGCAGCCAGCCGCCGTCGTCAGCCTCGAACAGGTCGCGCATGACGTGGCCACCCGCTACGATATAGGCCTCCAGCCCGACGAAACGGGCACGGGCATCCGAAGCCCGGACGGTCTTTTCCGTCAGCATGCGGCGGATGACATAGGGTTCGCGATTATGGCTCTGGGCCACGATCTCCCAGACCTGTTCCTGCCGCGCGTGGTCGTCGCTGATGGAAAAGGCCATCAGCTGCTCCAGGCGCATCCCATCCTGCTCATAGATTTCAAGCAGGCTGTCGGACACGGTCATCAGACGCAGGCGTTGCTTGACAACAGCAGCTGTCACGAAGAACGCAGCGGCGATTTCCTCCTCGGACATGCCTTTTTCCAGCATGTCACGAAAAGCTCGGAACTGATCCAGCGGGTGCAGGGCTACGCGCTGGACGTTCTCAGCCAGAGAATCATCCTCGGCGAGAATGGCCGATCCGGCTTCGCGCACGACGCAGGGCACGGGTGCCGTCTTCGCCAGTTTCTTCTGCTTCACCAGCAGTTCGAGCGCGCGAAAGCGCCGTCCGCCGGCAGGGACTTCGTAAGTGCCGGTCTCGGCCCCTTCGCCATCAAGGACAGGACGGACGTTCAGGCTCTGCAATAGCCCGCGACGCTCGATGTCACGGGCCAGTTCCTCGATCGACAGGCCGGACTTTACCCGCCGCACGTTGGATTGCGACAGCACCAGACGATTGAACGGGATGTCGCGGGACGAACTCAGGCTGATTTTGGGAATGGCGGTCGCCATGGCGAAAAACTCCATGACGGGCGGACAGGAGACTCTCTCCTACCCTCTCAACCCGTCACGAAAATTCGCGCAGGCCTCTGACTCTGACGGCTGTACCCACACCAACTCGCCTTTACTCTTCTTTCCTAGCAGGAAAGAAGAGTAAAGGCGAGAACGCAGAGGGCTTCTCTCTTTGAAGATCTGCCTCATTGCAAGCATCATGCCCTATCTATGTAACCTAAGCCTACAGAGATAATGATTTACCATCCGTACGCAGTTTCATAGCTGATGATACGGAACAAATTTATCGGCAGGTTTATCAAAAAAATGCCGTCGAAGTTCGGGAAGCTTCTCACGCGCCTCCACAACTGCGCGATTCTTCATTTCAGCAATACGACCAGCATTGTCTAATGTGTAACGACCTGATGGGGCTATCTGGTCTACACGCCAGATAGCTTGGTGGCCGTGACCATCTCCTGTAAGTATTTTTGCAGCGCCGAGCGCACTATGAGATTGACCTGCCATGAACAGCCGAGTGACATGAGCAGCCATCGGCAATTTTCCAGCCCATCGAGGCGGGGCATTAACTTCTGCGATAGTCCCGATACTAAGCACTTTCAGTCTCTTGGCGGGCCACCCCAGCGTTCCGACCGCCTCGACCACCGCTGCGCCAATCGGATTATTGGCCCAGACACCACCGTCAATAAGCTCGACTTGATCAGACGTATTATGTGCAGGCAGAAATGTCGGAGCCGCAGCAGTAGCCATCGCTGCATCTACGGCCAACTGCCTAAAATCAGTCTCCAGTCGCGGATGGTGGGCCGTCTTATAGATGTAAACGCGTTCCAATATCGGGTGCCACGCAGGGATAAGCAATCGAGTTGCGCTTTCCCCAAGACGCCGTTCTCCGAGAATGCCGTCGAGAGCAGCGCGGAGTTCTGTCGCCTCATATTTGCTGCCAACCCAGTGCCGCGCGCTTCGCCAGCGCTGACGGAGCCAATTACCAATAGTGCCGTGCTGCTGATCGAAAATTGCCGGTCCGCGCTCCTCATAAAGTTTCAGAATCTCGTTTGCAGAAAGTCCTAAGCCTAAACCAACAGCTATAATGCCGCCGGTCGACGTGCCTGCTATCAAATCGAAGTATTGACCGATCGGATGCTCGATGTATTCCTCAAGTCGGGCAAGGAAGGCTGCAGGAAATACTCCTCGGATTCCCCCTCCATCCAAACACAGAATACGATAAGACTTATCCTGATCATCTTGCATGTTCATGACGTTTTCTATTTGATATCAGAATCTTACGCTTCGGTTTATGACTATCGGATTGGTCCCGCACTCTAGGATGTAGTCCGCCACCTGACCATTCATCGGACAGCAGCCATGCTTCGAAATAGAACAACCAGAGTGCCGTCCATGGTACGATCGTCTGGTCTAGCCGCATCCAATTTCCCCACTCGCCCGAGTTTGGAAGATAAAGACAAAGCCGTGTTGGCAATTGTTCATATACGTGCGGTAGTTTTCTTCCCTCAGCCAAAATCGTAAGATCAGGCTGGTCAATGTAGACTGCCGGTGCCTTCCCTTGCCGATATTCTATCCGGGCATGATACAACCTGCTCAAGGGCGTAGGCGTAACCAGAAAATTCCACGTAAGAATATTACCGCGCAGTTTCCCGTGACCTTCACAGATCGGGTTGGACCGTAACGCGATATACTGCTGTGAAGGTGTCAGTGGCCGAGGAAGATCAAAGCGCATCGGAGACTATGACGCTCCATAAAACGTATTACTGCGGACCGATGTCACTCGAGCCACAGGTACTTTTGCAGTTGTCAAACCAATCGCTGGAGCAACGGCCAGCAGACGGGCGGATCGCGCGGCCGACATGCTATCGAGCATCTCCTGGATAATTTCTCGCGCAGGAGCCTGTCCAAACGATGAGGCAAGGGTTTTACCCAAACCATCGAGCCCCTCAGCAGCACTCAACCGTTCTAGATCCAGCATTATTGCAGCGTGCCACTCAAAAAAAGCTGCTGCCTTGGCTGGCTCCGTATTCCAACGTTCAGCGAAGTTCTCACCTTCCGTTGTTTCGTTCCAGATAGCCCAATAGACGCGTCCTTCTATCGTATTAGATCGGATAAAAGTGCGCATATGACGAATCACGGCATGCAAAACATCCAGTTCGCTGTCGAACACCATCGTCCGAACACAGTGTTCGTAACTCCATGCGGCAAGTGTAGTGATAATTACTGAAATCGGCGCGAGAGACATATTACGTTCGAGAAAATAACTATCACGATGTCTCTTCGCAATTTGCACAATCCGACACAAAAGCCCTTTAAAGCGAGGACGCTCAGGGAACGGTTCAATGTCCGCGTCCGCGCGTGCTCGATCTTCCGCATAGCTCATGAGAAGACGCATCTGCGGAACCAGCTCGGCCCGACGCTTGAATGCATCTCGGTATCCTTTGGGATTGCTAGGCTTCCACGTAGAAAGCGCTTTATCAGGTACCAACTCTCCGCCGTTGGCACAATTCGCGTTTGGAATGGACGGGGTTATATCCAGATGGAATTCATCTGCATAATTTAGTCGCCAGCAACGCGGCTTTTCCTGAAGAATATTATTATAACGCTGATTGGCCTTCAATCGATCACCCACTATCTGCTTGCACAGAGCGGGCGGCAACCAATGACCGAAAGCAGGAAGATGACAAACCAAGTCAACATCGTACTCATTTTGGCCAATCGGCTTTACCGTGGTTCCTAGCGCAATCGAGCCTTGCAAGTAAATACCGCTGGTGGCAAGCCGGTTATCCTCAGCATCGGCCAACCACCGGCCCACCGCTTCATAACTGGATTGGGCACGATTAGTTTGGGTTTCACTTGGCTCCAGTCGCTCACAAAGCCGCTCCAAGAGCCCAAAAATCTCTACCTTTCTGAGCGCAGGGCGCCGTTCCATATACATTGCAACCTCTGATCAAATGGGCTGAACCCATTCGCAAAAATGTCGAAACATTTAGTCAATTTGAAAAATAAGAAATCCCAATTTGAACAATTCCTATGTTCGAATTGGCAGGGTTATTTTTGGCTGAATTGGCACAAGTGCCTTTGTATAACTACGCAAAATATCATTATAGAGATCAGGATGTTTAGCAGCTTCTACTGTGATAATTAGAGCATAACGAATTTTCTCAGCGCTTGTCGTAGCATGTCCTGATTCACGCGCATTGTAATGAATGTCGAACACTGGGCTATCGAGACTACGCCCGAGCATACGTTTATCGCCATGTAGAACAGTTTCCCATTTCCCCATATCCGAACGACGCTCCTCTTCGGTTGCGTATTTTTTCATATCGAAAAAGCCTTTTGTATCGGCGTTCGCTTTACCTTCTTTTACCTTCTTATCACTGGGACGAAAGACAATATCCAAACCAGCTCGAGTATAGGTAACAGCATCCTGCGGATCCGTCGGAGACGCGTAACAAAATGTTGCCTTCAAGCGTATTTTACCTTGCAAACCACCAGTTGGTATTGGAAGCGGCGCGCGTAAATATTTTCCGGGCTTTAATTCGCCTTGATAGACCACCCGCGCCACGCCAGATGGACAAGTAATAACTTCCATCAAATCTTCTGGAATTTTACCCCAACCGACTTCAATTTTATCGTGTTCAGAGGGATCAGCACTATGAACAAGCAACGCTTTAATAGCGAGCGGCGATAAATCCGAACCAAGAACTGCATGAACTCCAACAGCATTGCGCAATAAATATGGTGATGCAAAACTTGTTCCCAATTGAGGCACTAAGGACGGCTTGGCTCCCGATGCCAGAACATGAAAATATTTAGAATTTTCTGCGGCCCCACCAAAAGCCATAAGATCAGGTTTTACTACGCCTGGACTACGACCGGGTCCAACGGCGCTGTAAGCGGCCCGACCCCAAGTTTTATCAACGTTGTCAGCAGCCCCTACGGACAACGCATTCACGCAATCCGATGGCACCTGAACACGTGCGTTACCTGTGGAGCGATCCATAGCGCCGTTATTTCCAACGGCTATGGTCATCAATGTATCTCCGTCGCTCAACAAATCATCAATCACAGAAGTCCACGCGTGTACATCTGTATCTTCAATTGGGAGATCCGGTCCCAAACTCAAATTGATGAACTGATAATATCGAGACAGAAGAACTTCTTCCACAAACCCCAGCGTACGATATAATTCCAATGGGTCTTCTGAATCAGTTTCACGATCCAGAACGCGGAGATGATCAACATAAGAATAAGGCCGAGACGGAGTGCTATTGGGTATGATCGGTCCAAAAAGGAATGCCGACGTGACTGCAAGCCCATGCTCAATGCCGCCTGGATCATCTTCCGCATGCTCATCCATGACGCGATAAGTATTTACCCACGGAGTGATACTGCTATTCGTCGGCAAACCACCATCCAAAATGGCGACTTTAGGCTCTGACGACAGCGGCTGCTCCGTGGGCAGGCTACACGGCACAGTCACGCCAGAAGCCCGTTGTATCGGACGCATACCACGCAACTTGGGCATGGAACGAATTACACGTACAAAAGAGAACTCAGCTAGATGCCTGATGCTCTCGCTATCGCCCTCTGCAGGAAGAAACCATAGATTTCCTGCGCTAAATGCCAGATCGAGGTGCAGCTTTACGCCAACGTCGGTCGCATATTTGGCAAATGCGCGTTGTACAAATTGAGAGTTATCTCCGGGTAACAGATGAACACCCACTTCGAAAAAACGATCTTGAGATTTTTCGAATGACACAATGCGATCTGTTGACTCAAATGCAGAAAAATTCTCAATATGAGAAAGGTCTTTGGCTTCACTGGACCCTTCTTCAACTTCTCCAGCCCAATCTGCCAACTGACGAAACGCTTTTCGCCGTCCCACCACAAAAAGCTCCGTGGTCGTTGACTCGCGCGGAGAACCCTTTTTTGCCCAGGCCTCCGGGGTCAGTTTTACAGCTCTACTTCCGACCGACTCAAGACCAGCACTGCGCAACATTGCGACAGGATAAAAAGAACGCGCGATGTAACTGGGATTCAAGGCGAGACGGGCCACACTCAAATCACCCGGACAGGCTTTGGAGGGCAACCTATCGAGATTTGTCGATGTTTCGATAAATTGCGGCACCAAACGTGTTCTCGCTTGCTGCAGCGTATAAACTTCAGCTTTCGTTATCTTCCGTCGAGGACCTTTAATATCATAAGTAAGGGTAATCCCCCCATTTTTAGTGGGGCATTGAATGAGAATTCAG
>NZ_BANF01000105.1 GCF_000964425.1 Komagataeibacter intermedius TF2 | reverse complement strand
CAACCGTGGGCCAGGTCAGATACACAGACTTCAGGACACTCCCCGGCATTGGCATGGCCAATGGGGGTCGGGGTATAATGACGGATGAAATCCTGTATGCTGGCCATGTCATCCAGCATGAACAGGTGGTCCACCCCGATATGCCCATGCGTATCGGTCAGGTACCATGTCTGCGGGCGGAAAATATGGTCTATGCCGTACGGCGAACGGACATGGGTGATGTGGTCCAATGCGTCATCAATGCCGCCAAATGCCATATATGTTGCGCGGAATCCATGCGCGACATGGCGCGAGGAACTGCCCCCCGCACGGGCATAACGATAGGCGGACATGAACCGCTGCACCGGGTCGCGCAGGATGGCAAAGGACGGGAAGTCCGTCAGGCCATGCATGCGGCGCTGGAAATACCGGATGGTTTCGTGGCCGACATTCATGCCGTACAGGGCATGCGTGATGGATGTTCCGGCATTCTTGGGAATATGGATGAACAGAATCCCACGTTCGCGCACCCTGTCGGCGCGTTTAAGGCGCTTGGGTCCGGGCGGATAGGGGATGTGAAGCGATGCCAGACGTTCATGCACGTCACTGGACATTTTGACCCGCAAGATCGGTTGCAACAGCGTTTGCATGGACGTGTCCGTTCCACGTTTGGATAACTGCGGCCCTGCGGGGCCAGAACGATCATTATTGCGACTGGATACGTACGGTGTATTAACAAACGAAACGAAATGAAACGGGACAGGTGCGTCGTCTGTAGTCGCGGTAAGTGGGGCAAGCCTGTCTGTTCAGGACAGGGCGTGTCAGAAACTGCCAGCAAGGTCTGTCTGGGAAAGCCCCGGTGCGGAGTGCATCGATAACTGCATCCTTACCGTATGAATGAATTTTGCGTCTTTTCTGGGGCCGATTGGCATTCGGGATTTTCTTTGTGTGGAACGAATGTTTCACCGAGCACCCGTCAGAACACGGAGCGGGGAACGGGAATCAAGCGGCACGAGTTGAACGAAGCGTAATGGCAGCGGATTGCGCCCCTGCTCTCGGGCAAAGTTGGGGATGCAGGCCGCGAACGGAAAAGGGGAGAGCAGGGATCAGGCGCTGGGGCGTTCCCGAGGTGGTCTGACGACTGCTGGCCGATACGCTGGGCCGTCCGCTGCGCTGCGTTGTTACTCAGGCACAGGCTCTGCTTGCGGGTCAGGCAGGGCCTCTGTCATTCTTCTGACCCGTTCCATCCAGCTTGCGCGCGGCGCAGACAGATGTTGGTGCATCGTTTCGCCGTGTCTGTATTGATACTGACGTGGTCCGTGCATCCTTCGGTATGCGGAGACAGGATCGGTCTGCCTGACGGAAATGGACTGGCCGGTTAATGCGCTGGGTTACCTGCCACGGAACCCTGTCGTGCTGTTGGACCCGGCACAGGATGTCAATAAGCGGCATCCATGCCCGGTAGTGTTCGGTGCTGTATGTGGTCCTGCACAGCGGTCCGTCCGCCGTGGCGGATATTGAAGGGGGCTGGTGCATGGCGCGCTACCTGTAGCCGTTCCTTGTCCACGCCCCGAACGACCGGCTGACCTTGCGCATGCATGACACCGGGCGATGTCATGCATGCTGCCTGCGTCAGGCGTGGGGATGCAGGGTCTGTTCCGGTTTCGGCACCACGGCGTGGGTGGCGCTGGTCAGCGGGTGCGGTACGACTTTACGGGGTTTTTTCGTCTGCCGACGGACATAATATTCCGCCAGCCCCACCAGCGCGAAGCCAATAAAGGCGAAGCACGACGACAGGACCGGAAGCCCGCCATAGGACCAGTGGGTATCCACGATATGACTGCCTGCCCACGCGCCGATCGCATTGCCGAAATTGAAGGAACTCTGGTTCATGACGGCAGCGATGTTGGGCGCCGCCCCCGCACAGGCGACCACGTAGGTCTGCAGCGGGGCCATGGGCGCATAGATGAATACCCCCCACAGGAAAAGCAGCGCCAGACAGGCCCACGGATGCAGGCTGCCGGGCACCAGCAGGACCTGCACCACCGCTACGGCGGCCATAAGCCCGGCGCACGATGGCAGCATCTTCCAGTCTGCCAGTCGCCCGCCCAGCAGGTTGCCCAGGCATAGCCCACCCCCGATCATGAGCAGGATGCCGTCAATCGCATGCGTGCTGAATCCCGAACGGGTCTGCAGGAACGGGGTGATATAGGTAAACAGGGTAAACATGCTGGAAGACGTGCACATCGATACCAGCATCATGGTTACGACCAGTGGGTGCAGCATGGCCCTGAACTGCGCCGATAGCGGAATGGCCGGCCCGCTGGCCTGGTCCTGCGGAATCCACAGCCACATGGTGGTCCATGCGAGCACGCCAACCGCACAGATCAGCCAGAACGCCATGCGCCACGATGTCATCTGCGCCACGACGGTGCCCATCGGCACGCCAAGGATCATGGCCAGCGTCAGCCCGATATAGACAAGGGACAGGGCTTCCGCCCGCTTGGCGGGGGGCACGACCTGTGCCGCCATGATGGACGCCGCGCCATAGAACGTCCCGTGCGAAAACGATGTCAGCACACGTGCCAGCATGAGGCTGACGTACCCCGGCGCCAGGGCGCTGCACGCATTGCCCGCGATGAAGATCGCCATTGTCAGCAGCAGCGTTGCGCGGCGTGACAGGCTGTTGGTCAGGATCGCTACAAGCGGGGAGGCAATGGTCACACCGATGGCATAGCCCGATACCAGCAGCCCTGCCTGCGCGATGGTGACATGCAGCCCGCTGGACAGTTGTGGCAGCAGCCCCATGACAATGGTTTCCGTCGTGCCAAGGCCAAACGCCCCGATAGCAAGGGCCAGCAACGCAACAGGCAAGATACGCGTCCTCAGTTTACGGTAGCGGCCCATGCCGCCACGCCGGAAGAAGGGGTGGACGCGTCGAGGAATGAATGCGTCCCTTCCCATCCGTTACCGCACGTCATGGCGGCCTGTCTGCCCGGAGGGGAAAGGGCGGCTGTACCAGATTTCCCTGTCCTTGACCGTAGGGAAATGCAGGTAATTTAGAAATATATTTTATGCAGGGGCCTGATGTGTATGCAGAAATGCAAACTTAATCCATATCTCTTATTTAGCGTTTCCTGCCCGTATCGTCAGATCCGGATATGGCGGGGTCAGGCATGTTGCCCCGTCGCAGGCTGACAAGGGGCGCCACCGGTTGCGGTGCCGGACAGCTTTGCCCGTCCCATGAACGGATCAGGACGCGCACGATCCGGCGCAATGCGTCACGGTCAGCCATCAGGCGCCGGGCCTCGCTGTGTCGTACGGGGTCGTTCTGCCCGAACAGGGCGGTTTCATATCCCATCTGCCGCCCCATCTCGACATCGGGCAGCGAGGACAGGGGAGCGTAGGACACGGACAGGCTGACCTGCTGGCTGGTCGTGCGGGCGGCTGTGGTTGCAAGGCCCATGGTCGGGGCAGTTGTCAGCGCACCGACCGTAAACTGGCCGCCACGGGTAAAACTGCCGGCAAGCTGCAGCGTCACATCGCCCGTTATGGTGCCCATTACGGGGTCTGCCGCATGTTGTGCACACTGCGCGGCCCGTACCGTCTGGTCAAGACGGCTGCCCTGCTGCGTGTTCCAGTCGGCGGCGTGTGAAACCGATACCACGCCCGCCCGCGTCAGTGTGGACTGTATGCCCGCCATGACGACCGGGATGGTGGTCTGTCCGGCACGGCCATGCGCGCAGGCGGACAGGCATGCGGCAGCGGCCAGCATGGATGGAAGGGATCGCATGGTTGTCCTGTCATCGGGAAAATGAAAGTTTCCGGGTGTCGCCTTTTTTCAGAAAGCCGACGTTCAGGACGTGCCCGCCAGGTAGGCTTCGTTACTGGTGATAAGGGCGTCCCAGTCCTGCCCCGTTGGGGCCAGTATTCCGCTGGGCAGCAACTGCCGCCATGCCAGGCCATGTGCCTCCATTATGCGTGAGCGCAGCCACCGCCACGTCGCCTTCTGCATGCTGCCCCATGTCAGCAGCGTGACAAGGTCGGTATCCGCCGTGCCGGCATAATTCCATAACAGCAGGCAGTGGCCACCCGCGCTGCCCGGTGTCGGGTCACCGTGGCTGGCGGGGGTGATGGTGTCCCATACGGGGGCAAGGCTGCCGTTGCCATCTTCCCACATATCCGACATGGCAAGCCGCACCCCGAGATAGGCGGCGGACAGTCCTGCCGTGATGTTGCGGATCCCGTTCATGTCCCCGCTTTCCACGCTTCCCCATAACGGGAACAGCGTCTGGTCGGTCAGGCTGTACCCGGATCGCAGGGCGGTGGTCAGGACATCGACTTCGGCGCCGCCCTGATCCGTCAGGGGATTGCCCGGGACGTATCCGGTGGACGATGCGTAAAAGCGTACCGCATCATCTGTGGTGACGGTAATCTGGTAGCCCCCCAGGGCCGCTGTGGCGCGGATATGGTTGCCGATTCCCGCGGCAGTACAGTTACCCAGCACGTCATTGCCCAGCATGCGGGGCGCGGGATCAATCCGCGCACGGTCCAGACGGGGCGGCGCCCTGCGCGCCATGAAGGCACGCATGTCCGACAGCACAGGCTGTGGTCCCTGCAGTCGGGCGGGATGACAGCCAAGTTTACGCAGCATCATTGCATGTATCCGGATCTGAACAGATGGGTTGTCGGGTTGTTGTGGAATATAATTAGTTTTAATATTCGCATATTATTTTATATTTTGAATTAAATATCAGTGCCTGTTTCTGGGTTTTGAAATGATAATTGCGAATATACGCAGGGGTTTTCCTGTGGATAGACAGATTTTCATTATCAAATACTATGACGAATATATGTGCTGTACGTGCAGGCAGCAAAAGAAATCATGCCGCCCATCAGAATGGCTGACAGGGCAGCATGCGGACGGTCAGGGGCGTGACCGCCTGTAAATAATTGTAAGGACAGGAAAGGGGGACAGGTCGAGCACCTGAATGGAAAAGGGAAACAAAACCATGCAGATACGATCGGGAAGCGGGCTTCCTGTGCAGGTCTTGGCCCAACATTTCCGCCAAAAACGGGAAAAATCGCCAACGTTCCTGATTGACAGGGAAGCATGTTATTTTTAAGGCAATCTTATCGTTTTATGGCCAAGATTTGAATTGTATCGCGTCGTATTTCAGGAAAAGGTTTTCTGGACCATGTCACTTGAGAGCATTGCCCTGTCCCGTACGGGCCCGCAGCCTGACGGCCATTCTACCAGTGAAGTGGCAGGACATCACCGTACGCCGGTTCGTGGCATCCTGTTCGGCCTTCTGTTCAGCGTGCCATTATGGGGGCTGATTTTCTACCTGTTCCGCTGATGCGGTTATATGGATACGGAAGTCCCCTGATCCCGGTCATTCATCGGAACCGGCTGGAAAACCTGCATACCTCAAAAAAAAGTTTCTGGTGAAGCTTTTCCCATAAAGCTTCGGACAACATTATCTTTTCAAAAAAAGACAATGCATTGAAATATTTACATTTCAGTCAACGGATTGCGCCCGGCAGCCTGTAAAAAAAACGGACGGTGGGGGTAAGCCTGCACCGGAGCAGGAAACGGGATTTCCGTCATTATGTTTGTTTCGTGTGTGCGAAACAGGCAGGATGAAGGCCACGACATCCGCGTCAGGCCCCGCTTTAGACCTATGCCGTCCCCACTTCCGGAGCAACATACCCGCATGACAGTTGAGATCCACCGCAGCAACCGTCCTTTTCACTCCCTTCTGTCGCGTTTTGGAGGGGTCTGTATTGTCTTGTTGCCTGTCAGTGGTCTTGCGGGGTGTGGTTATGCGGATTCACGCACCGCGCACCGCGCGCAACTGGCCATGATCGGCATGAACAGCACGGATGTGCAGTCCTGCGTGGGGATTCCCGACAAGATCAAGAAAATAGACGACCATGTACAGATTTTTGAATATTCGCGTACGCTGAACATTCCATCCACGAATGATTCAACATTCGTACCGCTGCAGACACTGGTCAACCTGACGGAAACAACCGTGGGCGGCGCGGGCAAGACCTGTATCGCGGATATTCGTATCGAGGATGACAAGGTCGTGGACCTGCATTATAGCGGCGATGATGATGAGATCATCGGGTCCGACGGGGTCTGTTCAATCGTGACACGTGGGTGTGTGCGTAAACCGGTCGAATCAATGCGCAGGGTCAGGCGTGGTCCGCTGGGGCCCATTTCGGCGTTTCATCCGCCCAGAACGCCCGTCGTGCCGGAAGACCCCACACCAGCCGAAACGACTGTGACAACCGCCACGGTCAAAACGGTTCAGGCAGGAAAATAACCTGTTCCCCATCCCGCCACATGGTCATGGGGCAGGATGGGACGGGCAAAGCATTGTTCAGGCGGTCTTCAGGATGTTTATTCGGCCGACTTGCGACCAAAGACATAGCTGACCACGGATGCTGCCGCCAGAATCAGGAATCCGAACACCTTGCAGTACGTCGGAATCCTGTTTTCATGCAGGCGCACTTCACCCTTCAGGCCAGACAAGTGGTCCGAAATCTGCTTGTGCAGTTCGGATTTGTGCTGATGCAGGGATTTCTCAAAATGCTTCGTGATTTCCTGAATGTCTTCAGGGCTGAGCTTACGAAGGTTTTCAGCGGTACTCATGATCCGGTTTCTCCTGTTCGCATTCAGTGCAGGCTGCCCGTGCAATGGAGCAGGCTTCTGTCCTGAATGTCGGTACAGGGCAGCGGATTTTCAAGGGTTGATGATATATACTGCTTATTCACAAAACGGGGCCAACCATGGCCAGTACGTTGTTCCATAATATGCGGTATCTGGGCCAGTTCATGACCATATCCAGCGTGATGGGGGTGGCGGCATTGGTATAGGTCTGCTGGCGTGCGTGGATGTCCGCGGTGAAGGCAGGGTCCACGAACAGGATGTTGTTTTCAAAATTGAGGTCAAAGCTGCGCCGGTCCAGGTTGGCTGACCCGATCATGGTCATCTTTCCATCAACCGTCAGTGCCTTGGTATGCAGCAGGCCGTGCGGGTATTCATACAGCTTCACCCCCGCTTCCAGCAGTTCACGGTAATAGCTGCGGCTGGCACCTGCGACGATCCATGAATCATTGCGTGTCGGCACCGTCAGCGTCGTGTTCACGCCGCGCCGGGCGGCGGCGCACAGGGCGGCCTGTATGGGTTCATCCGGCACGTAATAGGGCGTTGTCACCGTCAGGTCCCGCGCCGCCGCGTTCATCAGCGATACGAACACCTCCGGCATTGCGGCATAGCGTACGGCTGCACTTGTCCCGATGACCTGCGCCACGAAGCCCTTGCCCGCCGGAATGTCCGCCGTGGTCAGCAGGCTGGTCAGGTCCTCGCCGGTGTGGCCGAACCAGTCGGTTGCGAACAGGTGCTGGTTCTGCAGCACCACGGGACCTTCCAAGCGTGTGACAAGGTCGACCCATGGCGCAAAGCGCGGCTTGACCCGGAATGCCGCGTCGGCGCAGTTCTGGCTGCCGCAATAGGTTACGCGGCTGTCTATGACGACAATCTTGCGGTGGTTGCGCATGTCAAACCGCCCGCGAAAGGGACGTTGCAGCAGGTTGCCAATGGGCAGGGCGCGTACAAGCCGCACGCCCGCTTCGTGCATGTCCCGCCAGTGGCGGCTGTGGATCAGGCGCCGCGACCCCAGGTCGTCCGCCATGACGCGACACGTAACACCGCGCGCTGCCGCGTGTTTCAGGGCCTCGACCACTTTCATGCCGTTTCTGTCGGACAGCCAGATATAGAAGCTGATATGCACGTGTTCCCGCGCGGCGTTGATATCGGCCACCATTGCGGTAATCGACGCATCGGAATCCGGCATGAGTGCTGCGCTGTTGCCCCCCATGGGGGGATAGCCGCTGATCGATTGCCCGACGCGGAACAGCGGGGCAAGGCGCGGGTGCAGCCCGAAGTCCCGTTCGGCGTCAATCAGTGCGTTGCTGGTCTTGCCGGGAACGGGCAGCCGTTTGATGGCCTCGCGGATACGCTCGAGGATACGCCCGTTCAGATGGGTTTCGCCCAGCAGCAGATAGGCAATCATGCCAAGGATGGGCAGGGAACCGATAATGGCCACCCATGCCACGCGTGACGCGGGCTGCCGGTGTGGTCTGAGCAGGACGCGGATGATGAACAGGATCTGGAACGTAATGGTGGTTGCCGCACTGACCCAGCCCCATTGCATGACCTGTTTCCCATCCTGTTTGGAAATGACGCGCGACAGCGTGTATCGTATCGCCTTGGTACGGTATGGACAACCGATGGCGGCCATGACTGGTGGTTGTGTCTTCGTGCTGCAGGCGGGACGGGATATGCGCAAGACCGTTTTGGGTGTCAGCTGCCGCAATGTCCTGAAAACCGGGAGGCTGCCTGACAAATCGGCCTATGAAACATCCTGTAAATCTACTGAAAATTTTTGGTGAAGCTTTTCCCAAACAGCTTCAGGGACCGCCATCCGCCATTATCTTTTGTGCCGCCGCAATGGCAGTATGCAGCTGCGCATGGATGTTGGCCGCTCCGATGACCGGGGTAATGCGATGGCGGTCCATGTCGGCGCGCAGGTAGGGGCTGACGCGACCGAATACGACGGTAACATGCCGTGCCCGCAGGGCCGTAAACAGGTCGCGCAGGTCGCTTGCGGCGGAAAAGTCGATATCCGTGATGGGGCTGGCGTCAATCACCAGGCAGCGGACGGGGGCGGGCGCATTGTCAACCAGCACCTGCACGTCGCGCGCGAACCGGGTGGCGTTGGCGTAGAACAGGTCAGCGCAGAAGCGATAGACAATCAGCCCCGGTGCGGTCTGCTGGCCTGCCTTCACGTCATAGGGTTCCAGCAGGCCCGACTGCCCGTCACGGCGCAGGATCATGGTATGGGGTTCGTAGCTGTGGCGCACATGGCGGAACAGCGACAGGGCGATGGCCAGGAATATGCCCTGTTCCACCCCGATCCCCACGACGGCGGCTGCCGTGACCAGCGCCAGCCCGAACTCCCCGGGGCTTTCACGACGGATGGCCTGCATCGCCCGTGCATCGATCATGCCCAGCGCTACGGTAAAGACGATGGAGGCCAGAACGCAGCGCGGCAGGTACTGCAGCGGCGCGGTCAGGAACACCAGCACCAGCATCGTGACGGTGGCGAATGTCAGTTGCGCAAGCTGGCTGCGCGCACCCGCGCGTACCGCCATTGCCGTCTGGGTCGGGCTGCCATTGACGGTGAATGTCCCGCTCAGCCCCGCAACCGCGTTGGCGGCGCACAGGCCCAGAATGTCCGCATTGTCATCCACCGGGTCATGGAAGCGCAGGGCAAAGGCGCGTGATGTCGCCGCACTCTGCGCAATGATGACAAAAACGCACGATGTCGTGGCCGGCAGCAGCGCCAGTATGTCGTTCCATGATACGTCGGGTATGGACAGGCGGGGCAGGCCGCCCGCGATCGGGCCAATGGTCTCGATCCCGAACCGTGACAGGCCGATGCCCATGCTGGCCACGATCGTGCCCACCACGATCACCAGCGCCAGTGGCGCGCGCGGGGCCAGCCTGTCCCCGGTCATGATCGCCGCTACGATGCAGGTGGACAGCAGCAGGGTGGGAACATTCACGTGCGAAAGCTGCGTTACGGTCTGGAACAGCTGCAGCATCGGGTTATGCGCCGTGGTGGCGATGCCCAGCATGTCGCGCGTCATGGCCAGCGCGACCTGCACGCCCACCCCGGCCAGAAAGCCCACCAGCACGGTGCGGGAGAGGAAATCCGCCAGGAACCCGAGGCGGAACAGGCGCGCGACCAGCAGGAAACCCGCGCTGAGCAGGGCGACCATGCTGACCAGCGCCATGTAATGCGGGCTGCCCGGCGCCGCCATGCGGCCCACCGCGCTGGAGAAAATGGCGGCGGTGGCGGAATCGGCCGCGACAACAAGATGTTTCGAAGCCCCGAAACAGGCGAACGCCATCAGTGGCAGCAGCACCGTGTACAGCCCCGTAACCGCCGGCATGGACGCAATGCGGGTATAGCCCAGCACCTGCGGAATATTCATGGATGCAAGCGACAGCCCGGCCATGACATCGCGCAGCCGGGCACGCCACCCGATGCCCGCGTGTGACCCGTTGGCCATTGTGCCTGATTCCGACCCGCCTGTTCCGGTCCGCATGACCCATACCGTCCATTCCCCACACGGCCGGACTGGCATCGGGCCAGTTTTCATGACGGCATGTGGTCAGTAACGCAGGTCATATCCGGAAAGAGTGCAGACCTGGCAAGCTCCATCGTCCTGTCATCTGCCATGCCGCCATTTCCGTGGCCGGGGCATGTGTTACTGCAGGTGTTCGGTTTCGACATCCATATCGTGGACCAGCGCCTGCGCCAGCGCCTGATGGGACTCGATCAGCCTGACGTTATCCTTATCAAGCTGTGGCGTGTCCTTTGTCTTTCTGGGGGGCGCCTGAATCATGGCGTTCGTCATTTCAAAGGCGGTCAGGCTCATGACAAAATCTTCTGCTGACATGCCATGCTGCTGCAGGATCGGCTGAAGCTGCGGCATGGCCTGCGTACGTCGGATGGTGGTGACCAGTGTCATGTTGGCGGTCTGGGTGGGGGGGATGATGCCAGCACGCCTGATCTGCCGGACCAGGGGCAGCATGCGGGCGAAGAAGTCCCTGGGCAGCTTGTACTGCGCCACCTTGCGGATGTCCTGCTGGATCGCTTCATGCACGGCACGCTGGATTTCCGCGCGCTGTTCATCGGTGGGGCCATGGCGTTCTTCCGCCTGCTGCGCATGGGCCGGGCGCAGGGGGCAGGCCAGGTCGACAAAACCAAGCGCGCAGGCGCTGGCCACAAGCATGCCCCGCAGGGGTAAGGGTGTCATCGGTCGCTCCATTTGCCCCGTTCAGGCCGGGAATCGCAGGAATCAGCATGGCTGACGGTAATTCATGCCGATTTTGCGGGACGGGCCCATTCAGTCAATATGGATGAAAAAGCGCGAGGGAAACCGTTCAGCAGGGCAATGGCGATTTTATGCCGCTTCGGGAACGTCCCGGCGTCTGATCCTTCACACTTCGTGCGCCAGCACGGGATTCAGTGAATCACACGTTCCACAATAAGGTGCTGGTGGTCATGTTCCATACCATGTCCATAGCCTGTACGGATGATGGCAGGCAGCATGGTCCAGAGATTCTCCTGAAAACCCGGTTACCGCACCGCGACCGGAGTCACCGGGTCGGGGCGGCTTAACAACGAACCCCAGGCTGTGGCACGGTGGGCTGCGAGGCGGTTGGCACGCCGTCATAACCGGTTCACGAACACGGAGAGTATTCATGACCCAGGCGTCTGTTACGGAAACCACCACGATCCGGGGACTGAAACACCCTGTCTCGCGCATTGCACTTGGCACATGGGCCATTGGCGGATGGATGTGGGGCGGCCCGGATGACCGGAACGCCATTGCCACCATACAGGAAGCCGTTGATCTGGGCATAACGCTGGTTGATACCGCCCCCGTCTATGGTTTTGGCCACTCGGAGGAAATCGTGGGGCAGGCCCTTGCCGGACGGCGGGACAAGGTGGCGATCGCGACCAAGGTCGGGCTGGACTGGACGGACGACCACAAGCCGTTCCGCAACACATCGCCAGCGCGTATCCGCAAGGAAATCGAGGATTCCCTGCGCCGCCTGCGCACGGATTACATCGACCTGTATCAGGTCCACTGGCCTGATTCCGCCGTGCCGATGGAGGAAACCGCCCGCACGCTGGAAGATCTGGTGAAGGAAGGCAAGGTACTGGCGCTTGGTGTCAGCAACTTCACCATTGCCGAGATGGATGCCTTCCGTGCGGTTGCTCCGCTGGCTGCGGTACAGCCGCCGTACAACCTGTTTGAGCGTGGGATGGAACATGACATCCTGCCCTATGCACGCCAGCATGACCTGACCATCCTTGCCTATGGCCCGCTCTGCCGTGGCCTGCTGTCGGGCAAGATGACGGCGCAGACCGAATTCGGTCCCGATGACCTGCGCAGTGCCGACCCGAAGTTCCAGTCACCCCGCTTTTCCCAGTATCTGGAAGCCGTGCGCCAGTTGCAGGCATTCGCACGCGAAAAACATGGCAAGTCGCTTCTGGCGCTGGCCATCCGCTGGGTGCTGGATCAGGGACCGACCATCGCCCTGTGGGGCGCGCGTCGCCCGGACCAGATCGCAGCGGTCGCCGATGCAGTCGGCTGGCACCTGAGTGCTGATGACCTGCGTGAGATTGATACGATCCTCAGCACCTGCATCAAGGATCCGGTCGGGCCGGAATTCATGGCGCCTCCCGGCCGTTGACGGATGGGCCGGCCCGTTTCATGGCCCGCCTGCACACGCGCCCTGTGGAGGTGAGTATGCCGGGCAGCCGGTGGCTGCAGGCAAGCCAACCGGAATAGTGGGCCGCATCGCCTGATGGGATGCCCGCGGGGCCGCCTGTCATTCAGGGCTGGTTTTTTTTCGGAAGGCCCTACGTCAGGCAGCAGGCCAACTGTCCAGACAGCACCGGACGCCTCTGCATGTTTCCGGAATGGGTCGGTCCATTGCGGTTTCAGTCGCCGGTCCAGAAGGCGGACATACTGGCCCGGACCGTGATGAGGAACAGAAATTTCAGGGGGAAATGGCGGACTCGAAAGGATTCGAACCTTCGACCTTCGCCTTCGGAGGGCGACGCTCTATCCAGCTGAGCTACGAGTCCACGTCCGCCTGCATACATCGGGATCAGGTCAAACGCCACCCCTGAAATCAGGAAAAATCATTGCGGCGCGATCCAGTCCAGCCATCCGGGCAGGATGGGCAGGGGGGCCGCGCGCCCTTTCTGATCTGCCATCCATGCCGCTGCCGCCATGTCTCCGCCCGAAGGCAGGAAACTGTTCGGACTGATGATCCAGCTGGTCATGTCCGCCGTAACCCGGTCGGCATCCCGGCTGCGCAGCAGCAGGTGATAGCCACCGGGAACGTAGTCATGCCGCGTGGCCTGTGGCATGCGCCGCCACGCCCGCGCCATGGCCGGGGCGGGAATGACCTGGTCATGGCCGCCATAGATCACCAGCACGCGTCCATGCATGTGCGCATCCACCTGTGCCGCGCGGTGCATGAGGTCGGTCAGGCCGGACAGGGCCACCGTGCTGGTGTCACGCAGGGTCAGCGGGTCATAATACAGGCGGGCCAGCGCCAGCATGTCATCGGCCGCGGTGACATGGACGGGCAGTTCATGGCCGCTCAGCCGCCATCGGGGGGCCAGCGCGGCGATCAGGTGGCTGGTCATGCGCGTGCCTGCATCAAGATCCCATACCGCTGGCGCCAGCAGGATATAGCCCGCCACGGGTGGCGTGTCGGCCTGTGACGCCAGCACGATGGCCAGCGCGCCGCCCATGCTTTCCCCCATGACATACAGCGGAACGCCGGGATGTTCGCGCCCGATGGTCGTGGCAAGCGTGGATACGGTGCGCAGCAGGGCATCCGTTCCCACCCATCCGCCACGCTGCGCCGTCTGTCCGAAACCGGGCAGGTCCGGGGCGATGACGGTCATGTCCGCCGCAGCCAGCGTGGGGGCGGGGCGCTCCCATGCATCGCGGCTGTCATTGAAGCCATGCAGTGCAAGAATGACGGCACGTTCCGCCCCCCGTGCGGGCCAGATGCGCAGCGGGACCGTACCGACGCCCGCAATTGTGACAGTCCGGTCAGCCGGGACCAGGCGTGCAAGGTCGGGGTGCCGTGCGGGGACGGCGGGCGGTGCGGCTTCATGCGTGCTGCAGGCCGCCAGCATCACAAAAAGCGCTGGATAAAGCAGGCGTGACAGGCGAATGTTTGAAAGCACGGCAATCCTGCGTATCATCATGGGCAAGGCGCATGGTCCGTCAGTGGATGGACATGCAGACCAAAGCCGGACAACAACCCGAGGCCCGTCAAAATGCAAGCCCTGTCCCACGATCCCGTTCCGCACCCCCGCCTGGGTACGATTGAAACCATTGTCGTCGATTCGCGTACCCTGTCCTGTGACGGGGGCCTGGGGGCGCTGGGGCACCCGCGGGTTTTCCTGCGCATTGCCGACCACCAGACGTTCTGCCCCTACTGTTCGCGACTGTTCGTGCTCAGCCCCGACGCCCCGGCGGGCACCGGTCACTGACTGCATCCTGATATATGTCCAGCGACAAGCAGGTTCACCTGATCCTGGTGGATGGTTCGGGCTTCATTTTCCGCGCCTTCCACGCACTGCCCCCCATGACCAGCCCCGACGGCACGCCCGTCAATGCGGTCTATGGTTTTTCAAACATGCTGTCGCGCCTGCTGCGCGAACATGCAGGTACCCATCTGGCGGTCATATTCGATGCGGGACGCCATACCTTTCGCAATGACCTGTATGGCGAATACAAGGCCCACCGCCCCGAACCGCCGGAGGAACTGCGCCCGCAGTTCAGCCTTGTGCGCGACGCGACAGCTGCCTTCGGCGTGCCGGCGCTGGAGGAAGCGGGCTGGGAAGCCGATGACCTGATCGCGGCCTATGCCCGCAAGGTGACCGATGCGGGTGGGCAGTGCACCATCTATTCATCCGACAAGGATCTGATGCAGCTTATCCGCCCCGGCGTGATGATGATGGACCCGATCAAGAACCGGCCCATCGGGGCGAAGGAGGTCGAGGCCAAATTCGGCGTCACCCCGGACAGGGTGGCGCAGGTACAGGCCCTGATCGGTGACCCGGTGGACAACGTGCCCGGCGTTCCCGGCATCGGTCCCAAGACCGCATCGGCGCTGATGGCGGAATATGGGTCGCTGGACGCCATACTGGCAGGTGCGGCGGGCATGAAGGCGTCCAGGCGGCGTGATAACCTGCTGGCCCATGCCGACATGGCCCGCCTGTCGCTGCAACTGGTGACATTGCGCGAAGACGCACCGTGCCCCGAACCCCTGTCCGACCTTGCCTGCTGTGACGTGGACATGGAACGTCTGGGCGCATGGCTGTCGGATATGGGGTTTTCCTCCCTGCTGCAACGCATGGGGCTCAAGGCGAAGCCGCGTCCGCGCATCTCGGCGCATGATACGCCTGCTGCCCAGCCGGCTGGCGGGCTGCCCCCGATCCCGCCCGAACCCTATGGCCCGTATGAAACGGTGACCGATCCCGAAGTGCTGCGGAAATGGGTGGAGCAGGCGCGCACCGGTGGCGTCTGCGCGGTGGATACGGAAACCGACGGCCTTGATCCGCTTACGGCGCCGCTGGTTGGCATATCACTCGCCCCGCAATGCGGCAGGGCATGCTATATTCCGCTCAGCCATCAGGTCGACCTGATGGACAGCCTTGGCACGCCACAGATGCCGGTGAAAACGGCGCTGGATATTCTTGCCCCGCTGTTTGCCGATCCGTCGGTGCTCAAGGTGTTTCAGAACGCCAAGTTCGACCTGCTGGTGCTGACACAGGCAGGCTGCGCCCAGCCCGCCCCGATTGATGACACCATGCTGATTTCCTATGCCCAGTCGGCGGGAAAGCATGGGCAGGGGATGGATGAACTCTCGCGCCTGATCCTTGACCATACGCCCATCCCCTATGACGAGGTGACGGGCACGGGGCGCAACCGGGTGGTGTTTTCCAAGGTGGATATCGCCCGCGCAACGCCCTATGCGGCGGAGGACGCGGATGTGACCCTGCGGCTGTGGCAGGTGCTCCGCCCGCAGCTGCGCACCAATCACGCACTGGCGCTGTATGAGGAAATGGAACGCCCGCTGGTGCCGATCCTGGCGGACATGGAACGGGCGGGCATTGCGGTCGATGCGGATGACCTGCGCGCCATGTCCACCGAATTCGCACAGCGCATGGGCGTGATCGAGGCCGAGATCCACACGCTGGCCGGGCGTGACTTCAATGTCGGCTCCCCCAAGCAGCTGGGCGAGATCCTGTTCGATGAAATGGGCCTGCCCGGCGGCAAGCGCACCAAGGCGGGGGCATGGGGCACGGATTCGTCAGTGCTGCAGGACCTGGCGGATCAGGGGCATGACCTGCCTGCGCGGATTCTGGCGTGGCGGCAGCTTGCCAAGCTGAAAAGCACCTATGCCGATGCACTGCTCAACCAGATCAACCCCGCGACAGGACGGGTGCATACATCGTTCCAGATGGCGGTGACGACAACGGGCCGCCTGTCATCGAATGATCCCAACCTGCAGAACATTCCCATCCGCACGGAAGAAGGCGGGCGGATCCGCCGGGCCTTTGTCGCGGCGCCGGGGTATGTTCTGGTCTCGGCTGACTATTCCCAGATCGAACTGCGGCTTCTGGCGGATGTGGCGGACATCCCCGCATTGCGTGAGGCGTTCGAACTGGGGCAGGACATCCATGCCCGCACGGCGTCCGAAGTATTCGGCATCCCGATCGAAGGCATGGACCCGCTGACACGCAGGCGCGCCAAGGCCATCAATTTCGGCATCATCTACGGCATCAGCGCTTTCGGCCTGGGCCGTCAGCTTGGCATTCCGCCCGGTGAGGCACGGGGCTACATCGACGCCTATTTCGCCCGTTATCCCGGCATCCGCGATTACATGGAACGGGTGAAGGCCGAAGCGCGGGTGAAGGGATATGTCACCACGCCATTCGGCCGCCGCTGCTGGGTGCCGGGCATTGCCGACAAAAGCGCCGTGCGCCGCAACTATGCCGAACGCCAGGCCATCAACGCCCCGTTGCAGGGGGGCGCGGCCGACATCATCAAACGCGCCATGGTGCGAATTCCTGCCGCCCTTTCGGATGCGGGACTTGACGGACGCATGCTCCTTCAGGTCCATGACGAACTTGTGTTCGAGGTGCGCAAGGATGATGCCGATCGTCTGGCAGCCCTCGTCAGGCAGGTCATGGAATCCGCAGCCACCCTTTCGGTGCCGCTGGTCGTGGAAACCGGGACCGGAACGAATTGGGCGGATGCACACTGATGATGCGAAATGAACGGGACCGGTTCTTTGTTATTGTAGGGCTGGTCATACTCGCGGTTTCCTCGGTCGCCGGATATTTCGGCTACCGTTATTCCAGCAACGCCCCCGTGCCGCTGACCACGTATGGCAACCCGGTTGGCGGCTCGTTCCGTCTGATTAACGGGGCGGACGGATCGGTGATGGATACCGATTTCCGCGGGCGGTGGATGATGATCTATTTTGGCGACACTCACTGTCCCGATACGGTCTGTGGCGCCACCGTCAAGGCGATGGCCGATGGGGTGGAGGCGCTGGGCCGTGACCGCGCGCATCTGGTGGTACCCATTTTCATTTCCCTTGATCCCATGCGCGATACGACGGAGGAACTGCGCACCTATGCCCTGCGGTTCGGGACGCATGTCACGGTCATGACGGGGTCGCCCAAGATGCTGGAAGCCGTGGCGAAGGAATACCATGCCCCCTACGTCCGCCATGACGGGGAAAATGGCGACTACAGCATGGAACCCGCCACCCAGATCGTGATCATGTCACCCACCGGGCGGTATGCTGGCAGCCTGCCGTCCACCGCCACGGCGGCGGAGGTAACGGCGCGCATGACGGAACTCATGAACGCACCGGGCAAGCACTGAAACAGCGGGACCGCGCATGAAGGCACCATGGCAGGCATCCGGCGCGGCCCTGTTCCTCCTGCTGGGGGCGGGACTGCATGGCCTGCCTGCCCGTGCGGCTGACGGTACGCAGGACAGCCCCCACCGGGGGGGCACATTGCGGCTGACGGCGGTCACGTCCGCGGGCACGCTGGACCCGCAGATCAATTACACCAGCCAGTACATGCAGCTTGTGGCCGTCATGTATGACGGCCTGCTGACCTACCCCAAGCTGGAAGGCCCGGCCGGGGCGCAGGTGGTGCCCGATCTGGCGCAGTCCATGCCTGAACGGCTGGATGATGGGCGCACATGGGTGTTTACCCTGCGCGACGGCATCCGTTTTTCCGATGGGACCCCGGTCACCGTGGCGGATGTCGCGGCGTCGTTGCGACGACTGTTTCGTGTGGGTTCTCCTACGGCGGGGTCGTTTTACGGGGGCATACGCGGCGCGGATGACTGCCTGCGCGATCCGGCGCGCTGCACGCTGGCCGGTGGGGTGGAAACGGACGCGGCCACCCGGCGCATCATCATTCACCTGACCGCGCCGGATTCCGAATTCCCGCAAAAGATCGCGTTCGGGCATGCGGTGATCCTGCCCGCCAGTACGCCCGCGCATGACCTTGGCAACGTGGCGGCCCCGGGGACCGGGCCATACCGCATCGTGTCCTCCACCCCCGACCGGGGCATGCGGCTGGAACGCAATCCCTATTTCCACGAATGGGACGCCGCCGCCCAGCCCGACGGGTATGTCGATGCCATACAGTATGATTATGGCCTGTCGGAGGAGGATGCCGTCACGGCTGTGGAGCGGGGACAGTACGACTGGATGGCGGGACTGAAGCCACTGGACCGGCTGGGAGAAATTGGCGGGCGGTATACGGCGCAGGTCCATGTCTATCCGCTGTATGGGCTTATGTTCCTGCCCATGAACGTCAATATCCCGCCCTTCAGCGACATCCGCGCAAGGCAGGCGGTCAACTACGCGCTCGATCGTCGCGCCATGACCATCCTGTATGGCGGATCGGGCATTGCCGCCCCACTATGCCGCATGGTGCCGCCTGGCCTGCTGCCCGGTGACGGGCAGTGCGCATGGACCGAAGGGGCCGATCCCGACCATCCGGCCCCGCGCTGGACCCGTCCCGACATGGCGCGTGCCCGCCAGCTTGTGCATGACAGCGGGACAGCAGGGCAGGACGTGACCCTGATCGTGCCAGCCACCGCCATGGGAACCAGCATGGGCGCCTACCTGCGCGACATGCTGCAGGATATTGGCTACCGCGCGCGGCTGCATCCGCTTTCGGCAGCCATGGAAATGTCCTATGCCCAGAACAGCGCCAATCATGTCCAGATCAGCCTTATGGGATGGTATGCGGATTATGTGTCGCCATCCAATTTTGTCGATACGCTGTTCGACTGCGACAGTTTCCATCCCGGTTCCGACAGTTCGATCAACATGTCGGGCCTGTGTGACCCGGGCGTGCAGGCGCTGGTGGCGCGCATCCGTAACGAACACGACCCGCAGGTGACGCAGGACCTGTGGCGTCGGGTGGATGACCGGATTACCCGTCTTGCCCCTGCGGCCCCGATGATCAGCATAAGCTATGTTGATCTGGTATCGCCCCGTGTGGGGAATTATTTTTCCACGCGACTGTACCACATGACGTTTTCACGGGTATGGGTGCAGTAAGAGCGTGCTGATAATGAACTGATAAAAGTGTTTGGATATCGCCTTTTTTCGAAAAGGCGATGTGTCCCGGGCACAGCCTTTTCAGGCAGCCCCGGCAATGGCAGCAGGCATTAAAAAACCCCGCCGGTAGAACCCGGCGGGGCGGATACGGGAAGGGGTACCCGGATCAGAGCATGGACTTCGCGCGGGCTTCAACCTTCGCGCAGGCCTGCTTGCGGATGTCGGCCGATGCGTCTTCCAGCGAGATCGGCGCCTTGCCGCCCACCTTCAGCAGGCCGGTGGAACCGTCGGCATAGGACATGTTGCCCTTCTGGTTGGACGGCACGTCGTTGGTCTTCTTGTTCAGAGCCGCCAGGACCGGCCATGCTTCGGACGAGTTCAGGTAGTTGGACTGGATGCAGTAGTTCAGGATACCGCCCAGGTCAGCCGGCTTGGCCGACGCCACGGCCGAGTACACCGTGTCGGCTGACAGGGAACCGGGCTTGATCGCCTCGACCTGGTTTGCAACGCCGGCCCCGGTCGGCGGCGAGATTTCGGCGGCATGGGCCGCAAGCGGCGCGACTGCCAGAATTGTGGCAAACGCACCGGCAGACAGGACGCGACTGAACGACACCATATTGATTTTCCTTACATTGTTTATCGGGCGGAACAGGGCTGACCGTCCCGCCATTTGTAAATCTGTGTGTCAGACATAACACGATGTGGCAGTCCGGTACCCGTGTGGCTGATATGTCTGGCATTCGGCTTTTCGATATATGGTCCTCTTGTCTATTCAGGCCCGCGTTCCATAACCCCCTGTTGTCGGGTGGTATTTCGCTTTTCTGCACGGCAGGTATGGCGAAGGGGTACGGTGCATACCGATCGTCAAGAAGTCGTGAGGATTCTTAAGACTGTCTCCGGTTGCGCCACAAACCGCCATGCATGCGCAATGGACATTGAGTCCGCCCCGACTTCGTGGGAATGCTTGGCTGACAGTCTTGGCCCTAACCCTGTGCACGGGATCAACATGCAGCATTTGCGCCTTCTTCTGAAAGATGTCTGGTATCTTACCCGCCCCTATTTTACGTCCGAGGACAGGAAATGGGCATGGGGCCTGCTGGTGGCGGTACTGGTGCTGACCTTTTCCATCGTGGGGCTTGACCTGCTGCAGTCGTTTTCGCGCAATGCCTATTACACGGCGCTGCAGCAGCATGATGCCAGGACCTTCCTGCGCGGCCTGTTCTGGTATGTGCATAATGATCAGGGCCTTGTGCTGGGGTTCTTCATCGTGACCATCCCCATGGTGCTGTGCAGCATCTATGCCACCTACCTGCAGCAGATGCTGGGCCTGCGCTGGCGACGGTGGCTGACACAGCGCATGACGCGGCAGTGGATGGAAAACCAGACCTATTTCCGCATCGCCATCACCACGTCCGGGCTGGAAGCCGGGGCCGACAACCCTGACCAGCGCATACAGGAAGACCTGAACAGCTTTGTCACCGATACGCTGACGCAGTTCATCAACCTGCTGTCCAATGTCGTGACGCTGCTCAGTTATGTCGGCCTGCTGTGGGCGCTGTCCGGCCCGCTGGAGGTACTGGGCATTTCCATACCCGGTTACTTCTTCTGGGCCGCGCTGATCTATTCCGTGCTGGCGACGTGGGTCACGCACCTTGCGGGACGCAGGCTGGCGGGGCTGCAGTTTTTCCAGCAGCGCGCCGAAGCCGATTTCCGCTACAGCCTTGTCCATGTCCGCAACAATGCCGAAGGGATTGCCCTGTACCGGGGCGAGGGCGAAGAACAGGCCGGGCTGAACCGGTCGTTTTCGCAGGTATATGGCAATTTCCTTGTCATCATGCGCCGGACCAAATGGCTGGGGCTGCTGACGACGGGGCTGGAGGTCGTGTCGGGCAACTTCGCGATGCTGATCGGTTCGATCCGCTATTTCGCGGGCAAGATGACGTTCGGCACGCTCATGCAGCTTGTCATGGCGTTTTCGCGCGTGCAGGGCGCGCTGGGGTGGCTGTCCACATCCTATGCCTCGCTGACGACATGGCATGCGGAGGTCGCGCGTCTGGCCACCTTCCAGCGTGTGATGGACCGCGCGCAGGCCATGCGTGACGAGGTCACGGTGGTGTCCGCCCCGCCCACCGCGAACCTGCAGGTCAGCGGGCTGGATGTCTTCCGTCCCGACGGCGCGCCACTGCTGCGCAATGTCGGCTTCACGCTGGAACATGGGCAGATGACGGTGGTGACCGGCCCGTCGGGCACTGGCAAGTCCACGCTGTTCCGTGTGCTGGCGGGGATATGGCCGTTCGCCACCGGCACCATTACGCAGCCGGACGTGGCGATGATGTTCGTGCCCCAGCGGCCCTACGTGCCCACCGGCACGCTGCACCGGGCCGTGACCTATCCCGCCGGGGTGGAAGCCTACGCGGAAGCGGATGTGATCCGCGTCCTGCAGCAGGTCGGGCTGGGCACCCTTGCGCCACGGATCGAAAGCGAGGAGGCATGGGGCCAGATCCTGTCCCCCGGTGAGCTCCAGCGTCTGGCGTTCGCGCGTATCCTGCTGGCGCGGCCGGGTTGGGTGTTCCTTGACGAATCAACATCCAACCTTGATGCGGAATCGGAAGCGGCGCTGTACGCGCTGCTTCGTCAGATGTGCCCGGACATGACAATTGTCTCCATCACGCATCGGGAATCGGTGGTGGCGATGCACGTCAACCGTGTGGACCTGTCCCCCTTTGCCGTGCCGGCCGCCCCTGCGGACAGTGGCGGAACCATCAGCGCGCTTTCTGCATCGCCGCAACCATAAGGTCGGTATTGTGCCGCATCATGGTGATGTAGTCGGGTGCGGGGCCATCGGGCGGGGACAGCGCTTCGGCATACAGTTCCCCGCCGGGACGTGCATCCGTCGCCCGCGCCACCTGCTGGACCATGCGGGGATCGGTTGCGTTTTCCAGGAAATAGGTGGTCACACCCGTCTGGCGGATCTGCTGGATCAGGTTGGCGATATCCCCCGCCGAGGCTTCCGTCTCGGTTGACAGGCCCTGCGGGGCCATGAATGTCAGGCCATAGGCGCGCCCGAAATAGCCAAAGGCGTCATGGCTGGTCAGGATACGTCGATGATCGGCCGGAATGGTGGCGATGCGTTCGCGAATGTCATGGTCCAGCGTGCGCAGCTGCGTGACATAGGCGGCGGCGGACGCGCGGAAGCTGTCGGCATCCGCCGGGTCGATGGCGATCAGGGCATCACGGATGTTGTTGGTCCAGATGATGACGTTGGACACGCTGTTCCACACATGCGGGTCCGCTTCGGCCTGCTGCCTGCCCGGCGGGGTATAAAGGCTGATTCCGTCGGATACGATAACGGGCGTGCCATGGTATCCCGCCGCATGCGCAAGGCGGCTGAACCATGTTTCCAGTCCTTCGCCACTCATGAACACGATATCGGCCTGCCGCAGTTGACGGGCGTCGTCGGGGGACGGTTCGAATTCATGCGGATCGCCATCGGGCGGCACCAGCGACGTGACATGCACATGCGTGCCGCCGACATGCGACACCACATCGGCCAGCACGGTAAAACTGGCGACCGCCTGGACCGTATGGGACGCAGGTGCCGCATGGGCAGGCATGATGGACAGGACCCCGCAGAGGCCCAGCAGGCAGGACAGGCGACGCATGGGCGTGAACTTCCTATGACTGTTGAAAAATAAAAGGCGGTGTACATGATGTGCGGGTGTTCGTATGGCTGGCTGGCCATCCTGGGATCGACCACTGAACCTGTCCGCGGACATCAGGAACGGGCCGCGCGCAGGCCCGTGGGCGACGTGACAAGCGAGAGGACATACAGCACGCTGCATGTCAGGATGATCGATGGTCCCGCCGCCAGACGGAAATGATAGGACACCAGCAGCCCGATCAGTCCCGCCACCATGCCCGTCAGGGCGGACAGCGCCATCATGGGCAGGAGCCGGCGCGTCCACAGGCGTGCGGTCGCGGCGGGCACCATCATCATGCCCACCGACATCAGCGTACCCAGCGCCTCGAACCCCGCCACAAGGTTGATGACCACCAGAAACAGGAACGCCATGTGGTACAGCCCGCCCTGTCCGCCGGTCATGCGCATGAAGCCGGGATCGACACATTCCATGACCAGCGGCCGCCAGATGATGGACAGCAGGGCAATGGTGAGCGTCGTGATGCCGCCCATCAGGTACAGCGCCGGTGCGTCAATACCCAGTATGGTGCCGAACAGGACATGCAGCAGGTCGATATTCGACCCGCGCGCGGAAACGATCAGCACGCCCAGCGCCAGTGAAGTCAGGTAGAAACTGGCGAAACTGGCATCTTCGGCAAGCTGGGTGCGCCTGCTGACCAGACCGGCCAGCAGGGCCACCCCCAGTCCCGCCACGATACCGCCCAGCCCCATGGCGGTCAGCGACAGGCCACCCGCCAGCAGGAACCCGATGGCGGCCCCCGGCAGGATCGCGTGGCTCATCGCATCGCCAATCAGGCTCATCCGCCGCAGTTGCAGCATGACGCCAACCGGCCCGGCCCCCATGCCAAGGGTCACGGACGCCACCAGCGCGCGGCGCATGAAGCCGAATGACGCAAAAGGATCCCATAACGTGGACAGGATGCTCATGCCTGCATTCCCGTTTCCGGCCACGGATCCCGTGCCCCGCCATAGGCGCGCTGCAGGGTGACCGGTGTCAGGATGTCGGGCGTCCGACCCCATGTGGCCTGCCCGGCGTGAAGCAGCACGATATCGGGAAAGCAGGTGCGGATCTGGTGAATGTCATGCAGCACGGCAATGATGGTGCGACCCTGCGCATGCCATTCACAAACCAGCGCCAGCAGGTCCTGCGTTGTGGGCGCATCCAGCGCGGTAAAGGGTTCGTCCAGCACGATGACCTGCGCATCAGTCATGAGCAGCCGGGCAAAAAGCAGGCGCTGGAACTGGCCTGCGGACAGGGCCGAGATCATGCGCTCCGCCTGGCCTTCAAGGTTGACGCGCCGCAGGGCGGTCGCCGCGCGCAGGCGCACCGTCCGGTCCGCCCCGCCAAAGGCCCCGGTCTGCCGCCATGCCCCGCCCAGGACCATGTCGGTCACGCTTATGGGGAAGTTCCGGTCGATGATGCGGGCCTGCGGCAGGTAGCCAAAGTCACGCGGACCAAGGCCACCGCGCGTGATCGTTCCCAGCGCCAGCGGCAGTTCGCCCATTATGACACGCAGCAGCGTGGACTTGCCGGTACCGTTGGCGCCGGCAATGGCTGTCATGCTGCCGGGACTAAAGCTGCCGCTGACATGCTGCCAGACCGGCTGGCCGCCCATCGTGGCGGCGGCATTTTCCAGCCGGATTGTGCCATGGGTCATGGCGCCGCCACGGCCCATGCGATCAGTGCCCACAACACCGCGCATGGCACGGTCATGCAGGCCAGACGCTGCCACCATGCACGCGCCATCCATGTCAGGGGCAGCGGGGAAGGGGGAACAGCGGGGGCGGGATGCTGCATGGCTGTCCGTCTGCCTTGGTCCGGGGGCAATGTGGAAACAGGGGGGGAAAGCGGCATGGGGACGACCAGAGTGTTATAATATAACATATTCTTACATCATGGACTTGCCGACCGTCAAGGGAAGGCGGCATGGTGCTACCCCGACATCATGAACAGGCTGGTCCGGACAGGTGACGTTTCATACATGGCTGCTGTTTGCGGCTACTGCCTTTGTATTATCCGCAATGCCGGGACCGAACATGATGCACGTCATGTCCACCAGCATCCGTTATGGGGTGCTGCGCAGTGTCGGGGTCATGGCGGGGTGCATGCTGGCGATCGTGCTGGTGGTCAGTGCATCGCTGGCTGGCATGGCGGGGGTGCTGGCGGCTTCGCCCCGGCTGTTTGCGGTGCTGCGGGTGGTCGGGGCCGCGTATCTGGTGTTTCTGGGCGTGCGGGTATGGCGCGCGCGGGACGGGGCGGGGGAGGACGGGGTGGATATGGCCACGTCGCCACCCGTCGCCATGCGGGACCTGTTCCGCGACGGGTTCCTGACCGGGATCAGCAATCCCAAGCTGCTGCTGTTCGCCGCGGCCTTCCTGCCGCAGTTCGTCAATCCTGCCGTTGCGCGCATGCCGCAATATATCGTTCTGGTCGTGACCTTCGTGGCGGT
Source organism: Komagataeibacter intermedius TF2 (assembly GCF_000964425.1). Classification (GTDB taxonomy): domain Bacteria; phylum Pseudomonadota; class Alphaproteobacteria; order Acetobacterales; family Acetobacteraceae; genus Komagataeibacter; species Komagataeibacter intermedius. The sequence goes on along the minus strand of NZ_BANF01000105.1, from coordinate 26,457 downwards.
GGAGGCGTTCTGGTACGGGATTTATGCCGGTGGCGGGCGCGTTCTGTCCGCATGGCTGCGTACGCCGGTGGTGCGGCGGGTTTTTTCCATCGTGACCGGACTTGTGTTCATGGGGTTCGGGGCCATGCTGCTGCTGACGCGCATGTAGGCAGGGCAGTGGCCAGCTGGTGGGCTCCCACCATCCCGCGCACCCGCTTGTGATACCGGACGGGGGCGCGAACGGCTGGCAGTGTGCCCATATTCCCTTCAACCATAAAGGGAAGGAACGCCAGCATGACCGAACCCACGATCAGAGACTGCCCCATCGGCCTTGATGCCACCGGCACACGGCGCGAAAAGGATTCGATGGGGGAAATCGATGTCCCCGCCAACCATTACTGGGGCGCGCAGACACAGCGCAGCCTTGTGCATTTTTCGATCGGGCGGGACCATATGCCCATCGAGGTCTGCCACGCCTACGGTATCGTCAAGAAAGCGGCGGCGCAGGTCAATGCGGCCGACGGGCGCATGCCGCAATGGAAGGCCGATGTCATAAGCCGCGTTGCGGATGAGGTGATCGCGGGCAGGCTGGATTCCGAATTTCCGCTTTTTGTCTGGCAGACCGGATCGGGCACCCAGACGAACATGAACGTGAACGAGGTCATCGCCAACCGCGCCATCCAGCTTCTGGGCGGGACCGTCGGGTCCAAGGCCCCGGTGCACCCCAATGATGATGTCAATATGGGGCAGTCGAGCAACGATTCCTTCCCCACCGCCATGCATGTCGCAACCCTGCTGGAAATCGACAGCCGCCTGCTGCCGCGCGTGCGCGAACTGATCGAAAGCCTGCGCACGAAGGCCGAGGAGTGGATGCAGGTGGTCAAGATTGGCCGTACCCATCTGCAGGATGCCGTGCCGCTGACGGTGGGGCAGGAATGGTCCGGCTGGGCGCAGCAGCTTGAAGATGCGCTGGAAGCGGTCGAGGCCGCGCGTCCCGGCCTGCTGCAGCTTGCGGCGGGAGGTACGGCGGTGGGCACCGGGCTGAATGCCCCGCCGGGTTTCAGCCGCGCCATTGCAAAGCGCATTGCCGCGCTGACCGACAGGCCGTTTGTCACCGCGCCCAATAAATTCGCGGCCCTTGGTGGTCTGGACGCCATGGTGCGGGCATCTGCCGGCCTGCGCGGGGTGGCGGTCACGCTGCTCAAGATCGCCAATGACATGCGCCTGCTCGGGTCCGGGCCACGCTGTGGCCTGGGCGAACTGCACCTGCCGGAAAATGAACCGGGGTCTTCCATCATGCCGGGCAAGGTCAATCCGACCCAGTGCGAGGCCATGGTCATGATCTGCACGCAGGTGCTGGGCAATGACGCCACCGTGGCGTTCGCGGGCAGCCAGGGGCAGCTTGACCTGAACGTGATGCGCCCGGTCATTGTTGCCAATGTGTTGCATGCCATCCGCATTCTTGCCGATGGCTGCCATAATTTCCGGGTCTTTTCGGTCGAGGGCACGAAGCTGAACCGCAAGCGCATTGATTCTTATGTGGCGGGCTCGGTCATGCTGGTCACGGCGCTCAGCCCCGAAATCGGGTATGACCGGGCGTCCGCCATCGCCCATCAGGCCATGGAACACGACATCAGCCTGCGGGAGGCCGCTCTTGCCTCGGGTTTCGTGGATGACGCGACGTTTGACCGTCTTGTCCGTCCGCTGGACATGGTGGGCAAGGGTGTGGGTGGAGCCTGATGCCTGAAAACGGATAAAATTTTTTGGTGAAGCTGTTTTCAAAAAGCTTCGTTAAATGCTGCCTTTTTAAAAAAAGGCAGCACCCGCAAACTTTCATTTTCCAGGCAAAACCTTAAGAAGGCGCGGCCCCCTGCGTATTCACCTGCAGGGTAAACAGCGCATCGCCCGCGCACATGAACAGCACATCGCGCTTGGGGCCGCCAAATGTCAGGTTCGATACCCCGCGTGGCAGCCGCAGCCGCCCGATCATGTGGCCGTGGGGGTTGTACACCACAACGCCACACAGCCCCAGCGGCCCGTTGGCCCCACACCACAGGTTGCCAAAGATGTCGGTGCGCATGCCATCGGGGATCATCTGGTGGCCACCCAGCATCATGTCGGCGAAGGGGCGCAGGTTGCGCACGTCGCTGCCCACCACGTCGCCCGCATGGATATGCTGGTCACCGCCATGCCCGTCCTGTCCCGGTCCGGGACCATCGGAAATGACATAGACGATCTTTCCATCTGGGGAGAACGCGATGCCGTTCGGGTCCGGCAGCTGCTGCTGTGTCAGGACGGCGCGGACATCGCCGGTGGCGGGGTCAACGCGGAACACATGGTCTTCCTGCCGCCTGTGCCCGCCAAACTGGGTCACGACTTCCCCATCCAGCGTCCAGCGTTCGATCCCGCCACGGTTGGCGGGTGCACCGGGGGCATCGGGGTGACCTTCCACGATCGTGTCGCCATAACCGGGATCGGTAAACCAGACGCTGCCATCGGGGTGGACCGCCACGTCATTGGGGGAGTTCAGTGGCGCGCCGCCGTAACTGTCGGCCAGTACGCGGCATGACCCGTCGTGTTCCCACCGGACCACGCGGCGCATGCCGTGTTCGCAACTGACCAGACGGCCTTCATTATCAAAGGCATTGCCGTTGCTGTTGTAGGAATAGTCGCGGAAGACCGAAACCGCGCCATTTTCCCACAGATAACGGTACTGCTGGGCACGGATCGTGTCGCTCAGCAGCAGGAAGCGCCCTTCGCTGTTCCATGCCGGACCTTCCAGCCACCCGCCGCCACGCCATGCCAGCTTCAGGCCGGCATTGGCGTAGACCAGATTACCGAAGCCGGGCTCAAGTACCAGTATGTCCGGGTCCGGCAGCGGCGTGACCGGCGCATCTGCCCCCCATTGCCGGGGCGGGGTGGAGATCACGCTGGCCGGTTGCGGCAGGTTGTCCACGGCCACTGCGCGGGTGGACAGGCCACCTGCCCATAACCCGCCCGTAACCAGCCCCCCGGCCAGCAGGGCGCGCCGGGTGGGTGGGAACGGACGGGTGACTGATGGCATGGAACGCGCCTTTCTGTTGTGGGACCAATCCCCCGTTCAGGCCGGGGGCAGGGCAGTCAGTTCAGTTTTCGATATTCTGCAGCACTTCAAACCCTTCGAACACCGGGGGACCGGCCATAAGCGGCTTGCGGTTGCCCGCATGGGCGTGGGCGGCGCGGAACTGTTCCGACTGCGTCCAGCCGACAAAGGCTTCATACGATTCCCATACGGTGTGCGAGGCATAGAGGATATAATCCTCGTGCGTGGGGCCTTTCAGGAACTGGAAACTGACAAAGCCGGGCACGGTGCGCAGGTGGACTTCGCGGCCCAGCCAGCGTTCACGGAATTCCTGTTCGTTTTCTGGCGGGATACGGAAACGGTTCATGGCAATGTACATGGTGTGCTTCTCCTGTTCTGTAGCCCGGTGTCCCCTAGCGGCCGCCGGACACCGTCATCACGCTGCCTGTCATATACGATGATGCGGGGGAAAGGAGAAAGGCCACCGCCTGCGCGATTTCGTCCACATGTCCCACCCGCCCCATGGGTACGACGGTTTCCGCCAGTTTTGCGGTTTCGGGCGGCACCATGTCGGTTGCGGTCAGACCGGGGGCGACAGCGTTGACGCGTATGCCCTCACGCGCGACTTCATTGGCCAGGCCACGGGTAAAGGTCTCGACCGCCGCCTTGCTTGCGGCATAGGGAACCAGCCCCGGCAGCCCACCCAGACGCGCCGCGACGGAGGACAGGTTCACGATCACGCCGCCCTTCCCGCCATGGCGGGTGGACATGCGCCGCACGGCCTCGCCTGATGCCAGCATGGTGGCGCGGATATTGATGTTGAACAGGGTATCCAGCGTTTCGGCAGTCTGTTCATCAACCCGCACTTTCGTGCCGGTAATGCCCGCATTGTTGACCAGCCCCGTCAGCGGCCCGAGTCCGGATGCCTGTTCAAACAGGGCGCGGATGTCTTCAGGCTTCGATATGTCGGCCCGGATCGCCAGCGCCCGGCCACCTTGCGCCGTAATCGTACGGGCCAGTTCTTCCGCCGGGGCGGCGTTGGCGGCATAATTGATGGCGACGGCATGGCCTTCATGTGCCAGCAGGCTGCTTATGGCATGGCCGATGCCCCGGCTGCCCCCTGTCACGATCACGACGCCATGCGGGTGCGCGGGGGTAGAATTGACGCTGTTCATAAACCCGTCCTGCCTGCTGTGCTGATATCAGATGGGATGATCATAGGCCCACGGGCAGGCATGCAAACAGGAAAACATGCCCGCCTGCAGGCCATGGGCGTATATCAGCCATCCAGCCGCGACAGGTGCGGCAGGAGGTCGGACAGGCCCTTGATGGTGGCGTTACGGGACAGACCCGTTTCGGCAGAGAAGCGGTCGATGACCGGGGCGGGGATCAGCCGGGTCACCACATTTTCATCAACCGGGGTATTGGTCGGGTGGTTTTCCCATTGCGTGACCTGCGTCTCCAGTCCTGCCCTGCGGGCGCGGTCATGCAGGTCACGCCGTCCGGGGCTGCCGGCATCACCCATATAGGCGATGACCGCGCTCATCAGGCCCGATGTATCGGTGCGCGCGCCTGTCAGCACGTCTGCAACCTTGTCCGCCGTCTGTCCGATCTGGTCTGTTGCGGCTTTGGCCATGGGGTGGCTCCTTCCATAATCAGTGGTCAGGGATATGAAGCCAACGTAGGCACGGGCACGCACGTCCCATCACGGATTTATGAAGAAAGACGTGAATTCCTATGGGAACTTTCCGCAGACTGCATCTGCATCGTGCCATGATGGCAGCACTGCATGGATGTGTCTTGACTCAGGCGGCAAACTGCAATGCGCTGGATGATATAACAAAAACTGCCATGTCATTATCTGAAGGGAGACAGCCAGATGCAATGCATTCCCGCCGTGTGGCGTTATGGGGCGCACGGCCTGATCTGGACATTCCATCTTACCATGGCCGTCGTACTGGTCAGTGCCAGCGCGCATGCAGCAGGACGCGAAGACCAGGCCAGCGCCTGCAAGGGCGATGTCTTCCGGCTGTGCTTTCTTGACATTCCGAACGAAAAACTGATGACGGAATGCCTGGAAAGCAAGCTTGACCAGCTTTCCCCCAAATGTCGCGCCATGTTCGAGGATGACGAGGCACAGGACGCTGAACACAGGCAGGAAGATGCCGCCGTGGCCCGGGACGTCGCGCCCACGCACTGACCACGCATTTGACGGGTCGGGGGATTGTGTCCACACAGGACCGTAATGATGATGTCCCCAGCCCACCGGGAAACCGTGACCCGGCCTGACCGCGCCCCGACCATCATGTGGTTTCGTGATGACCTGCGCCTTAAGGACAATCCCGCCCTGTGTGATGCTGCGGCCCGTGGGCCGGTCGTGTGCCTGTATGTCCATGATCCGGCCTTTCCACTGGGCGGGGCAGAAAAATGGTGGCTGCACGGGGCGCTGACGGCGCTGGACCATGACCTGCGTGCATGTGGCGGCCGGTTGTGGATCATGGCCGGGGCCCCGTGGGAAAACCTGTTCTGGCTGGTGGGCCAGACCGGGGCGGGGGCCGTGGTGTGGAACCGGCGTTATGGCCCCCATGCCCGGCAGGCGGACGCGGACATAAAGGCGGCCTTGAAAGCGCGTGGAATCGACGCATGCAGCCATTCCGGCAACATGCTGCATGAACCGTGGCAGGTCCGCACGAAACAGGGCACGCCTTTTCGCGTTTTCACGCCCTGGTGGCGTGCGGTGCAGGCCATGGGGGCGCCCCTGCCTCCGCTGCCTGCGCCCGTCCGGCCCACCTTCGCGCCAGTTCCGGCCGCGGTTGCGGACCGGCTTGTAGCGGTTGCGGACCTTGCCCTCCTGCCTGTGCGGCCTGACTGGGCAGGGGGATTGCGCGGGCAATGGCAACCGGGGGAGGCGGCGGCCCATGTCCGGCTGGAGTCCTTTGTGGCGGAACAGGTTGATGGTTACGCCACGCGGCGTGAACTGCCCGCGCAGCCTGCCACATCCGGACTGTCGCCCTATCTGCGCTTTGGTCACGTATCCCCCCGGCAGGTCTGGCACGCGGTGGAGGCGACGGGGAAAGGGGATCAGGATACCGCCTGTTTCCTGAGTGAAGTGGGATGGCGGGATTTCGCGCAGTCCACCCTGTTTGACTTCCCCGATCTGGGCACGGCCAACCTGCGTCGCGAATTCGACGCCATGCCATGGCGGCATGATCCGGTGGCATTGCGGGCGTGGCAGGCAGGGAAAACCGGCTATCCCATCATTGACGCGGGCATGCGTGAGCTATGGCATACGGGCTGGATGCATAATCGCGTGCGGATGATTGTTGCGTCATTCCTGACCAAGCACCTGCTGATTGACTGGCGCGCGGGTGCTGCGTGGTTTGCCGATACGCTGGTGGATGCGGATGCCGCCAGCAATCCCTTCAACTGGCAATGGGTGGCCGGGTGCGGGCTGGATGCCGCCCCCTATTTCCGCATATTCAACCCGGTATCGCAGGGGGAGAAATTCGATCCTGCAGGGGAATATGTCCGGACATGGGTGCCTGAAATCGCCCGCCTGCCTGATAAATACATCCACGCGCCATGGAAGGCCGGATCTGTTGTCCCTGCCGGATATCCTTCGCCCATTGTGGATCTGGCAGGTGGACGTGCGCGTGCCCTTGCGGCATGGAAATCATTATAAAACTTTGAAAATAAAACGAATTTTCAGAAAGTGGACAGATTTTACGCTGAATGTTAAGAAGTTTGCCAAGAATATGAAGTAAATTCAGGCATAGAAAACGTGATTTAAAATAAAAATAAAGGGATTCAGAGGCATTATGGAGATTTTTTCCTGCCATTAAAATGCAGAATTAAATACCTTGTTTCTGTAATAAAACGTAATTTCAGGTGCTTTTTTTAATCATGCTCCCCAGATGGAGCATGTATATCTAACAGGGGACAATACTACATGGGCAGGCGGTCCGGTTCTGCAATAGCCATTTCATACAGTGGGGGACGCCTTGCCTGTAGTGGCGGGCACTTCGATATGGATATGATCCGTCGCGCCATTGTCCGCTCCCACAGTGGCAGCAGGCATATATCCGCGATTTCCCTGCAGTCGATCCTGGCCTGCTCCGGTGCGTGGATCAGCCTGTGCCTTCATGAACTGTATGACTGGAACCAGGGAATTTTTGGTATTGATGGCGGGACGATTGCCATCACCCCATCCCATTCGGATGACGCCACCATCCTGCCGGTTGAAGTGCGACGGGGCGGCGGTAGCCTGATATTCAGCGCAGCGGAAAAAAAAACGGATGGCCTGCTGCTGGTGCACCTGACCCGCATGCATGACGTCCATGCCTGCGTGCAGCTGGTGTTTCAGGGCTGTGCCCGACAGTTTGCCTGTTACGATCCCATGACCGACATGACCCTTGTCGGCCTTGTGCCGGGGCAGGAAAAACCCGATGGCTGGGTGGCGGTGCGTCTGGAGGGGAATCCGTGGCATATCGATCATTCCGCCATGACAGGGGAGCAATGTCCCCCTGTCCCGATGCGGGAATGGCAGGCCACCGGACAGGATGCGATTATCCTGCGCCTGCCTGCATAAGGACGGATTGCGAACAAATCACGAAAAAGAGAAGACTCTGCATTTCGCAGGCTGGAGTCCCAAAAAGCCAACAGACTTATCCACAGGCATTCGGGGTCACTTCAGGCTTGCGACTCTGGGTTCGTGTTGCGGGAAAGAGACAATAAATGGCTATTTTCCGCCATAAGAACGATTCAACCGCTTTCTTTTTCGGTAACTTTGTGCTGGTGCCTACCGGACTCGAGGCGAGTCTGGCAAAAAAAATCCACACCTGACCGGTCCGTTCAGGCGCCCGTGCATCAGGCGTCCATATCATGCTCCCCATGGGGAGGAGTCAGGGATACGCCGGGGCCGTGAGGGTCAAACTGATCAAGGATTTCCATAGGGAATTTTTCATTGCAGACCATGTCGAACCGGTTATGCAGCGATCGTCGGATCCAGACCTCGAACGGCGTGGAACGGCGGCGTTCATATGGCTGTCCGGGTTCATGTGATTCTGACATGGAGTGTCTCCCTGCCTGCCCAAGGTGTCATGCGGGGGAAACGGTCATGGTGCCATGACAGTTGCCATGCATTTCCTTTCCCCCACATGTTCATGCATGACCGGTCAGCCCGCCATGTGGTCCAGCAATGGTATGCCGGTGGCCTGTGACATATGCTGGCAATACGTCCGGACCGGCGCGGGCCAGTCGAGTCCCGCCACCAGCGTCAGGCTGCGCAGGTGGGCAAACAGATGGATGTCATCGGTGGACAGCGCGCCATTGACCGCATCGGGGGACTGGATCAGATCGGCAAGCTGGCCAAGGGCTGTGTTCGTGCTGGCCCGTAATGTGTCACTTTCGGCCAGGCATGTGCCGAACGGGCCGATCATCGCTTCCTTGTTCTCGATAAAATAGAGGCGCGCGCCCGTTGTCGCGAATTCCGCCAGCGGGGCGGCGGCGAAACGCGGCAGGATCAGGCGGATACAGGCCTGCTGCCCGTCGCGCATCCACTGGCCTATTTCCGGTCGTGTTGGACCGGTCAGCACGGGGTGGCCATCCATGGCGTCGACATGGGCGATGATGTCCATGCTTTCGCCCATGAAGTGACCGTCATGTTCCAGTATGGGCACCATTTTCTGCCCGATCATCCGCATTGGTGTCTGCACGTCATCGTTGAGCAGCACCACCTCGGTGACGGGCAGGTTTTTGAGCCCGAAGATCATGCGTGCCTTCACGCAGAAAGGGCAGTGATCGTAGATGTAAAGCTTCATGTCAGGTTTCATGACCGTCGCAGGGCTGCAAGCTTGCGATCGGTCGAGTACTGGCTGAGCGCATAGACCGACCAGATCGCGGCCGGAATCCATCCGATGACGGTGACCTGCAGGATCAGGCAGATGATGCCGGCAAAGGGACGGCCAATCGTAAAGAACTGCAGCCACGGCAGCAGCAGGGCGAGGACAAGCCGCATGATATCTCTCCATGTTCAGGCCCGAAGGGGCGCATTGGTAAACCTAGCGTGGATCATCGTCAGGCACAGCCTGGATATGTGTGCGTGAAGCACTACGACATACGCCGTGGGCGGGGACGGGTTGCCCTGGCAGGTCCCGGAGCAATCTGTTGATCAGATCAGAATAAAGGTTTTTGGATGCAGTCTTGTTTAACAAACGCAACGTTTTCTGAAGCTTTTCGAAAAAGCTCCACCAAAAACTTTCTGCTGAATTCATGGGTGGATTTTGTGACGCGGGTCATGCGTGGCTGACCGGCTTACATGGTCGGGGAATAGCGCCTGGCCGCAGTGTATCGTCCTTTTTTCCTGCAGGAAATGGCAGGCTGTAATGATGCTGTATGCCCTTTCTTTTGGTACGGGCGCACGATAGAAACAGCACGATGGAAAACGCGTCGGATACACAATCGGCACCCGGTGGGCGCCGGAATTTCCTGGGGCTTGTTACCGCAGCCACGGCTGCCGCCGGTGCGGGCGCATGCCTGTGGCCCTTCCTGCAGAGTCTGGCCCCGCGTGACAGTGCGGCAGCGCACCTGCCGGTTGATGTGGATATATCCGCCCTGCCGCCGGGACAGCAGATTGTCGTGACATGGCAGGGCAAGCCCGTTTTCATTACACATCGCACGCCCGAAGCCCTTGCCGCCCTGCAGGACGCCGCGCTGACCGGACGGCTGCGCGATGGGCAGTCCAATGATCAGCAGCAGCCGCCCTATGCCCGGAACTGGCATCGTTCGCTGGACCCGCGTTATGGCGTGGTGGTGGGGATCTGTACCCATCTGGGCTGTGTTCCCGCCTATCGCCCCCTGCCCGAAGGACAGGGCAATACCTGGCCGGGTGGATATGCCTGTCCCTGCCATGGGTCGAAATTCGATCTGGCAGGGCGTGTGTTCCGTGGGGCGCCAGCACCGTATAACCTGCCGGTGCCGCCCTATAGCATGCCGTCACCAACCATGATCCGGCTGGGGGAAAACCCGGCGGGGCAGGATTTCGATTTTGGTGGCATCCTGCAATTATAAGAGACTGTTTGAAAGCAGCCCATTGATGAAAAATGATAGTTGCCTTTTTTAAAGGTAGCGGTCTGTCGAATATTTTTGAAAAAAGCTTCGCCAAAAATTTTATTTGTTTTTTAGTGATCGTGTATTTTCAAATATGCCCTAACGCACGGGCTTGAGATGCAGGTCCATGGTATAGATCGCCACCGGCAGATGCAGGCGTGAAACGCCATCGGGCTGGAATGTCGCGGTACGGTTCAGCTGCACGGCGGGTATCCACAGGACACCATGGCTGTCGATCCACATGGCGTCGGCCCAGACCAGTCGCCTGTCATGGATCAGCGTGCTTGTCTTTCCCTGTGGCGTAATGCGCAGGATGCCCAGCCTGTTCACATCCGACACATACAGGTTGCCATCCCCGTCAATGGCCGTCCCGCCGGTCGTGGGCGTGTCGTGGAACAGGGTTACGGCATGGGACAGGTCGGATGCCGACAGGGTCGGGTTTTCCAGTGCCGCCGTGGGGACGACCCACATGGGGCCGGAGCTGGGTTGGAAATAGAGTTTCTGCCCATCCGGGGAAACCTCCAGCTGATCGGCATGGATCCGCACCTGCTGGCCATGGGCCATCAGCATGTGACCTTCGGCATACATCGGGCGGTCATCTGTCGTGGAGCGGTCATGCGCCAGCACCCGGCGCTGCGTCCCGTTGGACAGGTTGACCACCACCAGCGCGGGATCGCCCGCATCGGTTACGAAAATCGTATCCTTATGGAAACGGATGTCATCCATGTAGCTGTGCGACGTGCTGGCGGCGCGGAGCGGGATGGCATGCACCATGCTGCCGGTGTCCATATCAAACGCCAGCAGGCGCGCCGGGGCCCCTTTGGCGGGATTGGGCGGACCGCCCACGTTCGCATCCCCTGAATCCACGACCCATAACAGCCCGTCCGGGCCAATGCGCAGGGCGTTGACGCGCACGAAAGGCTGCTTGTCGCCCCTTGTGCCGTCGGGGTGGTTCCAGCGTGCATCGGGAAAGGCATGGGGCTGGCCGCTGGCATCAATTTCGGCAACGGTGGGGCCATTGCCACCCCCGCCCCAATAGGGGAAGGAGACGAAAGTGCGCCCGTTATCGGCCACCGCCACGGCATTCAGGACGCGGTCGGATGTCCATTGCACATGCAGTTTTTCATGCGCGCGTGCCGGACCGTGCCATGTGGTGGCCGGGATGGCCAGAAGAACTGTCAGGAACACGCCCCGCAGGCGCTGCCGTATGGTCTGCATGGCGCCAGCATATCATTACGCGGGATGATTGGTCATCACGGCTATGTGTCGGGGTCCCACATGCCGTGGGTGGCATGTGGGACAACCGGCAGTCAGGCTGCCGGTGCGGGGGCCGCCATCTGGCCCAGGGCGGCGCGCAGCCTGTTTTCGTTTTCCGGGGAAAGCGAGGTCTGCAGCACGCGGGCATGGCCCTTGAACTCACGCAGGTCGGCCAGCACCTTTTCGGGCTGGGACTTGCGTACCAGAATGAACAGCGCGGAGGTGTTGGCGGGAATGGTGGCGCCCAGCGACTTGATGAAATTGTCATCAATGCCGTAGTCGGACATCTTGCCCGCGATCGCGCCGGCCCCCGCGCCTACGATGCTGCCTGCGACAAAGCCTGCCAGCGGGTTCAGGCACAGCAGGCCCACCAGCGCGCCCCAGAAACCGCCCGAGAAGAGGCCGTACGATGCACCGACCTTTTCCAGGTTGACGCTCTGCTGCAGGTGCAGCTTGCCATCGGCGGTGCGGACAACAACAACCGCATCCTCCAGATCCAGCAGGTATTCCTTTTCCAGTTTCTTGCATTCGGTCAGGGCAGCCGTGGCTTCATCCTGGCTGTCAAAACCGATAACGATCAGATCGGACATGGGGTACTCCGTTTCATGTATCCGCCACCGGCCCGTGGTGGTGGAAGGTCACCATGATATTACATGGATACGTCCCTCATGCCGTGGCGGTTTTTAGGCATGGATGCCCCCGGCGGGGTGCAGGTCTGCCCCGGTTGCGCTGGCTGCCCGCGCTACCCATTTCCAGGATGCGTGTCATTCGGACGCGGCGGTGAACCGTCCCCCTGTCAATGTGTTGTCTGACCTGCAGGGTGTCACGCACCCGGTTATTGCAAGGAGAGGGAAGCCGATGCCCCGTTTCATGAATGATGATGATCGTCCCGATAATGCAGGCGAAGGCAAGCACGGCACCGCGCGCAGGCTGGCCGAAGCAGGATTGCGGGCCGAACGCGCGGGAGATCAGGCGCGTGCCGATGAACTGTTTGACGAAGCCGAACGGACGGACCCGGAAGCGCTGGAAAACGTGCTGATGGAAAATCCCGCCCCCCGCCGCCGCGTGTCAGGACGCGGGTTTGGCGATGACGCGACGGTTGCACGCATGAGTCGCACGGTGGAACCGGATGCCGATGCCCCGTCGCGTGCCGGGATCACGGATGAAGGCAGCGGTGCTGATTCCGAACGTCGGTAAAGGCTGGAATACATGTCAGGGCATGACGGGTTCCGGGTGCCGCCTTTTTTCAGGAAGGCGGTAGTCCCTGAAGCTTTTGGAAAAAAGCGTCGTCAGAAACTTTCCTGTAACATCGTATGCCGTCTTACAGTGATGGTCCCCACATGCCCACGATGAATATGATGGCCCCCAGCGCCAGCATGGCGATGTGGAACATGACCTGTCCCGGCATGGAATCGGGACTTATGTGCAGGCCATGAAAGAACTGGACCACCACCAGCGTCAGCCCGACAACGCACAGACCGATGCGGACAGGGCTGACCGATGTGGGCCATATCGGGTTTCTACGGTTCATTGTTACGTGTCTCCGGGCTTTGGTGCCAGCATGCCATAAAACCCGGCGGCGCAGAAGCAGCACCTGTTACGCGCGGGATTTGCCAGTCCCTGCGCCCATGCTATGCGCATGACGGGGCCGTGGAATGCGGCCAACAGGTGAACTGACAGGAAACAGATGCGTCTTGACCGTTGTGCCATGGCTGGTGGCCTTGCCGCCTCTGTCATGATGACCCTGCTGACGGCGGTATCCGTGGATGCCCGTGCGCATCCCCACCATCACGGCACAGGCGCCGTGCATCACCATGCAACGCAGGCGGCGGAGACCTCTGCCGGGCCACCCCTGCCGGATGGGCAGGTTTTCCTGCCGCCACCGCCCGGCCCGGATACGGCGCAGCGCGCGGCCGATGCCAGTATTTTCGCCGCAACCCGCGTGCTGGAAGGCACGCCGCGGTGGAAACTGGCGCAGGCGGATAATCGTGATACGCCCGCCCATATGGTCTCGGCCTTTTCATGTGCGGCGGGGTTTACCCTGCCGCCAGACCGCCTGCCTGAACTGGTCGGCCTTGTGACACGGATCGAACACCGCCTGACCCCTGCCGTCCATGCGCAGAAAACGCTGTGGAACCGCCCGCGCCCCTTTACCGAAGCGGAACTGCCGACCTGTATCCCGCTTCGCGCCAACCTGAAACAGGATCCGTCCTATCCGTCGCTTCATGCCACGCTGGGCTGGGTTACGGGGCTGATCCTGTCCGATATCCTGCCCGACCGGACGGCATGGATCATGCAGCGCGCCCGGGTGTTTGGCGAAAGCCGGGTGGTATGTGGCGTGCAGTGGCAGAGTGACGTGATGGCGGCGTGGCTGAATGGCGGCGTGCTGTATTCCGCCATGGAACAGGATGAAGGGTTCCGTCAGGAAATGGACGCAGCGCGCGCGGAAGTCACGGCGCTGCATCCGACCATGGCGGCGCCGCCTGCGGCCGAATGTGCGATCGAGGCTGATGCCGCCGCCCATCCGCCGCAATAAAAGACTGCCTGAAAAGAGTTTCCGGGTGCCGCCTTTATTTCAGAAAGGCGGTGTTTCCTGAAGCTTTTCGCCAAAGGCTTCACCAGAAACGTTCTTCAGTTTTCCCGCCCCACATCCCATCCAATGGGTCAGGACAGGAAACCGATGCGCCGGGTTCCGTCCCGTCCCGCCGTTTCCGCCTTCAGGCGTTCCAGCAGGTCATCGGGCGTCGGGTCTTCATCCAGCAGGCGCGCGCGGCGCAGCACCAGCGCAAAGTCCGATGGTACCAGCGTGCGGACGTGGCGCAGGCCTGCTGGCGCATCCTTTCCGAAAAAACGCTGGAAGGCATGGGCCGCCTGCATTTCCGTCAGGTAGTCAAAGCGGGCGCGGAACAGGAAGCGCCGCATGCTGGCCGGGTCCAGCTTTTCCACAAGGTTGGTGGTGCAGGCAAAGGGCAGGGGATGGTGTTCCATCCATGTCAGCATTTCATTGACCTGGCTGATTTCCCACGACCGTTCCGCCGACCGGCGATCACCCAGCAGGCTGTCGGCCTCGTCAATGATCAGGAAGGCCCCGCTGTCGCAGGCTTCGGCAAAGGCGGCCGCGATCTGCTGCTCACTCTGCCCGACATATTTGTCCAGCAGGTCGGATGCGCGTTTCTGCAGCACCGGCATGTCCATCCGTTCCGCCAGATGGCGGGCATACGCACTCTTGCCCGAACCCGGCGGTCCCGACAGCAGCAGCGAGACCGCACGCGGCGCGCCGGGGCGGGCCAGCCGCGTGGTCAGGGCCTGCAGGTCACAGTCCGTGTTGATCAGGGTCGAATCGTAATCCGTGACATCCGGCTGGGATGGCATGGGCATCTGGCCACCCGCCGCCGCACGGGCAATACCGGTCGCGATCATGCTGGCCATGGCGGAATCGCCGCCCGCCAGATGGGTGGACCGCAGCGCATTGCGGAAAATGGCCGGGGCGGCCGGAATGGCGCGGGCCAGGTCGGCTGCATCGTTGGGTGCCAGGGCGACCTTTTCCTCGCGCGCCATGTCCTGCCACAGTCGCGTGCGCACGCCGATTCCGGGCTGCCGGACCTCGATGCACAGCGCCATGCGCCGCGCAATCGCGGGGCCAAGAGTATCAAGGTCATTGGCCGTCCAGATGACGGGCGTGCCGCCCTGTTCCAGCAGCCGGTGGAAAAACACGCGGCTGTAGGATTGCGGCGGGTCGAACAGGCTGGCGGTGAACAGGTCTTCCGCCTCGTCGAACAGCAGGATGGAGTCCGTATTGCGCAGCAGCCGCGTGCTGCACCGCAGGTCAGCCAGCCGTTCGTGGCGCGATGGCTCATCGCCCGCGCTGTCCGCCTCGCCCACGGGGTACAGGGTGGCATTGATGTGCCGCGCAAGGGTGGCCGCGAATTCGGTCTTGCCTGTGCCCGGCGGCCCATACAGCAGGATATTGATGCCCGTTGCATGCTGTTCGACCGCGGCCTTCAGCAGCTTTGCCGCGATATCCGCCTGCTGGCCCAGATGGGCGAAAGCATCCCACGGCAGGGTTGCTTCACGCGGTTGCCCCAGCAGCAGGGAGCGGATGTCGCCCACCACGCTGGCGCGGCGGTTCATCAGCGCCATGAGACGGGGCAGCAGGGTAATGTCGCCGTCCTCGTCCACGGTCATGAGGCCGCTCATGCGCAGCTGCCCCTCGGGGGCGAGCGCGGTGGCGATCGCGTCCTCCTCCTGCCCCAGAAGCAGGTGCAGCAGGGGAATGTCCTCGCACAGGAACGGCCCGCGTGACCGGTTTTCACACAGGTCATCCCATAACTGTTCGAAATGCCCGTTCAGGCGATAGCACATGGCAAGGCCAAGCACCTCGCTGGCCACGCGGCCCAGACCGGTGGCCTGGCTCAGTTCCTCCAGCCACGTATCCACGTATCCCCGGTCGCCCGCGTGCTGGGCGCGCGCTTCTTCCAGCGCGTGGCCAAGGCGTTTCCATTCGGTGGCGGTTGGCGGGTTTTCCCCGTCATGGCGGGGGGCGGCGGGCAGTTCCTTGTCATGCAGGCCAAGGTCGGGCTGGGCCTGCACCACGCAGCGGACCAGCGCGCCGGCGTCACGTGATCCACGATGGATCGAACCATGCAGCACGCACAGCATCTCCAGCAGGCGGCGTGTCTCGCCCCGCACGCGCGATGAGCGCGGCTGTACCGTCCTGCGGCGTGTTGCCGGTCGTCTGCTTTTGGCTAGCGCCATATATCGGGTCTCCTGCTGCTCCTGTCTGAATATAGGTAGTGCAGGGACGGATGTCGTGGGGGAAGGACGATGTTTTCTCTTCCCCCACGCCCATCAGCTGCGACCTGACAGGGCAAAGCCGGTTTCAACCTGATCCAGCAGGGCTTCAAGTTCTGCGTGGCGCAGGGGATCGGTGCCGGTGGTGATATGGCCACGTGCGCGTTTTTTCAGGCTGCCCGCGATTCGGGGGCTGATGGTGCGGTCGGTCCCGTGGCGCAGCATGTCGGCAATGCTGATCCCGCGTTCATGGGCCGTCTGCACCACGGAAAACGCCATGTGGTTGACGATGTTCTCGAACTCGAAACGGCCAAAGCGCGACTGGCAGCGGCTCAGCTGGTCAAGGGCCGTGGCATAGCGCTCCACCGGGTTGGCCTGCGTGGCCGTACGGAAATGCTGGGTATAATGGCGCGAGGCCTGGATGTGTTCCTCCCGCGCAAGGTCCCATTCGCCAATGGCGGTGCATTCCGTCTCGATCAGGCAGTGCAGGGCGCGGGCGTTCAGGCAGGAAGCGACAAAATCCGTATGGGTGATGTCGTTCCATTCCAGCTTCTGGCCCGCGCGCTGCATGGCGAAACGGAAGCCACGATGCCCGTCAATGCCGTACACGATGGTGGTGTTGCCGCGGCATAGCGGGTCGGTCCCGGTCACCATGATATGCCCGCTATCGGCGCGGTGCATGTAATGCTGCCATGTCATGACATCCAGCAGCGTGTCGTCATCCACGAAGCGGTCGGTATGACGGCGTACGTATTTCATGAAACTGGTGGCCTGCAGGCCGGTCACCGCATGGGGCGAGAAATCGACCTGCCACCATACGCAGGCCCGCAGCAGGTGAAACGCAAGCGAATCGCGCAGATCCGCCAGTGCCGCATGTTCGGTGGCCAGGCTGTCCACCTGCGCATCGCACAGGGCCTTTACGGTCCGGAAGCGGTTGGCAAGCATGTCCAGCTGCCGCGCCACGGGCTGCCATGGATCAAAATAGCTGACCAGGCTTTCGGGACGGGAATGCTGCAGATGCCAGGCAGCCGGGGCGGTACGTGGTTCACGCATCGGACGGTCCTTGAAGTATCTGGGGCCGGAAGGATCGGTGGTTAACGGGCTGATCATGCCGGAGTTGCCGACATGACCCGGATCCATGCGCCACAGGATGATGGGGGCGGGTCGCACGGGGTACGGCATCGGCCCGGTTATCGGGACGGGGCGTTGGGAAGGTTATCGTTACATGCCGTATTAATGTATATTATAGGCATGTTATTTGATAATGGTAATTAATATCACATTAAATCCATGACAGAATTCCTGACCCGGTCATGAATATGTTTTTTTCAGTTTATTAGTAACGCAGCATGCGGCGGGTCAGTTTTCGCGCCATGCGGTGAAGATCCACGCCCGCGCGCCCGATGACCGACCGGCTGGTCTGCTTGGCGTCCACCAGTGTCACGGGTCCCGCGGCGGACAGGGTATGCAGACCGTCGGTCGCGGGCCGCCATGCGGGTGGCGCGGTCAGGGGCGGCAGGGGATGCGCCGCGAATTCGCGCGTGTTCAGGGTGGTAATGGCCAGCGGGGTGATCGCGCCGCCATAGGTCCGCGCGCAGTCCTGCGTGGGCAGGATGATCGTGCCGTCATCCATCACGACCGGCGTTCCGCCCGGTCGGGCGCTGTGTATGTCGCGTCGGACCGGATTGGCGGGATGCGGGTGCCACGGCCCCGTCAGGCTGTCGGCCCATGCCACATGCAGGGTATCGACGCGGGGGCGTTCTTCTTCATGCCATGGGGTATGGAACAGCCACCACCGGCCATCATGGAACAGGGGGGAGGCATCGATCATCGGGCCGGGAAAGGCGCAGCCCTCGACTTCTTTCCAGCTATAGGGAAAATCGGTTGCGCGGTACAGGCGCTGCACGCCGCTTTTTCCTGATTCGGGCATCATGAGGAACGACCCGTCCCGGTCGCGCAGGATGACGGGATAGGACAGGTGCCATGGTTCCACCAGCACCGGCGCATGCGCGATGACGCGCAGGGTGCGGTCAAGGATGAAGACATCGATCCGCCCGACCTTTACCCGGTAATCATAGGCTTCGGCAAACAGGTACAGTCTGTCCTCGTGCCAGATGCCAAAGGGGTCGGCAATGAAACGGAAGGGGCCGGGATCGGGCAGCCATGTAACCGGCATGTCCGCCAGCGTGCCCGCGCGCAGCACGTCGGGCATGGACCGGTGGATAAGCCCTGTCTGCCATATATCGGTCCGGCCAAGTCCCATTTGCGCAGCCCCTGCCTGTGTCGGATGGCGGATTTGCAAACACCGATGTGCTGCAATATGCCAGATGACATCGTACCAGATGAACAGGTCAGGGGAATAGCAAGCATGGGCAATGGGGAACAGCCCCGGCGTCGGACCATTCGTGATGTCCGGAAGGGAGACGTGCCAGGCGTATGGCTGACAGCCTATACCGCGCCCATGGCCAGCAGGCTTGACCCGCATGTGGATGTAATGCTGGTGGGGGATTCGCTGGGTATGGTGGTGTACGGCATGTCCGACACGCTGGGCGTCAGCATGGACATGATGATCGCCCACGGGGCGGCCGTTGTCCGCGCATCCCGCCGGGCGCTGGTGGTGGTGGACATGCCGTTCGGGTCATACCAGCAGTCACCCGCGCAGGCCTTCGGCAATGCCGCGCGCATCATGGCGGAAACCGGCTGTGGCGCGGTCAAGCTGGAAGGTGGAACGGAAATGGCCGATACCGTGCGGTTCCTGTCGCAGCGCGGCATCCCGGTCTGCGGGCATGTGGGGCTTATGCCGCAGGCGGTCAATACGGCGGGTGGCTTCCGCACGCAGGGGCGTGACGCGCAGCAGGCGCGCAAGGTCCACGCGGATGCACGGGCCATTGCCGATGCCGGTGCGTTCGCCGTCGTGCTGGAAGGGACCGTGGAACCCGTATCGCGTGACATCACGGCGGACGTGCCTGTTCCCGTTATCGGGATCGGGGCCTCGCCCGCATGTGACGGGCAGGTTCTGGTGGTTGACGACATGCTGGGGGTGTTCGGTACGTTCACGCCACGCTTCGTCCGCCGCTATGCCGATGTGGGCAGCGTGATTGATGATGCCGCCGCACGCTATGCGCAAGATGTGCGTACCCGCCGCTTTCCGGGACCGGAAGAATGTTTTGGCGTGCGCAGCAAAGTCCTGCCGGGATGAAAGCCCCCCGCGCGGCTGCCCCCTCCGTCTCCCGTATCGGACTGGCGGAGGTCATGGCGTTTGGCGCGGGGGACATGGGGTTCAACATCATCTGGGGGCTGATGCTCAGCTACCTGGCGTATTTCTATACTGAAATCTCGCTGCTGCCGGTGCAGATGGTGGGGTTCATGCTTATGGCCGCACGCGCGGCCAGCCTTGTGACCGACCCGGTGGTGGGTCTGTGGATCGACCACAGGCCGGCGGGGCGTCAGGCCATACCCGTACTGCGCGGGGGGATTGCGCCGTTCATGGTGCTGGTGGCGCTGACCTTCATGCCGCTGCCGCACGCGTGGCCGGTGGGCATGCGTGGCCTGTGCGCGGCCATGGGCTACATGGCGCTGTGCGTGGCGTATGGCGTGGTCAATACCGCCTATGGCGCCATGACCAGCCTGATTTCGCCGGACCATGACATGCGCCTGCGCCTCGCCACCAGTCGCATGGTGGGGGCGACACTGGGCAGCCTGCTGGTCAGCATCACGACGCTGCCCATGGTGGACTGGCTGGGTCATGGTGACCGGCAGGCGGGATTTGCCCTGTACATGGTCGTGGTGGCGTGCGTGGTGGGTGGGCTGCTGTGGCTGCCATCGCGGTTCTGCCACGAACGGGTTGCGACGGATGGGGGGGATATGACGGCGCGCGCGCGCGTTGCCGGGCTGCTGGCCAACCGGGGCTGGCGGCGGCTGACGGGGGCGATGCTGCTGACCATGCTGGGCAGTACCTTCCTGTTTGGCGCGCTGGTCTATGACGTGCGCTATGTCCTGCATGACAGTGACCATGTGGCCGGCTGGCTGCTGGGTCTTGTCAGCCTGATGGTGCTGGCGGGGTGTGGCCTGTCGCTGCCGCTGGCCGGGCGGTGGGGTACGGCCTCGGTCATGCGCGGTGGCACGCTGGCGGCGGGGGGCGTGCTGCTGGTGGCGTATGTGCTGCCCGCGCGTATGGAGGTGCTGGGCATCTCGCTTGCGCTGTTCGGGTTGTGCGTGGGGATCTGCAATCCGGTCTGCTTTACCCTGCTGGCGCACTGCATGGACGGCGGCGACGGGTTTTCGGGCACGCACACCGTGGGACTGGCATGGGCGCTGAATTCCACCGCATCGAAAATGGCGTTTGATGTGGGTGGCAGCCTGCTGGCGGGCGTGCTTGCAGCGTCGGGACTGGTCAGTGGCGTGGGCGTGCAGTCGGTCCATGCACAGGCAGGCATCCATGCCGGTTTCCTGCTGGTGCCCGCGTTGCTGTACCTGCTGGCGGGTGGGGTGGTGCTGCGGTATTTCGCCCCTCAGAACCCGGTGGAGGCGGTAAACAGTACCGCAAGCCCGCCGCCCACGTAATATTGCGGGCCATCTGCTCTGGTCAGGGTGGGGGTCGCGACGCCGGACAGATAATGCTGGTTGGTGATATTGTTGAAATTCATCCTGAATTCGGGGTGGGAGAAGACGGCATGATCATCCATGCGGTATCCGATGGCCAGGTTGCCGGTCGTATGGTCGGGCATGCGTTCATCATTCATGAAAGTTGAGTACTGCCGCCCCGTGTAATGGACGGAGGCCATGCCGAATATGTGCCCGTCATCATAGCTCAGCCCGGCGGAGGCCTGTAGCGTGGGGCTTTCTACCGCCGTTCTGCCACGTGTCGCCAGCATGCCGTCGGCGGAGGGGATGTCACTGTCGATGGTGGCATGCAGGTATTCCCCCGACAGGTAGGGCGCAAAATGGTGCCATGGCTTCAGCCCGATTTCCACGTCCACCCCGCGTGATGTCTGGCCACCACCATTTATGGTGGAGTCCACCTGCCCGATCTGGGTCTGGATTTCGCGGTTGGTGAAATCATAGTTGAACAGCGTCAGGCTGCCGACAATCAGGTTACCGCTGTAGCGGTAGCCCAGTTCTTCGGACACGGAATATTCGTTCTTCAGCTGTGTGGCGACGCCTGTGTCGGTCACGCCGCCGAACAGGGCGGTTTCATCTGGCGTGCGGAAATTGGTCGTGGTGTTGAAAAAGACCATGTGGCGCGGGCTGATGCGGTAGCGGATCGCAATGCGCGGCAGCGGGGTGGCGGAATTGCTGCCTGCCGCCGTCTGCACCCCGTCCGATGTGGTCGTGCCATGGCGGTCCAGCATGACTTCCCTGAAACCCACATCCACCATCAGGCGGTGGCCCAGGAAATGCATCCGGTCGCCGACATAGAGCGCGTTGGTCTGGGAAATCATGTGGTAGCTGCCCGCATCCACCTGCTGGCCATCGGGCTGCAGCAGGGTGCGGCTGATCCGGTCCACCCATATGTCGGCGGCATAGCCCTGCGCGTTGACGGCGGTAAAGGGCTGGTGCTCGCTATCATCGGAATAGTCGTACCAGTATCCCATCACCAGGTCA
This sequence comes from Komagataeibacter intermedius TF2, assembly GCF_000964425.1. Classification (GTDB taxonomy): domain Bacteria; phylum Pseudomonadota; class Alphaproteobacteria; order Acetobacterales; family Acetobacteraceae; genus Komagataeibacter; species Komagataeibacter intermedius. Next base: position 4,658 of record NZ_BANF01000105.1, on the reverse strand, counting down.
TGGTTGCCCAGCTGCCAGTCCAGCGCGGCGTTGAAGCCGGAGCGGTAGCTGGTCTGGGTCCAGTTCGCGCGCACCACGGCATTTTCATCGCAGCCACCCGTGCCATCGCACAGGCCGCTCTCTCCCATGGTCGTGCCGCTGGGGGCGTTGCCGTAACTCCACTGCGCATAGGGCGTGACCTTCAGGTGCACGCTGTCCGCCAGCGTGAAGCGCGCGGGCGCCGCGATATAGGCGATGCGTTCGGGCTGTCGGTACAGCTGCCAGTAATCCGTGCCGCCTGCCGCATCATTGGGGTTATAGGTGGCGGCAAGGTTGTTGGCCGCCCCATGTGGCCCCTGCGCCTGCCAGTCCGCCCTGTCCACCGGCGGGTAGTAACTGGCCACCATCGTGTTCCATGTCCCGATCACGGATACCCGGTTGCCCGCCCCCCATTCGCGCAGGAATTTGAAGTCGATATGCTGGCGTTCATCATGTCCCGGCCCGCGCCAGTTATCGGTATAACCATGGGAATAGGACACGAAGCCCCGGATGCCGGTATGCCCGATCTGCCCGGTATCCAGCCGCAGGAACTGCCGGTTCGTGTTGTATGACCCGTATGAGACATCGGCATATCCCCCCGCCCGCATGGAGGGATCGCGCAGGGACATGCTCATCAGTCCTCCCGCTGCATTCAGGACGGGCGAATCCAGATCGGCCGACCCCTGGGCGAGCGACACGCTCTGGTAATTTTCCGTATCCGCGAACTGTCCGGGGTAACCGTTGTAATAGGCGATGTCGTTCAGCGGCATCCCTTCGAGCACATAACCAAGCGAATCCCCGCCCAGGCCACGCACGGTTATGTTGGTCTGGGGTGAAAACCCCAGCGCGTCGGAGGAGGAGACATTGGCCCCGGGCAGCAGGCTGACCATGTCGAAGGCCGTGGCGCTTGGCGCCTGCTTGCGCATGAAATCGGTGCCAATGGTGCTGACGGATTTCGCCGCATCTTCCGCCCGGATCAGGCCGCCGCCGGGCTGGGTGCCCACCACGTGCCGGCTGGTCACGGTCATGCTTTCCGTCGGGGCGGCAGGCGCGCGAGAAGCCGGTGCAGCCGTGCCGCGGGTGAGGGGCGTGGCGGACGGCGTATTGTCATTTCCCGCCGCCATGCCCGGCCCCATGCCCAGCATCGTGCCCAGCGCGATTGTCAGCATCCGCCGGTAGGAAACGGGGGCCGGATCGGATATAATATGGGGACGGGGCGCGCGCGGCATGGGGTGTTCCTGAAGAAATCTTTTTATTTCATTATTTTGTACCATTCTGGTGGGGTATGACATCGTCTTGAACAGGCCGGGACGGATATAATATATCTACGTGGCGTATCATAAGCCCTGATATCGGGCGCATCCCGTATAATTGTGCGGGCAGGGAGGAAGGGTCGCGGGTGGGACAGGAATCAGCACATATCGTCAGCAGTTACGAACAGGAACTGGAAGAACTGCGTTCCATGATGGCGCGGATGGGCGGGCTGGTTGAACAGCAGACATCGCAGGCGGTCGCCGCCATTGCCGACCGCGATGAAAACGCCGCCGGTGTCGCAGCCGACCTTGATCCCCAGGTTGATACGCTGGAACGTGATGTGGAAGCGATGGTCATCCGCATCCTCGCCCTGCGTTCCCCCGTGGCGGGGGACCTGCGCGAAGTGGTCTCGGCGCTCAAGATCACGGGAGACATGGAACGCATCGGTGACTGCGCCGCCTCCATTGCGCGACGCTCGCTGCGTACCGAACTGGTATCCTCACGCCTTTCGCTGAGCGGACTGCGTGGCATGGGGCGTCTGGTGCAGGACAACCTGCGCCGCGCGATCGACGCCATGAGCCAGCGGAACGCCGACCTTGCCCGCGAAGTCTGGCAGTCCGACACGGCGGTGGATGAACTGTATAACGCCATGTTCCGCGAACTGGTCACTTACATGATGGAGGACCCGCGCAATATCGGCCCGTGCACGCACCTGCTGTTCATCGCCAAGAACCTTGAACGGATCGGTGACCATGCCACCAATATCGCCGAGCGTGTCTATTATACCGCAACGGGTGAAATTCTGCCTGTCGTGCGCCCCCGTGGCGGGTTTTCAGGGCAGGGAGGCTAGCGTCCTTGCTTGAAGACCGCCCGCTGCGCATCCTTGTCGCAGAAGATGATGCCGCCCTGTCCGTCATGCTGTCCTACAACCTTGAAGCGGCGGGGCATCTTGTCATGCCGGTGGATAACGGTCTGGACGCCCTGCGGGAAGTGACCGAGTGGAAACCCGATCTTGTGCTGCTGGACTGGATGATGCCGGGGCTGTCGGGAGTGGACCTGTGCCGCAGGCTGCGCATGGCCACGGCCACGCGTTACCTGCCGGTCATCATGCTGACCGCGCGGGGAGAGGAACAGGATTCCGTCCACGCGCTGGATACCGGGGCGGATGATTACCTGGTCAAGCCATGTGGCATGGATGTGCTGCATGCGCGTGTGCGGGCTGTCATGCGGCGCAGCGCGGGTCGTGCCGCGGCACCTGCCACGCAGGCGGAAGATGTCCTGAGCTTTGCCGACGTAACGCTGGACCACGCCGGACGCAGGGTCAGCCGCGCGGGCACGCCCGTTGCCCTGGGGCCGACGGAATACCGTATCCTGCTGCATCTTCTGCGTAATCCGCGCCGGGTGTTTTCGCGTGCTGAAATACTGGCCGCCGCGTGGGATGACCGGATCCATGTGGAAGAGCGCACGGTGGATGTCCATATCCGCAGGCTGCGACTTGCGCTGAACGCCACGGGCGGGACGGATCTGATCCGTACGGTGCGTTCCAGCGGTTACATGCTGGATGATGGCAAGGTTGGCTGATCTGCTGCGTTGATCAATCATTGATAAAAGTTTCTGGGGCCGCATTTTTCAAAACGCGTCACCAAAAACTCTTGCATGATTTACAGACTGTCGCGTCCCAGCCTGGCATAACGCTTCAGCGCCCGTTCACGACGCAGGCGGGACAGGCGTTTCAGCCAGAAAACACCGTTGATCTGGTCGATTTCATGCTGCAGGCAGGTGGCCAGCAGGCCATCCGCGACATCTTCCGCTTTCGTGCCATCGGGACGGTCGTAACGGACTTTCACACATGCAGGGCGGGTGACGGGCGCATGGATGCCGGGCATGGACACGCTGCCTTCTTCCTGTGTCGATGTTTCTGCTGACTGCCAGATGATTTCGGGATTGGCATAGACATGCGGGCCGTCCCCGTCTGGCAGGTCGATGACCACCAGCCGTTGCGCAATGCCCACATGGCATGCCGTGATGCCGATGCCCGGCGCTGCATGCATGGTTTCCAGCAGGTCGCGCGCCAGTTGCGCCGTTTCCGGCGCGGTCGCATCAACGTGGGCCGCCACCTGTTCCAGACAGGCATGGGGGAAGCGGATAATGGGCAGGATGGCCATTGCGACGCGATCAGTACAGGAAGGGACCGTTATCGTCCGCGTTCAGGTTGGTGTAATAGGGGATGTAGAAGTTCATGCCGAACGGGCTGTAGGTATGGTCCACGCCCGATACGGGGCGCAGCGGCTTGACGTCATGGTCCGCCAGGCAGTCATACAGCGTCTCGCGCAGGTGTTCCGTTTCCTTGTCCGACTTCTGCGTGCCGTAGAACAGGTCATGCGCGTAGGGTTTGCAGGCCTGCGGCGTGTGTGCGTAATATTCGGCGTACCGGCTCTGCTTGTTTCTGGCTATGTCCGCATCCGATATCCACTGATGGCTGGCGGCACTCGTGCCCCAGATTTCCTTCCATCCCGTGCGCATGTGCGGCAGGCGGGCGATGGCAATACCGTCCTGACGGGTGCCGTCCTTGCGTACCAGGCTGCCATGGCAGGCCATGACCTGCATGTGGTCGTTATAGACGGCGCTCTTGACCGTCCCGTCTTCAAACCGGGTGGCGGGCGATGCGGAGGGCGCGCCCTGGTTGGCAATGCCCACGATCGCGGATTCCACGGCGGGCTGCTGGCAGTAGTTCACCATGGGGCGGGGTGCATGCTGCGCGCAGGCGGCCATACCAAGCGGAAGACATAGAGCAACAAGACGGCGCAACGGTTTTTTCCTTTTGCAATGCGGCACGGGACCCAGCCATGTGCCTGTCTGTTCAGGCGTATAGAAGGGGCCCGTACCTCACAACAATGTAAATTTTCAATACCGCCCTGTGCTTTTGTCTTCTCTTGGTGTCTGGGCTTCGGGACGGCGCGGGGTACGGGCTGCGAATGCAAACAGCAGAACGGCCACCAGCAGCAGCACGGGCGATGTACCCGGCCCGCATGGTGGGGGCCGGATGGGGAGGGATGGGCGCGCGGCCATCAGAATGTAATATTGCTGTGCAGTCCGAAAATCGCCTCATCGCCGGTACGGCGATAGGGGTAGGACGGGTCGCTGCCGCCGCCTGCGGGGTGCCAGACGTACTGGAAGTCGGGCTGCATCACCAGCCACGGCGTGACCTGTGCCTGATAGGTCAGTTCAAGGTGGTTTTCATTGCCCGGCACCAGGCTGTCGGTACCGGTCTGGGCCACGTTGCGGGTATACTGGCGCTCACCCGAACTGGCGCGGCCAATGCCCCAGCCCAGCCCGATCGTGTCGTTGTCCCGGCCCCGGAACGGGGCTTTCAGGTTAAGCCCTGC
>NZ_BANF01000106.1 GCF_000964425.1 Komagataeibacter intermedius TF2 | reverse complement strand
ACCGTAAGGTCGTAGAAGTGCATGTCCGCAAGCCAGTCCACAACATCCCGCCCACGGTAGAAGCGCGAGACACGCGGGGCGGAGCCGACACAGAGATGGACCTTGCGTTTTTCAAGGAACAGGTCCTCGACAATCTGCGCGCCGGACTGGCCGCTGCCCACGACCAGAACGGCCCCTTCCGGCAACTGGGCCGCATTGCGGTAATCCTGCGAGTGGACCTGATGGATGGCGGGGTCGATCGCGCTGGCATAGCCGGGGATGACCGCGTCCTGATAGGCACCTGACGCGATGACAACATGTTTCGCGTGCCACGCCTCACCACCTGCTACCACGTGGTAGCCACCACTTTCATGGCGCGTAATGGAGGTAACGGCTGTGTGCTCGCGCAGGGGCGGATTGAAGGACTCAACAAAGCCTTTGACGTAGTCGATGATTTCCTGCTTCACCATGAAGCCATGAGGATCGCTCCCTTTGTAGGGATGCCCTGGGAGTGCGCACTGCCAGTTTGGCGTGACCAGGCAAAAATTGTCCCAGCGTTCGTCATCCCACGAATGGCAGGCCGTCTTTGCCTCAAAGACAATGTGCTCCACTTTCTCGCGACAAAGATACCAGCTCATCGAGAGCCCGGCCTGTCCGCCACCCACGATGATGACGGGGATGCTTTTTTCGTTCTGTGACATGGTCATTCTTTTCGTCTCAATAACTGAAAGACAGGACACGCACCTGCGCATCGGGTCGATTGAGGAAGGGCGTACTGGCCTGTCGAATGGCATGCAGCTGGCCAAGGGCGCGGCTGCACGGAAAGCCGTAGCGCGCACGAACCCGCTCGCTGGCTTCCGTCAGGGCCGTATCCGCCTTTTCAAGAAACTCTCGGACCGGATAGTCCTGACCGGGCGTGAAATGGTCTCTTATGACCAGCGATGGGGAGTAACAGTCGGTCTCCTTCCCATCGGGCCAGCGCACGCGAAAGGTCATTTCAGGCATGGTGACAAAACTCCTGAAGCAGGGACGCCAGCGTGCTGCAGCGCCGCGAGACGCCGGTATGCGGGGATGTGCCGGCCAGCGACGTTGCGCCAGTCGAAACGACGGGCGGTTGCGGGACCGCTGACCAGAAAATGGTCACGACTTTTGATGCTCAGCGCGTCACGCAAGGCCACCAACAGGGTTTCGGGGCGCGCCAGGTCACACCACAGTGCATCCGCTTGCGAGAGGTGCCCGGTAAAGGGCGCGATTTCTGGCACAATGGCAGGGGTGCCGCAGGCCAGCGCCTCCAGCGGGCACAGGCCGAACCCTTCTGTTATGGACGGATAGGCCAGCACATCCGCCTGCCGGTAGAATGAAGGCATGTCTTCATCCGCAACCGGTCCGGTTATGGTCACGTGATCCGCTGCACCGCTTTCGTGCAGACGTGCCGCGAACAGCGTCCGGTAGGCAGAATGATCCAGCAATGAAGCCCCGCCCGCCACAACCAGATGCACATCAGGCTGTTCGCGGCGAAGGGCCAGAAACGCATCGAGCAGTTGCAGGGTATTCTTGCGCCGCTCGATCCCGCCCACGGACAGGATCAGGCGCTCACCGACGGGTAGATGATATCGCGCCCGTAGCGAGGCATCGTGCGTGGTTGGTGCGGGCGAAAAGCGCATGGGATCGACCCCGTTGCCGACGATGGGGGCCTCGCGACCATGTTCGTCACGCAGGATGCCTGCCCACAGGGTACTGACGGTAAAGAGTTCGGCCGCCGCCATGAAGCCCCGCTCCTGTCGCGCGGCAAGGATGGGGTGGGAGAAACGGTCGAGATGGTGGACCGTGCGGGCAAAGCCCGGTATCCGCCCCTTTTCCACCAGATCGGCCAGTGCATTGGCGCTGATGGGGTCCTGCGCATGCAGCACGTCAAAATGCTGCCCATGCAGTGCGTCCCTGATTTCACCAATGCGGCGCTCCACCAGCGTTGGTAGATCGCTCTCCGGCACAGCCGGAATACAGTATGTGGCGCAGCAGGGCGTGCGGAAGAAACCGGCTCCTGTTACGTCCGGCGCGATGAGCGTTGCGTCATGGCCCGCGTCACGCAGGGCTTCCGCCAGCGCCATGCCGTGCACCACACCGCCGCGCGGATTGGTCGA
>NZ_BANF01000107.1 GCF_000964425.1 Komagataeibacter intermedius TF2 | reverse complement strand
GATGGTCATTCATACTTCCTTTCGGTGAAGTATGGACCAGATCAGTTATACACAGAAGATCGGACACTCTCGATCTCGGCGGCCATGGAACGGATCGACCAGTGGGTCGCGTCTTTGGACGTTGTGTTCGGCGTGCGCTCGATGACCTGCGTAACCTGCGCATCCGACACCGTGCGGGGCCGGCCGGCACGGTATTCGTCGGTCAGGCCTTCGATGCCATCTTCGACAAACCGCCGCCGCCATTTGCCGACGGTGTGCTCATGCACCCCCAGGCGTGCAGAAACTTCCTTGCTTTGCAAGCCTTCAGCGCAGAGCAGAACCATCCGGCAGCGATCCGACAACGACCGCGGCGCCTTGTGACGCCGGACCTGCCCTTCAGGAAACGTCCGCGCCTGCGGACTCAGCACCACC
>NZ_BANF01000108.1 GCF_000964425.1 Komagataeibacter intermedius TF2 | reverse complement strand
AGGAGCAGGAGCAGGAGCAGGAGCAGGAGCAGGAGCAGGAGCAGAGCTGGCCTGCTGCTCCTGTGTAGCTGCTGAAGGTTGTGGCACTGCGGAGGAGGTTGTGGTGGGTGCCGGGGCCGGTGTTGAAGATGGCGTGCTGCCTGCAGGCGGAGATGCGGTGGCGGCAAGGAACTGGGCGAAGCTGTCCTGAATCCTTTGCGCCGCTGCCGGATCGGACAGCAGGGCATTGGGATCGGACGAGTCCACGACAATGACCCGATCACCTTCCAGCGGGGTGGGGATGTGGTTTGCCCCCAGCAATGCCCGCACGGCGCGGGCTTTCTGCGGATCATCCTGTTGCGTGATCAGGTCCAGCTGACGGTCCAGCAGGCCATGACGGTCAATGAAGCTGTTGACGCGCGCGGGGATGCGGATGCACCCTTCGGAATCCGCCTGTCCCAGTCGCGATTCAAGGAAGGTGGGATCGGTTGCATGCATTTCCAGGCGCACGACCGCCACGGCCCCCTTGCGGCGCCAGTCCTCTGTCGTCTGCCAGCCGAAATCCCATACACGCATGCCTTTTTCGCCGTTGCCGCGAATGCCATGCTCGTTTTTCGTTCCCTGGGCGCGATAACCGTAAATCTGCCCGTCATTGAAAAATATGCCAGCGGGCGTGCGGAAATGTTCTTTCCGGCCCGGCCTGCCCGTGCTGACTGACACCATGCCCAGTGGTAAAAGCCGGTGCGCGGCCGGATCCGTCAGCACGATCCACATCAGTTGAACGGCGGGGGCCCGGTCCACGATCAGGACGACTTCCTCCTCCTGTGGCCATTCGGCGGTATGATCGAGTATATCCGTCGCCAGCGCCACGGCGCGCTGGGTCTGGCGTGGGCGTGGGCGGGTCGCCTGCGCGCCCAGTTCCTGCTGTATGTCATGCCGCAGCATGATTGCGGCATCAGGCAGGGCGGTGGCATGGGCCTGCATGGCGGCATCTGTCATGAATACGGTGATCAGGGGCAGGGCGCGAAACCAGATCAGGCGTAGTGAAAGCATCATGCAGGCGGCGTACCTTGGGCAAGAAAAGACAAGCGCATCCTTATACCGTATTTAGGTCTGCCTGCGCAGCGTGGCGGCACGCCGCCCACGGCATGGCCTCCCTGCATGTAATCGCCCCGGGTCTGGCGAAGGGTAAAACGTCGGAGGACGAAACCGGGTTTCCCGTCTGGATCGCCTGCCTCGGCCCATATGCGCGTACTGGTCAGTTGCTGGCGACAAGGTCCATGGCAGTCAGGGAACGGGCCGTATCATATAACGTAGGGGAAGGCTGGGCGAGATAGGCCAGCCGTTTTGCTTCCGTGCGGGCCAGATAGACGACGTCCAGAATCAGCCCGCAGGTAAAGGACAGTGCCGACAGGATGATAAAACCTGTCGCCAGGAGCGCAGTGGGAAGACGTGGAACAAGCCCCGTATGAAGCCAGCCGATAATGACCGGCATGCCGGCCATAAGGGAAAGACATAACAGGACCACAGCGACAGTGGAAAAGAATACCAAAGGCCGTTCAAGCTTTATGAGGTTGAAGATCAGGGCCATGATCCTGAACCCGTCTTTCCATGTGTTCAGCTTGGATTGCGATCCTGTCGGCCGTTCGAAATAGCGTGTCCGGATTTCCCCGATCGGCATGCGGAGATCGAGGGCATGAATGGAAAATTCCGTCTCGGTTTCAAACCCGCTTGAAAGAGCGGGAAAGGATTTGACGAAACGGCGAGAGAATACCCTGTAGCCGGACAGGATATCCGATATTCTTTTTCCGAATACGGATCTTACAAGCAGGGTAAAGATCTTGTTGCCCAGAACATGTCCGGGCCGGTAGGCCGTCGTGGCGGTACTGACGCGTGCGCCATTGACCATGTCGAGGCCGTTGCCGGATGCCAGTGCAAGCATTTCCGGTGCCGCGGCGGCATCGTAAGTCGCATCACCATCCACCAGGATATAGAAATCAGCGTCAATGTCCGCAAACATGCGACGGACGACATTTCCTTTGCCCGGCATGCTCTCCTGGCGCACGATAGCACCGGCGTCCAGTGCCCTGCGGACGGTATTATCGGTTGAATTGTTGTCATATACATAGACAACGGCATCCGGCAGATATTTCCTGAAATCGGAGACAACCTGGAATACGGTTGTTTCTTCATTATAGCAGGGGACAAGAACCACGACAGACATGGTATTCTTATTCTTTATTGAAATAAAATCCGTCATGGCAATCCAGAAACTAACAGGGAAATTCTTCAGTAAAAGAGCGTAAGGTCCGCTATCCTGAAATAAACATGGTAAGATCAACTAAGGGCCTGATATAGCCGAACGGATGGATAAAAAAAATACCATGAATTGAATTCATGTTAAATTTTAAAGAGATAAATAAAAAATTATATACCAGATATACTCATCGTATATAAATGTGATGGCATAAATTAAAAAATGCCATCACGCGATATATCAATGTGTATGGTCTGGATATTGTACTATGCGACGCCATGAACCATTACGGTATGGAATACAGGTTTCGCCATGAAGCTGTGTTTTTTGTTATGGATAATTCACACAGGCCAGGTAAAAAATTGTGAGAAGAGGCATAGTGAATTGCTCTTACTGCAATATCCGTAACGCCGGGAACTCCATTGTAAGGTGAACTGAAGTCCCAATCCGGGGGATTGAAGGTGGAAAATCCCATTGGGGTCGGGATATGTGCCAGTTCAGAATACAGCATGGCAAAACTATTGCCATGATAAAGGTCATATCCACTATCTGGGACAGCTGGCGGTGTGTCTGCTACCACGAATGTCTGACATTGGGCGGGTTTCTCTGGAACGCTGTCATAAAGCGCCTGCTCCCTGTTCAGGGAGAGCCCCAGAACAGGAGAAAAATTCACCTGTTCACAGACGACAATGACCAGAAGGACTGTTGTCAGCACATATTGCCTGCGTCGCAGCAGAAAATCGCAGGCAAGTGAAAGCGCGATACATAACGGGAGGGTTTCATACAGGAAAAACCGACTGACGACCCGCAATCCTTTTGCGCCCGGCACAAGATGGAAGACCAGTCGCCACAGTGAAAGTGGCCCGAGTTTGAAACAGAGCAGCAGAATAATAATATTCGTAACCGAGAATATCAGCCATATCGTTCTGCTGTAACGTGCGGTTCCATATCGTGTGCCAGCCCAGGCGCCCCAGAAGGCCAGGGCGAGGGTAACAGGTGGAAATCCGACCAGAAGTTCACTGAAATGGTAAGGTGTGCGCAGCACAAGGTCTTTGCCCAGCCCCCACTGTCCAATCTGGTTGAGAATGGAAATGGCAAATATGACCCCTCCGTTCCAGTGTCCTATATGAAGTAAATCATAAGGATGTGGCAGATAGGCATAGGTTTCTTCCCACGAATGCATGCCGGTTTCGTGGGCCTTGCTTAGGTAAACATAAAGGAATGGAACCATGAATATAACAAAAGAAGACAGAAGAACGCAATAATATGGGCATAGTTTAATCATATCGCTGAATACAGGTTTTATGTTTCCCCGTATGCATGCGATCATGAAAATCGTTGTCAAAAGCATGCAGATGGAAAATATAAAGAACCACAGGATGTAATAACCTGTCATGAAGCATGCGGCACATAATGCACTACAGCATAAAGAATAAATATAAGAACGTTTTATATTTCCAGAAATATAATTTTCACGTGATATGTAGAAAAGAATGATCAGCGCTGGTATGAAGTATATCATTAATATCTGGATATGATGTGCGGAATTTATCCATATATTATTTGATGTTACAAATATAAATGCACCGAATATTGATGAAATAAATTGAAACCTGAATACGGTGCGACACATGATATAAAAAAGACAGAACCCGATAATATGAAGGAAAATGCCGGTCACATCATTGGAAATGAATGGATTTTTTGTAAAAATTTGACTGATACTGTATAAAATACCAAATAAAAAGTATCCATCATTATAGCCAAGGGTTTTCAGATATGGGAAGAAGTATTGAGTAGAACTCCACGTTTCACCATTGAAGAAGACATTTTTCCAATGATGTAATATGGAAATTTCTATAACAGTATCATAATCATCTCCAAACAGGACAGAGAACTGGTTTATGATTTGATATCGGTAGCAGATGACCAGTGACATGAGTATGGATACGACCAGAAAACTCAGTTTCTGGAGTGCATGCCTCCGGATAAACCCACTCACGTTTCTCTCCATACTGATTTTTATCTTTCGATGTGCATCGCAAAATTATACACTTCTGGCAATAAAATATCTGAATTACGGATAAAAGACTTTCTTGATTACATTATTAAATTTTCAATGAAGTGCTAACTTATTTATACGGTATTTGGCGCAAAAGAATGTTCTGGCTGTTACGATTCACTGTAGTTTCTGGCCGGATATTTTTTTGGAAATCTACTGGTTTTGCACATAATCCAGGATTGAAAGGTGAATACCACAGCAGAATAGCTAAGTGACCAGAATGGCGCGTAAGATGAAACGCGACTGACCGGATTGATAAACAACGGAAGCGCATGGTGCGCCTGCTTCCCGATGCCCCGTCATGATCGACCGTTTTTGTAAGATCATCGGTATCCGCTCTATCCTGTTCACTCAGGTTGCGGTTGGAAGATACTGCCGGTTCATTCTGTGCTATGTAAGGCGATCGACTGTTATTTACGCAGTCTGATACATCATTTTTATTTCCAGATCAGTCATGAAGCTGCAGGACGTGAAGCTAACCTATCTGATGGTGCCAGTGACAGGTACGGGATCAGGGGCAAAAACGCGAGGATCATTGATCATACATGCCAGATTGCGCTTGATCTGTTCATCCTGCCCCATGGCTTTTCCTGCTGTCATTATGCAATCCTGACCGGATTTTGCAGATGTCCTGCTTTCCATGAAACGAGCAGAAACGCGACGACGAAAATAGTAACCAGATTTGTCTTTGGGTAAGGTTTTCCCAGCCCCATGCGATGGCTTCGGTGGAGCAGTATACGTAGCAGATCCAGGTCCGGATTGCAGAAATTTGGAAAATAAAAATTAAATCAATGTGTTGCGTGGTGCGAGCTGCGGGACTCGAACCCGCACGCCCTGTTGCGGGCGCAAGATTTTAAGTCTCGTGCGTCTACCATTCCGCCAAGCTCGCATATGCTGACCTGTTTAGCATATGCGTGACACAGGACAATCATCCGACATGATTTTATTGAATTAAGTGATAGGTATCCCTCTCTCTACGGATCGCAACTGCCTGCTGCCTCTTATAAAGGCGGGAGCCTGTCATTCTGGCAGGGTACGGCAAAAGCCATGCCCACAGATCACATTGCGTTTGTCGGGGGACGATCTATGCGTCTGTTCTTCCCCGTATCTCTGCGTTACTTCGCAAAGACATGTGATATTTTAAAATTGAGGGCAACGGGTTTGAGGCCCTTTTCCCTGCCCCTGTCGCGGGTAAATCAGACAGAGGCAGGGCAGGGGCATGCCCTGCTGGCCACACGCCATAGTGGGCCAGCCGGTAGAAAGCTTTACTGCTGGAAAGCCCGTGCCAGAATATTCTGTTTTTCCAGCGAGACAGGCAGGGTGGTGTTGGTCAGGGCAATACCCTGCCAGCCCGCGCCAAGTGCCGTGTAAAGGTTGATGGCATCCTGCAGGCGTTCCAGCCGTGCCATGGCCTCGGCATTCTGCGCGTTCAGGGTCGTGCGTTCGGTTGTCAGTACTTCCAGGAAGCCGACAAGACCGGCAGCATACAACTTGCGCGCACGCTCGCTGGCCAATGCGCTGTCTTCTGCGGCCTTGGCCAGCAGTTCGGTGTGTTCTTCATCATCATGCCATGCGGCCATCGCATCCTCGACTTCCTTGAAGCCGTTCAGGACGGACTGACGATAGGCCAGTCGGCTGGCTTCGGCCGCAGCCTGCGCCATGCGGATCTGGGAGGTATATTTTCCGCCATGCATCAGCGGCAGGGACGCCATCATCAGGAACTGCCAGCTCATGCCCCCCATCTGGAACACCTGATACAGGGCCGATGCATTGGGGTTGAAGTTCAGCGGAATGGTAAAGTTCGGATAAAGCTGGGCGACGGCCACGCCAATGCGCGCCGTAGCTTCGGCATAGGTACGTTCGGCCTTGCGGATGTCAGGACGGTTGGCAATGACCATGGAGGGCAGGGTGGACGGGAATTCCGGCACCGGCGGCAGTGGTTTGGCCACCTTCAGTTCCAGTTCCGACGTGCCGGGCATCTGTCCCATCAGCACGTCAATCGCATGCGTTATCTGGGAGATATGGGTCTTCAGCGGCTCACGTGCCGCCGTCTGCGAATCCAGCTCCGCCTTGGCCTGCGCGATCTGCATGGTGTTACCCACGCCCTCCAGGTACAGGCGGTTGGTCAGGTCATAGGCATCCTGCGCCACATGGATGTTGTTGTTGGCGATTTCCAGCCGCAGCTGCTGGTCACGCAGCATCATGTAGTCACCGGCCAGTTCGGACAGCATCATCACCATCACGGCACGACGGTCCTCGATCGATTCCTCGACCGCGCGATTTTCAGCTTCCACGCTGCGGCGGATGCGACCGAACACGTCAATCTGCCAGCTCGCGCTGAACCCGTAGCCCAGATAGGCGGCCTGTGGCTGGTTTGCCGATCCGGCAGCCGTTCCCGGACGCAGCGGCCAGTTATCGATATTGATCGAATACCGCACATTACCGGCGGATGCCTGCGTATCAACCTGCGGATACCACTGTGATGCCTGCACGTCGCGGATCGCGCGTTCGGCCATGATCCGCTGGCCTGCGACCTGCAGGTTGTAGTTCCCCGCGATCGCCTTATCCACCAGCTTGTCGAGTTCCGGATCCTTGAAGAGGTGCCACCACTCCTTCAGCTCCTTGTTGGTTTCCTCGATCTCTTCCTTGGTGGCGGCGTGGTCGTCCTCGGTAAACTTGGCCGGGGGTTTCATCCGGTCGGGCTGGTAGCGGGGGCCTACCGTACAACCGGCCAGGAAAATGGCCGATGTCAGGAACAGGCCGGTCCGGCGGGTAACTGCGTTGATGTTCATGATCGTGCCCGGCGCCTTACAGGTGGTCTTGCAGCCATGTCGTCAGACGGCCGCGTTGGGTACGTGACTGGGGACCGACGCTGATCGTGGCGGTCATGCCGGCCGCCAGTGTCACGCTGTCAGGCACATGGTCCAGATGGATACGGACCGGGATACGCTGCGCCAGTCGCACCCATGTGAAGATCGGGCTGACGTCCTGCAGTCCCAGCCCGTCGGGCCTGCCATTCTGGTCATTGATGCCGCGGGCGATACTGACGACATGGCCGGGCAGGATGTCCTTGTAGCCCATCAGCTTGACGCGTGCCTCGTCCCCTACGTGCACGCCCCACATCTTCGTTTCCTCGAAGTAGCCGTTGACCCAGTAGGAATCGGCGTCGATCACGGCCAGTCGCGCATGACCTTCCGTGACGTAGTCACCCACCCGCAGGTTCAGGTTGGTGATGTTGCCGTTGACCGGGGAATACAGGATGGAGCGCTGGAGGTTCAGCTTTGCCAGGTCAAGGGCCGCGCGCGCCGCGTCAACCGACGCGATCTGCGTTGCCACGTTCGAGTTGAAGACTTCCTGTTCTTCCGCCGACACGATGCCGCCCAGTCCCATACGGCGGCGTGCGTCATTCTGCTTGAGCTTCAGGTCTTCCAGCGCACCGTCCAGACGGGCCTGCGCCTCGCGGATGGCCAGGCGGAAACGCACGGGGTCAAGCACGAACAAAGGATCGCCCCGGTGTACGAACTGGTTGTCGACCACAGGCAGCTGCACCACCGTTCCCGATACTTCCGGCGCCACGTCCACGACATAGACGCGGACACGTCCGTCACGTGTCCAGGGGGCGATCATGTAGGTGTCCCACAAGGTGACGCCCATGACGGCGGCCATTATCACGACAGCCAGAGTCAGGACCACACGGATCAGGGTGCGAAGGAGTGGCATGGGGATTTCTCGAACCTTCTTGGGACAGTCAGATGTACAGGATCATCAGGCAGAGGACGCAAGTGTATAGCGCAACCTCGAACAGGGCGAGATGCCAGAACCATTTCATTATGCCGCACCACCATAACAGTGATCGCAGCAGCATGGTGACGGGCAGGGCGGCGACGGCATAGACGACAATCGGTGCCATGAAGACACCGAAGAGGTTGAATTCGCTCAGCATCAGGCGGTTCTCATTCCGAACGGTCCCGTTGAAGGAGAAGCAGGCGCGGGCAGGCCATCCCTGTCCGCCGCTATCTGTAGCCGACCAGACGCATGGAAGAAACCGGCAAAGGGAACAAACCGCACGGATGTCGCATCCCCAGCCGGGAACGCCCGCCATATGGCGGGTGGCGTCGGGGAAGGTTGCGGAAGGGAAAGGTGGATCATGCCTGTTCCCCGGCAGGCGCGCTGGCACGCTGGCACAGGTTGGCTTCGATCCGTTCAAAGACGGAATAGCATGCCTGCAGTTCCGGCGTGGAGATGCCCTGCAGCAGGCGGTTGGATACGGCTTCGACCGCATGGCGGACCTGACGGGCGGTGCGTTCGCCCTTTTCCGTCAGGCTGACCAGTTTGGACCGTTTGTCTTCGCTGTCGGGGGAACGGAACACCAGGTCGCGGCGTTCCAGTACATCAAGCAGGCGCGCAACGGACGGGGCTTCGATTTCAAGGGCGCGGACAAGGTCGGTCTGGCGCACCGGCGGGGGCAGCAGGCCAAGGTACAGCACCGGCCGCCATGTCGCTTCCGTCAGGCCGTATTCGTGCAGGTCACGATCAACCTGCCGACGCCACGCGGCGCCAAGCCGGGCGAGACGGCGACCGAACGACAGTTCCTTCTCGTTGCGCTCCAAATCGGACATTCTGTTCCGCCAGCATGGACATACAGTTATTAAGCATGCAAACCATTTGCGTGCTTAGTATCTTCGTAAGCTGCACGTTTCCAGAAAACGACAATGTGAGCCAATGCAATTTCAGCATGGATACTATCTGGCAATGACGTAGATCATTGCCAGATAGTTCGGGCCGGTGGCCCGGGCGGGTTATTTCCCGCGGCCTGTCATGGCTTTGAACAGGTTCCACACCGCCCGGCCGGTATGGCGGGTCAGCGGACCCGCAACCGTGGTGGCCACGGCGGACAGGGCCACGGTCTGCCGCAGTTCGTTCAGGGCGTGTTCACGTGCGAATCGCACGCGGATCTCCTCCGGTGTCATGTAGGAGCGCCGGCCCATGACCAGCCCCATGATGACCACCACAACGTCCGCACCGAATACGGCGGCGGCCGAACCAAGGGCGCTGAAGCCCAGTGTCTGGTAACAGAAGGCCCACAGCAGCCCATGGCCCGAAATAACCGCAAAGAAGGCAAAGATGGCTGCTACAACCAGGAATGCGGCCTGACGACCAAGACGGATCGCCATCAGCTTGCGTAGGGTCAGTTCCCCCTCAACGATGGTTTTGCCGATTTCGCCTATTCTCATGATGCTCGCGTATCCTCTGGTTGCAGCAGGCTAGAAAGCCTTATTTCGTTGCGCGGCCAAGAAAATAGCCGATCACCGAGAAAATGGCGATAGCAACAAGAGAACGAGCGCGTGAACCGCTCTTTTTGGGTGCATGTTCCGCAAGGTTTTCACGCGCCTGGCCCGCCAGCTGCTCGGCCTTGCTGGCAACATCGTGCAGTGCCTGTTTGCCATGCGTGTGCAGCAGGTTTTCGATGTGACCCTTCAGGGCCTGAAGGTCTTCTTGCGTGACGTGCTTGATTGTTTCTGTCTTGCTCATGATCGTTTCCTTTGGGACGGATGAAGTCAATAACCCTCTGGTAAGGAGGCAACCATTGCTTATAACGCGTTATCTCCCCAGTCAGGTTTCTGTTATCGCATGTCTCCTTTCTCCATACGGCTGGTTGTCAACGCACTCCGGGCCTTTTCCGGTGCGCCGGACCTGTCTTTTTCCGCAATGGCGGGTAAGTGCCTGGCGGTTGTGAACGACCGGGCCGACTGCCTGCGGGTGCTGGCGGACATGCTGGCGGGGCATGCGCCCACGTTCGGGGGGCAGGTCACGGTCGACGGTGTGGACGTGACCGCCGCGCCACCGGGGCTGCGGTCCTGCGCGCTGGTGGGCTGGCGTGACCCGCTGTTCGCGCACATGACGGTTCAGGCCAACCTGGCCTTCGCGCTGCGGGCGCGTGGCGAGGGACAGCACGCCGTGGCGGCACGCGTGCGTGCGGCGCTTGCCCTGCTGGGGCTGGACGGGCTGGAACAGGCCCGCCCCGACACCCTTTCGCCCGAGCAGGCACTGCGTGTCATGATCGGGCGCGCGCTGGTGTTCGAACCGCCCGTTCTGGTGCTGGAGGACCCGTTCACGCCCCTGCCGCCCGCGGGCCGCGTGGCCATGCGGCGTCTGGTTGGACGACTGGTGCGCGCGCGTGGCCTGTGCGTGTTGCTGCTGACGCGTGAGCGTGAGGACGCGCTGCTGCTTGGTGACATGATCGGCTATATGGATGGCATGGAGATCGTGCAGCTTGGCACGGCGCTGGACCTGTTCGACCGTCCGGCATGCGACCGGGTCGCCACCGGCTTTGGCCACGCCAACAGCCTGACGGTGCGTGTGGCCGATGTCGTGGATGACGTGGCCGTGGCGCATCTGCCCGGTGGCCTGCCGGTTGAGGCCATGGCCGCCCCGGGGGTGGAGGCGGACCAGCTGGCCACGCTGTGCATCCGGCCGGACCGGATCGCGGTCATGTTCCCCTCGCGGCCCGGCATGGCGGGGGGGGCTGACCCCGACGGGCCGCCCGTGCTGGAGGCGACCCTGACGGACATGCGCCAGATGGGCGACCATGTGCTGCTGCGGTTCCGGCTGGCGAATGGGGAGGAACTGCTGGCGCGCCGTCCGCCCACCGCGGCCCTGCAGCGGGTGACGGCGGGGCAGGTGGCCATACTGGCCTGGCAGCCGGGACAGGCAATTGCCTTTCCGTTCCGGGGTGAAATGGGGTAGCGTCCGGCATCCTTTGCCCCTGCCTGAAAGGACTGTTTCCTGTCCGTGTTCCAGTTTGCGTTCCGTCCCCGTGTCCGTGCCGTCCTGTCCTGCCTGCTGGCGGCCGCATCCGTCCCCGCCGTGCTGCCTGCCCCGGCGGGTGCGGCGGTTCCCGTGCGGCACAGGGCCGCGCTTGTGGTGGCGAGTACGGAGTCGCAGCTTGGGCAGGCGCAGGATGCGGCTTTTCTGCAGCCTTTTGCGCGCAGCGCCCGGCAGCCGGTGGTGCGCAAGGCATGGAACGGGTCGCTGGCGGACCTCGACGCGCACGGCCTGCATGCGGGACGCGCGGGCACATGGTCGCTGGTCTTTGCCGAGGACAGCACCATTCGCGCCGCCTGCGTGGGGGCACTGGTCATTCACCTGGCCGGTAGCGCCACCAACCCCGATGGGTGTGGCGTGCCGGGACTGACCGCGCAGGTGGTGGTGGCATGGGACCAGACACGGCACAGGCCCGCGCCCCGCTGGGCCGATTTCTGGGATATCGTACGCTTTCCCGGCAAGCGTGGCCTGCGTCGCGATCCGCGAACCACGCTGGAAATCGCGCTTATGGCCGATGGCGTGGCGCCGGGCGATGTCTATAACCAGCTGGCCACTCCGCAGGGCGTGGACCGGGCCTTTCGCAAGCTGAGCCAGCTTCGCCCCTACATCACGTGGTGGTCCACCCCGACGGATGCCACCAGCATCCTTGAACGCGGGCAGGTGTTGATGAGCAGCGCGCCCGACGACGCGGTGCACAACATTTCCGCGCGACACAGGAACACGATCGGCATCAATACCGACATGGCGCTGTCCTATGGCCTGTCATGGGGTGTGGTGGCGGGACAGTCGGCCTTCCGGCTGGGGCAGGCGCGCAACCTGCTGCATTTTATTGTCCAGCCCGCGCAGCAGGCTGCGTTCCTTGCCCGCTATCCCGCCGCCACGCCATCTGATACGGCACATCCGCCCGTGGCGCTGCCGGTGGATGTACAGTTCTGGCAGGTGCATTATCCCGCACTGTCACAGCGCTTTGATACATGGTTGCGGGATGCGGGCTGATGCTGCCTGACCTTGGCATCCGTCCGGCTGGCCTGCTTGGGGTGGACGGGGCCTGTATCGCGCTGGGGCTGGTGGTTGCGTGCGGGCTGGTGCTGGCGGTGCATGTCGTGCTGTACCGCGCGTGGCCCGCGTGGTGCGTGCTGCTGCGTGGCATGATGCTGTCCCTTGTGCTGCCGGGGCTGGGTCTTGCGCTCTGGTGGCCACGGCTTGCGCATGGCGGCAGCATGGCGGGATGTGTCATGCAGGGACTGTGTATCGCCCCCGCCGCGATGTGGCCGCTGCTGCGGGTGCTGGACCGGATTCCGCCGGGCCTGTCGCGTACGGCCAGCGGACTGGGTGCGGATGCGAAAATGCGGCTCCGGCTGCTGTGGCTGCCGCTGCTGGGCCTGCCGGTGGCGGGGGTGGCGGCATTCTCCCTCGGCATGATCGTGCTGTGCGCCATGACAGCGGTGGGCGGCCAGTAAGGTTTTATGGATATGATACGGCAGGACCACGACCATGACAGATGAGACCCCGCCATTCTGGGAAACGACGCCCCTTGACCAGATGTCTTCTGCGCAGTGGGAGTCGCTGTGCGACGGGTGCGGGCGGTGCTGCCTGCACAAACTGCGCGAGGACGAGACCGACGAAGTCCTGTTTACCGATGTCGCATGCCGCCTGCTGGACACCACATCATGCCTGTGTACCGATTATGAACATCGGCAGCGCCGGGTGCAGGACTGTATCAGCCTGACGCCCCAGATGCTGGCGGATATCGACTGGCTGCCACCCACCTGCGGATACGTGCTGGTGCGTGATGGGGAACCGCTGCCATGGTGGCACCCGCTGGTGTCCGGCACCCGAGAGACGGTGCATGAGGCAGGCGTGTCCGTAAGTGGCCGGGTGATCAGTGAACGCAGGGCGGGCATGCTGGAAGACCACGTGGTTGACTGGCCGGGCGAAGCCCCACGCGATGCATTCTGTCGCACGCGTCCGCCCCGGCGCGGATAAAAATAGTAAAAGTTTCTGGATGCCCCTTTTTTCAAAAAGGCGGCGGTCTTTGAAGCTTCCTGCAAAAAGCTTCACCAGACACTTCCTTAATGAATTGAGCAGGACGTTTCATGGATGGACTTCTGAAACAGTCTTTCACGGCAGGGACGCGGTGACAGCCGGGACGGAGGTCGTGCCCATTGCGTCCGGACAGGTCACGGTAGGCTGGCGGGCATCGGGCCGGGCGCGGCGTATTTCCATGCGGATCGATCCGCGTAGCGGTCATGTCATCATCACCCTGCCGCGCGGGGCGCGCAGGGCGGATGGACTGGCGCTGCTGCGGGCGCATTCCGCATGGGTGGCGGCGGGTCTGTCGCGCCTGCCGCCGTCTGTGGAACTGCACCATGGCGGCCATGTCGTGCTGGATGGGCAGCGCCATGCAATCCATCACTGTCCCGATGCACGGCGTGGCGTATGGCTGGAGGAAGGACGGCTGCATGTCAGCGGGGCGGAGGAATTCGTCCCCCGCCGTGTCAGTGCCTATCTGCGCGCGCAGGCACAGGCCCGCCTGCCTGCCCGCCTGCGCGCGCAGGCCGAAGCCTGTGGCCTGAAACCGTCGCAGGTCAGGCTGCGTGATACGAAAAGCCGGTGGGGCAGCTGCTCATCCGATGGGTCGATCATGCTGTGCTGGCGGCTGGTCATGGCCCCGCTGGAGGTGCAGCATTACATCATCGCCCATGAACTTGCGCATCTGCGACACATGAATCATGGGCCGGATTTCTGGCTGCTGGTGGACCGGCTGACCCCCCACCGGCGTCAGGCTGAAAAATGGCTGCATGACAATGGCGCCAGCCTGCACCGGATCGCCCCGGCCTGATGGATCGTACTGAAAGTTTTTGGGAAAATCCCTTACGCGGTGAACTGTTCGGTTATGATCCGCTCCGACAGGCTCTGCCCCGGATCGAACAGCACGGTGGTCTGCAGTTCCCGCGCTTCGCTGATTTCAACGGAGATGACATCGCGCACTTCTGTAAAATCCGCCACGGCGGCCACGGGGCGCTTGTCGGTTTCCAGAATGTCGAAACAGACCTGCGCGGTGGAGGGCAGCAGCGCGCCACGCCACCGGCGCGGGCGGAATGCGCTGATGGGGGTCAGCGGCAGCAGGTTGGCCGATAGCGGCACGATCGGCCCGTGCGCGGACAGGTTGTAGGCAGTCGACCCAGCCGGAGTGGAAATCAGGACGCCATCGCATATCAGTTCGGGCAGGCGCACGCGCCCGTCCACCCCGATGCGGATTTTCGCCGCCTGCCGCGTCTGGCGAAACAGGAACACGTCGTTCAGCGCCAGGGCATGGATGCATCTGCCATCCATTGTCGTGGCCTTCATGCGCAGCGGATGCAGGATGGCGGTCTGTGCCGTGGCAAGGCGGGTGGGCAGGTCATCGGGCACGGCCGGGTTCATCAGGAACCCCACTGTCCCGCAGTTGATGCCATAGACCGGCAGGGGACGTCCCAGTGTCGTATGCAGCATTTCCAGCATGAAGCCATCGCCGCCCAGACAGACCAGTGCATCCGCCTCATCAGGCGGGCATTGCCCGTACTGTTCCACCAGCCGCTCCAGCCATTGCTGCGCGCTTTCGTTGGGGGCGGCGGCAAAGCTCAGCTTCGTGGGAAGGTACCCATCGGTCCAGCCGGGGTACGACATGTCATTCATGGGGTATGGATGGACAGGCGGTGATGCGCCATGACCGGCATGCGTTCACGGATGCTGTCGGTCACCGTGTGGTCAAGGCGCGCCGTGCTCCACCCCGGCCCGTCCGACACCTGGGCCACGACGGTGCCCCACGGGTCGATGATCATGGAATGGCCGTACGTGCGGCGCTTCTGGCCGTTTTCATCCGTATGGGTGCCGGTGGTGCCGCAGGCGACCATCCAGCATTGCGTTTCGATCGCGCGTGCGCGCAGCAGCGTTTCCCAGTGGGCCAGCCCCGTTTCCACCGTAAAGGCGGCAGGCACCAGCAGCACGTTCGCCCCCCGTGCCCGTAGTGCATGGAACAGGGCGGGGAAGCGGATATCGTAGCAGATGGCCAGCCCCGCCGTCAGGTCCGGCGAAAGCGGGGCGGTCACGATGTCGGAACCGGGTTCGTACGTATCGCTTTCACGGTATCCCTCGCCACCGGGGGTGGTGACGTCAAACAGGTGGATCTTGCGATAGCGCGCGCGTTCGCGCCCCTTTGCGTCAAACAGCAGGGAGGTGTTGAACAGCCTGTCGCCATGCCGTTCCCCTATGGACCCGCCATGGACGATCACCCCATGATCGCGCGCAAGATCCGACAGGAACCGGTACAGCGGCCCTGCTTCCCCCGTGCCATCGGGGGCGGGCAGGGCTTCGGCGGCCGCGAACTTCATGTCCCGTGTCCCGCCAAGGCAGCTCCACATTTCGGGCAGCATGACGAGGTCGGGCTTGTCCGCGCCAATGGCGGCGGTGATCAGGGCGCGGGCATGCTTGATATTTTCGGGCGCGGATGCGCCGGGCGCCATCTGGATGACAGTGGTGCGCATCAGGACAGGTACTCCGTGGGCATTGCGCCCCGACCATAGGACAGGCAGGCCCGCAGCCGCAACCGGTATGGCCGGATCGTGCGCCCTGTTAAAAGCCGTGGCGGCACGATAGGATGCAGCCGGACTTCATATTGAAAAATCAATGGCGCATTCCTCATCTTCCCGAACTGTCATCTTCGCTGCCCTTGGCGGCAACCTGCTGGTGGCGGCAACCAAGTTTGCCGCGGCCTTCATGACCGGCAGCGCCTCCATGCTGAGCGAGGCCATCCATTCCCTGATTGATACCGGCAACCAGGGACTGCTGCTGGTTGGCATGCGCCGCGCGACGCGTCCCGCCACGGCCATGCACCCGTTCGGTTTCGGGCTGGAACTGTATTTCTGGACCTTTGTGGTGGCGCTGCTGATTTTCGGTCTGGGGGCGGGCGTCTCCCTGTATGAAGGGATCATCCACATCATCCATCCGCAGCCCGTGGCGCATGTTCTGGTCAATTACGTCGTGCTGATGGCCAGTATCGTGTTCGAAGGCTCGGTCTGGCTGATGGCGCTGCGCGCCTTCCGCAAGGAAGGCAAGGGCCGTCGTGGATGGGTCGAGGCCGTGCAGATGAGCAAGGATCCCACCGTGTTTACCGTCCTGTTCGAGGATACGGCGGCACTCAGCGGTCTTGGCGTGGCGCTGCTGGGCAATATCCTTGCCGAATGGCTGGACATGCCGGTGCTTGATGGCGTGGCCTCCATCATCATCGCGTGCATCCTTGCGGTGACGGCCACCTTTCTTGCGCGTGAATCCCAGTCCCTGCTGACGGGGGAAGGTGTTGCGCCGGAGGTGCTGGCGGCATTGCGGCGCATGGCGCTGGCGGCCAGCGGGGTGGAACGGCTGAATGAAATCCGTTCCCTGCATTTCGGCCCGCGTGACGTGCTGGTGGTGATCAGCCTCGATTTCCGCAATGACATGACGGCGGGACAGGTGGAAGTCGTGGTCAGCGCGCTGGAACGCCAGATCAAGCAGGCCTATCCCGAAGTAACCCGTGTCTTTATCGAGGCACAGGACAGCCGCACCCAGCCCCCGGGCACGGCCGACAGCGGCAGCATGCCTACGCCGTGACGAATTCATCCGCCCGGTACCCCTGCGCGAACAGCAGGGTGCGCAGGGTGGTTTCATTGACCTGACTGGTGATTTCGCGCCGCACGGCGGGCTTGGCATGGAAGGCGATGCCAGCGCCAGCCACGCGCAGCATGGCAAGGTCGTTCGCGCCATCGCCCGTCGCCATGGCGTCACGCATGTCCAGGCCACCTTCCGCCACCAGACGGCGCAGGTGCGCAAGCTTCGCATCCGGCCCGAGAATGGGCTGTCCCACCGAACCCGTCAGGGTGCCATCCGCATCCAGCAGGGTGTTGGCATGGTTTTCATCAAAACCGCATAGTGCCGCCACCCTGCTGGTGAAGAACGTGAACCCGCCCGACACCAGCGCCGTGCGTGCGCCATTCGCGCGCATGGTGCGCACCAGTTCCACCGCGCCGGTATTGAGGTTCACATCCTGCCACGCGCGTTCCAGCAGGCTGACGGGCAGGCCGCGCAGCAGGGCGACACGTTCGCGCAATGCGGATTCGAATTCGATTTCCCCGTTCATGGACCGCCGGGTAATGTCGGCAATCTTTTCCCCGATCCCGGCATGGGCTGCGATGTCATCCAGCGTTTCGCAGCTGACGATGGTGCTGTCCATATCGGCCACCAGCAGGCGCTTGCGGCGGTTGTCGCGTGGCGTTACCAGCACGTCCAGCCCGCGTCCGGCAAATACGGCCCGCACGGCACCGATGTCTGGCTGCACCCATGTCGCGGGGGCATTGCAGGCGATTTCCACCGCTTCCCCTTCCGACAGGGTGACAGGGGCCGCACCGCGCACCAGGTCGCGCGCGGCATGGATGTCAACCTGCGTGAGGGATGTGGCGCCACGGTTGGCCACCAGTACAAGGGTATGGGAGAAGGAAGAGGAATCAGCCATGGGGTCCGGGTATATGACAGGTGTGAGACAATGACACGCCCCCCGTCCGGGCAGGCGCGCGCGGCGGTGATCGTGGCGGGTCCGACCTGTTCGGGCAAGTCCGCACTTGCGCTTGCGCTTGCGCGGCAGGTGAATGGCACCATCATCAATACCGATTCGATGCAGGTCTATCGCGATCTGCGCATCCTGACAGCCCGCCCCGACGCCACCGAGGAAGCCTGCGTGCCCCACGCGCTGTACGGCGTGCTGCCTGCGGCTGAAAGCGGCAGCGTGGCATGGTGGCGCACGCAGGCCATTGCTGCGGCCCATGACGCATGGGACGCGGGCAGGGTGCCGGTGTTCTGTGGTGGCACGGGCATGTATTTCCGCGCGCTGACCGACGGGCTGGCTGATATTCCCCAGCCGCCTGACAGCATCCGCGCGCAGGCGCGCGACATGGTCGGTCGCCTTGGACCCAGGGCCGTGCATGACATGCTGCGCCAGCATGATCCCGAAACCGCCGCCACCCTGCGGCCGACCGACGGGCAACGGATCGCGCGCGCATGGGAAGTGCGCGAGGCCACCGGCCATGGGCTGGTCTGGTGGCGGCGTGAAGCCGTGCTGCCGCCGCTGGATGCGCATTTTGTCGCCATACGCCTGCACCCGCCACGCGATGCGCTGCGGGCTGCCATCGCCCGCAGGTTCCATGCCATGCTGGATCATGGCGCCATGGCGGAGGTCGCCCGCCTGCTGGCGCAGGACCTGTCCCCCACCCTGCCTGCCATGCGCGCGCACGGCGTGCCTGAACTGGCCGCCGTGCTGCGGGGCGACATGGACATGGCAGAGGCGGCGCAGCAGGCGATCCGCATGACCGGGCAGTATACGAAACGGCAGGCGACATGGTTTGCCCATCACGCTCTGGCGGCGGAGGTAGACACATTTTTATATGAAAAACGGTTTGAAAAATGCGATGACGCGCAACAAATGGAAAGATGTGGCAAGAAAATCATTTCTTTTGTTATTAAGCGCATTGACGCGGGCCAAGGCTTTCCGTAAACCCGGCCCCGGGATTTCGCCTTATGCGGCTGGCCGGATTGTTCCGGCGGCTTCGGGCGAAGGAGCAGGAACATGAACGCAGCATCGCACCAGACAGACCTGAAGCCTCACGCCGCTGGCACGGATACGACCGTCCTCAGCGGTGCGGAAGTGCTTCTGCGCGTATTGGTCGAGCAGGGGGTCGAGGTCATTTTCGGCTATCCCGGCGGCGCGGTCCTGCCCATTTATGATGCGCTGTTCCGCCAGAACGCGATTCGCCATGTGCTGGTCCGCCATGAACAGGCCGCCGTTCACGCAGCCGAAGCCTATGCCCGGTCTACCGGCAAGGTGGGCGTGGTACTGGTTACCAGTGGCCCCGGCGCCACCAACACCGTGACCGGCCTGCTGGACGCCATGCTGGATTCGATCCCGGTGGTGTGTTTCTCGGGTCAGGTGGGCGTGCCGCTGATCGGAACCGACGCATTCCAGGAAGCCGACACCACCGGCATCACCCGTCCGGCCACCAAGTACAATTACCTTGTCCGCCGACCCGAGGACGTGGCCACGTGCGTGCATGAGGCCTTTCATATCGCGCGCAGCGGCCGTCCCGGTCCGGTGCTGGTTGACCTGCCCAAGAACCTGATGGTCGGCCCCGCTCCCTACAGCGACGCGCCGCGCGTGCCGCATCCGTCCTATCACCCGCAGACCGAGCCGGGACGTGACGTGATCGCCCGCGCCGTGGCCGCCATGAAGGGTGCGCGTCGCCCGCTGTTCTATATTGGCGGTGGCATCATCAATGCCGGGCCGGGGGCATCCACGGCACTGCGCCGGCTGGTGGAAAAGACGGGCTTTCCCTGCACGTCCACGCTCATGGGGCTGGGGGCGATGCCCGCGGGCGATCGCCGCTTCCTGGGCATGCTGGGCATGCACGGCACGTACGAAGCCAACATGGCCACCCATGGCTGTGACGTGCTGATTGCGCTGGGATCGCGCTTTGACGACCGGGTGACCGGGCGGCTGGATGCGTTTTCCCCCGGGTCGTTCAAGATCCATGCGGATATCGACCCCAGCCAGATCAACAAGATCGTGCCGGTCGATGTCGGCATCGTGGGGGATGCGCGGCGTGTGATCGAGATGATGCTGGAGGAATGGGACTGCACCCCTGCCAATACCCGCCAGCCGATCGATGTCGCGCAGTGGTGGCACCAGATCAGTGAATGGCGGAAGATCGACAGCCTCGGCTTTTCGCAGGACATGGCGCCCGAGGCGATCATCCGCCCGCAATACGCCATCCGTCGCCTGTACGAACTGGCGACCGCCACGGGGCGCGATACCTACGTCTCGACCGAGGTAGGACAGCACCAGATGTGGGCGGCCCAGCATTTCGGCTTCAGCAAGCCCAATCGCTGGCTGACCTCGGGCGGGCTTGGCACCATGGGCTATGGCCTGCCGGCCGCCGTTGGCGCGCAGGTCGCCCATCCCGATGCGCTGGTGATCGACATCGCGGGTGAGGCGTCAACGCTCATGAACATTCAGGAACTGTCCACCATCGCGCAGTACCGCCTGCCGGTTAAGGTGTTCATCCTGAACAACCAGTACATGGGCATGGTGCGGCAGTGGCAGGAACTGCTGCATGATTCGCGTTATTCTGAAAGCTACAGCGCGGCGCTGCCCGATTTCGTGAAGCTTGCGGAAAGTTTCCACGGGCGCGGCCTGCGGGCGACATGCGTGGGCGAACTGGATGGCGTGATTGCCGATATGCTGGCCCATCCGGGTCCGGTGGTGGCGGACATCTGCGTGGCGCAGGATGAAAACTGCTACCCCATGATCCCGTCGGGGGCAGCGCATAACCAGATGCTGCTCGGCCCCGATCAGGATGACGAGATCAGCGCGGAAGGCCGCATGCTGGTCTGATTGCCCGTCCGTCCCGGTGGCGTTCCCTGCCGCCGGGTGCTTTTCCGTCCTTTTCTGCCGGCATGCAGCCTGCGTGCCGGCGTTTTCAGCAGTCAGGAACCACCATCATGACCACGCAGCAGGAGAGCCCGGTCTCCGCGGTCATTTCCATTCAGGTCGAAAACGAAAGTGGCGCGCTGGCGCGTGTCATCGGCCTGTTTTCCGGTCGTGGGTACAATATCGAAAGCCTGACCGTGGCCGCGGTTGATGAAACCCGCCGCCAGTCGCGCATCAATATCGTCACGACCGCGACCCCGCGCGTGCTGGAACAGATCCGCGCGCAGGTGGACCGTCTGGTGCCGGTGTACCGGGTATCGGTCATGACGGCGGCGGACCCTCACGTCGCGCGTGAAATGGCGCTGGTCAAGGTGATCGCCAGTGGCGAACGCCGTGCCGATGCCCTGCGCATTGCACAGGCTTTCCGCGCCCATCCCGTTGATGCTTCGGCCACTTCGTTCGTCTTTGAGCTGACGGGTGCGACTGACAAGCTCGATGCCTTTATCGACCTCATGCGTCCCCTTGGCCTGGCCGAGGTGTCGCGCACGGGTGTCGCCGCCATCGCCCGTGGCGCGGCAATCCTGTAAGGGTCGCGTTTTTACCTGTTCGATTCGTCTATCATTCCCAAGGAGCAAGACCATGCGCGTCTATTATGATCGCGATGCCGATGTGAACCTGATCAAAAGCAAGAAGGTGGCCATCATCGGTTACGGCAGCCAGGGCCATGCCCATGCCAACAACCTCAAGGACTCGGGTGTGACCGACATCGTTGTCGGCCTGCGTCCCGAATCCAAGGCCGTCGCCAAGGCCGAAGCCGCAGGCTTCAAGGTGATGACCCCTGCCGACGCCGCCAAGTGGGCCGACGTGGTGATGGTGCTGACCCCCGATGAAGGCCAGGGCGCGCTGTACAAGGAATCGCTGGAAAAGAACCTGAAGCAGGGCGCCGCCCTTGCCTTCGCCCATGGTCTGGCGATCCATTTCCGCATCATCGAGGCGCGTCCCGATCTGGACGTGTTCCTGATCGCGCCGAAGGGCCCGGGTCACACCGTGCGCTCCGAATACCAGAAGGGTGGCGGCGTGCCGTCGCTGGTGGCCGTGGCCCAGAACGCTTCGGGCAATGCGCTGGAAATCGCGCTGTCCTATGCATCCGCCAACGGTGGTGGCCGTGCGGGCATCATCGAGACGACCTTCAAGGAAGAAGTCGAAACCGACCTGTTCGGTGAGCAGGCCGTGCTGTGCGGTGGCCTGGTCGAACTGATCCGCGCCGGGTTCGAGACGCTGGTCGAAGCGGGCTATGCGCCGGAAATGGCTTACTTCGAGTGCCTGCACGAAATGAAGCTGATCGTGGACCTGATCTACGAAGGCGGCATCGCGAACATGAACTACTCCATCTCCAACACGGCAGAGTATGGCGAATACGTGTCCGGCCCGCGCGTGATCACGCCGGAAACCAAGGTCGAGATGAAGAAGATCCTGACCGACATCCAGGACGGCACCTTCGTGCGCAACTTCATCCTGGAAAACCAGTCGGGCAACATCGGCTTCAAGGCCACCCGTGCCCGCAACAACGAGCACCAGATCGAGAAGGTTGGCGAAAAGCTGCGCGCCATGATGTCGTGGATCGGCAAGAACAAGCTGGTCGACAAGGCCCGCAACTGATTTCACGACCGGGATCGGGGATGGCGTGCCATCCCCTGTTTCCAGACGCCAGCCGTGATGACCCGGCTGGCGTTTTTTTTATGTCGGCTTTTCCAGCCGTTGCCTGCATTTGCCGTGACATGCCCCTTGTCCCGGTGTCACCATGCGCGCCGGATACGAACAGCAGGAGCACCGTACCGTGACGGATTACGTGATTCCCCCCTACGCCCTTCCCGTTGTGCCAGTGGAGGGGAGTGCGGGTGTCTTTCCCGTCCGGCGGATATGGTGCGTGGGGCAGAATTACGCTGCCCACGCGCGTGAAATGGGCAGTAACCCCGAACGGTCGGAACCATTCTTCTTTTCCAAACCGGGTGATGCGGTGGTGCCGGGCGGCGGCCTGCTGACATTTCCAGTCAGTACATCCGACCTGCACCATGAAGTGGAAATGGTGGCCGCGATCGGGCGCGAGGGGGAGGACATCCCGGTGGAAAAGGCCCTGTCCCACGTGTACGGTTATGCCGTGGGCCTGGACATGACCCGGCGCGACCTGCAGGCGGCCGCCAAGAAGGCGGGGCGTCCATGGTCGCTGGCCAAGGGGTTTGACCAGTCCTGTCCCATTTCATCCATTGTTCCCGTATCGGTCTGTGGTCACCCCGAAGGCGGCGCCATTACGTTGAGCGTGAATGGAGAATCCCGGCAGAAGGGCGATCTGGTGGAAATGATCTGGTCCGTGGCCGAGATCATTTCCTGCCTCAGCCGTTTTGTGGCGCTTGCGCCCGGCGACCTGATCATGACCGGCACGCCTTCGGGCGTGGGGCCGGTCCGGCGCGGGGACGTGCTGCATGCGACCTGCGCCGGGGTGGGGGAACTGAACGTGACCTATACCGCCTGAATACCTGCGGCGCGGGCTGTCATGCCGTGCGCCAGTTATTGGGAGACTGTCTGGAAGCAGAAAGTTTCTGGGTGCCGCCTTTTTTCGGAAAGGCGGTGCGTTCTGAACTTTTTGGAAAAAGCTTCACCAAAAACTTTTTACAATTTTCATGATGTTTCACAGACAGTCTCAGGATCTCTTCACGCAGAAGGATTGAAAAGACATGCAATACCGTCAGCTTGGCCGTTCCGGCCTGCGGATTTCCGCCTTTACGCTGGGAACCATGACTTTTGGCGGCAAGGGTGACTTTGCCAAGACGGGTGACACCGACCTTGCCGGTGCGCGCCGCCAGATCGACCTGTGCATTGATGCCGGGATCAACATGTTCGATACGGCTGACATCTATTCCACCGGCGTGTCGGAAGAAATCCTTGGCGCGGCCCTCAAGGGCCGCAGCGACGACATCATGGTCACCACCAAGGCCCGTTTCCGCATGGGCACGGGCGCGAATGACGCGGGCCTGTCACGCTATCATCTGGTCAGCGCGTGCGAGGCCAGCCTGAAGCGGCTGGGCCGCGATCATATCGACCTGTATTACCTGCATGAATGGGATGGGCAGACGCCACTGGATGAAACGCTGGAGGCGCTTGATACCCTGACCCGCGCGGGCAAGATCCGGTATGCGGGGGTATCCAACTTCTCGGCGTGGCATATCATGAAGGCGCTGGGCACGGCCGAACGCAATCGCCTGATCGCGCCGGTGGCGCAGCAGATCTATTATTCCCTGCAGGCGCGCGAGGCGGAATACGAACTCCTGCCCGTGGCGGTGGATCAGGGCATTGGCGTGCAGGTATGGAGCCCCATGGCCGGTGGGCTTCTGTCGGGCAAATACCGGCGCGGCAAGCCCCAGCCGGAGGGTACGCGACAGATCGAGAAATGGGGTGAACCCCCCGTTTACGATATCGAAAAACTGTATGACGTGGTGGAAGTTCTGGTCAGCATTGCCGAATCACGCGGTATCTCGGCAGCGCAGGTGGCGCTGGCATGGGTGGCGCAACGTCCGGCGGTGACATCCATCGTAATCGGTGCGCGGACCGAGGCACAGCTGGTCGACAACCTGAAGGCGGCGGACCTGACCCTGACGGAAGAGGAAGTCGGCCGTCTGGATGATGCCAGCGCGCCGCCGCTGATCTACCCGTTCTGGCATCAGGCCAGCACCGCGTCGGACCGCCTTTCGGCGGCCGACCTGCTTCTGCTTGGTCCCGCCATTGCTAAAAAAGGCAAATAGGCCAACCATTTGCGTCCCTGCCCGGTCCGGGTGGGGACCATGCCGGTTTCATGCCGCCGCACCGCCTGGGTGAATGGCCGTTACGTTGATAAGGCACGGCAACCTTGACATGGATCAAGGTTGCGGACCCGGTGGCGATGATCAGCTACCTTCCATGGAAATTCGGGTCGTCCGGTGCGGTATGACAGGAAACGGGGGAAGGAAATCCACGCCCGATATCTTGTAATAACATCCAGTTGATCCCATCTGGAATCCAGCGCCATGCCGTTGCCTGTTGAGGGACGGCGCAAAGGCACAACCTGTTATGTCGCCTGATTGAAAGGGACGAGGGAATAGATGAACATCGAGAAGTTTACAGAACGGTCGCGCGGCTTCCTGCAGGCGGCACAGACCATTGCCATGCGGGATTACAACCAGCAGCTGACGCCGGAGCACCTGCTCAAGGCCCTGCTGGATGACGATCAGGGGGCGGCATCTGCCCTGATCCGCGCAGCTGGCGGGCAGGTTCCCGCCATTACGGCGGCGAATGAGGCCGCTCTTGCCAAACTGCCGAAGGTGCAGGGCGGCGGCGCGGGCCAGCCCAGTGCCACGGGCGAACTGGTGCGTGTGCTGGACGCGGCCGAACAGGCAGCCCAGAAGGCGGGCGATGAATACGTGGCGCAGGACCGCCTGCTGGCCGCCATCGCTGCATCCGAGACACCGGCCGGTCAGGCCCTGCGTGCAGGTGGGGCGACGCCACAGGCACTGGACAAGGCCATCGCCACCATCCGCAAGGGACGCACCGTGGATAGCGAAAACGCAGAAGCCAATTTTGACGCGCTGAAGAAATATGCCCGCGACGTGACCGAAATCGCGCTGCAGGGCAAGCTGGACCCCGTGATCGGCCGTGACGAGGAAATCCGCCGCGCCATTCAGGTCCTTGCACGGCGCAGCAAGAACAACCCCGTTCTGATCGGTGAGCCGGGCGTGGGCAAAACCGCCATTGTCGAAGGGCTGGCGCAGCGTATCGTCAATGGTGACGTGCCCGAGGCGCTGAAGAACAAGAAGCTGCTTTCGCTCGACATGGGTGCGCTGGTCGCTGGCGCGAAGTTCCGTGGCGAGTTCGAGGAACGCCTGAAGGCGGTCCTGAAGGAAATCGAGTCGGCTGAAGGCCAGATCATCCTGTTCATCGACGAAATGCATACCCTTGTGGGTGCAGGTCGCAGCGATGGCGCGATGGATGCCTCCAACCTGATCAAGCCCGAACTGGCCCGTGGCGTGCTGCACTGCATTGGTGCGACGACGCTGGATGAATACCGCAAGTATATCGAAAAGGACGCGGCCCTCGCCCGCCGGTTCCAGCCGGTCTATGTGGGTGAGCCGACGGTGGCCGACACGATTTCCATCCTGCGCGGGATCAAGGAGAAATACGAACTCCATCACGGTATCCGTATTTCCGATAATGCGCTGGTCGCTGCGGCAACGCTGTCCAACCGCTACATCACCGACCGCTTCCTGCCCGACAAGGCCATTGATCTGGTGGATGAGGCCGCAAGTCGCCTGCGTATGCAGATCGACAGCAAGCCCGAGGAACTTGATGAACTCGACCGTCGCCTGATCCAGCTCAAGATCGAGCGTGAAGCCATTCGCAAGGAAGACGACGCGGCCAGCAGGGAACGTCTGGTCAAGCTGGAAGCGGAACTGTCGGAACTGCAGGAAAAGTCCGATGCGCTGACCGCCGCCTGGCATGCCGAAAAGGATCGCGTCAACGCGGTGCAGAAGCTGCAGGAGGAAATGGATCAGGTCCGTTCGGATATCGAGATTGCCCAGCGTAAAGGCGATCTGGCCCGTGCGTCGGAGCTGATGTACAGCCGCCTGCCGCAGCTTCAGGCCCAGATTGCCAAGGCGCAGGAAGAAGCTGACCAGATCAGCAAGGGCGATGGCATGGTCAGCGATACCGTGACCGATCAGGGTATTGCCGCCGTCGTCTCGCGCTGGACCGGCGTGCCGGTGGATCGCATGCTGGAAGGTGAGCGCGCCAAGCTGCTGCGCATGGAAGACGAACTGCGCAAGAGCGTGGTGGGTCAGGAGCCGGCGCTCAAGGCGGTATCGAACGCGGTACGCCGTGCGCGTGCCGGCCTGCAGGACCCCAACCGCCCCATCGGTTCGTTCCTGTTCCTGGGCCCGACGGGCGTGGGCAAGACGGAACTGTGCAAGGCGCTGGCCCGCTTCCTGTTCGATGACGAAAAGGCCCTGCTGCGTGTCGACATGAGCGAGTTCATGGAGAAGCACGCGGTTGCCCGTCTGGTCGGCGCTCCTCCCGGTTATGTCGGGTATGAAGAAGGCGGCGTGCTGACTGAAGCCGTCCGTCGCAGGCCCTATCAGGTCATCCTGTTCGATGAGGTCGAGAAGGCGCATGAAGACGTCTTCAACATCCTGCTACAGGTGCTTGATGATGGCCGCCTGACGGATGGGCAGGGGCGCACGGTCGATTTCCGCAACACCCTGATCGTGCTGACCAGTAACCTTGGCTCTGAAGTGCTGGCCCACCTGCCGGATGGGGAATCGGTCGAAAGCGTGCGGCCCGAAGTCATGCAGGTCGTGCGCAATCACTTCCGGCCGGAGTTCCTCAACCGCCTGGATGAGATCATCCTGTTCTCCCGTCTGCAGAAGGCGGATATGGGCAAGATCGTGGAAATCCAGATTGGTCGCCTGCGCAAGCTGCTGGCCGAGCGCAATATCCAGCTTCGTCTGGACAAGGGGGGCGAGGAATGGCTGGCGAATGAAGGGTATGACCCCGTCTATGGTGCCCGTCCGCTCAAGCGCGTGATCCAGCGTGCATTGCAGAACCCGCTGGCGGGGCTGCTGCTGGAAGGGACCATCCATGATGGTGAGACCGTCACCGTTGATGCGAAGGATGATCACCTGACCATCAATGGGAACGAGATGGATACCGACTGATTCCGGCGATCGGGACTGTTTATGAGGAAAGGAGGG
>NZ_BANF01000109.1 GCF_000964425.1 Komagataeibacter intermedius TF2 | reverse complement strand
CCAACACACGGAATCATATCTCGCATCAAAACACAACTGTAGTGTTAGTTCAAAGCAAAACGGCATATGTAGCAGCGTGACCTATCTCTCACTTCTTTCATGCCTTGAAAAAGAACGTCGATGATCCGCTTGTACCGTATCGTCATCTCCACATGATTAACAGGTCGGCCTCCTGAACATTCGAGGATGAGCGCCATGGCAGCGTCCTGGTCTATCCCGATGCTGCGATCCGTCTTGCTGTCATAGGCTAGAGCCGCCAAGGTGCGGCAATGCTCCGTCTTACCATGTCCAGCGAACGTCTCACTGCAGCGAGTACGTTCCATGACGATCTTTCGGATGAAACGCCGGCCACATGAAGACAGCGGAATTGGTTGCTGCCCCCTCATCGACATAGCACGCCTTGCGATCGCTCGCAGTGGACGATGAGGAAAAACGACGCATTATCCAAGTCCCCAGTCAGGGTGAATGCATGTTCGATAGGTTTCCTGAACTTGGGGGGAGTGCAATCAAGGAACCGACCACGATCTCGATGACCAACGACGTCCAGAACCACTGCTCATAAAAATCCGGTACGCGCCATCTGATGTTCTGACGTCCGAACATCAGCATCTGCTCCAATACCCTGAAGTTCACGCATTTTGCAATGGAATGTATTACTCCCATCCGAGAATGATCTTACAAATTCCGCCTGAGAATGTTCTGACGTCCGAACATTGAGCATAAGGATGAACTAGAACCAGAAGACTATCGTAACACGTCGCACAGCAAAATATCATCCTCCATTATATCTTTGATCGCTATCTCCTCGGCTGATTTATGCCTCGTTTTAATGCTTCGTCCGCTTTGACAAAGCCTCATTCAAGACACAAGTAATCTATAATATGGTCCTAAGTTGCCACTTCAGCCATGCCGCACCTGGGCCGGATTAGATGTTCGACGAGAAGCAGGCAACATTGATCGTATCTCTCGAAGACCAATTTAGGGCTTCATATCAGCCCATATGCCGTCGATTTTTTCCTTGACAAGAAAGACTCATAACAATCAACATCAACCATCATCGTTGACGTTGATGCTATTTTACGCATCAAAAGTCTGTCTGGGGAAGCCATAATGAACGGTCAAACATTTCGAAATAGCCGACTGACTTTGCGATTAAGTCAGGCCGACATCAAAGATGAACTCAACCGCAGACTTGGCCGAAGCTATGATAAGCCCAAGATTAGCCGGTGGGAAAACGATAAAGAACCAATCCCGGATGATGTCGCCGAGGTGATACGTAATATGGCTGGCGCAGTTCAAGATTCTGCAAGAATACTTGTGCTGGCAAACCAAAAAGGCGGCGTTGGGAAAACAACGTCATCGCTCAACCTCGCATACGCGTTGTCATCACTGGGAGGGCGCGTTCTTCTCATTGATATGGATCCACAAGCCACAGCTACAGCCGGGATACTCGCTGGCGCCAGTGTTGAACTTTATCATCAAGGCAAAACGACCGCTCACCTCATCCTTGGTGGAAAACCCCTTTCTGAGATCGTGGTTGCGGCGGGCACGCTACCAGACGGACGCGAACTGCCTTTCGATTTCATCGCCAGCCATATTGACCTAGCCGAAACGGACGGCCGGAGAGAACCCGGTTTTGACGCCGCGCTACGGGAAGCCATTGATCCTGTCCGTGAGGACTACGACTGGATCGTGATCGATGCACCTCCCAATCTCGGCATGCTTACATGGATGAGCCTTGCTGCTGCCGATGATGCAATTGTCCCTGTGAGAACCGAGCCTTACGACACAATGGGCGTTGGCCTGATTATCGGCACCATCGGCAAGATCCAGCGTCGTCTGAATCCAGGGCTTCGACTCCTTGGTATTTTACCGACCCAATATAACGCACGCAAATCTGTGGACCGCGAAGTCCTTCAACACTTATGTTCCATGATGAAAGACCGCGCTCCAGTTCTGGAACCCGTGCCTTCAAGCGCTGTGTACGGTCATGCTGCACGCGCAGGCAGGATTGCGTTGGAGTCCTCTTCTTCAGCAGCCGCAACGGCACCATACCTTCGACTGGCACAAGCACTCCAAACGAAGACAGATTTTCCGCTTGCAGATATCGAACAGCCTGAAAGTAATGCGTGATGGCAACCCGACGCAAAACAAAAGCCCCGTCTCCTATTCTCGGCGTAGCCGCTGGTCTCATTGACGACGCCAGCAACAGTTTCGTTCGCCAGGACGGCAAATTTCGACATACATTCGAAGTTCCTTTGACAGAAGTAGCGCCAGATCCGGACCAACCGCGAAAAAGTTTCGACGACGAGAGTATCGCAGCACTAGCAGAAACCATGGTCGCTGAAGGACAGCTTCAACCCATTCTTGTACGTCGTGTCACGAACTCACAATCCGACAAACGATGGGTCATAGTCGCGGGCGAACGCCGTTGGCGAGCAGCGCAACATGCTGGCTGGTCCAGCATGCTTGCAATTGAACACGACGGTGATGCTGAAGTCGCAGCGCTCATTGAGAACCTTCAGAGAGTGGACCTAAACCCTCTGGAAGAAGCAACCGGCATCCAACGACTGATTGAAAAAAGAGGCTGGAACCAGAGCCAGGCAGGTGAAGTTCTTGGAAAAAGTCGCGGCGAAATTAGCTCTATCCTGAAAATCCTGACGCTCCCAACCGATATCCTTGAAGAGTTGACGTCAGAGCGAGGTGTGGCACGAAATACCCTTGTGGAACTCGCACGAGTCCCGGATCCTGTGAGACAACAAGAGCTCATTGAACAAGCCAGAACCGGACAACTCACAGTAAAAGCTATTCGACTGGGTCGAGCTGACCTCGAACGGCCAGAATCCGCACCGACCCGCAAACCTTCTGGATTTACGTTTACATCCGTAGACAGGATGGCCCAGCGTCTAAGTGAAGTCCGTGCCCAACAACTCCCGCTTAATTCGGAAGACCGTGAACGCTTGCGAAGACTCCGGGCCGAGATTGATCAGGTGCTGGGTGATGAAAATACGTAACACTGACGAGAGAATCATTGACCCTGGCTGTATTAACCGGTTTGTTTGCGTTCGGAACATCGCGCACAAAAGGCAAGGCTGGGGTAGATAATGGCTAGCAACGAAGCTGACCTGTTTGTCGACTCCCTAATAGGGGCTCCGTTAAAGGATGACAGAGCCCTTATGGAATATCCGTTCTTCAGCATCCAGAAGCAACCGCGCATGGAGCCTCTGGTATATGACGACGGGAAAATACAAATTACCATAGAACCTGGCCCAAAAGGGCTTGCGACGATTTGGGATAAAGACATACTTCTTTATGTCGTCTCTCTTATCAATGAACGCATTGAGCGAGGAATGACTGTCGACCATACAGTCCGCTTCGCTGCGCATGATCTGCTGCGCGTCACCGGTCGAGGAACAGGTAAGCGCAGCTACGACCTTTTGCTCGATGCGCTTCATCGTCTGAGATCTACAAATATCATGACAACCATCGAATCTGCAGACGAACGCGACCGGCGCGGGTTTGGCTGGATAGAGACATGGCGCGTAGTCGAGCGGAAAACATCGACTGGACGTAAAATTATGGCAGCCATTGAAATTACGCTCAATGACTGGATGTTTCGTGCCCTCGTCAAGGAACGCAGGGTGCTGACAATTAACCCCACTTATTTTAGTCTCGATAGTGGCCTGGGGCGCCGTATTTATGAAATCGGACGAAAGCATCTTGGTAACCAGGAAATATGGAAAATTAGTCTAGATAAACTCGCCAAGAAAATCGGTACTACACGCGAATTACGATTTTTCAAAAGAGATCTTCTCAAAATTATAGGCGATGACGTTATCCCCGATTATCAGCTATCCCTCGAAGTAGGTCCAAGGGGAGGGCGTCCCGTAGTGATTTTTGAACATCGAGAATCACAATCTTAGCGATAAAATATGAGCAGGACATGTGCGCGATGTTCCGAACCATGAGACGCTGTCGCGTTTGTTTTCCTAGGCTGCTGTGAAGCGCAAAATACCTAAGATATCAAGCCTGCTACTTATCGGATGCCATAACTTGTCATCGCCCAAGGAATCACACGCACGGACGTCCGAACGCCAGAGACCTACCTTAAACGTGCGCGATGTTCCGAATTCATGGCGTTTGGGCAGAGACTGCGCCTCATAAACACCTTGGGCAACTATCGGCGTGAACTTGATGACCGAATTAGCAAGGTGAAGATCGTTAATGTGCGCGATATTCCGAATATCTGGCCTAATGCCTTTTCCGGCGTGCGCGATATTCCGAAGTTTTCTCTTCCCTATATCCATTCTCAAGAATTGGAGGCCTGTTGCAGTTGTTCTTGACGGTCGCAAAGTATGCCTTCTGCCCTGTCGACGATGATTACTCCCATTATTCACAGCAACGCGATTCTCGTTCGGAATATCACGCACGTCTTATCGGAACATCGCGCACATCCCAACGGAATATCGCGCACGCTTTCTTTCGGAATATCGCGCACGCCTTATCGGAACATCGCGCACAGAAACAGGCCCTAACCAAATGATATTAAACGCGCTTTTCGGCCTTTAACTTTTTAACAGTTTAAAAATAACCTTCTAACTCGACCGTTGGGGATAAGTCTGCCTTCCTTGCATTCCATCTTCAGTTCGCGCTAAGACGCATTACCTTCCGGTATGTAAGCAGCAGCTTTCCCCCCCTTGAAGAAGCAGCTTATTCGACGTTGAATTAACGTCGCAATCTCTGCAACTACACCAATCGAGAAACACCCCTTTAGGGATATGATTTAGATTCGAGAATCCAAAAGCTAATAAACCGAGAATAAAAAGCCATAATAGAAATATAAGCCAGTATGTAAAAGCACCAGATCGACCAGCACGCCGCAAGGGGCGGCTCCTCCCCGTGCTCGGCGTCTGCGTCGCCTGCGCGCGGGTCC
>NZ_BANF01000110.1 GCF_000964425.1 Komagataeibacter intermedius TF2 | reverse complement strand
CGCCGCCTGAATACGCCCGCGTCTCTCGCCGGATGATTACGGTTTGTTGCGAATCTGACGCTCACCTCATCAAGGCTTGCTGGATGGACGCCGGGCGGTAGCAAGGGCCAGGGCGAGCCAGCCGCAGGGATAAGGTTAGGAATCATGTTTACAACAATAATGTTGTATGATGCGGCCTGCAAGCCATTTCATGTGAGCCTGCTGATCAGTGAAGTGTTTAGCGTTCTCACGTTTCAGATGGGCATATCTTCCTGCTCGATACCAAACGGGCAAAATGGTGTGTGACATAGAATTTTTTATAAGACCGTCCAGCATGTGTGCAGGAATAATGGATTTATTCATCGCATATCATGCGGATATAGCCTTGCGGTTTGCGGCGATTAGGCGCCATATTCTCCGCAAGGAGTGCAGGGAATATGGCGCGATACATTTATCAGCATGCAGACTGGCCCGGCTTCCAGTGGGACAAGGACACCATTGCCCATGAACTGGCTGCCGTGCGTCATCGGCAGGGACGCCTCCTGGGCCGCATGGAAAGCCTCGGCTTCGATTTCCGGTCTGAAGCCGTGCTTCAGACCCTGACGGACGATGTCATCAAGTCGAGCGAGATCGAGGGCGAAAATCTCGATCGTGAGCAGGTACGGTCTTCCATCGCCCGCCGACTGGGGATGGATATTGGCGCGCTGGCTCCGGTGGATCGGGATGTCGAAGGCGTTGTGGAGATGATGCTGGATGCGACCCGACATTTTGCCGATCCGTTGACTGAAGAGAGACTGTTCGCCTGGCATGCGGCTTTGTTTCCGACTGGGCGAAACGGGATGGTGCGCATTTTGGTCGGAGAGTGGCGTGATGACAGAACCGGCCCGATGCAGGTCGTGTCAGGCCCTGTCGGACGGGAGAAGGTTCATTATGAGGCGCCGGCAGCCAGCAGGGTGCCCGCGGAGATGCAGGCCTTCCTCGACTGGTGCAATGCCGGGCAAGCGTTGGATCCTGTGCTGAAGGCAGCCATCGCACATTTGTGGTTTGTCACCATTCATCCGTTTGAGGACGGAAACGGGCGCATGGCGCGGGCCATCGGCGACCTCATGCTGGCGCGCTCGGAACAGACAGATCAGCGTTTCTACAGCCTGTCGGCCCAGATCCGGCAGGAACGGAAGGATTACTATGCAATCCTTGAGGCTACCCAGAAGGGGGATATGGACATCACGGCCTGGCTGCTCTGGTTTCTGGGGGCTCTGGATAGCGCCTTTGATCGCGCTGAACTGGTCCTGGGAAAAGTCATCCAGAAGGCCCGGTTCTGGGACAATCTGGTCGGACAATCGATCAATGACCGGCAACGCCTTATGCTGAACCGTCTGCTGGACGGGTTCGAGGGCAAGCTGACCTCATCCAAATGGGCGAAGCTGGCGAAGACGTCACCGGATACAGCCCTGCGAGATATCAATGATCTCGTATCGCGCGATATTCTGGCCAGAGAGGCTGCAGGAGGAAGAAGCACCAGCTATGTGCTGGTTGTTCCCGAAACATAAAACGCGGGCCGATGCTGACGGACAGGCCGCTGATTGGGTATGATCGGCATTCAGGCCTGTATCCTTGCATCGGTGAGCGCGGATGAAATGCGCTGGGCGACCTGATCCGTCGAGCGTTTGACATTTTCCCGCTTCAGGTGGGCGTACCGGGAAGTGGTCTTGATGTCGCTATGGCCCAGCATCCGGCCGATCATTGTCAGGTCCGCTCCCATCTCCAGGGCATCCGATGCAAAGGAATGACGGAGATCGTGGAGCCGAACGCCATCCAGGCCTGCCGCCTTGCGGATACGACGCCACGGCTTTTGCAGGTCAGTGAGATATTCGCCAGCCTTCCGCCCGGTGATGACATAGGGATTGTCGGGCAGGCGAGGGGTGGCCTTCAGGACATCAACAGCCGCCGTACCCAACTGGACAGTCTTCGCTCCGGTTTTGCTGTCCGGGAGGCGGAGTTCCGCTCCATCCAGCCAGACATGCGCCCACTGGAGCGTCTGGATTTCCCGCAACCGGCAACCCGTGAGGGCAAGCAGACGGATGGCCCGTGCCGCTTCGGGCATATCTTCGGTGGCCTCGTCGAGGCTGTTGCCCAGGCGGGCATACTCCTCCCGGGTGAGGAAACGTTCTCGTCTTTCTTCCCGGTAGCGTTTGACGCCCCGGCATGGATTCACACCATCCTGGCGGATACCCCATAGATCGGCAAGGCTGAACATCTTTGACAGAACGCCCAGCGTTCGGTTGGCCTGATAGGGGATATGCCGGAAACTGCCATGGAATTCGACGACTTCAGCCCGTGAAAGGTCAGCCATCCGCCAGCTTCCGAATTTCGGGACAATGAACAGTTCCACCGAGCGCCTGTATTCTCCCCGTGTTCTGGGTTTCAGGTGGACATCGACATATTCGTCGAGAAAGCGTCTGGAGAAACTCGCGACAGTCATGGCCTTGCGGTCATCGGACCGTTTATCCGCCGGATTTTCCCCGGTATGAACCCGCGCGAGGATCCTGATAGCTTCATCACGGGCGAGATCCGCCGTCCACGGGCTTCCATGCTGGCCAATCGTGTAACGCCGCAGCCTTCCGCCAGAGCGGTAGTGAATGACGTAGACCTTGCGGCCCGATGGCCAGACCCGGACCGCAAAGGCCGGGATGCTGTCATCCCACAGGAAATAATCTTTTGCTTCGGGCGTCGCCGCCGTGACGGTTTTCTTGTTGAGCCGGGCCATTCTCGCCTCCGCCGCAGGAAACACATAGGAAACAGATGAGAGCGCAACCGAGCGTAGTCGGTGAACGAATGACGTATCCCGACGAGGTCATTTTTCAAGGAAAAACAAAGGGTTTTCGCGGTCTGGCGCTATTCTGTCGGCAGGAGCGCTGGTCAGCGTAGGCTAAAAAATCTTTCTCATAACCTGAAGGTCATAGGTTCAAATCCTATCCCCGCAACCAAGCATAAACGTCTGAAAAGACAGAAAAAAAGCCACCCAATCGGGTGGCTTTTTTTGTGCCTGAATCACTCCGCAGGATGCATATAGGATGCAAATGGGAGTGAAAGCGCAGCGTAGAGACGACTGATCGCAGGTGTTTCACGATCGCGTGTTGGGTGTGATGGAACCCGGCTACGGTCAGTGGTGCGATCCCATGTTACGGTGGATCATGGTGTCTGATCCTCTCGATTCCGTGCTGGTAGGAGAGTCCCGTTGAGTGGCGCGGCTGCGTCGTCCGAGGCGCTGGCCGGCCTCGTGGAGCGGGTGACGTTCCACAACGCCGAAAATGGTTTCTGCGTCCTGCGCGTGAAGGTGCGGGGACAGCGCGATCTGGTCACTGTCGTCGGCCATGCCGCCATGATCTC
>NZ_BANF01000111.1 GCF_000964425.1 Komagataeibacter intermedius TF2 | reverse complement strand
TGCCGGAAAATCCGCTCGATCACGCCGCCTTCGCACCAGCGACGGAGACTGTGTAGAATTTTGTGCGGTGGCATTTTTTCAGGCCATAGGGAAACGGTCTTCGAACATGATGGCGAGCTGGCATCTGACAGCATACCATTCGCTTACTGAGCGCTTCCACTCTGATGAGGTAGCATTGAGCGCCAGGTAAATCAATTTTGCTGCGGCCTCGTCACTGGGGAAGTGGCCACGGGTGCGCACGGCACGGCGGATCTTTGCGTTCATAGCTTCAATGGCATTTGTTGTGTAAATCAGCCTGCGTACTTCCGGGGGGTAATCAAGGAACGGAATGACCTCATTCCACGCCCTGCGCCAACTGGGTGCAATGGCCGGATATTGTCTGGCCAGATCGCTTTCCTCAAACCTGCCGAGGGCTGCCTCGGCCTCGCTGGCGTCCACTGCCGTATAGATTGCCTTGAGAGCGGTGGCGACGGCCTTGCGGTCCTTGTAGCTGGCAAAACTCATGGAATGACGCAGCAGGTGAACGATGCATGTCTGAATGCGGGTCTTGGGGAAAGCCGCCTCGATAGCCTGCGGAAAGCCCTTCAGTCCGTCGACGACGGCGATCAGGATATCCTGCACCCCCCGATTGCGCAGGTCACTGAGGACCTTGGCCCAGAATTTGGCGCCTTCATTTTCCTGGAACCACAGCCCCAGAATGTCCCGTGTGCCGTCAGGCAGGATCGCAAGTGCTATGAAGACGGCCTTGTTCGAAACAGTCCCGTCACTGCGGATATTGACCCGGATCGCATCCATGAAGACAATTGGATAGCACGGTTCCAG
Organism: Komagataeibacter intermedius TF2; assembly: GCF_000964425.1. GTDB lineage: Bacteria > Pseudomonadota > Alphaproteobacteria > Acetobacterales > Acetobacteraceae > Komagataeibacter > Komagataeibacter intermedius. The sequence continues at coordinate 581 of NZ_BANF01000111.1, read as the reverse complement.
CGGGCGGTTCTGCCAGGCGGCGACCTCCTCCATCACCGCGTCAGTAATCGCGGAAATGAGGCTCGGCGAGGCCTCAACGCCGTAGATTTCTTCGATATGCCCCTGGATCTCACGGGTCGTCATGCCCCGGGCATACATGCTGATAATCTTGCGGTCGAACTCGGGAAAGCGACGCTGGTATTTGGCAATCAGCAGCGGGTCAAACGTGCCGTTCCGGTCCCGGGGAATATCCAGGACAACCTTGCCGCTCTGCGTGGTCACGGTCTTCTGGCTTCTGCCGTTTCTGCGATTGGGCGACAGGTTGCCCTCGGCAGGAGCGCCATCGGCGCGTTCTTCAGCGAGATGAATGTCCATCTCCGTGCTGAGCGCTCGTTCCGCCAGTGCCTTCGTCAATTCCGAGAGTATGCCGGTCTTACCAAACAGGTCGCCGGGGGAACGTCCTTCCATCAGGCGGTCCAGGAGGTCTTTATCAATGCTCATGCGCGGGCTCCTCTTCGAGCAGGTTATAACCACACCGCACAAAATTCAGGATAGTCCCCAGCGACGCAGCCGCCGGTGCACGTTCTTCCAGTCCCCGAACC
>NZ_BANF01000112.1 GCF_000964425.1 Komagataeibacter intermedius TF2 | reverse complement strand
CTCATACACCCAAGACCGATTTCGGATACCTGAGGGCCGCTCTTACCAAGTTGCCGCAATTTCATACTTAAGAAAAATCCCTGTTTCCTGACGCAGAACCCTACCACACAGGCTATCTTTCGATAAGCTCTCTTCCGTGCAGCTTTTCGTCCTTTGGAACGGAACGAATCTTCTATTTGATGAAACTGGACTTGTAATGTTTTTGAGCCGGTCATCTGAGCGTTTTAAGATCGTATCAGGAG
>NZ_BANF01000113.1 GCF_000964425.1 Komagataeibacter intermedius TF2 | reverse complement strand
GTACAAGCTTCATAAGCCCCCCGTTTAACTGACGACACGCCCTAACATCCTTAACACGCGAAGATCGCCTGTCCGCATTAATGGACAAGCGTGGAACGAAGGAGCAGACGATGAAAACCCGCGCCGCCGTGGCCCTTGATGCCGGCAAACCGCTGGAAGTCATGGAGGTCAATCTTGAAGGCCCCAAGGCCGGCGAGGTGATGGTCGAAATCAAAGCCACCGGCATCTGCCACACGGACGAATTCACCCGCTCCGGCGCGGACCCGGAAGGCATCTTTCCGGCCATTCTGGGCCATGAAGGCGCCGGTATCGTGGTCGAGGTCGGCCCGGGCGTCACCTCGGTCAAGCCGGGCGACCATGTGATTCCGCTCTATACCCCCGAATGCCGCGAATGCGCGTCCTGCCTGTCGGGCAAGACCAACCTCTGCACCCGGATCCGCGCCACGCAGGGTCAGGGCCTGATGCCCGACGGCACCTCGCGCTTTTCGCTGCCCGACGGCACGCCGATCCATAAATCGCCGTGGCGAAGGTCCGCGAGGACGCGCCCTTCGACAAGATCTGCTATATCGGCTGCGGCGTGACCACCGGCATCGGTGCCGTCATCAACACCGCCAAGGTGGAAATCGGCGCCAAGGCCGTCGTTTTCGGTCTGGGCGGCATCGGGCTGAACGTCATTCAGGGCCTGCGCCTGTCGAAGTCGGATGCGCAGCGTATCGAAACGATCCTGCGCAACGGCGAAGCGTAGCAGGCTGCACAAGCCATCCAATGCCGTGCAAGAGCGTGTGTCGTCCTCTGCCTGATCGGAGGCAGGGCGACGATACCCGGAATGGATGTGGCGCGCGGGTTGCAATCCGGCTGCCACGTTCCGGTTCTACTCGCCTTGGCGTGGCAGTTTGTGGTTTGCAGCGACAAATCAGCCGCTGGTCGTTTCCGTCGCCAGCACGGAACGGCCGAGAGTCCCGCACCTCCGCCAGACGCGGATCGGCCTGGCTACTGCTGGCGCGGGAAGGTCATCAAAATGACCGGGCACGACATCCTGATGACAGGTGACGTTCCCGGTCTTGCCAGTCTGACAGGTCAGTCGAAGATGTTGATTCCCGGCATCAGCTTGAAGCGCGGAAGATTGACAAACCTGCGTATCCAGCGTTGGATCGCTGGGTAGTAGAACAGCTCGATGCCGCCGTCCCCTGCCAGCGCCACATAGGGGAAGCACGCGATATCCGCCACCGTGGGGCGTGATCCCGCGATCCAGTTGAACCCTTGCAGCTCCTGATTGGCCAGATGATCATCCAGGACACGGAACAGCTTGTGAGCGCCGGCCCTTGCCTGCGCCACGTCGAGATCGTAGCCCAGCACATCATGAAGCCGCGCGGCCGAGGCCGTGGACGTGATGCTGTCCGCGAAGGCCAGCCATTGCGCGACCCGACCCAGTTGGGACGGATCGTTGACCGGCCACCACGTTCCTGTCGGATCGTAGCGCGAGGCGAGATGCACGAGAATGGCCTGCGCATCCCGGATATAGGCTCCGTCGTCCTCCAGCACCGGGATCTGTCCCAGCGGATTTATCTGGAGGAATGCATCGGACTTGTGTTCACGACCCGGAAAGAAGTCCACGGCTTGCTTTTCATGAGAAAGCTCAAGAAAATCCAGCAACAACCGTATCTTGTAGCAATTTCCGGACAGGACATAGTCGAACAGCTTCATCTCATGCCGCCTCGTTGAAGAGGGCGACCCCCCACTGAAGTTCATTGGCCTTCAGCCAGCGGCGGTAGGCGATCGAGGACGCGTCCGCGCGGGTCGGCAATTCCCAACGGGGATCGAGCGGCAGCTTCCGGGGAACCTGGTTCTCGAGGATCATCCGGTCCTGCAGGAAGATGTTCTGCTGGAAGTGGAGAAGGCCAGTGTCGGTGTTTTCCTCGTCAAAGACCAGAATGAACGAGTGGACGATACACTCGTCCTCTTCCACGGGCTGGATGAACAGCCCGACCAGATCCCAGACATCCTCTCGGATCGGGCAGGTCTTGTACAGGATCGTCGAATAGGGATGCGGGACGCGATACTTGTATTCGGTCATCTGGCCGCCCGATGCCGCCGCCGAAGCCATGGGCTGGAAGAATTTGCATTTGGTCGCCCAGATTTCATCCTTTTCCGCATCCATGCTGACGTCGTAGCTCTCGACGCTCGGATGCTCTTCCACGCCGAGGATGTCGGTGTGGACGAAGGGAAAATGCGCCATGTCGAGGAAGTTTTCCACGCAGCGCAGTCCCGAGCAGCGAACGCCCACGCCGCCAGCGGTCACAAGACGCCGGTCCGGCTCGTCGAACTCCGGCACGTCGTAAAGCGGGCGCGGCGTATCGCTCAGCGTGGTCCAGAGATGGCCGTAGCGGATCTGCGTCAGAAGGCTGCGCCCATCGGCATCGTTCACCGAAAGAACGCCAGCTGCGTCGCTCACGGTCAGATCCTGCGAAAGCAGTCGGACGGGTTTCGCTTCCGCACCTTCGAAATCGGGAAGGCGGCCGATTGCATACCATTGCGAACGGGTGAAAGTGTCGGGTGTCATAGTGTTTCTCCTCGCTTGTCGAAGTGAGACGATCAACTTGCTAGGCTGCGATGCCTATTAAGCGGCGCTTGACGCCTTGAATACCTGTCGCAGACGGGTGGACAGCTTGCTGACGGCGATCGCGACATTCTCCGATGCACTGGCCGGAACCGAGGTGTGGATCATCGCCCCGTGTTCCTTCATGTCCAGGAACGCCAAAAGGACTTTTCCCTTCACTTCGGGAACGCGGACGATCGCGGCGTGATCGGTGATCTTCGACACCAGTTCGGCGCCAATGCCTTCGGCAAGCTCATTCAGGCTGGTCGGGGCAAGGTCGATATGGACCGAGCGGTTGGGAACCCAGTCGCCGTCGATCGATGGCGCCGCCGTCGTCTCGCCCGGGTTTGCAACCCAGATGAACCCGCCGGAATCCGCCGCGCGATAGGCCTTGGCGCGGATCGTCTTGGGTGGGGTCAGTTCGGGATGCGCCGGGATGCCCGCGCAGGCGCCAGCTCCGTCGTATGACCAGCCGTGATACAGACAGGTCAGCGTGTTGCCGCGGACGATGCCGTAGGACAGGCGCATGCCCCGGTGGGGACACCTGTTTTCCCATGCGCGGATCTGGCCGTCCTCGCCGCGCCACAGAGCGATGTCGTTGTCGGCGATTACGACACGTCCTGCCGTCTTCGGAAGGACATAGTTCTGAAGCCCGGCAGGGAACCACCCGGCTTCCAGTTCTGATGGTTTCATTCTACTCCCCATTTCTGTGTTTTCAGCCCTGGACACTGGTTGGTTGGGCTATAATCCAGCCCGTCCATTTCAGCGTCCTTCGCGGTGCCGGGCTTCGGTTCTGTACCGCGTCAAACGGTCTCAAGCGTAATTGTGTCGATGTTCACGTCGTCCGGCCCCAGCCAGCAGGCAATCTCGAACATGTCGATAAGGCGTTCATCCCCGGTCAGAATCAGCGTGATGTAACTGGGGGTCGCGCTTGTGACCGTGCTCGACAACGAAAGGCGCCGAGCAAAGTGGCTAACCATGGCAAGGCAGGACTCGGTCTTGAGTGCTCCCTCAAGAGATACGCGCCGCGTTACCATGTCATAGGTCCAGCACCAGCTTCTTGCCCTTGCAACGCGACACGCAAGGCAGGATCAGCGTCCCGGATTCCTTCTCGGTCGGATTGAGGTAGAAATCGCGGTGATCTGGTTCGCCCTCAAGAACGGTTGTCAGGCAGGTGCCGCAAACCCCCTGTTCGCAGGATGTCATCGGCTCCAGCCCGGCAGCCTCCATCGCGCCGATGATGGTCTGGTCTTCCTCGACTGTCAGGGTGACGCCCGATTTCTGCAGCACCACCTCGAAGCTGTCGCCGTCGAGTTCCAGCGTGGCCGCATCGACGCTGAACCGTTCCAGGTGGACGCGGTCGCTTTTCCAGCCGCAGTTCTTCGCCAGTTGCTCGATCAGGTCCATAAAGGGTCCGGGTCCGCAGAAATACAGGCGAGCATCGGCGGGCGGATTGGACAGGATCCCGGTCAGAACTGCGTTGAGCGTCGGCGGAACAAGGCCAAGATAGACCGGAGCCTCGTCCAGAGCTGTGAGTTCGCTTTTGAACGGCACATGTTCGGCGCTTCGGGCGAACAGGTGCAAGACGCATTTGCGGTTCACGGACTGAAGATGGCGCGCCATCGCCAGCACCGGGGTGATGCCGATGCCCCCGGCGATCAGGATCACCGGACCCTCGTCCGACCGAAGCTCGAAGTTGTTCCGTGGCAGGCCCACCTCGATCTCGTCGCCCTCGTTCAGCGCGTGCATCGCAGCCGATCCGCCCCGGCCGTTTGTTTCGCGCTTGACGCCGATGTGATAGGCATCGCAGTCCTTGGGGGCGTTCCAGAGCGAGTACTGGCGGACGATGCCGTCGCCGACGCAGACGTCGATATGGTCGCCTGGTGTGAACTTGACGGACGATCCATCGCAGGGGACCAGTTCGTATGAACGGATTTCCGGCGTCTGCTCTACAATCCGCCTGATCTTTACCCGTTGAGTGTTCATGGCGTTTCCTTCGGCATTTGAAGAGGCATCATGCCGGGCATTGGCTTGAAATTCTCGAGTCTCATGAAGCGCTCCATCCACCGCGAGACGGAGAAAAACGGAGCCAAGTCGATGCCACCTTCTTCGGCAAGTGCAATGTAGGGAAGGCACGCGACATCCGCGATGGTCGGATGCGGCAACGGCAGCAGCCAGTCATGGCCGTCTTTTTCGGCGAACCAGAGATGCTCGTCGATGATCCGCAGCAGCTTGATGCCTTCGGTCCGGGCCTTGCTCACGTCCAGCCGATAGAACATCGCATCATGTAGCCGTGCAGCCGAAATGGAGCCCGTCAGCTGGTCCGCGAAGGCGAGCCATTGATAGACCTCGCCCTGGTGGTCGCGCGGAAACCATTTGCCGGACTTGTCGTAAGCGGCGGCAAGGTAGACCAGGATGGCCTGCGCATCGCGAACCGCTCGACCTTTATCCATGATGGCCGGAAGCTGTCCCAGCGGGTTTATGTTAAGGAAACGCGGCGACTTGTGCTCGTATCCCGGATAAAAGTCGACAAGGATCGACTGGTATTCCAGGCCAAGCTGCTCCAGTAGGAACCGGACCTTGAAGCAGTTCCCAGAAAGTGGATAGTCATGGAACTGTATCATGACTCCTCCAATCTGCGCCTGATCGCTGACAATTCCGCGCGCCTTTGCGCCGGATCGCCTGTCGGGTAAACCATCGACCCATCGACGCCCCAAGGGGTAAGATGATCGACGCTGGAATCGACATGCAGCCTGACCTGATCGACCGGCGCCGCGATGTGGACTGGATAGCACGGCTCGCCTGCACTGCCCGAGGGAGAGCATTCTTCCTCGCTCGCCCAGACAAAGCCGCCCGCCACGGCCGTGGAATAGACGGTCGCACTTATGTCGTGGGCCGGGCGTCCCTGCATCGCGGGAACCAGCATCACCTTGCCTGATTCCTCGAACTGCCAGCCGTGATACACGCCTTCGAGGTATCCACCCATGTTCCGTCCGGCGCTGAGCCTTACGAAGCGGTGGGGGCAGCGATCCAGCCAGACGTTGATCGCGCCGCTGGCGCCCCGCCAGATGACCAGGGGCTTGTCGCCCATCATCGACCTGACGATCGAATAGTCGCGGACGTCTTTTTCAAGTGCAACAACATACGAGGTCATGTCATCGCTCCATAGGTTACATGGTTGGCCCGCAACCATTCGCGGTAGCTCAGCGAAGAGCTGTCCACCTCGATGGAGGTTTCCGCGCCGTTGAGCGGCAGCTTCTTGTGGACATGCCGCTCGAGAACATACTTGTCCTGCGCCGAGATGCTCTGCTGGTCAGCTTTCAACTGGCGCTCGTCCATCCAGTCTTCCCTTATCCAGGCAAGCAACTTGTGCGCGATGAAGTTTTCTTCATCCAAAGGCTGTGCGAAGATGCCGAGATAGTCGTATCGACCCGGTGTCGTTGGGCGATGGATGAAAAGAACCACCGAATACGGGTCCGAAATCCGGTAGGTGTATTCTGCGACCGAGTTCGTCAGCGGCAGCCAGGCCTTCTGCGACTTCAGCCACAACGCCCCTGCTGCATCGACGCTGGCCTCTCCCGGAACCAAATCCAGGTGATTCTCGTCGCCCAGGATGTTGGGATGCAGGAAGGGGAAATGCGCGTTGTCGATCACGTTGTCCACGATCCGCAGGCCCGAACACTTTATGGGCGTGGACCAGATGTTCATGACCAAGCGATCAACCTCGTAATATTCCAGCAGCTGCTGTGGAGGTCCGTCGGGCTTGCCAAGGCTTGTCCAGACATATCCCAGCCGCTCCGTCACTGGCAAAGGGCGGGAGTCGCTCGACGCGGAAATCCAAGTCTTGTGGATTTCCAGGTCGATGTCATGGCCCAGAAGCCGGGTCCTTGTCGCATTCCTCCGCCGGATGTCCGTTGGCGACCCGAGTGGGTACCAACGGTTCCAAACCACAGCGTCTTCACGTGCGCTCATGTCGGTCACTTGCTTTCGGTGACGTCGGTGAACAGGGCCGCTTTGAACGCTTCTTCGCCCTTTGCCGCGGCAGTGGATAGTTCGCGCAGCCATTTCCGGTACTGGTTCGAGATCTTGTCCGTCGGCAGCGAAACCTCGTCCAGGTAGATCGGGCCAGGCTGCGTCTCGATGACCGGCTGGTCTTCCGCCAAGACGAGCTTCTGGAAGTCGAGCGGCTGGCTATCGGGCAAGTCGTCCTCGGTATGCGCGATGATCATGAAGTTGCGGCACGAGTTCTGTGAGGTCGGGCTGGAGGTGGTCCAGAGAAGGAAAGGCTTGTCGTTCTTGTACAACCTGATCGACAGGTTGACGCTGAACGGCATGGAGTTCCGGTAGTTCCAGCTTCCCAGCGGGCTATCGTCCGGCAGCGTGTCCAGCATGTCGCGGCCCGGCTCCATGAAGAAGCGAAGTTCGCCGCCCACGCGGTCAACGGGCACGATCGCCGGTTCCGAATATGCCGGGTCATAGAGGGTGCCCGGATGCACATAGGCGAAGTGCGAAAAATCGGTGAAGTTTTCCCAGCGGCGTTCGGCCGAGCTGTCCCAGTTGTAGGGCTCCGCGATGATTTGACGCTTGAATTCGGGGTTTTCCCAAGCTTCGCAGTAAGGGATGTTCGTGCAATCCCACGAGCTGTCGAGGCGGACCCAGATGATTCCGTACCGCTCTTCGCAGGCATATGCGGGCGTAAACGCCTTTTTCGGGATCGCGTCGCTGGGACAGGCCGGCATAAGTTCGCAGCGGCCGCTGGCACCATATTCCCAGCCGTGATACGGGCATTGGATACGGTTGTTCTCAAGCACCTTCCCGACGGACAGTTTCGCGTAGCGATGCGCGCAGCGGTCTCGCATGGCGACGTATTTTCCGTTCAGCTTCGCGATGACCAGCGGTTCGTCAAGAAGCGTCCTACCGATCGGACCGTTGCCTGCCGGATCTGCAGCCTCGAGTTCGTTCACGGTTGCGACAGGATGCCAGAAATGGCGCAGATAGCTTTGATCTGCGGTGAGTGGAGTCAAAGCGTTCATTATTCCCCCCGGTTAGCTACCGTTGTAATAGTTGCTTCATAAAAGCCTAACGGAAGGCGGCGCGTTTCAAAAAGTGCATTAAATTGTACTTTGCGTTTCGGATTTTGAACGACAATTCGGAAACGCTGGGTAGCACTGCCGAACAGGCGACGATTCGCAATCCGGCAGTCAACCTTTGCCCGTCGCTGAATGCGACTTTTTACCGAGAACATGCCCCTGCTTCCGTGTACTCTTCGACCCAGATTTTCAAAGCGATTGCAGGTGCTTTCGCGCTTCGGCTTGCATAATCTGGGCTGTCCAAAGGCCTTTCGCCCGACCGGATGCCTGTACATCCGATCGACCCAAAGCACGGACCGCTTCAGGGCAGCTCGAAAACATTTCTCGGCCTGGGCGCAGGCACGATCCTAGTTGAGAAGGGCTCATGGCGGACGCATCTTTGCGCGCTCCTTGCATGCTGGCAGACCGGATCATCGACGCGGATATCTCACACGAGAGTTGTACATCGGGTTAGATTATGAGAAAGTCTATTTTGTAGAAAAGAAGTTCTCATAAGCAATAAACGAACCCGATGCAGACAGAGTGTAGCGTGAGCGCATATGAATTTCCAGCCTCCTGTGGACGGCGTGTTGTGACCCGTTTTGACGGGGGTCGGATGAGTTCGGATGGGGGTGCCATTCTGCTAAAGCAGGTTGATGATCGTCTGGGGTTCAGCCGCCGTTTTGCTGCATGTTTTCGCGATGAGCGGCATCCTGCCTTTGTGGAATACCGGGTTGAAGACCTTGTCCGTCAGCGGATCATGGGGCTGGCTCTGGGTTACGAAGACCTTAATGACCATGATGCTTTGCGTCATGATCCTGTCATGGGCCTGGTGTCTGGACGTCTGTCGGGTGGCCGGGCGAACTGCGCAGCATTGGCCGGAAAATCCACGCTGAACCGCCTGGAGTGCAGTGGGCAGCAGGCCGATCGTTACTGTCGGATCATTGCGGATCATGATGCGCTCGCAGCCCTGTTTGTGAGCGTGTTCATGGATCAGCATGAGCGCGCACCCACCCGGATCATTCTGGATGTGGACGCCACGGATGACCGTATCCATGGCCATCAGGAAGGCCGGGCCTTTCATGGGTATTACGGCCATACCTGCTATCTGCCGTTATACATCTTCTGCGGGGATCATCTCCTCAGCGCGACCCTGCGCACGGCAGACAGGGACCCGGGGAAGGAAGCGCTGGCAGACATCCGCCGGATTGTGAAACAGATCAGGAACCGCTGGCCCAGAGTGCGTCTTCTGGTGCGCGGGGACAGTGGCTTCGCCCGGGACCCTCTGATGACATGGTGCGAAGACAACCACGTGGACTTCCTGTTCGGCCTTGCAGGCAACACCCGCCTGTATGAGCGGATTGCCTCCTTGTCCGCTGAGGTTCGTGACGAAGCCGCCACGACAGGCAAAGCGGCGCGCGGCTTTGCCTCCTTTGACTGGATCACAAAGGATAGCTGGACACGCCGCAGGCGGGTGGTGGCCAAGGCCGAATGGCGCCACGGCAACCGCTATCATCGCTTTATCGTCACCACTCTGCCGCAGGGAACGTCCGAACCGCGTCATCTTTACGAACAGGTCTACTGCGCCCGTGGGGATATGTGTCAGGTTGTGAGACGTCATTGGCATAATCGAGGATTTCGTCGACCTGTTTCATGATGTCACGATTGGTTGGTTTGACGTAATCAGGATTACGAGATGCGGGATGTTTTTCAAGCCACGACATGATGCATTGGGCGGGAGTTATGCCGCCCAGAACACGCTGCGGGCGATGATTGTAAGCGAAACAGAAGCCTCTAAGCAGAATTTCCAGATCCTTATGGCTTGAGACACAGACCGGCAA
>NZ_BANF01000114.1 GCF_000964425.1 Komagataeibacter intermedius TF2 | reverse complement strand
CGGCGCGGGGCGCGCGGTCCAGCCCGCCGGCGGTCGTGTCGGCGGCGGGCACGCAGACCGTGTTCCCGCCTGCATCCGCCGGACACCCCGCCGCCTGCGCCGTTGCCGTGCCTGCCGCCATGGCCGCCATGAGGACGAAAGCCTGTCTGTGCAGTGTCATGTCATGCTGTTCCCGGAAGAGGCGGGACGCCCGCGGGCGTCCCGGCCGTGAAGGGTAAGGGGTTTACTGGCCATCGAGGGTATAGTGCGCCATCCACATGCCGCTGGTCTCCGACCAGCTGCCCGCGCGGCTGTATCCGCCTTCCAGCCCGATGCGCAGGCGGTGGTCCACCTGATAGACCAGCCGCCCGCGCATGTTGCCCGCCAGCCCGCTGGCCCCGCTGTCGCCATAACAGTCGGGCGGGTTGCCATCGGCGCGGTCCTGCAGCTGCGCGCTGGTCGGGAAATACGGCGCGGCGTTGCTGTGGTAATACTGGTAGCCCGCCTCCCCGCGCAGGAACCATGTCCAGCGCCGGTTGTGTCCCGACCATTCGACCGGCACCATGGCGCCGAAATACTGCCGGGGCGAGAAGTATCCGCCCTGCCCCCATGTAAAGAAGTAGGCATTGCGCCTGTAGCCGAAATACATGAGGTCGAGCCCCACGCGCAGCCACTGCCGGTCGTGGTCCTGCCACACTGTGGCGCTGCCGCCGGCGCCGGCCTCGGTCTCGGTATTGCCGATGACGTTGGTGCCGCTGAGATAGGCGAAGCCACCACCGGCATAGGCGTTCCATCCCCGCGCGGACCATTCCAGCGCGCCATGGCCGAACAGCCGCGTCACCCCGCCCCACAGCTTTCCGGTGCCCGGGTCGCGCTCGCCGGCATAGGACAGTTCGCTGTCGGTCACCATGCGCCGCCCGCCGCTTATGCGCAGGCCGAGGTTGCGGGTCAGGCGCGGGGCGAATTCCACCCCGCCCACCACGTTGGCGATGGGAAAGCCCAGCGGGGAGGACCCCACATCGGCCGCGAACCAGCGGTTGACGTAATTCAGGTCCAGCCCCACGCCCTGCGTATAGTAATGGTGATAGCCCCATGGCTGCGCCCCGTTGACCGCGACGGTCCCGAACTGGTGGGCGGAGACGGCACTGGTCAGCGGGTCGCCGGTGAACAGCAGGGTCGGCGTGACCGAGAAGGACAGTCGGTGGTCCCACGATTCAAAGGGCAGGGTCGCGGTGATGGGCACGGCGAATTCCGTCAGCTGCCCCAGCCCCGCAACACCGGTGCGGCTGCGCACGAAAGTATTGGCGTCGAACTGCGGCGACACGGAATCGCGCAGGTAGACGATCTGGCGGTCCATCGCCTGGGCGCCGTCATCCTCGGGGATGTAATGATAGCTCGCCGGCAGGGTCGCGCCATGCAGGTCGATATATGCGCTGTCGATGAGGGGCCAGCGGTAATCGGACACGAAGCTTTCATGCCCGCCGCATTCCCCTTCCCCATCAAGCGTGCACTGGGCGTGGCGGGCGTGTTCCACGTCCGCCAGCTGGCCACGGCTGTTGCCCTCGATACGCTCGATGTCGGAACGGACCTCCCAGCTCATCGGGCCGTCGGGGTCCTCGTGGGCCAGGCGGGCGGCGTAGCCCTTCGCCTGCGCCAGGTGGTGCGCGCCGCCCGCGTCACGGGCGGCGGCGGCCAGGGCGTAGATGTTCGCAGGCTTCAGCCGCAGCGCCGTCTCGTCCTCGTCCAGCGCGCGCGTGGCCATGTTGCGGGCCTGGTACACCCGGCCCATGGCCAGGTGGGCCTCGACGGAATCGGGGTGGGCGCGCAGCACGGGGGCCAGCACCTGTGCCGCCTGCGCCGTCTGGCCATAGCGGTCGAACCCGTCGGCGGTCATGACCGCAAGGCCGATGGCGACCTGTTCGCGCGCGCGGGCCTGCCCGGCGGTGATATCGGCGGGACGGGCCTTCGCCATGGCGTCGAAGGCGTCAAGGCAGCGCGTCGTGTCGAAGGCGGAGCGCAGGCGCAGATAGGTCCCGGCATAGGCCAGCATCTGCGCGGGCGTGGGCGGCTGCGTCAGGCTTTCCCCGCGCGCCAGCGCCTGGCGCGCGTCCTGCGGCGCGTGGCGCGCCAGCAGGGCGGCGGCGATGCGCATGCCGCGTTCGCCCGTGGGGTCGGGCTGGTCGGCCAGCGCCAGCACGGCGGCGTTGCCAGCCGCGGGCGCGTGGCTGAGGGCGGCAATCCGCTGGTCCAGCACCACCAGGCTGGCCAGGCGGTCCATGTCCGGCGTGCGCCCCGTGCGGGGCATGCGGTCAAGCAGCGCGCTGGCGGTGGCCGTGTCATGGCGGCCCATGGCGTAGATGATGCCCGCCTGCAGGGCCTGCGCGGAGGCGTTGCGCGGCGCGGTCAGCGCATCCATCACCGCCTGCGCCGCCGCATGGTCGCCCGCGTCGTCCAGCGCATGCGCCAGCTTCAGCCGCACCCACGGGTCGTCGGGGTCCAGCGCCTGCGCGCGGCGCAGCAGGACGATGCGCCCGTCATCATCCCCCGCCCGGTCGGCCTGCGCCGACAGCATCATCGCCTCCAGCCGCCGCGCCATGACCGGGCTGAGCCGCTGCAGGCGGGTCAGGATGTCCGCGGCTTCCGTGCCGTCACCCACCTGCACGTCCAGCGCGCCGAGATTGAACAGCGCCCCGGCATCGCGCGGCGCGCGGCGCGCGACCTCGCGGTACAGCCGCACGGCATCCGCCGTGTCGCCCTGCCTGCGCGCCAGCGCCGCCTGCAGCGACAGCACCGTCAGCCCGTAGCCCGGCCGGTGGCCCAGCGTGGCCAGGTCGGCGCGCGCCGCGTCATAACGTCCGTCATTGATGGCCTGCACGATCCGCGCGACCAGCGGGTCCACGCCGCCGCCCGTCTCCAGCGCCTTCAGCGCCGCGTGCCAGTGCGCGGCCGCATCGGGACCGGCCTGCATGGCCTGCAGGAAATACTGCCGCGCCAGCGCCGGCTGCTGGCGGGCCTGCGCCACCAGCCCCAGCCCGCCCAGCGCGTCGGGATCATGGGGGTCGATTTCCACCGCGCGGTGGAATTCGCGCGCCGCCGCGTCCAGCATGTGCCGCGCCAGCAGCGCATAGCCCTGCTGGCGGGCATTCGCCGCGTCAACGCCGGCCTGCGTCTCCTGCGCCTTCTTCAGGCGGATGGTGAACTCCGTGTCATCGGGGTGCAGCGCCAGCCACTCATTATAGAGCGGGATGCTCTGCCCCGTGATCGGCTCCCACAGCAGCGCGTCGCGCCAGGCGGCGACCGCATCGCTGCGGATCTGGGCCGACACGCTGGAGCGCGCCAGCACGCGCAGCCCGTCCAGCCCCTCGGCGCGCGAGGTGACGCGATAGGTCAGGATCCGGTCCAGGCACAGCCGCGCGTCGATGTCGCGCGGGTTGCGCGCGACCCATGCCGCAAGCTTTGTGCGCGCTTCCTGGTATCCCAGGATGGTCGCCCCCAGCACGCGGTAATATTCCAGCGCCAGATCGGGCGGCGGGTCACCGTTCCTGAACAGGGCCTTATATTTGAACATCGCGGGCATCATCCTGCCCGATGCCGCCAGGGCGCGCGCCTCCGCCAGCGCCCTGGGGTCCACCGGGCCCGCCTGGATCTGCGCCTTCAGGTCGGCCACCAGCCCCGCCGGCGCATTCTGGCGTTCCAGACGCTCGAGCGTGCGCGTGGCCTGCGCGGCGGCGCCTTCGCCCATCTGCAGCCGCCCCTGCAGGAACAGGGCCTCGTTATTGTCGGGTTCGATGGACAGCGCGCGCTGGATCGTCTCGCGCGCCTTGCCCAGGTTATGCTGGCCCAGCCAGTAATACCCCTGGTCGAGCAGCAGTTCGAGCACGGCCGCCGCATGCGCCAGATGCGCCGCATCCGCCGCATCCGCCGCCGTGACGGGCAGCGTGGGGGCAGCCGGGGCCGCGGGCGCGCCCGCCACCGCCATGTGGCTGTCCTGCGCGCAGGCCGCCCCGCCGCCCGACGCGATCAGGCCGGCCATCACGGCACAGGCCACAAGCAGCCCGCCCTCGCGCCCGCGCATCGCGTCACACAGCAGCACCCAGCGCGCGGGGCCACGCCGCCACGCCGCCCCGTCGCGCGGGACAGGCCCGCGCGGTCGTATCATGTCATCCTTAATGGACACGGGACACATGGGAGATATAGGCCAGGACCGCCGCCAGTCCCAGGCAGGCCGCCACCAGCAGGGCCGCCCCGCGGTTGCGCGCGGCCACGGGGGCGCGGTCCTCGTAATCGAGGCCGGTGCGTTCGACAAGGACATAGCTGAGCAGGCTGACCACCATGACCAGCGCCAGCACGCCCGCCATCATCGCCCCGTGCACCTGGAAGAACAGCAGGTAGTTCGCCACCACGATGCCCGGCCAGTGCCACAGATAGACCGAATACGAGATCACCCCCAGCGGCGACAGCGGCACCAGGCACCACCGCCCCACCTGCGTGTCGGGCAGCATGATGATGAGGACCACCGCACTGCACGGGAACACCGTCATCCATGACGGGCATGCGGAGCTGAGGGGATAGAACAGACCCGCCCCCACGATGACCGCAACCGCCGCCGCATAGACCGCGTTCGCGGCAGCCGCGGGCAGCTTCGGGCGCGGCAGCATCCAGACCATCGTGCCCAGCGCGAACTGCCACAGCCGGTCGAAGATGTTGTAATAGGCCTGGCTGTCCCCCGTATACCAGGCATGGGCGCAGTACGCCGCCGAGGCGCTGAAGATGGCCGACAGCACCAGCCTGCGGTGCCGCGTCAGCGGCAGCAGCAGCGCCATGACGAAGATGATGGCGTAAAACTGCATTTCCAGCGACAGCGACCACGTGTGCAGGAACGGATAGGCCACCGCCTGCCCCTGGAAATACCCGACATGGCCCGACGCCCAGATGTTGGACAAATACACCAGCGCATACGCGCCATTGATCGCGATGTCGGCGCGGTCGCTCTGCAGCACCCACCACAGCATCCCCGCCGAGACCAGCGCCACCATGCACAGCAGTGCCGGCAGCAGGCGGTACAGCCTGCGGCATACGAAGCGCACCGGCTGGAACGGGTGCTGCATCAGCGCCGAGCGCCCCATGAAATACCCCGAGATCACCACGAAGACATCGACGCCGATGAACCCGCCCTTCAGCCATCCCGCATGGAACAGCACCACAAGGGCGATGGCCAGGCCGCGCAGCCCGTCAATGTCGCGCCGGCGGTTCCCGGGAAAGAAGTCGTTTTCCAGTATGGCGCGCCAGCGGCTGGGCGCGGGTGGGGTCGGGTTGAGTTGCAGCATCAGTGGGTTTCCATGGCATGCGCCAGTATCGGGCAGGGCGGCGGGGGCCCGGTGTTCGGGGCCGCCCGCCGCGTCAGGACGGGCTTACTGCGCGGGCGCGGGCGGCGCGTCCTTCAGCTTCTCCAGCTCGGGCAGCGTCGCCTGCACGATCGCATCGCCCCAGACCCTGTAGCTTTCGGGGGTGGCGTGGATGCCGTCGATGGTGTTCACGCTGCCCTGTTTGAGCAGGGCCGTCCCGTCGACATAGCTGCACGGCGCGACCTCGCCCTTGAGGAAGCCTGCCATTTCCGTCGCGCGCTGGTCGGTCTTGCCATAGCGCGGGCTGAACTGCCCCCAGGTCGGCCCGACCCAGATGCACGCCGTCCTGCCGATGGCGTAGGTCAGGGTCTTGACCTGTTCATCCACCCAGTCCTTCGACACGGCGTTCTGGCCATACGCCGCCATCGTGTCGCCCAGGATGACCATCACCACGTTGGGGTGCCACTTCTCGATCAGCGAGGTGATCGGCGGCGGGGAGGCAGGCTTCATGTCGGGCGCGCCGATCGGCGCATCCCCCACGCGTTCGGCGGCCCCACAGCCATTGTTGGGGTTGGGCACCACCCAGTCGGCTGCGGTGGACGAGCAGACGCCATACGTCACGACCTTCGCGCCCTGCCTGGTGAACTCATCGGGCAGCACCGAGAGCAGGGAGTCCTTGAAGGTGACGTGGCTGTCGCCAATGATCAGCAGGGTCAGGCCTGCAAGAAGGGCATTCATCTCGTGTTTCTCCAGTTCTGGATTGGATTGGTTCGGAAAGGCGCCATAGCCGCGCGCCGGGCGGGCCCGGCCTGTCCCGGCAGGCCTGCGGCCACGCCAGCGGGCATCGCAGATGCGGAAGGGGCGTGTATATGACCTATCACAACTCCCCCGTCAGGTCGTCGCGCGCGATCCGCCTGCGCGACCAGCCACGCAGCCACGCCCAGACCCCGAGCGCCGCCAGCCCCGCCCCGGCCAGCCCCGCCAGGTAAAGGGCCGAGGGGTGGTGGCCCAGGAACCAGTCAAGGCGCAGCCACAGCGGCAGGGAGCCCACGGTATAGACCGGCGCCGTCCGGTAGCTGGTGAACTGGTCCCCGTTCTTGAGCACCAGATCCCCCTGCAGCGACGGCAGGTCGCTCCTGTTGCGCAGGCTGAGCACCAGGTCATGGATGCGTTCGGGCGTATCGCCCGTGAACGCCACGACCGAGCGCTGGCTGTCATAGGGCGACTGCGCGGCCAGCAGCACCCCCGCGTCCACGATCGGCGCGTTGAGGCTGGCCGTCACCCCGTTCTTCAGCCCCGCATGGTCGCGGTCCTGGAACAGGTACCAGATCCCCTGCAGCCCCATGCGCTGGCCCACCGTGATGCGCCCGTCATGGATCACGTAGGGCGAGCGCGCCAGCAGGCCCGACGCCGCCCCCAGCTGCGCCGCCGTGCCCAGCACGACGATGTCGCCCTTCGGCGGGGCCTGCTCCACCTCGCCCGCGCCCATGATCGTAACGCCAGCCGACGGATACCATGTCGACGCGCCAAAGAAGCCCATGAGATCGAGGAACGCCCCCGTCGTGCCCGTGTCGGGGTGGTCGGGCAGGACGACGGTCGTCTCCGACAGGTCGGCCATGCGCGAGAACGGGAAGGCGGCCTCGGCGAAATAGGACAGGTTGGGCATCTCGGCGAAGTGGTAGCCGCGACGGAAGTCCAGCGTGGAATCCGAATCCACGCTCATGTGGATGTCGCCCGGCGTGCGGCGGCACGCGCCCCGGTCGATGGGACGGGCGTCAAAGTTGAACTGCAGCTGGTTCTGCCCGAACAGAAGCCATGGCGGCAGCGCCGTGACATGCCCCACGGCGCCCGCGTGCTGGTTGACCAGGCGTTCGGACCATTTGCGCCACAGCCCCGGCGGCGAGAGCGTATAGCTCTGCAGGTAGTTGTTGTTGAGGCTGACATCCACGCGCGAGGTCTCAAGATCCACCACCGGCCCGCCGGGCGCGCGGATCCACATGTTCATGAGGAACGGCCGCCCGCGCCACGTATACAGGTCCGGCGGCAGGTGGAACGGCAGCGTCATGCCCGCGGGCGCGAAGCCGCCGCCCTGCAGGTCCGCCGCCCCCACCAGTTCGCCAAAGCGCACCGGGCGGTCCGTCGGCACGAAGGCCGGGGCGTCATAGGGATGCCGCGCCCCGAGGCTGACATCACTGACCACCTTCGACGCCACCCCGCCCAGCGTATCGGGCGAGAACACCAGCGCGCGCGCCGCGACCTCGACCTCCTGCGGGGTGCGGCCCGTAACCACCAGCACCGTGCCCCAGCGGTCGTTGGGGTTGGCGATTTCGGCGAGCATCGGCCCGGCGGGCCTGCCGCCTCCGGCGTCAACCGGCAGGTTCACCCCCACCTCCACCGCGTTGCCCGAGGCGGGGATGGCGGTCGAGACCGGGAAGGACAGCTTGCGGAAATCGGCGATGCGGCCAAACCACGACGCCACCAGCCCCGCCGCCCGGAGCGCGCCCCTGTCCCCCGTCGCCGGCAGCACGACCGGCACGCGCAGGGTGGCGCGCTGGTTGGGATCGAAAAAGGGCGCGGGCAGGCGCGAAAGCCTGCGTTCGGGCGTGATGCGCACCGTCGTCAGCGTGATGCGCGACATGTCCGAGATGCGCGCCCACAGGATCTCGTTGAACAGGTCGTTGCAGTCGCGGCGGTATTCCCCGGCGAAGTGGAAATTGAGCTTGTTGTCGCCGGTGAAATACAGCGGGTCGATGTCAAAGCTTACCGGACCGAACTGCGGGTGCTGCGGGTCCACCTTCAGCGTGCCCACATACTGTTCGTTCAGCGTGACGGTCACCGCGCTCGCCTCGGGCAGCAGCGAAGGCGACAGCGCGCCCGACAGCGTCAGCTGCGCATGCGTCACCACCCGGTTGGCCGGCACCACCACATCCAGCCCCTGCAGCGGGGAATAGCCGCGCAGCGTCAGCGGTCCTGTCGTCGCGCCAAGGTTGCGGAACGTCAGCGTGCGCGTCACCTCGGCATCGCTGATCCGGTCGGCAGCGGCCGGGTCGATGGCCGGCGGCGCATCGGGAACAACCCCGGTATTGCTGTCCCCGAACGGCGTTTCCGCCGAAACCCCCGACTGGTCCGGGGACGGCGCCTCCTGCGCCATGGCCGCCGGGACCAGGGCCGTAAACGCGACAAACAGGGCGGCGGATACGGTAGCGCCATGACGCGCGCTACGGGGGACAGGTTTCAGCACGAAGCTTTGTTTCTCCAGTTTCTCTTCCGTGGCGGGAAGCTCGCCTTCCCCCATTTCATGCAGGGCGCGCGGCGCCTCCGCCGGGCGCCGCCGCAGCAGCCCGCCTATGCTGCGGAACACCATCGCCAGGCTGCGCAGCGGCCGGTCGGGCGCGAAATCCGCCCAGCTGGCCCACGCGTCGTTGCGGCCGAAGACCATGCTGACCACCTGGCGTTCATCCGCCAGATCGCGCACGGCCCATTGCAGCCGCAGCGCGCCGTCGCGCGCCTCCAGCACCCGCGCGGGCACGCCGACATGGATGCCGTCGCGCGCGTTGTCGTACCGCACGGTGACCGTGCCGCCCACCATGTCCGGCGCCGCAAGCCGCGTTCCCACCGCAAGGCCGCCGAGCGAGATGTCGCGCGTATGCCCCGCCATCTGCCGGCCATGGGCGTCGGTCACCACCACGGGCAGCCGCACGCTTACGCGCGGCGCGTTGCGCGTCTGCCGCGTCTCGCGCCCCACCGCGATCGACGCCAGCACGATGATCAGGCTGATCACCACCCACAGCGTGTTCAGGATGAAGGACTGCAGCGCCAGGCGGTCATGGAACTGCCACACGATGCCGAATACCCCGCGCAGCAGGGCCGCGCACAGCACCCCGGCGAGGATGACGTTGGGATAGACCGCGTCCCAGTCGAAATACCCCCGCGCCAGCAGCCCGCCCTTGTCCGTCACGTTGAACTTGCCCTTGTGCGGCTGCAGCAGGGTGACGATGGTGATGCGCACCAGGAACAGCGCCAGCGAGGTCTCGTAGATCTCGCTCCAGAAGGAATAGCGCCACCGCCCCTCGATGCGTGACAGGGTGACGACCGAATGGAAGATGTGCGGCAGCGCATAGACGCTGATGGCCAGCGGCGAGGCGGCGATGATGTTCTGGCCCAGGAACAGGAAGGCCAGCGGCGAGACAAGGAAGGTCAGCCGCGGGATGGCGAACAGGAAGTGCGACATGGCCGACAGGTAGCAAAGCCGCTGTTCCCACCGCAGCCCCGCCCCCAGCATGGGGTTGTCCAGCCGCATGATCTGGATCATGCCACGCGCCCAGCGCACGCGCTGGCCGATATGCAGGATCAGCCGTTCGGTCGCAAGGCCGGCGGCCAGCGGTTCGCGCAGATAGGCCGTTCCCCAGCCCCTGCGCTGCATCTTCAGCGCGGTATGCGCGTCCTCGGTCACGGTCTCGGTGGCGAAGCCGCCAATGCCCATCACCGCCTCGCGCCGGATGACGGCGCAGGAGCCGCAGAAGAACGTCGCATCCCAGAAGTCGTTGCCGTCCTGCACCAGGCCATAGAACATGTTGCCTTCGGGCGGCACGTGCATCCCGCCGGCGAGGTTCCGCTGGAACGGGTCGGGGGCGTAGAAATGGTGCGGCGTCTGCAGCAGCGCAAGCCGGGGGTCGGCCATCATCCAGCCGATGGTCCGCCTGAGGAACCCGCGCGTGGGCACGTGGTCGCAGTCGAAGATCACGGCGAACGGGCTGTCCGTCACCGCCAGCGCGTGGTTGAGATTGCCGGCCTTGGCGTGGTTGTTCTCGGCGCGGATGATGTAGCCCGCCCCCGCCGCCACCGCGAAATCGTGGAACGCCTTCCGCCGTCCGTCATCAAGGATGTAGACGTTCAGCCTGTCCGCGGGCCAGTCAAGGTCCAGCGCGCCGAGCACCGTCGAGCGGACAAGGGACAGCTCCTCGTTATAGGAAGGGACGAACACGTCCACGCTCGGCCACTGCGTCATGTCATCAGGCAGCGGGTGTTCCTTGCGCCGCAGCGGCCAGGCCATCTGGAAATAGCTCAGGCACAGCGTCATCAGCGCATAGGCCTCGGCCAGCAGCAGCAGAACGGCCAGCCCCGTCTGCAGCCAGTTGTCGAACTGCACCGTCGCCGTCAGCCGCCACACGATGTAGCGCAGCGACACCAGCAGCGACAGCATCATGAGGAATACGGTGATCCCCCGTCCCCGCCGCCGGCTGAGCACCAGCAGCAGCGTGACCGTGCCGATCGAGATCCATCCCTGCAGCGCGGGATCGATCTCGACCGACCCGACAAACGCCATGATGACAACGCCCGGCACCACCGGCACCCAGACCGGCACACGGTCAAGCCCCGTGCGCGCCAGCAGGTCAGAAACCTTCCCCGTCGTGAACCATGTTCCGTACATCGTCAGCTATGCC
>NZ_BANF01000115.1 GCF_000964425.1 Komagataeibacter intermedius TF2 | reverse complement strand
TGTCAGGTTGTGAGACGTCATTGGGATGATGTAGGGTGGGCAATACCGCGTTACTCTTCATGGTTTTCTTCCGTTTGCAGGGAGACTGAATGATGCTTCAGATCCATCCACAGGCACGTACGACACCGGCCGTCCGGGCTGACATAGCCCGCTCATCGGAATCGACATCCGTGCTCGCCAGACGCTACGGGATCAGCGAGGAAACTGTCCGCAAGTGGCGCAGGCGTGGTTCAGACGCCTGCCAGGACCGCAGCAGCCGTCCCCGGAAACTGGCCTGGAAAGCCTCGGAGGAAGAGCGCGCCATTGTCTGTCAGCTTCGGCGTTCTACCGGTTTTGGCCTGGATGACCTGACCTTTGTCGTGCGGCATTTCCTGCCGCATCTGAACCGGGACAACATCTGGCGTATTCTGAAAGATGCCGGATTGAACAGGCTGCCTCCTGCTCCAAAGACCGGACCACTTCGGGGACAGGGAACATTCCGGGATTACGATCCCGGTTATGTCCATATTGATGTGAAACATCTGCCCAAATTGCAGACGGCAGATGGAGAACGGCGGAAACGTTTCCTATATGTCGCCATTGATAGATGCTCCCGTTCGGTACATCTGGCCGTCTATGACGCGGAAAATGCCGATAATTCCGTCGATTTCCTCAAAGCTGTCAAAACCGCCTTTCCTTTCCGGATCACCCATATTCTGACCGATCGTGGTTCCTGTTTTACGGCGGATGCCTTCGAAAAAGCCTGTCATGACATGGGAATCGACCGACGCCGGACCAAAGCTTACTCCCCTCAGACCAATGGAATGGTCGAACGCTTCAATGGCCGTGTCGCCACAGAGGTGTTGCCGGTCTGTGTCTCAAGCCATAAGGATCTGGA
>NZ_BANF01000116.1 GCF_000964425.1 Komagataeibacter intermedius TF2 | reverse complement strand
CAGCCGGGAGCCAATCTGGTCGGCATTGTCGATGCGGTGAAGGCCCGCCTCCCGCAGCTGCGGACACTGATGCCGCCGGGAGCGGATATCGCCGTGGCGCGCGATGGCTCGGCGGTGATCCGGTCCTCCCTGCACCATACGCTGGTGACGCTGCTGGCCGCCTGCATTCTGGCGCTGGCCGTGGTCTGGGTATTCCTGCGCTCGTGGACTGCATCCATTGCAGCGGCGATCATCGTGCCGTGCTGCCTGATCGCCAGTCTCGGGCCGATGCATCTGGCGGGGTTCGGGCTGGATAATCTCTCGCTCATGGCGCTGACGGTGGTCACGGGTCTGGTGGTCGATGACGCCATCGTGGTGATCGAGAACATCATCCGCATGCGTGAACAGGGCCTGTCCATCAATGAGGCCGCCATTGCCGGGGCCAGCGAGGTGGCGTTCACGCTGCTCTCCATCACCGTCTCGGTGCTGGCGGTGTTCCTGCCGATCGGGCTGGCGTCCGGTCTGACGGGACGGCTGTTCCGGGAGTTTGCCGGGACGGTGGGGATCACTGTCACGGTGTCGCTGGTCCTGTCCTGCGTGGTCACGCCGTGCCTGACAGCGCTGTGCATGCGCTTTGCCGAAAACAGAATGGCCGTTCATCCAGAAGTGGATGTCGCAGATTTTCTGGATCATGAAAAACATAACGGCAGCCTGTATCGCCGCACTCTGGACGTCTGCCTGAGCCATCCCGGCAAGACCGCACTGCTGCTGCCGCTGACCCTGCTGGTGGGCATAGTCCTGTTCACCCGTATGCCAAAGGTCGTGTTCCCGCGTCAGGATATCGGCATCGTCTCGGGCGGATCGCGTGGCAGCGGCAGTTCACTGGCGCAGACCAGGGCGCGGCTGGAGCGGTTCAGCAGGGTCCTGCTGGAAGACCCGGCCGTCAGCCATGTCATCGCCTATCTCGATACCGGCGAAGGTTCCAGCCATGGTATGGTGTTCGCAACCCTGCGCGACCTGTCCACCGGGCGGGCTTCGGGAACGGAAGTGGCGGCCCGTGTGGTGGCGCGCATGGGGAAAGACATTCACGCCGAATACCACGCCCAGGCGCCGGGCAACATCATGATGCGGGTGGGCTCGAACAGCAGCGGAGTCAGCTACATCCTGCGCAGCGAGGATGACCGGCTGCTCGGACCGGCGACACGCAGGCTGGCGAAAGCCCTGCGCCGTCACAGGGAGTTCACGGATGTGGACCCGGATGTCGATCCGCCGGGACAGGGCATCACGCTGGCCATTGACCGCGATACCGCCGCCCGCGTTGGCGTGACGCCGCAGGTGATCGGCAATACCCTGTCCGACGCGCTCGGCCAGACCACGGCCTCGGTCGTCTACACGACACACGGGCAGTACAATGTAGTGCTGACGGTGGAAAACCGCTTCCAGCGTGATCCCGAAATCCTGAAGCAGTTCTGGATCAGCCCGTCCGGTGGGTCTGCCTCGGGCAGTTCGGCGTCGAACACCATCCGGGTCGTGACATCGGTTGCGGCCAGTACCACGGCCTCCACGAGTGCCAC
Organism: Komagataeibacter intermedius TF2; assembly: GCF_000964425.1. Taxonomy (GTDB): domain Bacteria; phylum Pseudomonadota; class Alphaproteobacteria; order Acetobacterales; family Acetobacteraceae; genus Komagataeibacter; species Komagataeibacter intermedius. The sequence continues at coordinate 1,040 of NZ_BANF01000116.1, read as the reverse complement.
GGCATTTCGAAACCAGATCGCCAATTCTCTGGCGGGCGGGGCGAATGCCTCGACCGGATCGGCTGTAGCGACCGGGGAGGAGACACTGGTGCCACTGTCAGTCGTAGCCCGCATCACTCCCAGCCTCGACCCGGTGGCGGTCACCCATATCGGCTATGCCAGTTCCGCCTCGCTGGCGCTGGAACTGGCCCCCGGCGTCAGCCTGTCACAGGCGCAGGCGATCATCGATCAGGAGTGGCACAATCTGCATCTCCCGGAGACCATCAACGGCGAACTGCAGAGCGATGAAGGGGATGTTGGCAAAAGCACCCATGACAGCGAGATCCTGATTATCGGTGCAGTGCTGGCCGTCTATCTGACATTGGGGATGCTCTATGAAAGCGTGTGGCATCCGCTCACCATTCTTTCCACCATTCCCTCGGCCGGGATCGGGGCAGTGGTCGCGCTCGACCTGTTCGGGCTGCCATTCTCGGGCATGGCGGTGATCGCCATACTGCTGCTCACCGGCATCTCGCTGAAGAACGCGATCCTGCTGGTAGATTTCGCCATCCATGCCGAACGTGAGCGCGGCATGACGCCACGGGACGCCATCCGCGAGGCCTGTCTGCTACGGCTGCGCCCGATTGTCATGACGACCTTCGCCGCCGCTCTTGGCGCGTTGCCGCTGGTGCTGATGGGCGGCTACGGCGTGGAGCTGCGCCAGCCATTGGGCATTGCGCTGGTCGGCGGGCTACTGGTCAGCCAGGCACAGACCATGTTCACGACCCCGGCACTCTATCTGCTTGTCGCGCGATGCGCCTCTTTATTCAGGAAAACGGGAGCACCACGAGATTTTTCACTCATGTGATCAGGGTAGGGAACTGACGGATGGACTGCGTACAGCGTCTGGAAAGGAGGAATGGAGGGAATCTGAAAATATATTCCGATATATCTTGACGTAAGATATATCGGGACTTATATCAGTAAGCATGAAACACAGAAACAGACACGCAGGCAGTCGTAACCGCCAGACTTTCTCCCCCGAAGGCATGGCCGGTGGT
>NZ_BANF01000117.1 GCF_000964425.1 Komagataeibacter intermedius TF2 | reverse complement strand
ACATGAAACTAGCCTTTCTGTCTGGCGTCAGCCCTGTCCGGTGTGTCACCACCGGGCGGGGCGTCTGTGGCGGGAACCATTTCCCTCTCCACAAATAAATAATAGTACAGACAGAATATAAATACAATAAAAAAGACAATATATTATCAGTAAACATTAGTTTACTACTGTTTTTATTCCCTTTATTTCCTTATGCCCCTTTTATTAATCGCAGTATTATAAGAAATCTCATAAGTATTCATCCTGAAGAACCCCAGGGCGAGCGGTCGAACCGTTGCGCGAAAGCGTGGAGACCCCGCAGGG
>NZ_BANF01000118.1 GCF_000964425.1 Komagataeibacter intermedius TF2 | reverse complement strand
AAGTATGGACCAGATCAATTATACACAGAAGATCGGACACTCTCCAATGCCGGCGAAGGCCGGAATGACGAAACACCCAGTGCAGACCAGATTGCACGTATCCAGCAGATCTATCGTCAGGATTACGACCTGATCGCTACCGTCAGGAACAATCGTACTGCCAGTTCGCCAGACCGCGCGCTCCAGTCGCGGATAGATCGGGCTGCCTTCGACCTTGCATAAAGCGGCTCCTGCCGGGCGGTCGTGCCATGCCGATCTCATGAAATTGACACATATCAACGACGGTACTGCCAAATAAGCCCGCTATCTTCAGCGGGCTTTTTAATCTGGCATAACCGGGCAGCCCATGCGCGCCCCCAAAAAGAAGAAAATCCATGAGATATGCCCACAGCAACTTCGAAGCCTTCGTGCGCCCTGAAAAGCCGGCCGGGATCGAGGACCGTTCCGTCTGGATTGTTGGCAGCAGTCTGGGCGGTATGGCAGCTGCGGCCTTCCTGATCCGCGATGCACGGATGACGCCGTCCCACATCACGATCCTTGATGCATCCAATGCCGATGGTGGTGCGCTGGATGGTGCAGGTAATGCAGAAACCGGCTGGCTGATCCGGGGCGGACGGGAAATGGAGGAGCAGTTTCAATGCCTGTGGGACCTGTACCGTTCCATTCCGTCGCTGGAAGTACAGGATGCCTCGGTACTGGATGAATTCTATCGCCTCAACCGAATTGATCCGTCCAGCAGTCCGGTCCGGGCAATGTGCAGACGTGGCCAGCCCCTGCCGGATCGTGACAGCCTGAAGCTGACCGGCAAGGCACGACGGGAAATCATTTCCCTTATTCTGACGGATGAAAAAAAGCTCGACAGAAAGACAATCCGTGATGTGCTGTCCGACGATTTCATGAAATCGAATTTCTGGCTGTTCTGGCGGTCAATGTTCGCCTTTGAAACATGGCACAGCGCAATCGAGATGAAGCGGTACCTTGCCCGCTTCGTGCATCAGATCCTTGGCCTGAAAGATCTGCACACACTGAAGTTCACCCGATTCAACCAGCAGGAATCGTTAAGTCGGCCACTGGCGACATGGCTGGCTGAACAGGGCGTCGTGTTCCGTCATGGCATACAGGTGACCAATGTGCGGGTGGATACAACCGGCGGGAAGAAAGTCGCATACCATATCGACTGGCTTGAAAACGGACAGCCGGGCGGTATCAACATCCCTGCGAATGACCTGGTCTTTGTCACAAATGGGTCCATGGTTGAAAATTCCCGTTGGGGCAATCACCATACGCCCGCCCTGGTGGACACCACCATTTCCGAAGGGAATATCTGGCAGCTGTGGCGTAATATCGCGGCACAGGACCCTGCCTTCGGGCGACCGGATGTATTCTGCGGCGACACGACGAAATCGCGGTGGGTATCCGCCACCGTCACGACGCTGGATACACGAATTCCCGATCTTGTGCACAAGGTCACGGGACGTAACCCGTTTTCGGGCCGTACCGTAACGGGCGGTCCCATCACCATTCAGGACTCTGCATGGTTGATGAGCTGGGTTGTCAGCCGTCAGCCCCATTTCAGGAACCAGCCGGAAGGGCAGATGGTGGCGTGGCTGTACGGACTGTTCAGCGATGTGCCGGGTAATTACGTAAAAAAATCGATGCAGGACTGCACGGGCGAGGAAATAACCCACGAATGGCTGTTCCACATGGGCGTGCCTGAAGGCCAGATCAACGATATGGCAGCCACAGGCGCCATCACCCATCCATGCATGATGCCATTCATCACGGCACAGTTCATGCCGCGTTCGGCAGGCGACCGCCCGAAGGTGGTTCCCGATGGCAGCGTCAACCTGGCCTTTCTCGGTCAGTTTGCCGAAACACCGCGCGATACTGTGTTTACAACGGAATACTCTGTCCGCACTGCAATGGAAGCCGTCTATACCCTGCTCGACATTGACCGTGCCGTGCCGGAAGTGTCTGGCAGTGTTTATGATATCCGGATGCTGTTACAGGCCGCAGCAGAATTACGGGATGGCAGGAAGATTCCCGGGGCAGGCCTTGTTCATCATCTGACCGGTGGAACGGAAATCGACGATCTTCTGGACCGCTACGGATTGATCTGACCGGATCAGGCGATGGCATGCATGCACCGCCTTTCCGTCTGTTTCCTATGTGCATCCTGCGGCGTATTCCGGGCACAAAAAAACCCGCCGTGTAAGGGCGGGTTTTTCGTGTCCGATCAAGGACTTAATCATGGTTGCGGGGATAGGATTTGAACCTATGACCTTCAGGTTATGA
>NZ_BANF01000119.1 GCF_000964425.1 Komagataeibacter intermedius TF2 | reverse complement strand
GGTCAAATCTCGATGAAAATTTCCGCCCTACCCGGGTCAGTTCTTAGTGAAAATCAACACACAGGCCCTCGGCACGGAGTTGCTGCCGCCGCCTTTCCCGCACCAGAAAGGTCACATCATGTCCGGCGCTGGCCATGCGGGCGCCAAAATACCCACCCACGGCGCCCGCGCCGACAACAAGAATTCTGGAACCCATCACGCTGTTTCCTCTCTTTGATGCGCCCTGACGTGTTGCGGTTGAAGGCGAGTTGAAGCGCTCCGGAGGCAGGGGTCAAGACAGGCTCAGAATCTCGACCTTCCCGGGTGCCGGGCCTTGATGGTGGCCTCGTCGATATAGGTCTCGACGACCTGAAGGCTTTTATGTCGCGAGAAGCGCTTCAGTTCCAGGAGATCATACCCGTCTTTCGC
>NZ_BANF01000120.1 GCF_000964425.1 Komagataeibacter intermedius TF2 | reverse complement strand
TCTTTGTCTGGTAGGCGATGGAGCGCACTTCGCGTTCGGCCAGTAACGCGATATTTTCTTCTTCTCGGCCATAGGGTTTATGCTCCGGTAAACCCAGGGTAGTTCAGTTTCTGGAAGAAGCCGAGCTGGACTATTCCATCTGTCCTGGACAGGTTCTTGCCGGACATTCTGGTCAGATACTCATGCGGCTGAGGTTGACAAGCCAGTCACAGAACAGCTCAGCCTGACTACTACGCGGTGTGCGGGCCGTCAGCACATAGCCCCGGCGACTTCTGAGTGGTTTCTGCCAGACTTTGACCAGCACGCCGCTTTCCAGACAGGTATCAACCAGCGGCCGCCACCCCAGCGCGATGCCTTCCCCTTGCATGGCAGACTGCAGCAGCAGGGGATAGTTGCCAAAAGCCCGGAAACGTGCCGTCTGCTGGCTGCCCCGCACTGACGGGTTCGGGTCCATCCGGGCAAACCAGTCCGTCCATGTAAACCACAGGTTCTCATGTCCATTCAGGTGTAGAAGATGTGCACGTCCCAGATCAGCCAGTGTCGTAAAGGGACCATGGGTGCGCGCGTACGCGGGACTGCATACAGGATAGACTTCCTCCTCAAACAGCGTAACGCGGTTTTCGCCTGATTTACGGACGGCAGCCTCAAACAGGATGGAGACATCCGCCGTTATCCCCAAGGGGGGCTGGGCCTGTAGCGCTTGGGTTGTCAGGATCTGGATTTTTATGCCCGGACAGATTTTTTCAAAATCCGGCAGACGGGAAATCAGCCAGTTGGCGGCAAAACCATAATCTGTCAGCACATTCAGGACTCTATCCCGGCTAACGGCCGTAGCCTGTTCTAGCGCAGTCCTGATGGTAGCCCGTGCTTCCGACGCCGCGGCAACTAGCGTGCGGCCAACCTCGTTCAGCGCAACCCCGCGATGTCTGCGCATGAACAGCGGCATACCAACGACACGTTCGATATGGCCAATCTGCTGGCTGACGGCGGGCTGGGTCATGCCCAGTTCGGCCGCAGCAGCGCTGAAACTGCCTAGACGGCCCGCCGCTTCGAGCACCCGCGCATTACCCATTAGATAATCAACTATGTATCCTGTCATAATTATTAATTATACCACGCATAAGAACAAAATGACATCACAAACCACATTAACTGATGCATATTAATTTCATACACAATTCACTATCGTAATACGTTGTATATTCGTGAGATAGAGACCCATGCTCGAGCAGCAGTCCAACCGTCCCAATTTCCTTGTGGTGCTGGCAGATCAGCTGACGGCAGCGCTGCTTCCCGCAGTTCTGGGCGGTCGCGATCCATCGCCCGTCATCGTCCCCAACCTGACGGATCTGGCAGGGCAGGGCGTGGTGTTTGGTAACGCTTATACCAACAGCCCATTATGTGGTCCGTCGCGGGCGGCGTTCATGAGCGGCCTCCTGCCCACCATAAGCGGCGTGTATGACAATGCCTGTGAATGGCACGCCGATACTCCGACATTCGGCCACCGGCTACGACTTGCAGGGTACCGGACGATCCTTTCGGGCAAGATGCATTTTGTCGGGCCGGACCAGTTGCACGGGTTTGAGGAACGCCTGACAACCGATATCTACCCTGCCGATTTCAGCTGGGTGCCTGACTGGCTGCACCCGGAAATCCGGCCGGACTGGTACCATTCCATGGATTCAGTTCATCAGGCCGGTCCGGTCGTACGCAGCAACCAGATCGATTATGACGAGGAAGTCGCCTTCGCCACCCGCCGTAAGCTGTATGATCTGGCCCGCACGCGCGATGGGCGTCCGTTCTGTATGCTGGTCTCCTTCACCCATCCACATGACCCATTCAATATCGGGCAGGAATGGTGGGACCGGTATGCTGGTGTCCCCATTCCGTCGCCCCAGGTAGATCTGGCACAGGATCCTCATCCCGCCGTTATCCGCATACGTGAGGCGTGCGGCATTACGGCCGACCCCGCGACGCCACAGGCAGCCCTGCGTGCGCGGCGGGCCTATTTCGGCGCAATTTCGTATATCGATCATCAGGTAGGACGGCTGCGCGCGGTGCTGCAGGAAACGGGGCTGGACCGCGACACGGTGATTGTATTCACCAGTGATCATGGTGAAATGCTGGGCGAGCACGGTCTGTGGTACAAGATGTCCTTTCATGAAGGGGCGTCGCGCGTGCCGCTGATATTCAGTGGCTTGGATTTTTTTCGCCCTCGCATTGTACGCGATGCGGTCTCGCTGGTGGATGTGGGGGAGACGCTGTGCACACTGGCGGGAGCGCCACCTGCACCCCGCACCGATGGCCGCAGCCTTGTTCCCCATCTGAATGGATTAGGCGGCCATGATGGCGTGTTTGGCGAATATTGCGGGGAAGGCACGACAGCGCCCGTGAGCATGATTCGCCGCGCCCAATGGAAGTTCATCCATACCCCCGGCGAACCCGACCAGCTTTTCGACCTGAACGATGATCCGGATGAAACCCGCAATTTGAATGGCAGCAATGCTGCGGCAGCCATACTGGCGGCCTTCAGGGAAGAAACGCATAAGAAATGGGATTATGCCCGCATTACCCGCGATGTCATTGCCAGCCAGCAACGGCGGCAACTGGTCAGCCGCTCGCTGGCGATGGGGACCTGTACCCACTGGGACTACCAGCCTCCGCCCAATGCCCACAACGCATACATCCGCAATCACAAGCCTCTGGAAACGCTTGAGACTGAAGCGCGGCTTTATCCTCCCAGTGTCCGGTGAGACATTCGCCATGAACCGTATTCCCACCCTGTCATATGTGACGACATTCGTCTTCGCCCTTTCGGCTGGCACGCTACCCTGCGTCTGTGCATCCTTTGCGGCAGACCTGACCGATACCCAACCCGCCGCAAAACGGTCAAAATCGTCGCGCTATGCTCCCGGAACGACGATGGCCAGCGACAGACCTGCAAGGAAAGACGCAGGTGGCGTGGAGGAAATAACCGTCCGTTCCACGCGGCGGACCCAGCGATCAAGCACCATTCCTGCCTCCATCGTCGCCCTGTCTGGCAACACGTTGCAGACTACGGGCGTGCGGGATGCCCTGACCCTGGCCCATGACGTTCCGGGGCTTATGGCCGAAACCACATCAGGCTCCGCCAATCCGCGCTACCGTCTGCGCGGTATCGGCACGAATGACTTCTCGGCCAACATGACCACGGCGGTCGGCGTGTCGGAAGATGACGTGTTTCTGGACAGTGGGGCCTCGCAGGGGGTACCGATCTATGATCTGGACCATGTCGAGGTATTCCGTGGACCGCAGGGCACATTGCAGGGCAAGAATACCACAGCGGGCACCGTCAATTACTATACCAAACGACCCACCAATCATCTGGACGGCTACGTGCGGGGCACGGCTGGCAATTATGGGCGGCTGGGGGAGGAAGGGGCGATTGGCGGCCCTATTGTCAAGGATCGCCTGATGGCGCGCTTTGCCATCACCAACCAGGATTTTTCCGGCCAATACCATGATAGTTACCGGAAGGAAGATGCCAACGGTTACCAGTATTACGACATGCGTGGCGAGATACTGGCCAAGCCCACTGATAATCTGAGCATACTCGTCAAAGGTCATATCGGGCGTAACAAGACCGATGTGGAACTGGACCATGTGGGCCTGCTGGCCGGGGGGAAGGATGATCAGGGCTATGCCCAGACATCGGCCCGCAACCTGCAGAACAATGGCCGGAGTGACGCGACAACGCGCCGGTCGGGTCTGTCGGTCAATGCGCAGTACGCCTTTGCCCATGGCTGGACACTGACGGATATTTTCGGGCTGGAATGGAATCACTTCAATGTCTTTTCCGACGATGACGCTAGTCCTGCCCCGATCGACTATCAGGAAAACATCGGCGGCGTCGCGCGTGTGCTGAGCAATGAAATCCGCGTTGCATCGCCCCAGAGCAAAAAGATACGCTACATCGGCGGTGTCTATTACATGCGCAACCTGACCCAGTCCTACAGCCAGCAGCCACTCTACAGCCCGGTTGATTTTGGCGCGGGCGGCAACGCGTCCAGTTTCAATATCAACACACAGGATGCAGCCGTATTTTCCGCTATTTCGGTTGACCTGATGCCCCGGCTGACGCTGGATGTCGGCGCGCGTTTCACATCGGAAACCCGTCAGGCCAATGGCGAGGCGTGGGCCTATGCCACGCAGGCTGGCAGCCCCTATAATACATCCGACCGGGTGCTGACCTACATCAACACCAACACGAACACCTATATCGATCCCGCGACAGGCAGCGCCATCAACGGTCCGACGCTGAAAAAGACGTTCAACAGGGACAGCGAGGACGCCAGCCTTAAATACCGCTTCAACAGCAACATCATGGGCTATCTCCGCTATGCGCGGGGGTTCCGTACTGGCAATTACAATACCTATGTTGCCACGGCGTCTGATTTTAGCCTGTATAACCCGGAAACGCTGACAGACTACGAAGGTGGAGTCAAAGCTCGGCTGTGGAAGGGACGCGCCCAGATCAACCTGAGCGGCTTCCATTACGACTACGACAACATGCAGGTCACGATCTTGCAGAATACCGGTACGCACACCACCAATGCCGCCAGCGCCGTATCCAACGGCTTCGAGTTCGAGGGGCAGGTGCGACCGCTAGATAATTTTCTCGCGACATTTGGTGTAACCTATCAGGACGCCCATTACACCAGCTTTACCAATGCCAGCGCGCCCACGCCGTTCAATGGCGGCAATCCGGTCAATCTGTCCGGACAACCGCTGGAGCGCGCGCCACGTGTCACCGCCAATCTGCTGCTTAGTTACACATTGCCCGTCTCATTCGGTGACTTCGCTTTCCAGACAGACTGGCGTTACACCAGCCGTTACCGTTTTCAGGCATGGTCGGACGCCACGCCCACCACACCGGGTGCGCTGCTTTCATCCGCGCAGGCACAGGCTCTTGTCCGCAACGCTTTTTCACAGAAACCAGTCCTTATGGGCAATGTGCGCGTAGCCTGGCATTCGCTGGACAAGAAAACTGAAGTGTCCTTCTGGATGCATAACATTACCAATCAGTTGACTTATACTAATGCATTTGGGGAATTTTTCAACGGCAATATCAGCCGCTATCCCGGTGAACTGCGCAGCTTTGGCTTTGAGGTCTTCCGTTCCTTATGACCAGTACCAACGAACTCCGCGCACCAGCGGAGACTGCCGGACGATGGGAATGGGTGGGTATCAGCGCCGCTGACTGCGCGGCCCATAGCATGAACTCGCTTGGACCGTTCGCGGTCAGTGCGCTCATGACCGACCTGCATCTCAACACTTTTCAGGCAGGAATTTGGAGCACGGTCGAAATGCTGGCCTATGCTGGGGCTATGTTCGGTATCTCGCCATGGGCTGCGGGTCTACACCTGCGCCGGGTGGCGCTGGTGGCAGGTATCATGGTCGTCGTGGCTCAAGGTACTTCTGCCATTGTGGCCAGCTATGGTATACTACTGGCACTGCGCCTACTGGCCGGGACGGGACTGGGTATGTTGAATGCTGTGGTCAATATCGGCACTGCCCGGTCTCATGCGCCCGCACGCAGGTTGTCGCTGGTCATGATCGTGCAGACCGTGGTGTTCACCATCGCCAGCCTGCTTCTGCCGCAGGCGACGGCACTCGGGGGCAGGGCAGGGGTATTCGGCTTTCTGGCGCTGCTGGTCGTCTTCCTCCTACCCCTTATGGGGTTTACGACCTCCCGATCGAGCATACCCCGGTCTCATCGTGTGTCCATAACCCGGTCAGGCGAACGGTCTTGTGTCCATCCCCGGTTCATTATTGCCGCCGTTGTTTTCTATACCAGTGGCAGTCTGGCCATATGGCCATTTTCCGCCCATGTGGGGCATCTGGCTGGATTGACGAATACGGCGTTTGGCTGGCTTGCAGCGGTTGCTAATATAGGTGGTCTTGCAATGTGTATCGCAGGCTCGCTGTTGGGGGATGGTAGGGCAGCCTTCCGTCTGCTGGCACCCGCCGTCCTCCTAACCGCGCTGGCTTGTGTCGTGCAGGCCGTTCCGTGGAGCATTCCCGCCTTCTGCACGGCGTTCCTGCTTAATTATGCACTGTGGTTTTTCATCTATCCCAATCTGATCGGCATCGCTTGCCGCATGGACCCGACCGGCAGGCTGGCGACCCTGTGCAGTGGGGGGTGGATGATATCACAGGCCAGTGTGACCCCGCTTTCCGGGTTGCTGGGACGCAATGGGCATTTCCTTGGCGTTGGGCTGCTGGGCATGGGCAACTGTCTGGTCAGCACCCTGCTGGTTGTCGGTCTTTATTTTAGCATGCATGGTAGGACTCGTAATCGCTCCATGTCCCAGCATCGATCGTGTAAAAATAAGCAGGTATATGTACGATCAGGACTAGATACCTATTTTTAGGGATCCTAAGGCAAATCAACCTCGATCACCGAGAGATGATCGATAAACGCGATCGCGAAGCTGGCGGTTTCGCGGGCTGCACTGGCTCTATGCGCGGCTTCGGCATACAGCGCATGGGCCGCAGCTACCGCTTCTGGCTTGGATCCCGCGTTGGCAATAACGCCGCTGTAAGCACCTAGTGCGCCCCGCCCCGGTGACATAAGTGTCAGGCGAGCGTCTCCCCCGGAAAGGGTCAGAGTGGTCACACCATCGGTGATATAGTCTACCGGACCGCTGACTGCGGCAATCGTGCCGGTGCGCGCGGCCAGATTCTGCAAAAAAGGTTGGGCTTGATCGGATGTTAACGTGGTATCGATACCGCGCCCGCTACCTGTGCCGTCGGCCAGGGCGATCAGTTCCGAAGCATTATCCCGGATCGCGGTCAGGCGGAACGTCAGCAGATCCCACACGACCTGATCGTAGGCTGGCGCGTCAGTCCCGACCGCTAGCAGGACGTTGGCCGACAGGGTGGCGGCGATGTAATTCGTGATGCCGTAGCAGAACGGCTTGCGTGCTTTGAAGCACATGAATTCCTCACTTACGCTCAGGGATGTCCAAGAACGCGCATCCATTACGATCCTTTCTGTTTCACTAGGCCATACCGGCCAGCATTGGCCGGTTCATAGCCGATCGGTTAGCTGTGACATGCCACTGAGCACGCGGGATCGACGGTCCATCCGTTCATCGGATCATCATACAGGCGCCTGAAGGGAAGATGGGTCGCCGCCGTGGCCAGAGCCAGCCTCGCCGCAATACAGAATCGGCATGCAGTCTGATTGACGCGTCCAGAACTATCGTATGGCTTGTGTCTGCCTGCATCCAACCGGCTGTTAATTTTCACTGAGAACTGATGGTGTGGACGGCTCCCTGTGGTCCT
>NZ_BANF01000121.1 GCF_000964425.1 Komagataeibacter intermedius TF2 | reverse complement strand
CTCGGCCACGAAGTGAGGCTGATGGCGCCACAGCTTGTCAAACCTTACGTCAGGCGCAGCAAGAATGATGCGGCAGATGCCGAGGCCCTCTGTGAGGCGATGAGCCGTCCAACCATGCGTTTTGTGCCAGTCAAGACGGTTGAGCAGCAGGCAGCCCTCATGCTTGTCGGCATGCGGGAGCGGCTCGTTGGCAGACGTACGCAGCTGGCCAACTCCATCCGGGGATATGCTGCCGAATTCGGATTGACTGCTCCCCTTGGTCTCTCCCGCGTTGAGCCGTTCCTCAGGCAGATTGCGTCCGAGGATATCCTTCCCTCCCTGGCGCGCGAGATGTTTGCACAGATGGCAGAAGAGTATGGTGCCCTGATGGAGCATATCAGGGAGCTTGATGAAAAACTTGCCACATGGCATCGAAGTCAGGAGGTGAGCCGCAGGCTATCCGGAATTCCGGGCATCGGTCCTCTGGGAGCGGCTCTGCTGCTCATGAAGGCTCCGGATCCGCATCTGTTCCGTTCAGGCCGGGACTTCGCGGCCTGGATAGGTCTCACCCCTCGGGATCATTCGTCCGGCGGCAAAGTCAGACACGGCGGGATTACCCGGGCCGGAGACAGCCGCCTGAGAAGCACCCTGGTTGTCGGAGCAACAACCGTGCTTCGGCATGTGCGGCAGAACAAACAGAGCCGCCTCGCCACGCCGTGGCTCGTCAGTCTTCTGGGCAGAAAGAAGGCGAAGCTCGCTGCTGTAGCCCTGGCCAACAGGATAGCACGCATTGCATGGAAGCTGATGACCAGTGGCGAGACATACCGCAAGCC
>NZ_BANF01000122.1 GCF_000964425.1 Komagataeibacter intermedius TF2 | reverse complement strand
GGAACTGCGGCCATAAACTGCGTCATCATGACGAAGGGACAGTCGTCAACCATAAACACCGGGTTCAGCCTCTTTGCAGGCTTTGGTGCGGTTCCCTGCGGCAGCAGCGGAACCACGACACGGGTACCCAGTGCGTCCAGAAGATCTGCCTGCACATCCAGAACGAAACGTGCTTCTCCCCGTCCGGCCAGACGATACACATCGAAACGGGCCACTTAGAAGTTCCGATAGTCTGCCAGGGGAAGCCTGTGAGTGCTGGTTGTAATCTCCCCAAATGTGCTGGTTGAA
>NZ_BANF01000123.1 GCF_000964425.1 Komagataeibacter intermedius TF2 | reverse complement strand
GGCGTTATCAGCCGCAAAATGCCCAACCCGACAGGCTGCTAGGGTGTATCCTCAGACGCATGAATGGCGTTGTATGCGAAAACAGTTTTGCACGGGTGCATTCATGCGCGACGGGCAAGACCGACAGAGCTTGGGTTTGGACGTGAGAGCGTATCCCGAGCTTTTCGTGTCGAAAGAGTTTTGTGGAGGCATTTAGTCAGGGAGGTCATGTGATGCCTAATCATAATGTTGCGGCGATCGCTAACGAGTTCCTCAAACGCGCACGCAGAGATGAGTGTGGACTGACAAATATGCAACTCCAGAAGCTTCCATATATTGCTCATGGATGGGGACTCGTGGCGTTAGATGCGCCGTTAATTGAACAGCAGCCACAAACTTGGCCATACGGTCCGGTTTATCCAGACCTGTATCAAGATTTGAAAAGATATGGTGCTGGCTCAGTGACTGCCCTAATTCGAGAAAACAACTCTTCTCCATTCAAGGAAGAACGAGGGGATGTGATTTCTGGGTGTTTGACACGAGCAGAGTCTAAACTCCTAGATACAGTATGGAAGAAATATGGAAGTTTATCTGGAAGCGCTTTATCTAGGATCACGCATCTTCCCGACACTCCGTGGTCTCAAGTAATGAAAACAGATGGCCCATTTTCGACAATAAATAACGAAGTTATAAAAAAACATTACAAATATTTAAAAAATAAAAATATAGAAAAAGAAAAGTCTTGATTCTTTATGTCCACAACTCAGGATCAACCTGACCTTTCTTTTATAGGCCCAGCAGCAGAATTATCAGAAGATAGCGAAACTGCCTCCCCTCCGGGAGGTAGTTCTGCGGGTGATGAAAAGAATCCTGATAAAGACAATGGCAATGTGGCCGATTTTGTTACTGCCTTTGCCAGACAATTAGAGGCCGAAGCTCGAGAGGCCGCAATTGCAGACAGCAAAGCAAAACGAGAAAGAGAAAAAGAGCGACTTCTTGATGAGTTGAAATCATCAAGACAAGACAGAAAAATAAAAAGAAAATTTAGTGATGATGTATTGAGTTATCTTTGGTGGTTTTCTTTCTGTTGCTTAGCAATAATTTTCCTTCAAGGTTTTTCTCCAAAAGTAGATCTTCATTATCATAGCGATCATTTTTGGAATATCGAGCTAAGATCGAGTGGTTTCCATATTGGAAATACGCCGCTGACAACATTGATCGGCAGTACGGCAGCAAGTGCTATTGGACTGGTTGCAATAGTCCTAACCGGCCTTTTCAAAGTTAAAAAAGATGAAGGAAAGAGAAAGGATAGCGACAAAAAAACCTGAAACCAAGATTGAGCAGACTGATAGAATAGCAGGACTGCACACCGCCCATATCCAGCACCCTCGAAGACGTAGAACGCCTGGCAAAAGCTCTTCAATCTGCATCACCTGCATAGGCCATGTAGTAGTCAGACGACTGCCACAAAGCGCCAGCCCGGTGTTGATTCCGTAATATCAGAAGATTACGCAATGCCCGCCGAGCAGGCGCATTTCCGGGCGTTGGCGCGGAAGCATCTGGAAAGGCTGCTCTAAAATTTAGCGGCAGGCGGCCTTCCGGATTTCACGCAAATTGTATCTACAATTAAATTGATCTTATGCTCTTTATCGTATATACAATCTGAATGAGATGCGATTGGGACGAAGCCAAGCGCCAGAGCAATATCGAAAAGCATGGCGTGGACTTTGTTACCGCTGAGGATTTCGAATGGGATGTAGCACTGGTGTTTGCCAGTCGCAGTTCCAGCGAACCTCGGCTCTGCGCCGTCGCGCCAATCAATCTCCGCCTTCATGTGCTGGTGTTCAGCATTGAAACGCGTGTTGTCCGCATTATCAGCCTGCGCAAGGCAAACAAACGGGAGGCAACGCTCTATGCCGCGCAAACCTGAATTCATCATGCCGACCGATGAAGAAGATGCCCGGATCAACCGGGGCATTGCATCAGACCTCGATAGCCCCGAACTGACCGCAGCAGATTTCCGCAATGCCCAGCCTGCCCGGTCTGCTGTGCCAGAACTGGCCTCTGTCAGCAGGGTGCGTGGGCCACAGAAGGCACCGACCAAACAGCTGGTTTCCATGCGTCTGGATCCGGACCTTGTAGAGCGCCTGAAAGCTGACGGTCCCGGATGGCAGAGGCGTGCGAATGACATGCTCCGGCAGGCTGTGGGGTTGTGAGTAATGGCAAGGATGACATTAAGTCGGCGGGAGTTGGATGGGGCGCGGAGTAGCCACATCCCCCTTCTCCTGCACAACCAATGATGCCATCCTCATCATGACGCGCCGTGACACGGTGTAATTCTCCCAGCCGTAGGACGGTTTTCGGGCCGGATCGCCATGCAGGGTTCCCGGGAGGCCCTACCGGTGCGTCACTCTCTCCTTAAAGATTTCCTTATCTGCCAGATACAAAATGAGATTATCCAGACACGCACCGGATACGTGCGCCAGTTAAGACTCCCTCTCATCTAAAGGGAGGCCAGCATGATAAAGAAAATAGTCTTTCTGGCGCTGGCACTGCTAGCGGCGGCAGTGGTCAGCTATCCAACAATCACCAATGCACATCGGGCCGTTCAGCCAGCTTCCCTTTTTGATCAACGGTGAGGTGCGTTGACGCGACTCCCTCCGTCCCGCCACGATTAAGGGATGAGTGAGATAACGAACTGGATCGCTGCAGCTTGTACAACTGCCAGCACCTTCATAGCATATGCCGTCTACAAAAAGCCGGATGCAGCCATGAAGCCAGTCATAGAATGTCGCGCGATATGGGTAGAATACCCAAAGATCGGCCAAATCTTGCAAATTGATTTTAATATTACCAATAATCTGAACCGGCGGCTGGATATCGAGGCTATCAGCGTGTGCCGTCCTGATGACGTGAAGATCATCGAGAACGTCCGCAATTCCGCTGAAGTCTTTTATGGATCAGGAAAGAAACTTGAAACCGTCACGTGGCTTCCGCTCAACATATCAATGATGCGGAAAGACGGAGAAAAAACGGAAACAGACAAGCGTCTCCTGCCCTCGCGGATTGAGGAAAGGGTCTACGCCATCCCATCCCGGTCATGTTCCCTTTCAGACAGGAGCTTATCCATCAGGGTGCGCTGTTCACGTAATTCGTTCGCAATTTTTAGAACTTTTGAAAGCTCGCGATATACGATACCGCAGCAATAGGCGCATATAACCGACGACGCCATCGCCCAGAATGAAGCACTTGGCATATTACCCTCCATACGGAGATTCTACAGCCTCATAGGTATCTGTACAATAGGCTTACTGAACTGCCATAGCCTGATAAGGGTTCCAGCCAGGCGACAGCCAGAACTTCTGTCCCTGATTCTGCTGGATGCCCTGTTGGTAGCGCCTGAGGTATCCGGGGTTCATCATTTCCTGCAACCGATAAAACACCAGATAATCGAGGGCGGCGCGGGTGTAGAACAGGTTGCCGAACGGCAGTTCCCGTCGGGCTTCCTGCAACAGGTTCATCTCGAACGTCTTGCCCTTTGGGGCGTCAGCCGTCCCCAAGGTCAGGTCGCGCGTGTTATTGTAAAGCTTCATGAAATTGCTGAAGTCACTGAAGAACGGCCCAGATAAGGTTTCAAGGGTCGAGTTGCCCATGCGGCTCTGTTCGCCAAACAGGAAATCACCGTAGATCCCTGCCCCGCCCCCCTGAACCATTGCGGCCAGCACCGTGCGCCAGTCGGCCGGGTCACGCGGTTCCTTGCCCACAGTCATCGCTTTCAGGCTCATGGCGACGTAGCCCAGAACGGTCGTGGCCACGATCAGGTGCGCGATGCCCGCCACGTCCGCGCCGTCGCGCGTGACCTCCCTGCCCCATACGCGCCGGATATGCGTAAGCGGGAATGACTTGAACTGCATGAACATGCGCATGGCCTGCCCCAGCACCGGGTTCACCCGGTCGGCGGCGGCGTAGCTGCCCTGCATCAGCGCCTGCGTGCGCGGGTCGATTTCGGTCATGCCCTCGCGCACCTGGTCGATGATGTAGGAGGACAGCTTGGATTGCAATTCGTTGCGGGCTTCATCGTGGGTGATGTTGTCGCGCAGCAGGGGTTTCAGGTCGTCCTCGGTCAGGTGATCCAGTTCGGCTGGCAGGATATGCATGTTGCCATCTGCCGCTTCCTTCGCCGTGCCGCGCAGCACGTTCCATTCGGCTTCATCAATGCCGTAGCGCGTCAGCGACTGCCGTAGTTTCGGGTGCAGGCCGCTGAAATCCTTTCCTGCATTGCGCCCGAGATTGTGGGTCAGCATGGTGCCGAACCCTTCCTTCATGGCATCGGTCCAGTATTGCAGGCCGTTCAGCCGGTGGAAGAACTGCACGGTGCGGCCCATCTTGCCCAGCGGGCCGTCTTCACCATGAAAGCGGGTCATGATCGCGCCCAGCGTGCCATCAATCCCCACGCCCATCATGTGCGCGATCTGGCGCCGGTTGCGCGTGCCCTTGCTGAGCGTGCCGGGAACCACGCTTTTCAGCGCGTTCATGTAGCTTTCCAGCAGCGGTATGCCATTATGCCGGGCCACGGACGCCGTGACCGCAATGTCTGGCAGCGAGGACAGCACCACCCCACCCAGCTTGGTGATGGCCTGATAGGAGCGCAGGTAGGCCCCGATGGCGGCAATGGTCTTGTTCTGCGGCGCGGCCGCACGGCCCGTCACCACATCGACCAGCGCGCCATCCTTCAGCCCACGCAGTTTGTCTACCGTCTTGAAGTCGTTGCGGTCCTTGGCCGTGGCTATGGCCCGGTCGGCCACATGGTCGAACATGGCGCGCGGGTTGGTGCCCAGCGTGCGCATGACGGCGGCGTTGCGTGCGCCGCGCTCCATGCCCTGCATCACGCTGTCCAGCACATTGCCCTGACCAAACTGTTCGTTATAGGCCAGCCAGTCATCGGCCGATCTGAACATCAGGCTACGTTCCTGGCTGGCGCGTTTGGCAGCATTGGCCGGTCCCCTGAACCCGGACAGCCAGTCCGATCCGTTGGCGCTTTCATGCACGCCCGATGCCAGCGCCTGCCATGTCGCGCGCAGGTAATGTTCCTCGCTGGTATCGGCATCCAGCCGGTCAAACGTGCGTGGGTCCAGCTTGGGCAGGATGCTGTCACGCCATGCCCGGTAATCTTCCTCGCCACCATTGCCCCGGATCTTCCACATGTCGTGGCTCTGGCGGGTGACGTAGTGTTCCTGTTTGCCGATCCACGCCCCGGCCTCGTTCTGCAGGGCGCGGACCTTTTCCTGATGGCGGTGCAGGATCTCGGCGGCCTGCCGGGCGTGTTCGTTACCCGTGGCCGCGCCGGATGCCGGGTCATCCAGCCTCCACATCTCACGCGCGATGTCGCGGTCAAAGTCATGGTTGCGGCGGGTCACGGCCCTGAGCAGCCCGGCGCGGTCGAGGTCCGTCACCAGCGGGCCCATGACATCCGCAACCAGAGCGTGTGTCGTGGCCGCAACCGACAGGGCGGCCCCGCGCTGCGTGTTCTCGCGTCCGGCGATGATGCCTTCCAGCGCCTGCGCTTCCTCGCCTTCGGTCAGGCGGGCCATGATCTCGGACCGGCGGGAAAGGTTGATCTTCTGGTTGCGTTCCTCGATCAGGGAGGCGGCGCGGCGTTCCATGCCAAGCTGCCGACCGGCCTCGCGCGCGGCGTCCTGCGGCGACATGCCTTCGCTCATCAGGCGGTCCATGCGGCGCTGGGTGCTGGCGAACACCTCATGCAGTTCATCTTCGGACAGGGCGCGGCCCGCGGCGCGCGCGGCGGTCTCGAAACAGTGGCGATATGATCTGTCAGCCATTCTTCATATTCCCGATCATGCAGCCTGCGGCGGCTTCATACGCGCGGGCATCGCCTTCAGCGCGCTGTGTCTGTTCATGGATGTCGTCCAGCGCCTTGCGGTCCTCGTCCGTCATGCCTTCGGGCATGGCCATCTTCCCTTCGCCATCCGTGGCCATGCCAAGGCGGCGGCTGGCGTCATCCACTGCGGCGCGGGCCTGCGCCAGTTCGTCATCTGCCGTGCCGCCCGTTACCTGCGGGGCAGCGGCTTCGGTCTGGTCCACCGATCGACGGGAGGATGTGATGTCCGGCGTATCTTCAAGGATCTTGCGGTGGGATGCATCGGTCAGTATACTGGCGGCACTCTGGACCCTATCGCTCCCCACCGCTGGCGTACCAGGCATTACGCGCGCAGCGGCTTGCGAGGGGGCTTCCTGTCTGGTTGGAAGTGTGTCGGTGCTGCGATCCGACTGCCAGAGCAATTCCCTCTTCTTCAAATATCGCGTCTTGAAAGGCGCGACTGTCCCGATCCGGTAACTGTTCCCTTCCTTCTGAAGGTGCACGATGCCTGAGTCATGTTCTGCGTCCGATGTATTCAGCGGTCCGCGTCGAACAAAGAAAAATGATCCATTGTGATGATCGCGCCGGATTTCATCCGGGTTCGCCAGAATATCGCGCACGTAGCTTTCTGCATCTGGGTATCCAAGGGCGCGTATCTGTGGCGCATGACGTGCTTCCACATGAATACGTCCCACGCCACGATCCGTGCTGAAATCATGCCATCCTTCCTCCATCTCGATCGGCAGTGAGGAATGGCCCGCAATACCTTCGGGGAAGGTGCCGACCTGCACCGGCGCATCAAGCGGTGTGCCCGGAACATCCTCGGGCCGCGTCGGCGGCCATGGCCGATCATCCATTCCCTGCGCCTGATCCTGCGCCTGCGTGGGGATTTCCTGCCCTGCCCCTTCGGGGTCAATCGCATCCGTCAGTTCGCCCACCACGTTGGGGCGGTCCTGCGCCAGGGCGGCTATGGCCTCATTCGTCGCGACGTTTCGCGCCTCGGGCGACAGGCTTTCCATCCGGTCGGATACCGGGTTGGCCATGTCATCCAGCGTGGGGGCCGTGTCCTTGGTCGGCTGGGCCTTTTCCAGTTCACGCGCCGGAAACGCCATGTGCATGCCGCCGCCCAGCAGGCCGCCAAACGCCACGTTTGTCAGCGCCTGCCCCATGGTCCAGTCGTTATGCTCGTCCTGCGAGATGCCGTAATCCAGCGGTTCCAGCGCAGCCTGTCCGGCCATGCCCTGCGTGGCACCAGCCAGCCCGCGGGCTGCCAGACTGCTATCAACACCGAACCGGCCAAGGATGGATGCCGCGCGGGCCTCCCCCATACCCGGCACGAAGGCCGAAGCGACATTCAGCGGATCGAGGAACTGCGGCAGAAGGCCGCCACCAATCCGGGCCGTCCCGCCCAGTATGCCGCCCGGCCCGCTGGACATGGTGGCCTGCCGGACGGCCTGCGCATGTTTCTGCTGGTACAGGTCATTGGCCAGCGCATCCGATACCGGCGCGCTGAACTTCAGGCCCGGCGCCTGATACCGGCTGTTGGCCTGATCGGCTGTCAGGATGTTGGGGTCCAGTGCCTGCGCGCGATGGCGCACCCAGTCGGCAATGCCCATAACCGGCGTATCATGGATGCCTTCCGAGACGGCGGCGCCAAGGGTCTGCCCCAGCGTGGACGGCATGTTGTCCGTGCCCTGCTGCTGGACGGATGCGGCTTCGATCGGATCGCCACTGATGAACGGCATCAGCCCAGTCCCCCTGACTGCACGGTGTTGAGGGAACCCGGATACGGCGCGGAACCGCCGCCCTTGCCATACTGTCCGGAGCGCATGCCATCGAATGTGACCGTGACCGGGCTGCCGTCCTTGCGGCGCATGACATAGGGCGTGGCCCCGTTGCGTGGCGGGATGACCAGAACAAGGCCGCTTTCGTCATTGTTCGGCACCCACTGGCCGCCTGCGCGTGCGGCGCTGATGCCGAAATCCCTGCGGTCCCGATCGGTCAGGCCCGGCGCCGTGCCGGGGATCGGGGCGAGGTCGGATGGCCTGAGCGATGACAGGACACTGGCCGTAGCCGTGCGCGCGGCGGGCAGCATGCCCTTGGGCACGCGCATGCTGCCGGAAATGTCGTATTTGCTGTTGATGATGCCATCAACCGCGTTGGTCAGGGCCGTGCTGCTGTCCTGCCCGTGCGCGATGTAATAGAGCGCCAGCCGTTTGGTCGCATCATGCACGGTGCGATAGAGCGCATCGCCCCCGCTGCTGTTAACGGTGGTGGCACGAAAGGCGGCAAGCTGGTCCTCCACCGGGTCATCGCCGCCCTTGGGCAGGATGTTACTGGCTGCCTGCCCGGCTGCCTCCTGCAACTGCGGCATGGTCCCCGCCTGCAATGCGCGCTGGAAATCGGCGCGGGCCATGGTCTGGTCCGCCGTGTCCATGTTCGCCAGCACCTGATAGTCGGGCGGAAGTTTGCCGTACTGGACCAGTTCGCCAAATGCCTTCGGCCATTGCTGCCCATACTGCCGTGCCATGCCGTCCATGGTCTGGCCGATATCTTCCCTGGCCGGGTCAGCGCTGGAAATCTTCTGAGAAAGCGCCTGAACCTGATCGTTTGTCAGGATGCGGGGCGTCTGGCTGGGCGCAAGGTAATGCTGCATGGCCATGCTCTGTGCGGCGTAAGCCTGCTGCGCCTGCGCCATCTGCGCGGGATCGCCCGACTGCTGCGCTGCCTGCACGGCCTGCGCCGCCTGCTGCATGGCGGGGGAACTGGCAACGTAGGTGGCGGGGTCTTTCTTCATTGCCTCCATGCGCTGGGTGATGACGGCGTTACGCATGCTCGCCACCTGCACACGCCGCTGGTAACTGCCAATATCCTCGCCATTGCGCATGGCGTCGGTATCGCGCTGCATGGCGGCAGCCACCTGATCGGGCGGGGCAAAGCGCAGGACGTTGGCTTCGTCCGCGCCCTGCCGCATGACCTGCAGGCCCTGAATGGTGCGCTCGGCCTGATCGGGTTCCTGCAACTGCCGGATCTGGGCTTCGGGGATGTCGTTGGTGGTGTTGCCGTGGGCGTAGGCCGAACCGAGATCGCGCAGGCTGTCAGCCAGTTGCCCGCGCTGGGTTGCGGTTGTGGCTTCCCATATGGATTTGTCACGGCTGAGCAGCGAATAGGCGTAGGTCTTGGCCTCGTCCGCGATGGGCAGTTTCGAGATGGCGACCTCGCGCGCGTTCCAGTCCGGCGCGGTGTGGGATGGCGGATCATTGGGCGCGTTCTGCGCGGCGCCAGCGCGGGAGACGTAATTACGGGTTTCGTTGAACGGAATGGCCGCCACGAAGTCCGCGTCACTGATGCCGCCCGTGCGCGGATCGCCATTCTGCCTGATCCACTTATCCACGTTGCCCGGACCCGCATTGTAGGCTGCGCAGGCCAGTGTCTGGTTCCCGCCATATTTCTGGCATAGCTGGCTGAAATAGGCCTGTCCCAGCGCCTGATTATAGGCCCCATCCTGACGGAAGCGGTTTTCATCCCACGGCAGCCCGACCGACTGCGCCACCTGTCGGGCCGTATCGGGCATGAGCTGTGCCCGGCCAACAGCGCCCTTGCCCGATGTGATCGGATTGCCTCTGGCGTCCGTCTGCTGGCCGCCGCTTTCCAGATGGATCATGGCGGCGAATGTCGCGTCCGGGTCCGTTCCCTGCGGAATGGCTACGGCCTGCGTTTCCGGTTCACCCGATACCGCATGATAGCCCATCGTGCCCTGCTGGCGGTACAGGTGCGGGCGGTTCTGTTCCGATGCCTGCGCGTAGGCCGGAGCGGACATGTGCCCCTGATTGGCGTCAAGGATGCTCTGGGCCTTTATCGCATCGTTGTTATTGGTCGCGGACTGGGCAGCCTGCGTGAAGAACTGGTCGTTCCACTG
The DNA here is from genome assembly GCF_000964425.1 of Komagataeibacter intermedius TF2. Lineage (GTDB taxonomy): Bacteria > Pseudomonadota > Alphaproteobacteria > Acetobacterales > Acetobacteraceae > Komagataeibacter > Komagataeibacter intermedius. Next base: position 16,495 of record NZ_BANF01000123.1, on the reverse strand, counting down.
CTGCAGTTTGGCCTGCGCGATGGGGCTGTCCATCGGCACGCCCTGCAGCGCCAGCCGCGCCTGTATCAGGTTGCGTCCCGTATTGATCGCGCCGCCGAATGCCGCCGGGTTGTCCAGATTGGCCGCGCCTGTACTGGCCGCGTTGGTCAGGCTGTCCTTCAGGACATCATCCTGATACGCCTGCCGCTGGCGTCCGGCATGTTCATACATGGCGTTGAACGCGCCGGTCTGGAACTGCGTGCTGGCCTGCTGGAAGGCGCGGGCCTGATCGGCGTTCATGCCCTGCATCAGGCTCTGGCGGTAGGTGTTGATATCCTGCGTGGCCTGACCAAGGCTGTCCACGGCGGCCTTGCCCTGCGTGCCGAAATAGCCTGCCGCCTCTGGCGTGCCGTCCTGCGCGTCCGGATCGCCATACTGCGCCGTGCGGACATGGGCCTGAAAGGTGTTCATGGCCGCGCTGACTGCGGTCAGGTTGTCTTCCTGCGCATGGCGCTGGGCCATCTGGCCAAGGCTTTCGGATGCCTGGTTCATCCCCTCGCCTATGCGGGAGAACCCTTCGGCAATGTTGCCGCCGAACGCGCCGGGCTTTGCGTTGGCCTCAAGGTAGCCATTGGGGATTTCGCTGGGCAGTTCGCTGCCGGGCGTGAAGATCGGATCAGCCATCAGTTACCACCCGGAAATATTGACGCCAGTGCCCGCGAAGGCATTGGACATGCCTGCATCTTCACCGCCGCCTTCAAGTGCGCCGCTGTCCTTCATGTCGTCCCATTTGTCCGCAAACTGGCTGGCGCCACCGATCAGGCTTCCGGCCGCACCCATCGCGCCGCCAAGGATTGCGCTGCTTGCGGCCTTTTTATCCGCCGCCGCTTCGTTATCGAAATTGACCACCTGATTGCGGTAATCCACCGCGCGGGCGTTGGCGTTATACTGGATGCCCGCGACGTTCTGGCCCGTGGTCATGGCCGTGGCGTTCTGCACGTCCAACGCAGAGCCATTGTTCAGGGTGACGCCATTGGCTGCCATCTGCGCACGCTGTGCGCCAAGCTGCTGCGCGCCCTGCTGATACGCACGCTGGGCTGCCACATCGCCCTGATCCAGCGCCACATCCGCATCGCGCCCGGCCATGTTGGCGTTCTGCTGGGCAATGCGGGCTTCGTATTTGTCCTGACTGGCTTCGGATATGCCGCCGAGGATGGAGCCGACGCCACCAAGAAGGGAGCCACCGGCCCCCATCGCCGCCGATGCGACACCCATGCTATCCCCTCATTTCCGCACGGCAGAACAGCGCGCCGCCAACGCCGACAGGCTCCGGGTCATGGATGGTAAAGCCAAGCCAGCGCAGCCAGCGGATGGCCTGCGAATATTCCGCATCCACCCGGTTTGTTAGTACGGTGTGGGTGCGCTGCCATTCCTGCACCCATCGCCGGGTTTCGCGCAGGAACAGTTTGCGGTGCCGGGCAAGGTGGATGGTGCCGATCATCCACGGGCAGCCGATGGACGGGTCCAGCAGAACTGGCTCGACCAGGCCGAACACGCCAAGGGGGCGGTCACCATCCAGCATGATCGCCGTCACGGCGGAATGTGCGATGCTGTGGCGGACGGACATGGCCACGGGAAGCGGCGACGTGCGGGCGATTTCAAGCCGGTCCGCCGGGCGCAGGACGGGCGCAATCAGGTCGGCATCATCCGGCACGGCGGCGCGGATGGTGATCAATTGCCAACCTCGACATCGACATCCAGACCCGTCACCGTGCAGGGCAGCGGGTAATTCTGGAACACGTCCACTTTGCCATACTGGTCCCAGTTGGCGGCCGGGATGACGAACTGCACATCTGACGACAGCGTGCCGGATGTGGCAGCACTTCCGACCGGGCGCGTGCGGGCGCCATTATCGGTCGAGACCTCGATTCCGGCCGTGTTGTAGAGCATGGTGTAGATCTTGCTGACGCGCTTGCGGCGACTGAACTGCGGGGGCTGCCCAAGGTCCAGCGGCAGGGATTGCAGGTGCGCTGCGATCGGCAGGCCGACCGTGACCGTGCTGCCCGTCACCGGCAGGGTGACTGCGCCGTTCGTGACGGTCAGGCCGGTATACCCCCTGCCATCAATGCAGGCGGAAACAGTCTCGCCTTCCAGATGGTTCAGGCCGGAGACCGTGGTGACAGACGCACCCGTATATTGCAGACCGGCATCCACGAACCATGCCCTGGTAATATCGGCATTTGCTTCCCCAAGCTGGCGTGTATGCAGGCGTTCGACATAGGCGACCGTCTTGCCGTTGATCGTCCGCTCAACCACGAAATAGGCGGTGTCCTCAACAACGCCGTTTTCGGTTTCTTCCGGCACGACCGTGACGGCGGTGAACCTGCCGTTGGTCGTGGTGTGCTGGTGCCACGCCCATATCTGCTGTTCCTTCAGATAGGTCAGGCCCAGCAGCGTGCCATCCGATCGCACCGCCCACACAATATTGAACGGGAACTGTGCGAACCGCCAGTCGTCTATGGTGTATCCATAGAAAAGATGGTCTGCCAGAACCGACAGGTCGTTGCCGTTATAGACGGCAGCGTAATAGTCATACTGCAGGTCACGGACATGGCTGCCCTTGCTTTCGACAAACAGCACGTCCTGGTCGATGGGCAGCGGCAGCGTGTCGGCCGCGCCCACGAACATCTGTGGCGTGACCGTTACATCCGCTGGCGTGATGGCCTTGCCCGCATCGCCCCCGCTCACCTTCCACACGCTGCCTGCCGTGAAGATGATCAGGTCCGCCATGGGCACGATATGCCTGATCTGGTTGACCTGCTGGGATGCAATGGTGGCCGTGATGGCGTCATCGTCCTTGACCGGGTTCGCCACATCCATGTTGGTGTAGTTGCCCGAGCGCGTCATCCAGATGGTCTGCGGGTCCGCCGTTGATCCGCCGAATACCCGGCGCTGCTGGAAGTATGACACGCAGGACGGGTTGTTACCGTCGCTGAACGGGTCTTCATGCGTGGGCGGACCGATGGCCGTATCCGGTTCGTAATCGGTATCCTGAAACGTCAGGTCTGTTGTTGACCCGATCAGACCGTACGACCCGGCATATTTTCGGTAGATGTTGTAATAATCCGCGCCCGACACTTCGGACCAGTTGACGGTGTTGTAGTTCCCGTACTGGGTGTAATAGCCGATATTGTAGTTGTTGACTGACGCCACCGCTGACACGTTGCTTTCGCTGTTCAGCGCGATGGAAACCGCCGTCACCACGTATTCATAGGTCGCGGATGATATGCCCGGTGTGGTGCCGGTATTGCCTGCATTGCCGTTCGTGGCCGTCGCGCTGACGGTGCCGGGCGCATCGATGCCAGCGGCAAACGAAACCTCGGACAGCGTCCAGTCCGTCTCGCCACTGCGTGACAGGTTGTAGAGGGGGTAGGACGGGTGCGCGATGGTCAGCACGTCCGCCGACTGCACCCATCGGATGCCCCACACGTCCGCCACGGCATAGGGGGTAGCGACTTCATACACGCTGCCATCGGCGTTGGTCAGGTACGCGCCGCTGGAAATGAAGCGGATGTATTCATTCCCCATTTCCAGCACGTAGGACTGCGTGTTGTTGTAGACGAACGGCACAAGGCGCGGCAGGTTGGCCGCGTCCTTCACTGCGCCGATATATTGCGTTCCAGATCGGTTGCTGGCGCCGCCCTGCACATGCACGAAGAAGTTGGTCAACTGGCACGCGCCGGTCTGCCATTTCTCCATATCCGATCGGAAGCGCAGCATGGGCGAGATGATCCCGGCTGCGAATGCTGGACGGTATGCAATGGCAGGGCGCGGCCCGGCTGGCGTTCCTTCTGATCTCATGGCCATCAGCCGTAAGCGGCCCCTACCACGGAAATGCTGTCGGCATATGTCGCGCCACCTGTGTTCCCGGAGTTTGTGATGGAGGTGTAATAGACCCTTCCACCATTACGCGCGACAACCCCGATGCCGCCGTTATTTGTCACGGAAGCCCCCGTGCATTCGATGGTGCCTCCATTTGCCGATATGCCGTCCAGGCCGTTGGAATAAACTTCCACGCTGCCTATTGCCTCGACATGCCCTCCTGTTTCCGCACGAATGCCCTGTTTGGACCCGCTTGTAACAAAAGATTTTCCGCCATCCCCGCCAGACACAAGCACGGTGCCACCCATACGGGCCATAATGCCGTAAGACGTACTGGCCGTGACATTGCTGTTGAGTGCCCATACGACGCCATTGCTTGATCCGCATATCCCCCAGTTGGCGTTTTCATTACAGAACGCCCCTTCGCAGGATATCGTGCCGCCCAGTTCGGCCATGATGCCATTGCCCAGAGAATTACCGGTATCTGCTGTAAGCGAAACGCTAATGCCCGGGCATTCAACGTGGCCGCCGTTAAACGCGTGCACGCCTACGTCTCCGGCCTCGGTAATCTGCACGCCGGAAGAAACGCCGACATATGCCCCTGTGTTTGCACGGATACCGTAATAGAATTTGTTGATACGCACATTCGAACCAACGTAAACGGACGCGCCTGCGTCCGCCTGCACTCCGCAACCGACGCAATCCGCAGTCCATACGCCGTGCGATACCCACCCGCTACCGTTGATGGTCATGCCGTCAACGATATTGACCGCGCATGCCTGGTCCACCAGAAGGAAGGACTGCCGGTTGGACGCGTCACAGTTGAACACCACATTCGCAGGAGCCGACGTGTTCCCGATGATCGAAACGCGCGCGCCCTGCGGGTGATTGAAATGGTGCTGCGAACAGGCATAGGTCCCGTCCGCAATCTGCACGGTGACATCCGCATACAGCGAACGACCTTCCAGATAGGTCAGGGCTGCCTGTAATGTCGAGAAAACATGGCCGCTCCCCACATAGAGCGTCAGGTCGTCATATACATCTCCGAACGGTACGCGCTCTGTCCCTATGAGAGCAAAACCCGTTGATGCCGCATGCCATTGCGCCGTGGAGGCAAACGTGTCCGTCAGGTCGCAGACGTAATCCCCGGCTGTCACCAGAACCGGAACATCGGCGTTTATGGCTGCGGCGATGGCCGCCTGATCCGAAGTCGTCCCATCCCCCTTTGCGCCATAATCTTTCAGGATGGGTATGAGCCTGATGCGGGATAGCTGGGAGGCCTCTTCGGCTTCTGCCCGTGCCGTCTCCGCAGAAATGGCGGCGGCGTTCGCGGATATGTTTCCTGCATTTGCCTGCTCGGCTGCCGTTGCCCGGGCAACCTCTGCGGAAATGGCGGCGGCATTCTTCTGCTCTGCCTGTTGCGCGCGGGCCGTCTCATTCGAAAGCGCGCCATCATCCGCCTTGCGTGACCACCACGACTGCCATTCATCCCAGCTTGGAATATAATTCACGTTCCATCTGGGGAATGACCCGTTGCCGAATGGGAAGCTCATGCCTCGACCTCTCCGTCGCCCGGCTGCGCGCCGAGGGTGATGTCTCGATGATAGGGCCTGCGCCACCCAACGGGGCTGACCCCTATGGTCAGGATGCCGATGCGGCTGTCCGGCGTGCTGGCGGGAATATACTGGCTGTCGCGATTGGCTATGGCCTTGCGGCGCAATCCCATGTCCGGAACGCCGTTCAGCGTATCCGCAGGCGTCAGGTGCGCCGGTATCGGACTGTTCGCGGCGGCGTCCCCGACCACGAAGCCGCCGGGGAATGTCTCGTTCACCGAGCGGATCGGACGCCATTCATCCCGCAGTGCGGGCATGCCGCGCACCCTGATCCAGTCAGGCACGTAATCGGCAGTCTGCTGTTCCAGCACCTGATCGGCCTGCATGGCCTGCTGCAATGCCGTGGACGCCATGCTGCGCATCTGGGCCGCGATCTCGCCGCTGCCCGTTACGGCAATGGCGATTTCAGCCGCCAGCGCCCATGTGAACGCCTCACGGAACTGCTGTCGCCAGTTGTCGATGGGCTGGGCATTCGAGACATACTGCACCTGAACGCTGGCATGGTTGGTGCGGATGACGGGTCCGGTATCAGATGTGCCAGCCGTCCCCACGCCCTCGCCAAACGGCAAACAGGCGCGGAACAGCGCATGCTGTGCCTCACGGTCCATCGGCGGATGGTGGGGCGCCGTCGCAGGCAGGATCTTGTGCACCGTCACGCAGTCGGCTGGCCGCTGGAACTCATACTGCCATTGCGGGTCCGTGCTGGCCGCACCGGTGCCGGTGGCTGTGACGCGACAGAAGCGCCACTGATACGCCGAGAACAGCGTATCAAGGCACATCTGCCAGAATGCGCCGCAGGCGGTCGCCTCAGCCGATCCGTCCGTCAGAGATGTGATCGTGCTGCGCGTTCCTGCCCGCAGGAGTGCCGCGTTGCACAGGTCGATCTGCGTGGTCACAGGCCGTGCCTTACTGACCCTGCCTGTCGATCATCGCGGCGATGAATCGGGGATCGGATGCGCTGATGCGCTGGCCAACCTGCTTCTGGTATTCCGCCATCTTCTTTTCGGCGGCGGCATCCAGCGGTTCCAGGTTGGACCCGGGGTTGCCATCATACTGGATGATGGCGCCCGGTTCCTCGACCTTGCCGCCGATGTAGCTTTTGGTGAGAACCTTGTATTTCGCCATGGTGCGCCTCACGCCACGTAGTTGCGGGAATACGGGACATTCGCGGGAACATCCAGATTGATGCCAGCCGTGACCGTGCCAGCCGTGAGGGCCACGGACGGGTTATAGGTCAGGCGCATGTAGCGGTAGAGCGTGTTGGAAAACGCAGGCTTGGCGCGCACAAGGAACGGTGTGCGCTGGGACAGCAGCCCCAGGTCGATGCCCGGAAATTCCTCAAGCGTGTCCCAGTTGGTGCCATCCTGCGAGATCTGCACCGCAACATCCATGGTCGCGTCGGACGGCGCGGCGATCGTCACCGTGGGCGCGGACGTATAGCCCGTGCCGCCTGCGGTCACTTCGATGCCTGACACCTTGCCGTCCGTCAGGACGGCCGTTGCGGTGGCCCCCGTGCCGCCACCGCCGGTGATGGTCACGGCAGGCGCTTCCGAGTATCCGGAACCGGCAGATGCAACAGCAATGGCCGTTACCGCGCCGGATGCGACCGTAGCCGCCCCGGCGGATGCCGGTTCACCTGCGGGCATGGGCAGCGTGCCGCATTCGGCAAACACCTTGAACGGACCTGTCGGCCCAAAATCACGGTTCTGCGAGAAGTCGATAATGTTGGTCGAGGGGGTAGCAGCACCGGCCGCGAGCGCGGTCAGGTCCTGCGCGTTGCTGAACAGCAGCAGTCCATCAATGATCATCTGGGCGGTTTCCTTACTGGACCGTTTCTTCGGTGTTCAGGATCTGGTCGCAGGTGCGGATGGGGATGCCACGGAAGGCCGTGACCGGCTTGCCGTCCCATTCCAGCATCTGCAGCAGCACGTTGGTCTTGTTGAGCGCCTGCAGGTCCAGCGCCGTGCCGAGCGTGCGGTTGACGTAGATGGCCGGACGCCCCCACGAAAGCGGCTGTCCGCCGGTCGCCTGCGTTGCGGTCTGCACGTTGGTCACACCACGCGGCATGGTGGGGATCTTGTGCACGGCGGCAACCAGCATGGAAATCAGGTTGGCGGCACTGTCGCCCGTCAGGCTGTCCACGTCGATGTTGGCGATGCGGACCACATAACGCCAGTCACGCACGGTCAGGCCGCAATCCCATTTGTAGTGGGACTGGTACGCCTGATACGGGTTGCCGTTGGCATCCAGCACCGGCGCATCGGTCGTCACGTCATTGCGCTGCAGACCGGCAATGCGCCCCTTGGGAAAAATGCCGAACGCCGTAGTCGGCCCCCAGCAGGTCAGCCACATGGATGTGTTGCTGGTGCCCCGGCCGCCTGCGTCGATCACGTTGACGGCGTTGGCCGCCCTGGTCGCATCGACCGTGCTGTAGCGCGGCGCCAGTCCGGTGAAGGCCGGGAGGTCGCTCTGTTCGGTACCGTAGAACAGCGTGCCCGCCATCTGCTGGTTCATGCCCTCGATAAAGGCCATGTCCTCGGACAGGCGGAAGGCGGCAACATCGCCTTCAAGGTTCGCCAGATCCTTGTCCACCAGCGAATATGTTTCGAGCATGCCGCAGCTATCGGTGATCTGCGCGGTCGTGCTCTTGGCGCGCGGCACGCCATAGTTGAGCATACGCCACGTGGCCGCAGGAAGCCCGGTGCGCACGGTCGTCTTGTTGCCGGTGGCGAGGTTGCCCATCTTCCACAGCATGTCATCAAGGATTTCGTTGGTCTGGGACAGCAGGTTCACGATATCCGCGATCTCGCCGTCCTCGCGCCGCGCGGCCCAGTCGGCCAGCGTCAGGCAGGTGGTGCTGGAAATGGTTGCCACCGGTTATGCTCCTATTTGGATGGATACAGCCGCTGGGCCATATCTTCGAATGTGCTGCCACCACGCTTTTCCGGCGCGGGCCTTCCTTTGTCGGGCGGTTCGGCCAGACCCATCGCCTTGCCGATCTGCACGAAGGCGCGGATGACGGTGGGGTTGTTGCCAGCGCCCGTCTCGGCCAGCGCCTGCACGAGATCCCTGCCGCCATAGGACTGGATCACGCGATCGGCTGCCGCTTTGGCGTCCGGGTTCAGGCCGGTGCCATCGGACAGCGTGCGGTCGGACAGGACTTCCTGCCGCCACTTCATCGCCTGTTCGTGCTGGGCCTGACCGGCCTGTTCAAGCTGCTGCTGGACGAACTGCAGGCCGTGCTGCGTAATCGCGCTGAACTGCTCCTGTGTCAGTCCGGCTTCACGCGCTGCGGTCTCGTAATCGCCCATCGCCTTTTCATCGACGCTGAAACCTTCGGGCGGCGTGAATTCGTATTTCTCCGGGATGGCAGGCTTTTCAGGCGGCTTTTCCTGTTCGCCGCCTTCCGGCGCGCCGTTGCCATTCGGGGATGCGCCTTCGGTCGCCGCTCCGCCCGCAGGCTCCTGCGCCCCGGTCGGCGTGCTGTCCGTGCCACCGCCCAGAATGGTGTCGGTTGCGCCGCCACCAACAGCGGTATCAGCAGGCGCAGCAGCACTTGTGGATTCATCACTCATCCGCGTTCAGGCTCTCCATGAGGATATTGCTCAGGACGCCTTCACCCGCGTTTGTTAGTACCGTGTGCAGCTTGATGCCGATATCGCGCTGACCTTCGCGAAACGCGGTCGCCAGCGGGTCGCCCGGCACGAATGACCCGGCCATGAACTGCGTCTCGTTCAGGATGCGCAGCAGTACGCGCCGACCGCGCGGATCGGATGCCACCCATGCAAGGTCAAGCTGATCGGTTGCGGCGCGTGCCTTCCGTCGCGTGCGCCGCTCGCTGACCTGTTCGGGATCATGCGGGTCATACATCAGCCGCCACCCCCGATGCCGGACATGATCGCCTGCAATGCGTTCTGGCCGCCCCCCACATCCGTGTCGGACAGGTTCTTGGCGCCCGCCGCCATCTGCTGCGCCTGTTCGGCTGCCGCCTGCTGCTGCTGGGCATATTCACGCTGCTGGCGCATCTGGGCCACGGCCTGCGGGTCGCGCATGATCGCCTGGTTGATGCTGAGCAGGTTGCCGTAAATGTCCACGGCCTGATCCAGATCCACGTTATCCATCACGCTCTGGTCCACGCTGACCAGACCGCCACAGAAGCGCACGAACTGCTCGATGCCCGTGGTCTCGGTCGCGCGCTGGGCCTGCGCCAGCACCGAAATGTAATTGACCTTGAGTGGCCCGGTCCCCATCTGCTGGGGGCGTGGCGGCAGCAGACCGCCGCGCTCCATGATGCCAAGGGTCACGTTGATGATCGGGTTCAGCGCCTCGTTATGGAACCGCTCCAGCACCGGGCCGAGGGCCAGAAGCTTCTCCTGCTGGCGCACATTGATCTCCGCTGCCGTCACCGGCTGCGCCTGATCCATCTGGCTGACCATCAGGATCAGGTCATTCTTCAGCGTGGTGCGAATGGCTTCCTGAAACGCCTGTATGCGTTCGACCAGCGGCGCAATGTCCGGGCTGGTCTGGTACACCGGGCGCAGGCCCGCGCCATTGCCCATGGTGTTCAGCCCGGGAATGAAGTTGATGCCGTTGGGGATCAGGCTGACCAGCCCGTTCTGCATCGCGGCGTCAGCCTGCATGGGCGGACGGGCGAACTTGTCCACCACTTCGGCACAGCGTAACTGGGCAAGCTGCAGCGACTTCACATCGCCCAGCGCGTCTTCTGCCGGACCGTGGCCGTACGCATCGTTGGACACGGCATGCCAGCGCGGACAGATGAACGGCTTTTCGGGATAGCCCTCGACACGCAGGACCGGCACGCTCGGGTTACCGTATTCGTAATACACGCCGATATATGGCGCGCCCCGCCAGCCGATTGCGCCCGGCACGCGGTCAAGGTTGGGCATGATGGCGTGCACCACGGGGATTTCCCGCGTAAGCTGGCGGCTGTCGTACAGGCCCTGCACGGTAGGCGAACAGTTCTCATACCCGAACTTGCTGACCACCTGGCGCACGTTCTGCACATACTCGCGCACCAGCGTATCAATCTCCATCCGCGCGTTCTGCATGATGAAGTATTCGCCAGCCGTGAGCGGGTAGAACCGCACCACGTCCTCGTAATCCTGCTGGATGATGACCGCGCCCGTGCCAAATCCCGCGATTTCCTCGTAAAGCTGGGCCATGGCGTTGTAGAAATTGCCGGTGGCGAACACGCGCTGCAGCCGTTTCTGCACGATGGCCAGCCACTGCTTTACATCCGGGTCGTCATTCAGCTGGTCATTATTGGTGGAAAGCTGGAACCAGTCACGCGCCGGGCTGGTGATGCCTGCCATCAGGAACGCCGCCAGATCGCCCACGCACTTGGTCGCCGTGCGGTCCACAATCTGCGTGCCCTTGGGCAGGCCGCGCGATCCCTGGTTGGGCAGCAGGTTATTATACCGCCCCCGCGTGGGCATGATGTACCACGTGATCTCACGCCACGTTTCCCGCCACGATGACCGGTCCATGCGCATCAGCACGATCAGGCGATCTATCTCGTCGCGGGTTTCCTGCTCGGGACTGGTATCGTCAGACGGTGCGGCGCGCGCCATGTCAGCCGCCTAGCAGCGTTTTGGGCGTGTTGGTCGCGGTCTGGCTCAGCCCCGATGGTCCGGTCAGCATGGTCGATCCCATGCCGCCAGCCATGCGCGCGGCCTGCGTGGTCGAGTTCTGCAACCCCTGCACGGTATTGTTTACCGTCTGGCCCGCCATCGGCGCAGGCGTCGGGGTTATCACCTTCGGAGATTTGAAAATGCCCATGCCAGCCCTGTGCGGGCCGTTTGTTAGTATGGTGTGGTGTCAGGCGTAGGGGTCGTAGTCGCCATGCACCTGTTGCCCTACGGGACCGGCGGGGCTGCCCGAAAACTGTGACGGTGCGACGGGATAGGCAAAGGTGAGCGCCAGCGCATCCCCCACGTCAGGCGATGCCAGTCCGCGCTTCTTCATGTCTTCCTTGCGCTCAAGGATGATCTCGTTACGCGTATTGAAGAAATACCACGGGCCAGCAAGGTCCGTGCGCAGTTCCTCATCATCCGGTATACCGCCGGTTTTCAGCCACGCCCGCATGGTGCCCCACATCTCCGCACGCTTGTTGGCATAGCTTTCGGACTGGATATCGTAATTCACGCGGTCGGATTTTCCGCCAAACTGCACTTCCATCAGGCCACGCACGCGCAACTGCCTGCAGCGGTCAACGACCCCGGCACCGACGCCACCACCATCGACAAACACCGCATCCGCGCCATACCGGGCGGCTTCATCCGCCACGCGGGCGGCAAGCTGCATCGTGTCCACGTTGCGCAGCCTGATCGGCGGGATCAGCCTGGCATCGCGACCCTTGCGGAAAAAGATCACCGACTGGTCATCGCCATATCGCGCCACGTCCACGCCAATGACCAGCGCATCGGACAGGATGGCCGCCACATCACGCCGGGCGGCTGCCTCGATGGCGTCCGTGCCGATGAACTGCATGGAGCCTGCCCGCGGGAACAGGCCGCGCACACGCACGCGCATGAAGTCGCTGTCCTCGCCATAGGCTGTTGCCCATTCCTCGAACAGCCGCTTGTTCGTGCCTTCTACCGTCCGGCTGTCGATCTGCCTGCCATGCCAGCGGTGGCGCTGCCTGTTGAAACATTCAAAGAACCGGCCAACGGGCTGCGTGGGGTTCCCGAACGCGCACCAGATGATCTCTGTCCCCTCATCAGTCAGCGCGCCTTCCGCCACTTCCCACACACGATCGATGATGCCCGAAGCCTCATCGAATACCAGCAGGATGCGACGACCCACGTTGTGCAGCCCGGCAAACGCCTCAAGGTTGGTTTCGGACCACGTGACCGCATCTGCCCGCCACGTCTTGTCGTGGCCCGGTAGCGTGGAATGGATCGACATGCCATGCACCTTGAACCAGTGCGAGCAGATCAGCAGCCGGAACCATTTGCTGATTTCGGGGAACGTCTTGGTACGCAACTGGGGCTCGGTGTTGGCCGTCACCACCACCTTGGTATCGGGGCACGTGCATAGCGCCCACGCGATCAGCATCGACACCAGCGCCGATTTGCCGATGCCATGTCCGGAACTGACCGCCTGCAGGACGGGCATCAGGACGTGTTCTGGCGCATAGCCCTCTTTCAGGCGGTCACCGACCGATTGCAGGATCTCGCGCTGCCATTTGCGTGGCCCGGCGGCATTGGCAAGGTCCGTGCCTTCCTTGCCCCACGGGAACGCAAACAGCACGAAACCCAGCGGGGCGAGGCTATAGCTGGCAATCTCTTCCGCCAGCAGGGCTTCAATATCAGCCGCCACGCGCCCGCCTGCGCCCTTCATCGATCAGCGCGGCAATGTCCGTGTTGATGTTCATGTCAACGGTCGAGCGGTCGCGGTATTTCTCCGGCCTGTGCGCCTTGAGCAGCGTGGTCAGCAGGCTGTCGCTATAACGGCGCTGCAGGACCGGCTTGCCTTCCCTGTCGAGAACCAGACCATCCTTGCAGGTGACATACTCGTCGTAGCCATCCCGGCCACGGCGCCACGCTTCTGCCTCAAGCGTGTCAACGGCCTGATCCATGGCCGCCTTCCATGCTTCGGAAAAATCCTCGTCCTCGCGCTTCATGCGATACGCGGCGCACCGATCAATGCCTGCAACCGCGCAGGATGCCGTCACGTTCCCAGAGTTCGCCAGATGCTCAAGAAAACGCGCGCGTTGACCGGTGGTACGCGTATCGTGTCCGCGCGCCATGCCTTACATCCCCACCCGCTTGACGGCAGCCATATGCCCAATCCTGATGATCCGCTCGCGCATCTGCCCCACATTGGTGGCAATCTGCATGAACATCGGATCGCTACGATGCATGGCCAGTTCCGCTGCAGCCTCCTCGGCATGCCGCAACCCGGCCACCATCTTTTCGTATGCGTCGTTCTCGCTATTGGTAACGCTGCGTCTCATCGGCTTTTCCTCGACTGAATGTAATATCCAACTTCGCGTTCATTCCTGATCTCGACCCCGCTCGGTCCTTCTGTTCCGATCAGGCAGATCAGGCCACGCAGCTTGCTGATCTTCTCCCGGATCACACGCCCCGGATCGTCCGGCTCATCATCGGGGTCAGACCATATCGCCTGCGTTATCGCATCCTGCGATTGAATCACCCCTTCCCGCCGCATCAGTTTTTCCATGATGCGGAACGGCACACGCGCAAGCAGCACTTCACCACGAGGGCCAGCCAGCACATGCCGTCCGACATCCAGCGACAGCTTGCCGACCCGGTAAATCTCGTCCTGCATCACTGCCATGCCTGTGCTCCGAACAGTATCTGATATATAGCCGCCTGTATTTTCCCGCTCATTCATGCAACAGGACGCCGGGGATAAACTTCCGCAGGCCAATTTTATTATATGAATACATGGATTGGTACAGTTTTCTTCTCACCATGCTTCTGATCGCTCCCCTGCACCCACATCGCGGAACCACGTTGTCGGACCATCAAACAGCATGTCCACGATACCCGTGCGCCCACCCCGATTTTTCAGCACGATGATCTCGGCCTTTCCGCGTGACCGATCGAGCGCATCAAGAAACGCCACCCGGCGTTTTTCGTACATCACATCCGTCTCGTTCGTGTTTCGCACCGGCTGTCCATCTGTGCCCATCCGGGTCTGCAGGACGTGTTCCTCGCGGTAGAGGGCCATGACGCACCGGGCATCCTGCTCGATTGCACCGGAATCACGCAGGTCGGACAATACGGGCCGCCTGTCCTCCCGGTTTTCGGACTGCCGGTTAAGCTGTGACAGGGCGATGACAGGCACCTTGAGTTCCCGCGCCATGCGGGCAAGGTCGCCACTGATCTCAGTCATTTCCAGCGTGCGGTTACCTGAACGCCGTGCCACAGTGGAACCACGCATCAGCCCCATGTAATCCACCACGACAAACTTCAGCCCCCGCTTCGAACGCTTCAACTGCCGGGCACGGGCCAACAGTTGAGGCACCGTGATCCCTTCCCGGTCATCGATCGAAAGCGGGATTTCCTTCAACGCCATGGAAGCCTCGACCATCCGGGTCATATCGTGCTGGCTGATCCGCTCCGGCTGTCCTGCCCGGTCGTTCATCCCGGTCAACACCATGTCCAGCGGCATGCGAACCCTGGCGGCGATGACACGGCCCATCAGTTCCTCAGCCGACATCTCGCCTGACCAGAAAAGGCCCCGCCCGTTCAGTCGGGCCATCCTTACCGCCAGCGACAGCGCAAGCCCGGATTTTCCAATGCCGGGCCGTGCTGCAACGACATACATCGCGCCTGGCCGAAAGCCACGGATCCGGTTGTTCAGTTCTGCAAAGCCGGTATCCAGCCCGGACAGAAACTGCCCCGCCTGCCAATGGCTGTTCGTTTCCTCCATCAGCGTCTGCCCGGCGGCAAATGCCGTGACGGTTGGCCTGCTGGCATCGGTGCCCTTGGACAGGGCTTCCAGATGCTCCAGCGCCTCGGTCAGGATGTCATCGGCTGTTGCTTCGGAACTGGCGGCCCGTGCCCGCATTTCGTCGGCATAGGTCTGGATCGACCGCTTGACCCAGCACGCGGCAACCGAGCGCGCAGCCTCACGGGCCATGCGCACATCAGCGGCCGAGATGATGCGCGGCAGGTTCTTCGCTTGCCACTCAGCACCCAGATATTCGCTCGACCGGATCTGGGGCGCGATGGTCACGGGCGAGACCTGTCGGCCAGATGTGATTTCGCCCTGCACCAGCCGGAACATCTCGGCCATGTCGGTGTGGTAGAAATGCGCTGGCTTCACCACGTCCGCCACGCTGTCATAGGCCGCGTTGTTCAGCAGGATCGACCCGATCACGCAGGCTTCGGCCAGCGCGTTTGTGGGTACGTCCTGCACCTTCGGCTCGAAATGCAGGACCTCAGCCATGAGCGGCTTCCTTCAGCGGAAAATGCTCCAGCCGGGGCGACAGGCCCTCGTAGCCGTTTTTCGCCCACCGTCGGGCAGCTTCGTCGTAGGCCGCCCTGTCGTATTTCATCTCATCCGCTGCCGGTTCGGGAAGCACGCCCTCATCCGCCCAGCGCTCGTTGTTGAGCCAGGTTGCGGGATGGGGAATGTAGTTCGCATCGGACGACCACGGCGTCGCCACAATGGCGGCGAGCAGCGTTTCGAGGCTGGCCTTGCCGATGGCCGTGGCGAACGCACGGCGCGCCTTGGGCTTGCCCACTTTCCGCGGATAGGCCGCCCAGAACTGCCCGAACGCCGCCTCGTCCGGCGCGGGGCTGCTGGCACGGCGGGTTTTGGGTCTGGGGTCGGATGGCGGTTCAGCGTCGTCGAAAAATTCGTCCCCTGGCAAGGGGACTATAGGGGTATTTCTAGCTTCTAGCTTCTTGAGTTTATCCCTTGGCTTATCCTGCCCCTTAACCGGGGGGTTAACCCCCTCCCCATCATTTTCGGCATCATTTTGGACCAGTGCGGGATTACCCCCCTTGCGCCCATGTTCCGCCGAAATGTCAGAGTTTTCCTTGTCCCGCACCATGCGGCGGGAGAAAATGAAGCCCTCTTCATCGACGCTGAACACGCCATTTTCTTCCAGTTCGGCAAGCAGTTTCCGCACTTCCCGATCGCTTCCGTTCGTCAGTCCTGCAAGCTGTTTTGCACTGACTTTCCTGCCAGAAATCTCGAAAAAACCGATGCGATCCGCAGCGTGCATGATGGCCAGCATCTCCATCCACAGACCGCGTGCAGCGTATGAACAGGACTTGAGGGCAAGGTCATTCTGCCAGTCCTTCCACCAGAACTTGGACCAGTCATAACGCTTTTTGCGGGTGACGCGGCTCATCGCTCATCCTCCGCAAAATCGCAGAAATAGCCGAGGACCTTGCCGGTCATGGCAGCTTCCGCCCGCATCATCTCAAGGTCCGGGGCTGATCGCACTGCTGCGATAAAGGTGCGGGAGAGTTCCAGAGGTGGCCCCGTCCGTTCGGACAGTTTTGTGGGCTTGATAA
>NZ_BANF01000124.1 GCF_000964425.1 Komagataeibacter intermedius TF2 | reverse complement strand
ATACGTGCCAGACAGCAATGTGCCGTGATCCGCGCCGTCAATGGCGACACGCAAAAGTCCCTGATAGGTTGAATCCTGCCCCAGATTGACCTTGTCGGCAGTCTGGTTCGGGCCACCGCCCTGCTGCACGGGCACATATCCCAGCGCGTCCTGTTTGGCGGCCTGCAACTGCGGGATGGTGTCGTAAAACGGCGCGCCACTGGCCTGTGCGATCATGGCTGCCGTCATGACTGTTGCCCCGGCAGGCACGGTTACGGTCCATAGCGGATACGCGCCTGCGGGCACCGACGTGCCAATCCCGACCTGTGCCACGTCCTGCCGCACGGTTGGCGCGGTCTTTCCGCTGTTATCCGCCCCGGCATAGGTCACGGACGGGTCGGCAGCGTTATAGAACGGCAGCACGGTGTCATCCGCATCCACCGTGGCGGGCGTGACATGGACGGTGTATGTCGCCCCTGCCCCCGGCACGTCCAGCGTGACGGGATCGCGGCTGACATACTGCCGCACCAGTGCGCTGGAAACGGCCGCCAGCGTGCCATAGGCCGATGCATCGACCACGCCGGGGGCCAGAAGCGAACCGGGCGCGACCACCAGCGCCAGCCCGCCGCCCGGCGTGCAGGCAAAGCCGCTGGCGGCCACCGTGGCCCAGCCATAGGCCATGGCCGCAAGCTGGCCCAGACCGACATACGCATTGCGCTGGGCGTTCAACTGGTCACTGTCCAGCGGTATCTGCGCCGGATAAACAATCTGTCTGTCCATTATTCAGGGGTCTCCACGTCCTGAACCCATGCGATGGTGCCTGCGGGCATCACATCGGCAATACGGTCCAGCGTCTGTGTTGCGGGCTGGCTGGTGTCGCCGGTTGGCAACTGTGCGAATAACTGGAAGGGCGCGCCGCGTGATCCATAGCGCAGGGCGGCGACGCCATACCCGTATCCGCCGCCGGTGGCAGGGGCCGCCACGCTGCCCAGCCCCTTGCAGTCGGTTGCGTTGCGCGGCTCGATCACGCGGCCTGCGGCGCCCACTTCATCGGCAATGGTGTTGACCACGTCGGGCCGTGTGCCCAGCGAGGGGAACAGGGCTTCTTCAATCCGCGTGCGAAAGGCGCCATCGCTTTCCCCCTGCCCGCGCGTGAGCGTCGTGCCGAAGAAGTCAGCGGCGAACATGTCCAGAAACGCGCCACTCATGGTGGCAAGCCGGGTCTGGTCCGCCGTTCCCGCCAGCATGGCCCATATCCATGCGAATACGCTGCCGAAACCCTGCAGCAGGGCGTTCAGCACCGGGGCCTGTTCCGTCTCGCCCACGGCAGGCGCGGATGGAAACCAGCCCGTCGGCAGCAGCCTGCGGATGCGCAGGGCAAAGCCGTTCTGCGTCACGTCAGCCAAAGGACACCGTCCCCGCGCGATACGCCGTGCCGGTTGTGGCGGACAGGTCCGCCGTGCCACCGGCCAGCGTCACGCCGGTCACGTTGGTGACGGACGTGCTGGCGGCGTAGGCAATCTGGATCAGGCGCGAATAGCTGGCCGCATCCCCGATGGCGAGACCGTTGAAATAGGTGGCGATGTTGGTGCTGATCGTGGCCTGCACGGTGGCAAGGTCGCCCGTGCCGTTCACGCTGACGGTCATGGCCACGGGCGGGCGCACCACGTTGGGCCGCACGACCTGAATGGACACGGCAGCCGGGCGCACGGCATCCACGGACGCATAGACGTCGTCAATCACGCTGTCGGACACGTCGCCCGACCCGTCATCAACAAACACCACCACGTTGCCGGGAAGTGTCGCGCCGGACGTGTCCACGTTCTCCACCACCTGGTAGATCAGGTCGGCGGACACATCCGTCACCGCGTTTTCAATCGCGGATACCGTCGCCTTGGACCGGCTGTTGATATAGGACACGAAGCGCGTGCGCAGGGCCGCGTCCGTTTCCCCATCGCTGCCATTGGTCAGGGCGGCGGCATTCGTGACCGTATCAATGCCCGCAACCGCCGTGCCCAGCAGGCAGACCGCCCCCGCCGCGACATTGCCGCCCGTCCCGGTCGTTGCGCACTGCACCGGAATGGTGATGGACGCCGTGCCCGCGGGCCGGATATAGGCGCCGTCCGCCGCCGACCATGCGGTATTCGTGCTGTCCTCCACCACCGTATAGATCAGGTTCGACGCCGTCTTGACCGTGGTGCCTGTCGCAACGGTGGCGGACTGGCTGCCCGGCGTGAACGATGTGAACGTGACCATGCCGGTGGCCGCCGTTCCCGGCAGGCGCGACAGGCCGAAATCCGCAACGAAACTGTCAACATCCGACCCGATGGAGGTCGCCAGCCGGGTGCGCGACAGGATCTGCAGCGCAATGAACTGGAACCACAGCCCCAGCCCGGCAACGGCTTCCAGCATGGCGCGGCCTGCGGACCCCACGTTCAGGTCCAGCAGCGCGGGACACGCGCCCTGTGCTGCAGCCACCATGTTGCCCAGCGTGGTCTTGAAGGATTGGAAGGTGATGGCCACCCGGATTCTCCGTTCTGGTTGGGAAATGATCCCTGTGTTGTGGTGCGGGACGATCGCCCCCCGTCCGGTCCCTGCCCGCATCGTGGTCGGGATGGCCCGTGCGCTGCTGTCCGGCATGGCGCATGGGCGTGTCAGGCTGATGGGTATGAAGTGCTGGATGAATGTCCTGCCGGCAGCCGGTCCACATCACGTCGGGATGTGGTGCTGCCAGCGCGGCTACGGCGGGCGGAAGCGGTGGCTGAAGCACGCAAGGGCGTGGCGGGTTTCCCTGTGCCGGATCGCACCGTCATGCCTGCGGGCATGGCGGACAGGCGCAGGCGTGACCGGCCCCGCATGGCCGGGACATGCAGCCACGGCATGAAACGCGCGCCCCGGCCCGGTCACGCCGCGCGGGCTATGTGCCCAGCGTCAGTTCCTGCACCGTGCCGGTCGTGGCGTCGGTGTAGGATATGGCCAGCAGGCAGGCCCCGGTTTCGGGTTTCGTGATGGTTACGGTAACGGGCCGGGACGGGTCGATGCCTGCCTCGGCCTGTGCCTGTTCCAGCACAAGGGCGCGGATGCCGGCTTCATCCATGACCGTGCCCACGCGCGCGGGTAGCCCGGCCCCGTAATCCGTCTGCCAGATATAGGCCCCGGCATTGGTGCACAGCCTGCGCAACAGGGCCTGACGGGTCTGCTGCGCGCCCGTGACCACGGCAATGCCACCCGTTGCCGACAGGTCCAGGTCACCGCCCATGGTATGTGACAGCGCGCTCATGACGTGACCGGCAGGCGCATGCGCCCCCATGTCGCGCCGGGCCGCCGGTGGGGGCGGCCATGCCGTGGTTCGTGCCGGTGCATGGCGGCGGCACGGTGCCGCATGGTCCTGCGCCGGGGGCGTCGCCCGCGTGTGGCGCCTGTGGTGTTCATTGCGGTGCTCCTGTCGTGCCGGGTGCGGTGGTGACCGGATGGGTGTGGGCATGGCCGGAAATGCCTGCGGCCCTGACGTCCGTCTGCCCGGTTACGGTGCCCTGCGCGGTGATGTCCCTGTCGGTCGTGATCGGTCCGCCGGTGACGGACAGGCCGTTGCCGTCCAGCGTCATGGCGACCGCTCCCACCGCCCATGCCTTGCCGCCACTGGTCAGTGTCTCGGTCGTGTTCCCTGCCCCGCTGTGGATCGCATCCGGGGTCAGGTGCCACCACGGCGCGTCCTGCGCTGTCGGCCCCGGGGTTGCGGCGTCGCCTGACGGGGGCGCGCCGCAGCCTGCCATGACCAGCATCTCGCCCGGCTGGGCCGGTTTGCCCGTGGCGGGGGATGTGGGCGGCATGACCACGGCGTCATAGACCGGCACGGCGGCCACGCCATGTTCGGCGTCGCCTTCGACATGCACCACCAGCACATGCGTGCCAATGTCGGGCACGCAGGCAATGCGCAGGCTGCCCACCTGCATGGCGGCATACGGCAGCCAGCCGGTTTCCACGCCCGATGGCTGGACCACCACCCTGACCGCATGGTTCACCGGGTCCACCGCGCTGACCAGCCCGAAGCCCGGCTGTGCCAGCGTGCCGGTCATGCCGGCTGCGATCATGCGCGTGTCAGTCATCCGTTCCCCCGTCCTGTGTGGTGGTGCGCGCGCGCAGGGTGACCTGCTGGGAAAAGCCGCCCTGCCATGAAAAGCTGCTGGTCACGGCGTCCACATCCAGCGTGCCGTCCCATGTCGTGCCCGTGCCGGTCAGGCGCATGAAACCGCGCGGTGCCAGCGTGATCCGGCCGGGTATGGTGCCGGTTATGGTGCGCGCATGCGCCGTGATCTGGCTGTATTTCTGCTGCGCCAGACGCCGCAGGTCATCCAGCCGCGCGCCAGGCAGGGCAAAGCTGTGCAGCGTGCCCGCGCTGTCGCCCGGCGTGGTCGCGCCGCCGGCTGCGGACCAGTAATATTCGACCCGCGTGCGCTGGCGGCTGTCCCAGCTCATGACATGGACGATCACGCCGCGCCCCACCTGGTAATCCCGGGTGAAATGCAGGCCGGTCGCGCCCATGGACACCGGGCTGTCCGGTCCGCTGTCGGTATAGTCCAGTACGTGGGTATTGGCGGTGGTGGCGGTGGGGCATGGCGCGCAGACAATGGTGGTGCCATCGGCATACAGGTCGCACCCCGCCATGGTGGCCATGTAACGGGCAAGATCAAAGGCGGTCTGGAACCGGCTGTGGGTGGTGGCGGACATACGTTTATGCTCCACCTGCCAGAACTGCCCCACCATGGCGTCGGTCATGGTGACATCGGGCACAAGCCCGGCGGCGGTGATCATGGCCCGCACCACATCGGCCCCGGTCATGTTCAGCCACCCCGCCCGTACCCGCATGTCCAGCAGTTTCGCAAGGTAGTCGCGGCACTGCACCCGCACCGATGTCGCGGCGGGCAGCAGGCCCACATGGTCCACGATACCGCGAAATACCGTCACCCACTGCGCCCCGTCGCGCGCGGCGTCGCGCATCTGCACCGTAATGTCGATATCGGGCAGCACGCCGCCCTGCGCGTCCGGCTGCAGGTCGAACCACAGCCCGCCGGACGGAATGCGCGTCCGGTCCACCGCCAGCGTCATGTCCAGCGTATCGGCGCGGCTGTAGCGCGTGCGGGCCAGCGTGAATTCCTCCAGCCCGGTTTCCGCGCGCTCCACCCCGTTCACCAGCACGCGCGCGCGCGGCATGCGCCAGACGGATGCTGCTGTGCCATTCAGGCCGCCATTCATGACGTGACCCCCGGCACGCCACTGTCCTGCGACGTGTCAACGGTGGGCAGAAGCAGGCTGACCGGCGTCGTGAACCCGGACAGGTCGGGATCGTCCATGCCGTTCAGCCGCGCGATGCGCCACCATTGCGTGGCGTCCCCCAGCCGGGTCGCCGCCACGTGATACAGGGAAATGTCGCTGGCCGTGATCTTGATCGTGCTTGCCATTGTCCGGTTCCTACTGCGCCGTGACCAGCGGGCCGTCCTGCGTGCCGCCGGTGGCCGAAAGCGTGTTGGCATAGGCGCGGTTGACCAGCGCGCCCGATGTCAGGGCGCTGCTGTGCAGTGCCGCGTTCTGGGTCAGGGTGGACAGGCTGCCGGCGCTGGCGGGGCTTATGGCGTCCAGGTTCGCGCCGGTCAGGCCCAGGGCCGTGGTCAGGCCCGCGCCCGACGCCTCCAGCCCCGATACGACGCTGGCGGCGCTGTCGGGGGCGGCGGCAAGATTGACCCCC
>NZ_BANF01000125.1 GCF_000964425.1 Komagataeibacter intermedius TF2 | reverse complement strand
GGCCGAGAACGCGCCGCCTGCATTCCCGTCGGACAGCGTGACCGACGTGTCCGCGCGTGGCCCGTCATTGTCCGGTGTCAGCGTCAGCGTCAGGGCCGTTCCTGCCGTCCCCGTGGAGGCACCGGACAGCGTGTATCCCGTGGCAGGCGTGTAGATGCTGCCAGGAGGGTATGCCCCTTCGGCATCCAGCGCGTAGGCAAACCCGTCAGGTGCGGTCACGCCGGTCAGGCTGCTTAACAGTTGGGTGGCGATAACCGTCCCCAGTGGAGCAGAGATTACCGCCGCCGGTATAACGGGGGTCTCGCC
>NZ_BANF01000126.1 GCF_000964425.1 Komagataeibacter intermedius TF2 | reverse complement strand
ATGGCACATTGATGTCGCATGGAGGCCGTCCACCCCATCTGGATGGGACCGGGCCGGACAATGGCCACCTCGATCACCAGATCATAGAACACCCGGGGCCTGAGACGCGGCAGCATGGACATCTGGGCGCGGGATTCGATCTGGAACACCCCGATCGTGTCCGCCTTCCGGATCATGGCGTAGGTCCGCGGATCCTCGGCCGGGATGGTCTGCAGCGTGTAATGCTGCCCCTTGTGTTCAGCCAGAAGGTCCAGCCCCTTCTTCATGCAGGTCAGCATGCCCAGGGCCAGCACATCGACCTTCATGAATTTCAGGACGTCGATATCGTCCTTGTCCCATTCGATGATCTGGCGACCATCCATGGCCGCCGGTTCGATCGGTACCAGTTCATCCAGCCGGTCACGGGTCAGGACAAACCCGCCGGGATGCTGCGACAGGTGGCGCGGCACGCCGATCAGGCAGCGCGCCAGATCCAGCGTCAGCCGGATCCGCCGGTCGGACAGGTCGATCCCCGTTTCATTCAGCACGCCCTCATCCAGCTTGCGCCCCCAGCCCCAGATCTGGCCCGACAGGGTGCAGATCAGGTCTTCGGGCAGGCCCATGACCTTGCCGACATCGCGTAGGGCGCCCTTGGCGCGATAACGTGTGACTACAGCTGTAAGGGCAGCGTGGTTGCGGCCATAATGACCATAAATCCACTGGATCACCTGCTCCCGGCGCGCGTGTTCGAAATCAACATCGATATCGGGCGGCTCGCGGCGCTCTTCAGAGACGAACCGCTCAAACAGCAGCGATGTCCGTGCCGGATCGATGGCGGTAATGCCCAGCACGTAGCAGACAGCAGAATTGGCCGCCGATCCCCGCCCCTGGCACAAAATGCCCTGTGATCGGGCATGGCGGACGATACTATGCACGGTGAGGAAATATGGCGCGTAATCCATGCGCCCGATCAGGGCGAGTTCATGGCTGAGGGTTTTCCTGACCTCGGGTGGAATGCCTTCGGGATAGGCCGCTGCCGCCCCTTCCCAGGTCAGGGCTTCCAGCGCCTGCTGCGGTGACTGGCCCGGGACGGAGACCTCATCGGGATACTGGTAGGCCAGGTCATCAAGGCTGAAGCGGCAACGGGCCACGATCTCACGGGTCCGGTCGATCGCTTCGGGATAGCGACTGAACAGTCGGGCCATTTCCGCGGGCGGCTTGAGGTAGCGGTCCGCATGGCGCTCACGGGCAAACCCGGCCTCGTCGATGGTGGTGTGGTTGCGGATGCAGGTCACCACATCCTGCAGGATGCGCCGGTCATGGGTGTGGAACAGCACGTCATTGGTCACGACCGCTGGCACGCGCGCCTGTTGGGCGAGGTTCGCCAGTTCATACAGCCGCATCTGGTCATTGGGCCGGCGCCGCAGGGTCAGTGCCATATAGGCCCGGTCGGCAAAGGCATCCTTCAGCTTGCGCAGATGCAGGGCGCAGGCATCATCCGCCGTATCCGGGAGCAGGATCACAAGGAGGCCCTCGCCCCATGCCACCAGATCCTCCCAGAGCAGACGGCATTTCCCCTTCCCGACCCGCGCCTTGCCAAGGCTCAGCAGCCGGCACAGGCGACCATAGGCGGCCCGATCCGTCGGATAGACCAGAACGGGCGCGAAATCGGCAAGGTCGAGACGGCAGCCCACGACCAGGCGGATACCGGTCTCTTTCGCGGCCACATGGGCCTGCACCATGCCTGCCAGGGAATTGCGGTCACAGATGCCCAGCGCTTCAATGCCAAGGGCCTTCGCCTGTTCGAACAGTTCAATCGGTGAGGACGCACCGCGCAGGAACGAGAAATAACTCGTCACCTGCAGTTCGGCGTATGCCACGCTCATTCAAAGAGACCGTGCAGGAACCAGCCCTGCGAACCGGTCTCGCCATGTTCGCCATCCCCGGTCCGGTAAACCCAGAATGTCTCTCCGCTGGTGTCTTCCACCCGGAAATAGTCCCGCACGGTGGTCAGTTCGGCATCCCCTTTCCACCATTCGCCAAACACGCGCTCGGGGCCATCGGCGCATCTGATCCGGCGGCGGATGCCGCGCCAGATGAAGAAGACCGGCGGATGGTCGGGCAGCACCGCCATGGTCTGGATCGGCTCGGGACGGGGCAGCAGGCGCGTAGGGCGCGGCCAGTGATCAGGCCAGTCCCTTCCGTCCTCGGGTGCAAGGGCGGGCACGCGGCAGACGGCCCGCTCGGGCACGTCGCTTTCCACCGGGGCGAAGCGATACAGGGCCTGCGTGCCGACGCGGTTGGCCAGGGTATCGATCAGGTCGGAGACGTCGGCCTCTTCTTCCTCGATCAGGGCGGAGACACCCTGGCGGTGCAGGATCGGCTCGGCCAGCGACGCGGTCAGCACCATGCGCTCGATCCCGAAGCCCGGATCGATGGTCTCGATCCTGTCACAGAGCAGACGGGTCAGGCGTCTGACGTCCCGCACCGGCATGGCCGTAGCCACACGGACGGCCTCGGTTCGGCTGTCCACCCGGTGCAGCAGCAGGTCGAGGCGGCGCACGCCCTGCTCGCGTTCCTCCAACCCGGCGCACAGGGGCGGCACGAGTTTGGTGATGTAGCGGGCAATGGTCTCGGCTGCGCTGATCGGTTCGGCAAAATTCCGGCTGACCTGCACCGGCGCCTGCAGCCGGACCGGGACAATGGCTTCCGCCTGCCGCCCGAAAGCCTGGTCCAGCCTGCGGGCGACATCCGGGCCGAAGCGCAGGGTCAGCGGCGCGCGCGGCATGCCGGCCAGAGGACCGATGCGTGACACGCCCAGCCCATGGAGGCCATCAATGATATCCGCTGGCAGGCGTAGGGCTTCGATGGGTAGATCAGTGATCGCTGCCGCCGTCTCACCAGGCGGCACGAGGGTGATGCGTTCCCGGCCATAACGCGCCAGCGCATGGGCGGCGCCCCACGTATCGGCAATCGCGGCCCGGGCCGTGATCCCGGCCTCCTTCAGGCGCGAGACCATGTTCTCCAGCATGACGGCCTCACCCCCATGCAGGTGATCGGCACCGGTCGTATCCAGCACGATGCCGTCTGGCGGATCGGGAGCCACGATGGGGGCGATGCGGTGCTGGAACCACAGCGACAGCCGCTCCAGTCCAGCCCGGTCACCGTCCGGGTCGGCATCCATGATGAGCAGATCGGGATGGAGCGCCTGCGCTTTCGCGACAGGCGTGCCGGGACGCAGGCCCAGCCTGCGGGCGGCGAGATCGACCGACAGCACGACCCGTCGCCGCCCTTCCCGCCCGACGAGTGCCAGCGGGCGGTCAGGCGCGGGCGCGTCGGTGCCCAGCCGCTTCCTGATCCGGTCTGTCGGCCAGAGTGGCAGGTAGAGCGAGACGACACGGTGCCAGTCTCCCTTTGGCATCACAGGCCTCCACTTCGAAATCGGCGCATTCGCCCGCGCGGGCACGGATCAGTTCCAGCAGCCAGCGGGACCGGCCGACACCGGGAACCGGCAGCGGCACGGATGGCAGGACGGATACCCGCCACCGGGTGACCGAAGCGGTGGGCTGGCCGAAATCGGCGGCATCCGTCTGTCGCCGCCAGCGTCGTATGGCGATGCCCAGTGCGCCGGATGTCTCGGTCGCCAGCTGCAGGCGGCGCGAGGCGGTCATGGACAGGCGGCCCACCTCGGCGACGACTGCGCCCAGCCCCTGACGACGCAATGCCTCCTCGAAACAGGCCAGGACATCGACGTCCGAACTGGCCGCGACATAGATGGTCCGTCGCGCCGACAGCCCGACCTGCTGCAGTGCTGGGGCATACAGGTCCTGACGGGTGGCGATCCACAGCACCTTGCCCCGTGTCCGGGCTGCGATCCCGGCGGAAAACAGCCCGGATGCTGCTGCATTCAGGGCGTCATGGCCGCCGCCTGCCACCTCATGCAGCGCGCCCAGAGCCAGGCCGCCATCTGGCAGACGACCGTCAATCTCGGGCATGCCGAAGGGCAGCACGCCCCGCCTGCGTCGGCCCTGGCCTTCGAGGCGGCTGACCTGAGCTCTCAGCGCCTCCAGCGCAGGACGGGGTTCGGGTGCGGGCATGGGGTCGGACAGTCCATTCGGGTGTTTCTGGCACGGAATCAGCGATTGTGTTCGTTATTTGTTCTGGCACGGTGACGAATGTCAACCCATTCTGGAAAAGCGGTTGCGATCCGAGCGCGGGCACAGGCCTGCCGACCGATTCAGGCGTGATGAAAACTGTCTGGATTACAGGGGTTTATCAGGAACAGTCCGGCCACCCCCTTCGTGCAGGGTGGATACCATCCGGCAGGACACCCATATCCGGACTCGCGAAAGGACGGCGTGATGTGCAACCTCTATGCGATGACCGGCAGCCAGCAGGCGATCCGGGAGGCGGCCCGGGTCATGACCGACCGCACCGGCAATCTCCGGCCCCTGCCCGAGATCTGGCCCAACACCCTGGCGCCCATCGTGCGGAACGCGCAGGACGGGCGTGAACTGGTCATGGCGTGTTGGGGCATGCCCACGCCGCCGAACTACCTGAAAGGCCACAGGGTCGATCGGGGTGTGACCAATATCCGCAACCCGACCTCGACCTGGTGGAAGCGCTGGGAAGGTGTGGCGCATCGCTGCCTGGTGCCGCTCACGGCCTTTTCCGAACCGGAGCGCCTGCCAGATGGGACCAGCAGGCCCGTCTGGTTTGTCCGCAGCGATGGGGAGCCGTTGGCTTTCTTTGCAGGGATCTGGTGCCAGTGGACGTCAGTACGAAAACTGGCGGATGGCGAGACAACGGATGACCTGTTCGGCTTCCTGACCACCACAGCCAATCGGGAAGTCGGCACCATTCATCCGAAAGCCATGCCGGTCATCCTGACCCGGCCGGGAGAATTGGATCTCTGGATGAATGCCCCTCTGGACGAAGCGCTGCAACTGCAGCGCCCTCTGCCCGACAATGCCCTGACGGTCGCGAATGCTCCTGTGGGAAGTAATTATTAAATGTCGCCTTTTGCGCCAGACGCCTTACTCAGCCCACCGCCGAAACCAGACATAGACGGAGTTCTATTTTCCGTAACGCTCATGCATGTTCCGCCATGGGCAACCGACACGCAGGACATAAAGCATTTCATTGAGAAACAGATGGTTATCCTGTGCCGGTCGTGACCAACGCTCACGTTCAGGCGGCAGCAGGCCGCCAATGATCGCCCCTTCTTCGTCCGTCAGATCGCCACGCATTCATAGATTTCCGCAAATACCAGCGTTGAATCATGTCCACGTCAGTCTGAAAAAACCTTTTGTCAGCAGGCCCTATTCCCCATCCCTATGGCAAGGGTTAATCTGGTCAGACGTGATTTTCAGACCGTCCAAAGGCTTGCCCGATTATGTCCGCGCTTTCCCAACTGCTTGATACCTATAGAAATCTGTCCGTCACAGAGCGCGAGAAAGGCACCTACTTCGAGGAACTGATTGTCTGCTACCTGCGAACAGAGCCGAGCTACGCGGACCTGTATGACCAGGTATGGACATACAAGGACTGGGCAACCCAAGAAGGCTATGTCGCGAAAGACACGGGCATCGATCTGGTCGCCAGAACGCGGGGCACCGGTGAATACCATGCCATCCAGTGCAAATTCTATGCCCCGTCTCACCGTATCAGCAAGCAGGATATCGACAGCTTTTTCACCGCCTCGGGAAAAAAGCATTTTGCCCGACGTATCATTGTCGCCACGACCAACCACTGGACCGACAATGCCGAGGCATCGCTTGCGAACCAGCATCCGCCCGTCAGCAAGATTGATCTGTATGACCTGGAAACCAGCCTGATTGACTGGTCGCAATATCAGCCCAAGATTGCTCCTATCCTGCGGGCACAGAAGAAAGCCCGCGAGCATCAGAAAACCGCCATCAGCCGGGTTCTGGCAGGATTCAAGAGTCATAACCGTGGCCGTCTGATCATGGCCTGTGGGACGGGCAAGACTTTCACCAGCCTGAAAATCGCGGAGCAGCAGGTCGGGGCCGGTGGTCGTGTCCTGTTCCTCGTCCCCAGCCTGTCCCTGCTGTCCCAGACCCTGACCGAATGGACCCAGGAAAGTCAGGTGCCGCTCCACAGCTTCGCGGTCTGTTCCGACAGTGACGTGGGAAAAAAGAAGGCGAAGAACGACGACGAGATTAAGGTCAACATCCACGAAATCCGCTACCCGGCAACCACCAGTCCCGGCCGTCTGGCGACCGAACACACCAAACGGCATGACGACGCGCATATGACGGTCGTGTTTGCGACCTATCATTCCATCGATGTCATCAGCCGTGCCCAGAAAGAGCATGACTTCCCCGAGTTCGATCTGATCGTCTGCGATGAAGCGCACAGGACAACAGGGGTCACTTTCGGGGGTGAGGAAAACGATAGCACCTTCGTCCGCGTCCATAACCAGGATTATCTGGCTGGCAGGCACCGACTCTACATGACTGCCACCCCGCGTATTTACGGCGATGTGGCGCGGGAAAAGGCCGAAAAGGAAGGGGCCATTGTCTATGGCATGAACAATGAGGCCATCTACGGGCCAGAGTTCCATGTCATCACCTTCTCCGAGGCCGTTCGGCGCAAACTGCTGGTGGACTACAAGGTCATCGTGCTGGCGGTTGACGAGGGAACCGTCAGCCGTAGTGTCCAGAAGCTTCTGGATGACCCCGATAACGGCCTGACCGTCTCCGATGCCTCCAAAATTGTTGGATGCTGGAAGGCGCTGGCGACGGGCGGATTGCCTCGTGAAGGGACAACTATCCCCGAACCGATGAAGCGGGCCGTCGCCTTCTGCCAGGTCATTTCTCCCGACTACAAGGGAAGGACATCCAAGGTCAGTTCCATCCAGATTGCCGATATGTTCCAGCAGGTCGTGGAGGAATATCAGGAACAGGAAGACATTGAACCTGAAGCCCGTCTGGTATGCGAAGCCGAACACGTCGATGGCGGGATGAACGCCAGCGAAAAGGAAGGCAAACTCGCCTGGCTGAAGGACGAGACCCCGGAAGGCATATGTCGGGTTCTGTCCAATGTCCGTTGCTTGTCGGAAGGGGTGGACGTGCCGGCGCTGGATGCAGTCCTGTTCCTGACCCCCAGGAATTCACAGGTGGATGTGGTCCAGTCCGTGGGCCGTGTGATGCGGGTCGCACCAGGCAAGAAGCGGGGCTATGTCGTACTGCCCGTAGTTATCCCGGCTGGGGTTGAGCCAGACCAGGCTCTGGATAACAACAAGACCTATCAGGTGGTCTGGCAGGTGCTTCAGGCCCTGCGTTCTCACGATGACCGTTTTGATCACATGGTCAATAAGATGGATCTTCAGGCCAGACCTGACACATCCCGCATGGAAGTCATCGCGGTCACGAAGAAGATCACGGCCAAGACAAAGGCCCTGACAACAGGCACAGCCCAGAAAGCCCATTCGTCCTACAAAATTGGAAAGAAGGCTTCATTCCCTAACGACGACAGGCAGGAAACCCTGCAATTTGAAGTTGGGGAAATTGAACGGGCTATCTATGCCAAAATCGTCAAGAAGGTCGGCAACCGTCATCACTGGGAAGACTGGGCCGATGATATCGCCCGGATTGCCCAGACCCACATCACCCGCATCAAAACCATTCTGGAGAATCCCAACAACGTGGAAGCCCGGACCTCGTTCAAGGAATTCACGTCAGACCTGCGAACGGAACTGAACGACAGCATCAGCGAGGACGAAGTCATCGAGATGCTGGCACAGCATCTCATCACCCGCCCCGTGTTCGAAGCCCTGTTCGCTGGCCATAGCTTCATTGGCGACAACCCCATGTCCAGAGCCATGCAGACGGTTCTGGATGCTCTGGACAAGCACAGCCTGCATAAGGAAACGGACAGGCTGGAGGCTTTCTATGCCAGCGTGCGTGAACGGGCTTCGGGCATTGATACGTCCTATGGTCGCCAGAAGGTTATCAAGGAACTGTATGACGGCTTTTTCCAAAAAGCCTTCCCACGCCTGAAGGACCGCCTGGGTATTGTCTACACGCCTATTGAGGTGGTGGATTTCATCATCCGTTCCATCAACGACGTGCTGGAAAGCGAGTTCGGTCAGACCCTTGGAAGCAAGGGTGTCCATATCATGGACCCCTTTACGGGCACGGGTACATTCATCACCCGGTTATTGCAGAGCGGGTTGATTACGAAGGAGCAGATGCTCCATAAATACCGACAGGAACTCCACGCTAACGAAATCGTCCTGCTGGCTTATTATATCGCTTCCATCAATATCGAGGCCACGTTTTCCGACCTGATGGACGGGAACTATGAACCCTTCGAGGGTATCTGTCTGACTGACACCTTCAGGCTGAACGAACCGCATGATCTGGTGAGTTCAACCCTGGAGGACAACAATCGGCGTATCCGTAAACAGAAGAAGCTGGATATCCGTGTCATCATGGGAAACCCGCCCTATTCAGTGGGGCAGGAAAGCGGGAACGACAACAACCAGAACGTGGCCTATCCCACCTTGGATGCCCGCATTGCGGAAACCTATGCAGAACGTTCCACGGCCACGAACAAGCGCGCCCTGTATGACAGTTATATCCGCGCCATCCGCTGGTCATCTGACCGCATTGGGGATTGTGGCGTCATCGGTTTCGTGACCAACGCAGGCTTTCTGGATGCCAATACGGCAAATGGCTTGCGCCAGTGTCTGGCCGAAGAATTTTCCTCCATCCATGTGTTTCATCTGCGGGGCAACCAGCGGACATCAGGGGAAACATCACGCAAGGAAGGCGGAAAAATATTCGATGCTGGAAGCCGGGCGCCGATTGCCATTTCCCTCATGGTCAAGAATCCAAATGCGAAGAAACAGGGCCGTATCCTGTTTTATGATATTGGGGATTATCTGACTCGTGAGCAGAAGCTGAAACGTATTCAGGAACTGGCCAGCGTCAACAGTCTGACCGGCGAAGGTCTGTGGCAGATCATCACGCCTGACGAACATGGAGACTGGCTACGGCAACGGGATGACAGCTTCAGGAAATTTATTGCTATTGGAAGTAAAGAGAAGAACGCAGGACCTATGCTGTTCTGTCTATTTTCCCGTGGAGTTGAAACCGCACGCGATGCATGGTGTTTTAACTCTTCCCGTTCTGCTTTGGAAAGCAATATTAAAACAATGATTTCTACCTATGAGGGAGAACTTCAGCGATTTAATGATGCTTTCCCGTCGTTAGACCGCAAAGAGCGGGAAAAACAACTGGACGGTTTTGTTACGTCAGACCCGACGAGAATTAGCTGGTCACGTTCCTTGCGTCAGGACTTTACAAAAAATGTGCCGTTATCATTTGATGGCAAGCGGATAGTTCTATCTCTCTATCGTCCATTTCAGAGACAGTATCTCTACTTTGACAAGAATATAAACAATTATATAAATCAGATGCCTCGACTTTTTCCTGATGCGAAAGCGGATAATCTGATCATATGCGTTCCGGGCTTAGGCGGGGATAAAGGTTTTTCAGCATTTGTGACCAATCACGCCATTGACTTGAATCTCGCTCCAGCCATGGGAGGTTATCAGGCATTCCCTCAATTCATTTATGAAATTGATACTCTGAAACAGAACAGAACAGAACAGAACAGAACAGAACAGAACAGAACA
>NZ_BANF01000127.1 GCF_000964425.1 Komagataeibacter intermedius TF2 | reverse complement strand
CGTTCTGCCACAGGTAACCCGCACCGACACCGACGAACGGCGTGACGGGCACATCAATGTTGAACAGGCGCTTCAGGTCGATGTCATACAGCACGTTGACAAAACCGCCATAGGAACGGTCGCTGCC
>NZ_BANF01000128.1 GCF_000964425.1 Komagataeibacter intermedius TF2 | reverse complement strand
CATCCTCCGAGAGTTTTACTCTCCGGTAAACCCGGGGCAGTTCAGAATGGCTGTATTAAGAAGAAGGGAAAGTAGTAAGTCGGTATGAATGTCGGCGCATGATTATGCCATACAATAGCGCGGCAATCCCCCCACCGATAAACAGGGACAGGTTATGGATAGGTTCCAATGCTGGCATGAAGACAACTGCACTTCCCACAATAACCGCTATCACCATCACCAGAATGGCTACCGGGTTGATACCGTTGTGGTACCAGTACGGCAGGTTGCTCTGGCTACGATAAAGGGCACTCACATCGATCACGCCACGGCGCACGATATAGTAATCAGTCAGTAAAATGGCAATCAGTGGCCCGATGAAAGTGGCCAGCACATCCAGTGTCAGATGGATCAGTTCGGGGCGGGCGTATAAATTCCACGGTGTCATTATGACAGCCCCGGCCGCGGCCGCCATGCCGCCCCCGCGCCATGAAATGCGATGAGGTGCAAGATTGGAGAAGTCAAACGCAGCCGAGACAAAATTGGCAGCAATATTGATCCCTGCAGTCGCCATGATAAAGGTCAGTACACCCACAATAACGGCAACCGGGCTGTCAATCTGGGCTACGGTTTCAACCGGATCAAGGATGATACGGCCAAAAACGGGTTGCGTCAGCACGATGGTGACAAGCGTAAGAAGGGAAAACCCCATGAAATTGACCGGCAAACCCCAGAAATTGCCGCGCCTGATGGCTGACATTGAAACGCCATAACGCGAAAAATCGCCAAAATTCAGGGCAATGGGTGCAAAATAGGAAATAACAAGGGCAATCGCGTTGACCATGCCCATGATCCGCGCCGCAATCGTGTGGTGCGTAATGCCTGGTATGTCGAGTGAGAAGTGATCCCATCCCGCCCGCGACAGCAGCCACGCATCCAGTCCGATCATGACGACATAGATGATGGGTCCGGCCCAGTCGACAAAGTGGCGGATCATGTCCATGCCCCGCCAGAACACCAGAGCCTGCACGATCCACAGCATGATGAAGGCCATCCAGCCCAGCGCCGACAGACCGGCAAAACCATGAATGCCGACCTGCGCCCATGGTGTCAGTTCCGGCCACTGACGCAGCAGCAGGACAACAACCGCGTTTGATGCCAGCCAAGTCTGGATGCCGTACCAGGCAATTGAGATGATGCCACGTATAAAGGCAGGAACAAGTGCTCCATGCACGCCAAACGCCATACGCGCCATGACAGGATAGGGTGCGCCTGAAATCTGGCTGGGACGCGCCACAAGGTTGCACAGAAGCTGAATGACAAGGATCGCGGCGATCAGAGCCATGAACACATCCGTCGCAGGCAGCCCCATGGCAAACAGGCTGCCCATCGTGACGTATCCGCCCACGCTGTGGATGTTTGACATCCATAACGAGACATAATCAAACCATCCCCATGTCCGCGTGTCGGTAGGGGCAAGATCTGCATTGGTCAGATGCGTATCGGGTGTGCCTGCCCCATCATGCATGTGGATCTCCTGCTTGCTTGGGATATGGGAATGCCGGGGCCATACGGGCGCCTGGTCATGAGTGTATTATTCCGCCAGTTTGCGCAGCACATGTAACGCCGCGATCCGTTCGCACGCATCAAGCGGTTCAAGCGTGAGTTCGGAAACACGGGCGGCCTGGGGCAGGTAGGTCCGGACCATTTCCATGCCCTTTTCACTCAGCGACAGCAGGCGTTCGCGCCTGTCGTCGGGGTTGCCGCGTATATTGATCAGTCCGCGCTGCTTCAGGCGCGAACAGATGCCGCGCAGGGTGGCATGGTCTATTGCCGTAATCCGGCCGATATGAATGAGCGAACCTTCCTTTTCCCTGAATACGGTCGCAAGGACCGCAAACTGGACGGATGTCAGGTGATCATCGGGAATGACGGTCTGGAACAGGGAGGTATGACGTTGGTACGCCCGGCGCAGAAGGTGGCCGATCTGCTCATGCAGGTCATAGGTGGTGTATGTCGTGTCGTCTGTCTCGGTCATATTACAGTCCTGCCCGTTGCGTGCGTGGCGCGCGGTCCATTGGCTGCAGCGCTATCAGCCATTGTGTTCCGCCGGGGCAGTGCGGGCAACATTGATCGACCGGGCCGGGATGGTCACGACCATTCCGGCCCCCATGGCGACACACCCGGCGAAGACGACAAAAATCCCCCAGGAGCCCGGCATGATGCTGCGCGCCCACCCGATCAGGTCGGTCGCCATGAAACCGGCAAGGTTGCTGATGGCCCCGACCAGCGCAAGCCCGGCAGCAACTGTCGCCGCTTCCGGCAGCATGAGCGAGGGAAGCGTCCAGAATGGCGGCAGTGCGCCAAGGATTCCCATGTTGGCAACCGTAATCAGCATGATTGCTACCATCACGCTACCCTGCGCCAGCGGCAACAGGGCAAGTGCCGCCGCCCCAATCAGGACCGGCACGATAATATGGCGCTTGCGCTCGCCCCTAAGGTCCGAATGCCACCCGTTGACGATCATGGCGATGGCGGCGGCAATGTTGGGGATGGCCGTAAGCAGCCCCACCTGCAGTGAAGACACCACACCGGCCTCCCGCAGAAAGGATGGCAGCCAGAAGGCAATGGTATACAGCCCGAGCAGCAACGCGCCATCCGCCAGGCCCAGCAGCCATATGCGCCTGTTACGCAGGGCATCCACCATGGCGCGCAGGGAATGGGTATGGTCCACGGGTACGCAGCGTGCCGCCAGCAGGGCTTTCTGCGCAGGCGTAAGAAAACGCGCCTGGGCAATGCTGTCGGGCAGATAAAGGAAAACGGCAATCCCGATCAGGACAGGTGGCACCGCTTCCACAAAAAACAGCCAGCGCCAGCCCGCGATTCCGCCATATCCCGCCATCATGTCCAGGATCATGCCCGATAACGGGCCACCCAGCACACTGGCCAGCGGAATGCCGACCATGAACCGCGCGGTGACACGCGCACGGTATTCGGGTGGAAACCATTGCGAGAGATAGAACAGTACGCCGGGCATGAAACCGGCCTCGGCAATGCCCAGCAGCAGTCGCAGGACATAGAATTCGGCCGGGGAACGGACAAACGCCATTGCCCCTGAACACAGCCCCCACGTAATCAGGATACGCGCCAGCCACCGTCGTGCGCCCACGCGTACCATCAGCGCATTGCTGGGCATTTCACATACGATATAGCCAAGGAAGAACAGGCCCGCCCCCATCCCGTAGCTGGCCTCGCTCATGGACAGGTCGGACAGCATCCGCAACTTGGCGAAGCCCACGTTCACCCGGTCCAGGTAGGATGCCAGAAACCCGAGGAACAGCAGCGGCAGCAACCGCCATGCCACGCGACCGCATACGGGAGCGAGGACGTTATTCATACGCGGCGCATCGGTCGGAAGGGTCGCATTCATCAAAACACCTTGCTCAGGCCCAGTACGTTCCTTGATCGTCGCCATGTCAGGCGCCCGTTCTTCGGCCATCCGCCCCGTTACAGGGCGGATGCGGTCATGGTATCAGGACAGCTTGAAACCGTTGAACGACGTCATGAAACCGGCAAGGTTGTCCCACGGGATCATGTGGCCCGCATCGGGCACCCGGTCCATGACGATGGAAGGCAGCAGGCCCGCGATCTCGGCTTCGTCCTCGGGCAGGATGACATTGCCGCGCGTCGCGATCATGAGATAGGTGGGCACCGTAAGGTGGGGAATATCCTGATGGATGTCCTCGGTATGGAAACCTTCATAGGTAATGCGGGTGGCCAGTTCCTCGCAGGTATGCAGCCATTCGGCCCGCAGTTCGAGCTGTTCCCTGGTCCATGTGGGGCAGAAGCGGCGCATCGCTTCGGCATCCATGCCCTTGCGCGCAAGGCGGATGGAATCGACATACCATGGCAGGCTGGATGGATAAGGCCTGCGACCCGGCCCACTGACCGGCGGATCAACCAGAACGAGGGCCGCGATGCCGGACGCATCCTGGCGGCCGAGGCGGATGGCAATGCGCGCGCCCATGGAATGGCCCAGCACCACGCAGTCCTTCAGGCCCAGCGCATCAATGAAGCCCCGTACATCACCCGCATAGGCATCCAGGTCATAGGCAAGGTCATCCCCCCCCTGTGACAGGCCGCGCCCGCGTATGTCCAGCACGTAGACATCATGCGTGCGGGCCAGTTCCTCGGCCACGAAACCCCATGTGATGGCAGGGCTTGTAATGCCGGGCACCAGCACCAGCGGCGTGCCCTTGCCCCCATAGCGCAGGTAATGCTGGCGGATGCCATTGGCATGGACATTCGCACCATACTGAAAGGATGAGGTCATGACGGATTCCTGTTTCAAATAATCAATAGGCACCGGACAGCAGCGCGCCGCCGCCGGGTGCGATGCGTTCCAGCCCCAGCCGGGTCAGCATGGCGTACGTTGTCGCGATGGCGGCACTCAGCACGGGCTTGCCGGTCTGCGCCTCGATCATGGGGACAACGGGAAGCGAGGGCATCTGAACGCAGGCCGAAGTCACGATGGCATCAGCATCGGCATGGTTCAGCTTTGCCACGATATCGGGCAGGCGACCGGGATCATGGCGGGCAACATCAAGGTTATCGGGTATTTCCAGCGCGATGTGGTCGATGATCTCGTACCCCTCATCCGTCAGGTAGTCGATGACCATCCGTGTCAGGGGTTTCATGTAAGGGGCAACCAGCACGATGCGGCGCGCACCCAGCACCCGCAGCCCATCCACCAGCGCGCCAGCACTGGTTACGACCGGGGCGGGACCACCATTATCGAGCGTGCACTGATGCAGCCGTTTTTCCGAAACGCGATGATAGCCCGGCCCCATGGACATGGTGGCCACAAGGCAGGCATAGCCCAGTACATCGACCTGTGCGTCGCTCAGTTCCAGCGCGCAGCGGTCGGACTGCGCATCCATGGCCGCCAGTTCTTCCCTGCGTACCGTCTTCATGCGCATGCGCGCGGAATGGAAGGTAAACCGTTCGGGCCGTACCAACTGGCGCGCTGCCAGCAGAGCCGGGATTTCGGTTTCCATGGTCAGGTTGGAACTGGGTACGATCTGACCGATCCGGTATGGCGTCCCGCGCATCAGCGTGCCGCCTGCGCAGTAGCGGGAAGCTGTTCCAGCAGCGCGTCAAGCGTAATCACATCGCCGCATTTCTGGCTCATGTCGAACAGGTTGGCTTCATGCGGGCCGATGGCGCGATCCCCCACGCAGTCGGAAATTACAATCGGGCGGAAGCCAAGCTGCATGGCATCGAGCACGCTGGCCCGCACGCAGCCACTGGTTACACAGCCTGCCACCACTACGGTCTGCACACCCTGTGCGGCATACCAGCTTGCCAGCGGTGTCCCGGCGAAGGCGGAGGGTACAGTTTTGCGCACCACGTATTCACCCGGCACAGGCGTCAGTTCGGGCACGATGGCGCTTGCGGGATTATGCTCGGTCAGGCCCAGCATGCTGGGCACCTTTTCGGAAAAGATATTGGCGTCCGCACCGTCATCGGCAAAGACAATGCGCGAATGCGCAATCGGCCATCCCTGCCTGCGCGCCGTGGCCAGCAGTGTCGTAGTACGGGCGATGGCGGGGGGAATATTGCCACCACCGAACTGCTGCGGATCGGCAAAACCGTTTACGAAATCGACAATCAGCAGGCCAGCCCTGCCCACAAGACCAAGCGACCTGCCAAAGCCCTGGCGGTGGTATAGTGCGCTGTCCAGTTCGGGGGTGGATGTCTCGATAGGGGGCATTGTCTATCCTTTTCGAATTTTACATCTTATCATAACTTTAAAGAAACGATTTCAGATTACACGCCCCTTTTCCACTACCGGCCTGCCATCAAGCATGACCGTGCAGTTGCGCATGGGGATATCGATATGACAGGCCGTATCGCGTGTGCCCCCGGCCTCGTTATTCGGGCCGGTGGACCACAGGAAGTTTCCAGCTACGGCGCGCGGATCCATGCCGATCGTGTTTTCGGAATCATAGAACCCCATGACCGACCAGTGCGCACGATCCTGCAGTCCCCACCCGACATGCGACAGGGCATAGGCTTCGGGATCGTGGAAGGAGTCCATGTAGGATTTCAGCAGATCCGCATCCAGCCCGCCGGAAATATCGGTCACGTATCCATTGCGGATGGTGCAGGTGATCGGATCGCGCACATAGGATTTATGCGGCAGCAGGATATCGCCACGATCCAGCACGATGGTGCCATTGGCTGACCCTTCATTCGACCATGTGGCCAGGAAACCACTGGGCCAATGGTCCCACCGGCCAGGACGGTCACAGAAACCGTATTCCTCCAGAATGGGGAAATCGCCCAGAGCGCACTGCATGTCCGTGCCCGCATCGGACGTGACATGCATGCTACGCGCCGCGCGCAGCACGGCGGAGGCCGCCAGCACGCGATCACGGTCCTGTAGCGTAGGCAGCAGGCGCACCAGTACCTCGGGTGGTTCCACCGCCAGCAGGATACGACCGCCTGATGCCAGTATCTCATGCTGCTCGGGCGAAAAGAGCAGTGTCATGAGGTCGAGGACCAGATCGCTTTCCTTCAGGATCGCCATGGCCGCGCGGTTGCCCGTAAGCGGCGTGGTGCCGACATAGGCCAGCGGATCGCGTGAAAGCGACAGGCCGCCATTGGTGGGCTGCAGGTCAAGCCGGTTGACCACCAGCCCCTTCAGCCCGGCCGCGATGATGGCGCAGCGCATGGTCTGGCGGTTGGTCTCGGACGAGGTCAGGACCGTAACACTCTGGCCTGCGGCCATGCCGGACAGGCCAAGCACCTGCGTCCAAGCCTGAATGAGTTCTGCATCGCTGATTGAGGGCATCGGGCCTGCTCCATGAATAGGGCCTGCGGGTGGGTCGGGGCACCAGACGGGACATCCGTGTGGCCATGGCAGTCCACGGCCACACGGGCAACGGCTTATGCGTGCAGATCGACACCATAGACGTCATAGCCATAGACCCATGATGGATCTTCATCCGTGCGCAGCCATGTATTGGCGTTCGATACTTCCTGCACGCGGGAGGCGCGGCCCATGCGGTGATGGCGATAGGCCTCGAAACAGGTATTGGGATCGTTCGTTTCGATTTCGGCCATGCAGCGCACCAGCATGGCCGCATCCTCGATTGCCATGGCCGCACCCTGCGCCATGTGCGGCTTCATGGGGTGGCAGGCATCGCCAAGCAGGACCACACGGCCACGGTGCCAGACGGGCAGCGGCTTGCGGGTATAAAGCGGCCATTTGGTAATGTTTTCGGCTGCATCGATATAGGCTCGGACCAGCGGGTCATAACCGGCAAAGGATTTGTGCATTTCAGCATGCGTGCTTGGCACCCAGGAAACGCCCAGCGGCCAGCTTTCGGCCGGCTCACCAGTGACGAAATAGAATTCTTCCTTTTTGCGATCAAGGAAGTAGGTCATCATATGCCGGTCGGATGACCACCATTTCACGCATTCACCCACATCCAGCCCCGCCAGTTTGCTGGCCTTGATCATGCCGCGATGGCCGATCCACCCGGTAAAGAGCGGGTCTTCCGGGCCAAGCAGCTTTGCACGCACGCATGAATTGAGGCCGTCGGCACCAATCAGGATATCCACCTCATCGGATGTGCCATCCATGAACGACAGTCGCACGCCTTTGTCATGCGCATGCAGGTCGGCAAGGCATTTGCCGAACTGCACGTTGGCGGTATCCACTGCGCCCAGCATGATCTGGTGGGCTTCGCCACGGTGGATGGTGATATAGGGTGCCTGGTAACGCGCACGGTCTGCATTGAGCGGAATGCGCGACAGGTACACGCCATCCATCCCATTGCGGCTGCACCAGTACTGCGGTTCGTTCGAGACTGCGGCCATGCTCTCTTCAATACCGAGGCGACGCATGATCTTCATGACATTGGGACCAAGCTGGATACCCGCCCCCAGTCGGGAAAACGCGGGCATCTGATCATACAGCACCACATTGAATCCCGCGCGCTGCAGCAGGCCCACCGCAGTCGTGCCACCCAGTCCGGCGCCGACAACGCCAATACGAAGAGAGCGTTCCATTCATCCTGCTTTCTGCTTGACCTGGCGGACACGCACGACCGCCAGGCGTTAATTCATGATATATAACGTATACGCCATATATGGGAGAATCAAGATTTATTCTCCTTTAGTAACGTTATTACAATTTCGCCATACGAAGTAACTGAAAACCGAGAAATTTCCCCTGCCAGAAAAGCAAGGCCAGTCGGGCACGCGCAGGAAAAATTGCCCATGCCGTTTCGTAAGATACGTCATAATTTTTACTAACATTATGTTTATAAACGGTATTTATTGGGTGTTCGATTTCACAAAAGCAAAGACCTTCTCTGTTTAAGGCGGGTTGAAATCAGATAAAGCCCGAATGGGCTGTGTCTAAAAAGACACAATTCGTCCTATTTCGAATATGTAACGTATAAAAACAATTCCAAAGGGGCGAGTGCATAAAGTAGCGTATACAACATTAAGGCCGAAATCGGCTGTATCCCGCTAACCGGAGGAGGTTTCATCCGCGTGGGGGATGCACGGATATTCACCGCCAGAGAACAGATTTCAAAAACAGATACTTGCGCAAGAACGCAGCCTGTCTACCCGCCCGCCCCTAGTATGAAAGGAATACATGCATGATCTGGAAGCATGTGAAATATCTGCACCTGCCCCTGTCCCCGATCATCATGCTGGCACTCTCCACCCAGCACTTCGCGCATGCCGCATCCGATCCCCACAAGAAAGCAGGAGAACAGACCACTCCCAAACACACGGCCGCACACACGGCCAGCCATGCAGGCGCCAATGCCACGGCAGCACCTGAAAAGATCAGCGTCGTGGGGTCAGGTTCAACCCGCCAGATGCAGTCAATCTCCCGCCGTGACCTGCAGTATCTCGTGCCCGGCACCACGCCGCTCAAGGCGGTGGGGAACATGCCCGGCGTACAGTTCAGTTCATCCGATCCGCTGGGCATCGATCTGTGGTCGCAGAGCTTCTACATGCACGGTTTTACCAGTGATCAGCTTGGTTTTACCGTTGATGGCATCTCGCTGGGTGGTCAGGGATATGAATCCCACGATGGCGTGCCCGTCAACCGCGTGATCAGCAATGAGAACATTTCCCATACCGATGTCTCGCAGGGGGCCGGCGGGCTTGATACCCCGTCCACCAGCAACCTTGGCGGCACGGTACGTTTTTACAGCGATGACCCCAGCGATAGGATGGGTGGCAAGGTTTCGCAGACATTCGGCAGCTATAATGCGTTCCGTACTTTCGTACGGTTTGACAGCGGCAAGCTGAACAGGAGCGGGACGAAGTTCTATATTTCCTATGACCGTCGCGCCGAGGACAAGTGGCTGGGCGGGGATTCACAGTTTCAGCAAATGGTGAACACAAAGCTGGTGCAGCCGATCAACGACCACACCACCTTCAAGGCCTATTTCGACTGGTCGAGCGAGGCGGCGGCCTCCTACCTCGACAATTCGCTCGAGATGCTGAACAAGGTCGGATACGATTCAGATTATTACTATCCGAATTACGGCGCGGCGCTGAATGCGGCCAACGGTAATTATCCCGCCAAGTATCAGGGCCTGTCCGATCCGAAGAACGCGGCCTATTACCGTGGTATCGAAACCAGTTCCTATTACGTGGGCGGCATGAGCCTGGACAGCAAGCTCAACAAGAACCTTGAGTCCAAGACCACTTTCTATGGTGTGGGCAAGCGTTACGATGCGTGGTGGACATCGCCCTATGTCAGTTCACCCAGCGGTGCGCCGCTGGCAGCGCAGGACCAGGCCATGAGTTCACGCAGGCTGGGGTTCCAGACCGATCTCATCTACCGTTTCAAACATCATACCTTTGATGCAGGTTTCTGGTACGAGAACTCCACCTACAGCCCGGAAATGGATTACTTCAACGAACCCAATTCCGCCAATGGCACGCCCTATAACGAAATCGCCCATAAGGGTGAGCCGTTCATGATCGGGTATGGCGAAGCCTTCAACACGAATACCTATGTCTTTCACCTGCAGGATACCTATAAGGTCCTGCCCAACCTGACCCTGCATGCCGGCTTCCGCACCATGGTCGTCAATGCAAGCGACCGTGTGACCTATAACGATGCACGTTATACGGGTGGCAATCAGATCCCGGCCGGTTCGCTTACGGCGGAAGCAGCTGCCCTGCCGCAGTTCAGCGGGAACTGGCGTTTTGCCCCGCATAACGAATTCTATTTCGATATTTCCAAGAACATGCAGGCCTATCCAGAAGGGGGCTATAATATGTTCTCGCCGTGGGGTGCTGAAACACAGTCCGACTTCAATGCCCTGAAGAAAGACATCCGGCCTGAAACCGACTGGGTATATGAAATTGGCTACCGCCTGCAGACACGTCGTGTCATCGGGTTGCTGAACCTGTACCATACCGACTTTTCAAACCGCCAGCAGTCGATTTCGGTGGGACCGCTGGTCACGGCGCACTCGCTGTTCCAGAACGTTGGCAGCGTCAACATGAACGGTGTGGATGCCAGCGTGACATTCATTCCGGTACGTCACCTGTCGATCTATAACAGCATCAGCTACAATAGCTCCAAGTTTGAAAACAACCTGATTTCAGGCGGCGTCCTGTATAATCTCAAGGGCAAGCAGGAACCCAACTACGCCCACCTGATGTACAAGAACTCCCTCAACTATTCGATCAAGGGCATCAACATTCACTTCGATACCCTGTTCATGGGCAAAAGATACCTCAGCTATAATAATGATTCACGCGTTCCGTCCTACTGGCTGGAGAATTTCGGCGTCAGCTACACCCTGCATGACGTGTCGGTTGCACGGAACCTGAAGTTTGACTTCAACATCTACAACATTACCGATGAACGCTACATCTCCAACATGGGCAGTGGTGGCAACCCGCTTTCGGGTGATTACAACAGCCTGCAGGTTGGTGCGCCCCGGTCCTTTTATGGAACCATCAGCGCGGATTTCTGACCTGCTGGCGTAACCGTGGCCGGGAGGATGACCTTACGGGTTGTTTTTCCGGCGAGCGCATCCATCCCGCTTTTGACTGTTGCAAGCAGCCTGTTCCCTCGATTTATACTTCTACGGGAAGGCTTCTTGCAGCTTTGCTGGCGTGAGGTTTATGATCGTAGGATATTGTTCAGGGGCCGGTACGGCATGTGCATATCCCTGTGCAGCCATGCCAGATGCACGGCAATCAGCAGTCAGGATATGGCGGTGTTCCCTTTTGATCAGGTATTGGGGGAGATGATCCGCGCCTGACGCAGGGTTTGACAAGCTGTGGCGCCATCAGCCTCACTTCGTGGCCGAG
>NZ_BANF01000129.1 GCF_000964425.1 Komagataeibacter intermedius TF2 | reverse complement strand
TGTGAGTGCTGGTTGTAATCTCCCCAAATGTGCTGGTTGAAAATTCCCCAGTTTGAGGACTGTGCGTGATCGTCATGGGGGCATGCCCCCATGACGATCACGCGGCACATTTATCCCTGCTGATGCCAAAGGAAGGGCGAGCAGGTGATAGGACTCAGGGAGGTCGTTTTGATCCAGGAACTCAAAAGACAGGGGCTCAGCATCAGCGCCATCGCGCGCCAGACAGGGCTCGATCGCAAGACAGTGAAGAAGTATCTGGCCAATGGGCTGGAGACTCCAGCCTATGCACCGCGTAAACCGGTGGCCAGCGCAGCAGAACCTTATCGAACCTATCTGTTGGAGCGGATGGCAAGTTATCCCGGACTTTCATCGCGCAGGCTGCATCGTGAAATTCGCGACATGGGATATGACGGTGCCTATTCATCGCTGACGGAATATCT
This sequence comes from Komagataeibacter intermedius TF2, assembly GCF_000964425.1. Classification (GTDB taxonomy): domain Bacteria; phylum Pseudomonadota; class Alphaproteobacteria; order Acetobacterales; family Acetobacteraceae; genus Komagataeibacter; species Komagataeibacter intermedius. The sequence goes on along the minus strand of NZ_BANF01000129.1, from coordinate 882 downwards.
CCGGCAAATCCGCCCCCCGCTGCCCAGGCCTTATGAGCGGCGCTTCGAGACCGGAGCCGGCGTTCAGGCGCAGGTCGATTTTGCGGAATTCCAGACAGTCTTCACCGGCGAGCCAGGCATCGTGCGCAAGGTCTGGTTGTTCAGCATGGTGCTGGGGCACAGTCGCTGGCTGTGGGGACGTTTCTGCCCGAACCAGGGTCTGGAAACAGTGATGCGTTGCCACATCGCCGCCTTCGAGGCGATGGCGGGCTGCTGCACGGAAATTCTCTACGATCGCATGAAGACCGCTGTCATCGGTGAGGATGATGCGGGCGTGGTGACCTACAATGCCTCGCTGGTGGCGCTTCTGGCCCATTATGGCAGCGCCCCCAGAGCCTGCCAGCCCTATCGCGCCAAGACCAAGGGCAAGGTCGAGCGACCCTTCCGCTACATCCGTCAGGACTTCTTCCTTGGCCGCAGTTTCCATGATCTCGATGACCTCAACGCCCAGTTCGACGTCTGGCGCGCGGATATCGCCAACGCGCGGGCACATGCCACCACCGGGCGGATCGTGCAGGAGCATTTTGCACAGGAGCAGCCCCATCTGCATCCATTGCCTGCCCTGCGCTACGATGCTGTTCTGAGCGTCGAGCGGCGGATCAGCCGCGAGGGGATGGTGGCGGTGGCCGGCAATTATTACAGTGTGCCTGACACTGCCCGCCGTCGCGTGGTCGAGATCCAGCACCATACACATGAAGTCCTGATCTTCGAGGAAGGGAAACTCATCGCCCGGCATCCCGTGCTGGAAGGCAAAAACCGTAAGCGGATCGAGCCAGGCCACCGCAAGGCCCCACCGGTTCAACACGCCGAGATGTTGCCGACGACACCGGCGGTGCCGATCCT
>NZ_BANF01000130.1 GCF_000964425.1 Komagataeibacter intermedius TF2 | reverse complement strand
CATAATAACCGCCACGCGGCGGCGGCGGGGGCGGTCCGCCACGTCCACCACGGGGACCGCCATGCCACGGCTGGGCCTGCGCGGCCGGCATAGCCGTTGTCAGTATACCCAGCGCAAGACTGGCTGACAGGAGGGAAGCAGTAAGTTTGCGCAGATGCATGGAGTTTGAGAACCTCGACATATCGTGAAGGCGGATAACGGGACCATTATGACCAATGTCCGTGTCGAAACAATGGCCGGGTCCGTGTCAGGCCACCCAGGGCAATCGCTTTGTCAGGGCGGATAACCGGTGGCGGCGCAATTCGTTGCGCGCCCTGGTATCATTGGTCATGTAATTCAGCTGGATGGTGTGGCGGGGGCCGACGTACTGCCGGTGGCCATGCCATGTGTCCGGCCCGTTGGGGAAGACCAGCAGCGTGCCGTTGACGGGCGGAACCTCGACCGTGAAATCTTCCAGATCATGGCCGTTGCGCAGCAGCCGCAGGCAGCCTTCATGCCGTGCCCATGCGGTGTCGTCGCCAGCATTCAGGTACAGCAGGACGGTTACGCGCTTGCTGGCGGAATCGCGGTGAATGCGTCCGTCCTTCGCCCGCGTGCGTCCACGCAGGGTCAGCATGGTGGGGGCGGTATCCAGATCCAGCGCGAATTTCCGCGCGATCAGGGTCCGCAGCCGTGGTCCTTCCAGTTCCGTCACCAGCTGCGCCATAAGCGGCGAAAGCGTCAGCGCGCCGGGCGGGAAGGACCCGCCGGAGCGGATGTCGGGCAGGCTTGCGGCAAGGGCATGCAGGTCATCGGGCCTGATGAAATGCGGGACCACCACATGCGCGAACGGCGCGGTGGACACGGGCGCTGTCTCCAGCGCCGCATAGTCGGGGGTGACGGGTTGGATCATGCCATCCTGCAAGCTGGTCACTAAGCAGCCCCCAGATTAGGCCCGGACACGCCCCCCCCGCAAGCATGCGTACGGGGGTCAGGCCGTGACCGTGTCCACCGCGTCCAGCACCCGGCTGGAATAGACCGTGGCCGCCCCTGCGTTCAGCGCCACGGCAACGCCCAGCGCCTCGGCAATTTCCTCTTTCGTGGCCCCGGCCTTCACCGCGGCGGTGGAATGGACGGATATGCAGCCGTCGCACCGCGTGGTCACGGCAACCGCCAGCGCGATCAGTTCACGCGTCTTGGCATCCAGCTTTCCGGTGCGCGCGGCAGCGCCATCCAGCGTCTGGAGTCCCTTGATGGTGTCGGGCGCGAGCGCCGCGAATGCTTTGATAGAGTCGCCCAGGTGGGCGCGGTAGGCGTTCCAGTCAGTCATCACAAACTCTCCATTCTGGCTGGTTTCAGTTCACCAGATGGAGAGAACCCCTGTCATGACACAGTTTGGCGAGTTTGCGCCCTTGATGGGGTGTTTGTTACGGACTATCGCCGAAATACCATGGATACAGACATAGCCCCCGCCCGCCCGTCCGCTGCGGCGTTGCCCGCAGGTACCGGCCCCCTCGCCGCCTATGAGGCCCGTGTGGCTTCTGGCCGTCTTGATCGTGACCCGGAACAGGAAAAGGCCGCCCGCCGGCTCGACCGCCTGTGGCGTGAACTGCGTGACTACCACCCGGTGGTCCAGCAGCACGCGCCGCAGGCCTCGGGCTGGCTGGGCGGGCTGAAGGCGCGCCTGGGCCTGTCGGGGCACCACGCCACCGAGGCCCCGCGTCCGCGCGGCGTTTACATGGTGGGACAGGTGGGGCGTGGCAAAACCATGCTCATGGACCTGTTCTTCAGCCTCGCCCCCGTGGAGCACAAGCGCCGGGTTCATTTCCACCGCTTCATGCAGGACGTGCACCAGCGCCTGCATGACATGAAGGTGGCCGATCCTGGCCTGACCGATCCCATCCCGCCGCTGGCGCGCCAGATCGCGCAGGAAGCGTGGCTGCTGTGCTTTGATGAATTCCAGGTCAACGACATTGCCGACGCCATGATCCTTGGCCGCCTGTTCGACTACCTGTTCGCCGATGGCGTGGTGGTGGTGGCGACATCCAACACGAAACCCGAGGACCTGTTCCAGGACCGTCCGGGCGCTGATGCCTTCAAGCCGTTCATTGCCGCGATTCTCAAGGAAGTGGATACCGTCATCCTCGATTCCCCGCGCGATTACCGCCGGGGCAACGCGCGGGGGATGCAGACATGGATCATCCCCGCCAATGACGCGGCGCGCCGTGCGCTCGACTCGATCTTCACCCGGCTGGCCGATGGCGCGCCGGTCGTGCCGGTCACGCTGGACATCATGGGCCGCCGCCTGAAGGTGGATCAGGCCGCGGGCCCGGTCGCGCGCTTCAGCTTTGCCGACCTGTGCGGCAGGCCGCTGGGCGCAGGTGATTACCTGGCGCTGGCCACGCGGTTCCCCAACCTTGTCCTGGATGGCGTCCCGCGTATGGGGCCGGATAATTTTGACGAGGCCCGGCGCTTCATCGTCCTGATCGACACGCTGTACGAACAGAACGTCAAGCTGTTCGCCTCAGCCGAGGACAGGCCGGACGCACTGTATGCAAAGGGGCAGGGCGCCACCGCGTTCGAACGGACCGCGTCGCGTCTGGAGGAAATGCAGAGCGCGGCCTATATGCAGCTGCCGCACCTGAACGCATAGGAGCGGACAGGGGATGAAAGGGTCACGCCATCGTGACGGTTATGGCGGTGGTGTGACTGGTCAGGCGGTAGGCAAGCAGGACGGTCTTTGCTTGGGTATGGGCAAGTTCGCATCAGCCGGGGCAAAGGCTGCGGATATGGACGTTTTCCGCACGCCGGTCCCCGCCTTCGGGGGACAGGCACGAAAATGTCAGTATGCGCGGCAAGCAGACCTGATCCTGATGAATGATGGCGGCATCCCGGCAAGGGTGCGGCTAGGGTAGCGATACAAATCGGGCCGGTGAAAAATGACATGCCGGATCCGACAATAGCGCGGCCAAAAAAGGCCGCCAGCGAGGAGATGTCTTCAATATGGCGGGCGTAGATATTCTTTCGACCGCATTCAGTGGCGCCAATACGGCCTATCTGGCTGAATTGTATGCGCGCTGGGTGGCCGATCCCAACAGCGTCGATCCTTCCTTTGCCTCCCTGTTCCAGGAACTGCATGAGGATGGTCCGGAAATCGTTCATGATGCGGAAGGGGCCTCCTGGGCGCCGCGTCCGCATATCATCACCGGTGATGAACCGGCCCCCCTGCCCAATGGCAAGGCGGCGGGGGTCACGGCCGAAGGGCTGCGGGCCGCGGCTGATGACAGCCTGCGCGCGACCCAGCTGATCCGCGCCTTCCGCGTGCGTGGCCACCTTGAGGCCCGACTGGACCCGCTGGGCCTGCAGGTGCCCCAGCCCCATGCCGACCTTGACCCGGCAACCTATGGTTTCGGCCCCAGGGACCTTGATCGCCCGATCTACCTTGGCCACACCGTCGCCAGCCTGATCGGGACCGATACCGCGACCATCAACCAGGTGCTTGATGCCCTGCGTTCGGTCTATTGCGGGCCGATCGGCGCCGAGTTCATGCATATCCAGGACCCCGAACAGCGCATGTGGGTGCAGGCGCGGCTGGAAGGTGACAACTGGCGCAGGGGCGCAAGCCCCGAGCAGAAGAAGGTCATCCTGCAGCAGCTGACCGAAGCGGAAGGCTTCGAGTCCTTCTGCCAGAAGCGGTATGTCGGCACCAAGCGCTTCGGCCTTGAGGGCGAGGACGTGACCATTCCCGCGCTGCACGCGATCATTGATCAGGCGGCGGCTGGCGGCGTGCGGTCGGTTGCCATCGGCATGCCGCATCGCGGGCGCCTGAACACGCTCGTCAACATCGTGCGCAAGCCCTACACCGCCATCTTCAGCGAATTCGCCGGCGCGTCCTTCAAGCCGGACGACGTGCAGGGGTCGGGCGATGTGAAATACCATCTCGGCACTTCCACCGATGTCGAGATCGGCGGCACTCCGGTCCATATCTCGCTCCAGCCCAACCCCTCGCACCTTGAGGCGGTGGACCCGGTGGTGATCGGCAAGGTCCGCGCGACACAGGATGATGACGACCCCCACCAGCGCGGCCGCCATATGGGCCTGCTGCTGCATGGTGACGCGGCGTTCGCCGGTCAGGGCATCGTGTATGAAACGCTGGCCATGTCGCAGCTGATCGGCTACCGCACCGGCGGTACGATCCATGTCGTGGTCAACAACCAGATCGGCTTCACCACCGTTTCGGTCCATTCCTTCTCCGGTCTGTACTGCACGGACGTGGCCAAGGCGGTGCAGGCCCCGATCCTGCACGTCAATGGTGACGAGCCGGAAGCGGTGATCTACTGCTCCCGCCTTGCGGCCGAGTTCCGCCAGAAGTTCGCATCCGACGTGGTGCTGGACATCGTGGGTTACCGTCGCCACGGTCATAACGAGTCCGACGAACCGTCCTTCACCCAGCCCACCATGTACAAGGCCATTGCCGCGCGCCCGACCATCCGCACGCTGTATTCCGACCGTCTGGTGCGCGAAGGCGTCGTGACAGAGGCGGAGGTCACGGCCGAATGGGACGGCTTCCACAACAGGCTGGAAGAAGCCTATCAGGCAGCACAGGGTTACAAGCCCAACAAGGCCGACTGGCTGGAAGGCGCGTGGAAGGGCCTGAAGCCACCGCCGGTGGACGCTACCCGTCCCGCGCCGGAAACCGGCGTGGCGATCGACACGCTCAAGGAAGTCGGTGCGGCGCTGGCGCATGTGCCCGATGACTTCAATGCCAATTCCAAGATCGTCCGTCAGCTCAAGGCCAAGGCCAAGATGTTCGAAACGGGCCAGGGAATTGACTGGGCCACGGGCGAGGCGCTGGGCTTTGGCACGCTGCTGCTGGAAAAGCACCATGTCCGCCTGTCGGGCGAGGACTGCCAGCGCGGCACGTTCAGCCAGCGTCATGCGGTGCTGATCGACCAGATCAACCAGAACACCTACGTGCCGCTGAACAACATCACCAAGGATCAGGCTGCGATCGAGATATACAACTCGCTGCTGTCCGAATTCGGTGTGCTCGGGTTTGAATACGGCTATTCGCTGGCCGACCCGAACGCGCTGGTGCTGTGGGAAGCGCAGTTCGGTGACTTCGCCAACGGCGCGCAGGTCATCATCGACCAGTTCATCGCATCGGGTGAAACCAAGTGGCTGCGCATGTCCGGTCTGGTCATGCTGCTGCCGCATGGGTACGAAGGGCAGGGGCCAGAACATTCCTCCGCCCGTCTGGAGCGTTACCTCCAGCTCTGCGCTGAAAACAACATGCGCGTATGCAACCTGACCACGCCCGCCAACTACTATCACGCCCTGCGTCGCCAGCTGTTCCTTGATTACCGCAAGCCGCTGATCATCATGACGCCGAAATCCCTGCTGCGTCACAAGCTGGCGGTGTCGGAACTGAAGGATTTCGGTCCGGGCACGCGCTTCCTGCCGGTCATTGGCGAAATCGACCAGATCGCAGCCCCCGCCAAGGTCGACCGCGTGGTGATCTGTTCGGGCAAGGTCTATTACGACCTGCTGGCCGAACGGCGTGAGCGCAAGCTGGATAATGTCGCCATCCTCCGGCTGGAACAGTTCTATCCCTTCCCCGAAAAGATGCTGGCCGAGGAACTGGCCCGCTATCCGCAGGCCAAGGTGATCTGGTGCCAGGAAGAACCGGAAAACATGGGTGGATGGAACTTTGTCGATCGCCTGATCGAAGGCGTGCTGACATCGGTTGGCCACAAGAGCACGCGACCGGCCTATGTCGGGCGTGTGGCGGCGGCAAGTCCCGCCACGGGGCTGGCGAAGGTCCATGTTGCCGAACAGACGGCGCTGGTGAACAGGGCGCTGGGTGTCAGCGCCTGACCGTCACGGGTTACGCATAAGGGAAATGGGAACGGCGATCTGGCCGTTTCCCTGAATAATGATAAGGCCGCCCGGACGTATCCGATGCGCCAGGGCGGCAAAGGGATTGGGAATTAAAAGATGTCTGCCGATATCAAGGTACCGACACTGGGTGAAAGTGTTACCACAGCAACCGTTGCAAAATGGCTGAAGCATCCCGGTGATGCCGTGAAGGAAGACGACCCGTTGGTGGAACTGGAAACCGACAAGGTCAGCGTGGAAGTTCCCGCGCCGCAGTCTGGTGTGCTTGGCCCGCTGCTGGTTCCCGAAGGCGAGGAAGTCGAGGTCGGCACCGTGCTGTCCACGATCGAGGCCGGCAGTGGCGCCGCCCCCAGGCCTGCGGCGGCTCCCGCGCCGAAGAAGGAAGCCGCCCCCGCAGGCGTGCAGGCCCAGCCCGTCGCCAATGGTCCGGTTGCCCGTCCGGCAACGCCGCCGTCCGATGTCGCGGCACAGGGTGCCGCGGCCGTGGCGTTCCCCAGCGCGCGCAAGATGATGACCGAGCAGGGCGTGTCCGCAGCCCAGGTCGGCACCGGCACCGGCAAGGATGGCCGGATCACCAAGGGTGACGTGCAGTCGTTCCTGTCGCAGCCGCGTGCAACCCAGCCTGCCGCTGCCGCGCGCCCGCCCCGTCAGGACGACCCGCGTGAGGAACGCGTGAAGATGACGCGCCTGCGCCGCACCATCGCCCGTCGCCTGAAGGATGCGCAGAACACCGCAGCCCTGCTGACCACCTTCAACGAAGTGGATATGTCCGCCGTCAAGCAGATGCGCGCGGAATACAAGGACCTGTTCGTCAAGAAGCACAACGGCACCAAGCTGGGCTTCATGTCCATCTTCAGCCGCGCGGTGATCGCGGCCCTGCAGGAATTCCCGGCCATCAACGCCGAAATCGACGGCGATGACGTGATCTACCGTGAATTCGTGAATCTGGGCATTGCCGTGGGCGGCCCCAACGGGCTGGTCGTGCCCGTGATCCGCGATGCGGACAAGATGAGCTTTGCCGAAATCGAAAGCACCATCGCGGGCTTTGGCAAGAAGGCGCGCGAAGGCACGCTGAAGATTGATGAACTGTCGGGCGGAACGTTCTCGATCACCAATGGCGGGATTTATGGCTCGCTCATGTCCACGCCCATCATCAATGCGCCGCAGTCGGCCATCCTTGGCATGCATGCCATCCAGGATCGTCCGGTGGCGGTTGACGGACAGGTCGTGATCCGCCCGATGATGTATATCGCCCTGACCTACGATCACCGGATCGTGGATGGCAAGGAAGCGGTCAGCTTCCTTGTGCGGGTCAAGCAGAACGTGGAAGACCCGCGCCGTCTGCTGCTGCAGGTCTGATGCCTGCCGGGGCCGTGCCCATGCGCGGCCCCTACGCGCAACCGCATAGCAAGCAGGACTGAATAGACATGACAATCGACATCAAGGTGCCCACGCTGGGCGAAAGTGTGACCACGGCTACGGTCAGCAAGTGGCTGAAGCAGCCCGGCGATACCGTGAACGCGGATGATCCGGTCGCCGAACTGGAAACCGACAAGGTCAGCGTGGAAGTCCCCGCCCCGCAGGCAGGCGTACTGGGCGCGCATGCCGTAAAGGAAGGCGACGAGGTTGAAGTCGGCACCGTTCTGACCACCCTGACCCCCGGCGCGGGTGGCCAGAAGGCAACACCCGCTGCCGCCAGGCCGGCCCAGCCCGCACCGGCCGCCACGGCCCCTGCTGCTGCACCCGCACCCAAGGCTGCCGCAGAGGCTCCGGCCGAAACGGATTACGATGTGATCGTGATCGGTGCGGGACCGGGTGGCTATGTCTGCGCCATTCGCGCCGCCCAGCTTGGTTTCAAGGTGGCATGCGTGGAAAAGCGCGCGACCCTTGGGGGCACCTGCCTCAATGTGGGCTGTATCCCGTCCAAGGCGCTGTTGCAGCAGTCCGAAAACTTCCATGCCGCCAAGGATGAATATGGCGAGATGGGCATCATCATCGACAGCGTGAAGCTGGATCTGGCGAAGATGATGGCGCGCAAGCAGTCCGTGGTCGATGCCAACGTGAAGGGCGTGGAGTTCCTGTTCAAGAAGAACAAGGTCACCTGGCTCAAGGGTGTCGGCAAGGTTGAAGGCACAGGTCGTATCACGGTTGATGGCAAGCCGGTCACGGCCAAGCATATCGTGATCGCGAGCGGCAGCGACAGCGCAGGCCTGCCGGGTGTGGATGTTGATGAAAAGCAGATCGTCACCTCCACTGGCGCGCTTGAACTTTCGGCCGTGCCCAAAAAGATGGTGGTGATCGGCGGCGGCGTGATCGGTCTTGAGCTGGGTAGCGTATGGCACCGGCTGGGCGCGGATGTGACGGTGATCGAATACCTCGACCGTCTGGTTCCCGGCACCGATAACGAAATAGCCAAGACGTTCCAGCGCATCCTGACGAAGCAGGGCCTGAAGATGAAGCTGGGCCACAAGGTGACCAGGGCGGAAAAATCCGCCAGGGGCGTGACGCTGACCGTGGAGCCTGCGCAGGGTGGAACCGCTGAAACGCTGGAAGCCGACGTGGTTCTGCTGGCCATTGGCCGTACGGCGGCCAGCAAGGGCTTCGGGCTGGAAGAAGCGGGCATTGAACTGGACAGGCGTGGCCGGATCGTAACCGATGCGCATTACGCCACCAGCGTGCCGGGCATCTATGCCATTGGCGACGTGATTGCGGGCCCGATGCTGGCGCACAAGGCCGAGGAAGAAGGCGTTGCCGTGGCCGAACTGCTGGCCGGTCAGGCAGGCCACGTCAATTACGGTGCCATCCCCGCCGTGGTCTACACCTGGCCGGAAGTCGCAACCGTCGGCAAGACCGAAGAAAACCTGAAGGAAGAAGGTGTTTCCTACAAGGTTGGCAAATTCCCCTTCACCGCCAATGGCCGTGCGCGCGCCATCGGCATGACGGACGGGTTTGTAAAGGTTCTGGCCGATTCAACCACCGATCAGGTGCTGGGCGTGCATATCATTGGTCCGATGGCGGGCGAACTGATTGCCGAATGCACAATGGCGATCGAATTCGGCGCATCGTCGGAAGACATCGCACGCACCTGCCACGCCCATCCCACGCTGAGCGAAGCGGTGAAGGAAGCGGCGCTGGATGTGGACAAGCGCGCGATCCATATCTGATCTGGCGTGATTAAAAGAAAACCCACCCGGCAGGTCTGCTGCCGGGTGGGTTTTTTTGTTTATGAAACAGGACTTTTATAATTTTCTGGGAAGATTTTTTTCAAAAATCCTTCAGGAAACGCCACCTTTTTGAAAAAAGACAGCACCCAAAAACGTCTTTTAATTACAAATGAACGGGGTAACCGCAGGGAAGCGATGGCGCAAGCATCAGGATGCGGTCGGTGCGGGGTTCCAGGCTTCTTCGCGAGTGATGCGGATCAGTTCCGTGGCGGAGACCGCAGGCGAAATGAAGAACCCCTGCACATAATCCACACCCAGCTTGCGCACCGTATCGAATTCATCCTGCGTTTCCACGCCTTCCACCGTTACGGCAAGGTTATAGCCGTGACCGAGCTTGATGAGCGAGGCCAGAAGGCTACGCGCCTTGGTATCCGACCCGATATTGCGGACCAGGCAACGGTCCAGCTTCAGTGACTGCAACGGCAGTTCCCGCAGGGTGGACAGGCGCACCGTGCCGTATCCGAAATTGTCCATCGCCAGACCGAACCCGTCTTCCGCCAGCCCACGCAGGCGCAGGCGGCTTTTTTCCGCGCGCCGTCCCTGCAGCATCTGTTCGGTGACTTCCAGCATGAAAGTGCCGGGATCAAGGTTGAGCTGCCTGATTTCACTGAACAGGTCGATCTGCTGTTCAAGGTTCAGCAGGTCCAGATGCGACAGGTTGACCGCCAGCCGCAGGCTGGGAAGACCCGCTTCCTTCCATTTCAGGATATCATCATGGAAGGACTGTACCAGATGCGTCTCCATGATCTGGGCCAGCGCCGAATCCGCGAACACATCGGTAAAGGCACCGGCGGATAGCAGCCCACGTTCGGGATGGTGCCAGCGCATCAGGGCTTCCGCCTGTTCGATCCTGCCGGTGCGGGCGTTGAGAATGGGCTGGTAATAGACCTCGAACTGTTTTTCCACGACACCCTGCCGGGCTTCCGACAGGATCTTGGCCCGTTCCATCGTGGTCTTGTGCAGGCTGGGCGTGAACATGCGTGCCTGTTTGCCGCCCGCCTGCTTGGCGGCATAGACCGCGACATCGGCGTTTTTCTGCAGTCCCTCCAGCGTATCCTCGCTGGTGATGGGGGTGGCGCCGATACTGCCGGAAATGCGCACGGTGGCGCTGTCCAGCATGATTGGTTCCTCCAGCAGGTTCTGGATCCTGTTCAGGATGGTCTGTAGCGGCGTGTGCTTCAGGCTGTGATGCAGGATCACCGCGAACTCATCCCCGCCCAGACGGCTTATGGCATCCTGCGGCCCGATCACTTCAATCAGGCGGGCCGCAATGGTCTTGAGCACTTCATCACCAGCATGGTGGCCATGGATGTCATTGACGGGCTTGAAGCCGTCAAGGTCGAACATCACCAGCACCTGCGGGTCGGCGTTACGGCGCTTGCTGGCCTCGACCGCGGTGACAAGGCTTGCGTTGAACCCCCCACGGTTCAGCAGTCCGGTCATGACATCGGTCGCGGCCTGCTTTTTCAGCCGGACCTTGGTGTTCATGAGTTCGGTAATCTCGAAACGGGTCGCAACGAACCCGCTTATGTCCCCGTTTGCGTTCTTGTGGGGGATAATGGTGGTCGCCACCCAGTAATGGCTGCCATCCTTGGCGCGGTTGCACAGGTTGCCATACCATGTCTCCCCCGAATACAGGGTGCGGTACATGTCGCGGAAGAACGCCTTGTTATGTTCCCCGGAATTCAGGATACGGTGGGTATGGCCCAGCAGTTCTTCACGCGAATACTGGCTGATCTGGCAGAATTTGTCGTTAACGTAGGTAATGATCCCCTTGCGGTCGGTGACCGCCACGATCAGGACATTATCGACCACATCCGCCCAGAAGTCGGCATCTTCATGTGTTAGGGCACGAAGCCTGTTATCATGGTGTGCGGACATTCTGTTACCTCGATACGGAGCGGGAAACGGGGAATTACCGGTATTCAATCTAGGACGATTTCTTCTTGTCGGAAACAGTTTTGGCGGCTGCGACCGGCGGCGGGACCTTCTTGATCGTCTTGTGCTGCCGCACCCATTTTTCCAGATCGTCGGGGGCCAGCGGCTTGGCGAACAGGTAGCCCTGCATCACGTCGCAGTTCAGTTCCTCCAGCAGCTGGCGCTGCTGTTCGGTCTCCACCCCTTCGGTCACGACCGTCATGC
>NZ_BANF01000131.1 GCF_000964425.1 Komagataeibacter intermedius TF2 | reverse complement strand
ATGGCCTGCTGGCCAGTTCCAGCCGCAAGGCCAGCCTCGCCCGGGTGCGGGAATTGCTGAATGTCATATCCACACCAGCGCCAGAAGTCCCGGAAGCCGAACCGGTCACGCCACCGCCGTGCCCATGCTGTGGTGGTCCGATGGTCGTCATCCAGATCCTTCCCCGATGGTGCCAGCCTCGAGGGCCGCCACAGGCGAGTGATCCAACCAAGGGATCACCATGACAGCCCGCAGATACGACAGCATGACCGATCCCGATGTCGGAGTGGCTCCGCGCCGGCAAACCGAGGCTCCTGTACGCATCACTGAAAAAATCGGGAAAATCGCTGCCTGCACCGCCAGTTCTGACATCGCGTCATGCAGATCCGGTCACAAAAACCCGTTCCAGTTCCACAAACGCACCTGTATGCTCTGGCTCAGGCTCTCTCACGGGGTGGCGCCAGTTGCAAATTCTCCATAACTGAGTCCCGGTGTCGCGGGTTCGGTCTTCCCAGACTTTCGTACGCCTCGCG
>NZ_BANF01000132.1 GCF_000964425.1 Komagataeibacter intermedius TF2 | reverse complement strand
GAGCACTGAACAAATCGCTCTCCGGTAAACCCGGGGCAGTTCAAACAGGACATGTTCCATCTGGTCTGGAACCGTCCCCGAACGCCGTCATGATCCGGGTTAAAACAGTGCCCGGTCTGCTGGTGGTCTGCGCCGGGTTTGCCATCCCCATGCAGACGGCCAGCGCCGCGCCGTTCGAGACCTACGTCGCCGAGGCGGCCACGCGGGCGAACATCCCGCCCGCATGGATCGCGGCAGTGATGCGCGCGGAGAGTACAGGTGATGCGTCGGCGGTATCACCCAAGGGGGCGATGGGCCTCATGCAGATCATGCCCGGCACATGGCGGGAACTGCGTCACGCGCTCAACCTTGGAGCTGATCCCTATGATCCACACGACAATATCGCGGCGGGGGCGGCCTATCTCCGGTGGCTGCATGAGCGCTATGGCGATGCGGGTTTCCTCGCCGCCTATAACGCCGGTCCCGGGCGGTATGAACAGCTTTTGACATCAGGAAAAATGCTACCCGACGAGACGAAAAAATACGTCTCCAGAGTCACCCGGCTGCTGCATGGAGTGTCGGTTGACGGCACAATTTCCGGAGTGGATTTTGTCGATCAACCACACGAACAAACACCGTCCGGCAGTCCAATTTTTGTGGGGGCGTTTGCATCCCGAGAGGCGACTCAAGGTGCCCCCGAGGTGATGCCGATTTTCGTTCAGGCGATACGATCAAAGACCCCACCTCATGGCCTGTTCGTCCCTGTTTCGCAAAGGAGCGCGCCGTGACAGTGGATTTACGGCATGAGAGGGGAAAACTGTCGTCCCATCGGAAGCATTTCGGGAATGTGCCGGGTGTTGGGCAGATCGGGAAACATGAAGAATTAAGAAGGCAAGATAAAACGGCCTGCCACGTCGGGCGACAAAGCGCGGTCGCGCCTTGTCTTCTGGTGTGCAGGGCGGGTCGGTCGTGTGCAGGGTTTTCAGTTCAGGCGCAGTCTCCTGCCGTTTCGCCTGCACAGTGGGGATTTTGGGGCAGAATCTCCCCTTCGGCTTTACCCTTCGGTCAGAAGTTTGAGATAGCCACCCTTAACCAAGGCAATCCCTTCATCACGCCAGTCTCTGGCGGACTTGCGCCAAGCATGATCGCGCCATTCGTCCAGCGGCATGGTCAGGGCGCGGGGATTGATGAGGACAGCAGCAATCCGCCGTTCATCGGCACCGGCCCGATACAGGTCATAGGCATGCAGGCGACGGATCAGATTCAGGGAGCGAACTGGCGTGATGGAAGGAGACATACGGGAGGGTAGTCTGAAACCGAGATGATGGGACACGAAGCGCCTCGCCTCGTCACAGCGGCTTCGGTAATGGGGGTCTATCGGAATGACCACGGCTGGCCGCTTTGCAGCAGCGGGATCATCCAGCAGGAAGGAGAATATCCCGAAGTTACCGGTCACGGTGATGGAACGTCCCGCGTCATCCTCGCTATCGAACAGGACGCGGCCCATTGCCTCGAAATCCAGAGAGCGCAGGTCAGTGAAGCCCCTTGGCGCATCCGTCAGGCTGATGATCCGGGTGGTATCTTCCCTGCGCCAGATCACGGGTTTCCGGGTGATGGGGACGTCTGGATTATGGACAAAACTGCAACCTCCATCGGTCCCGGAACGCCGCCCACAGGAGCGAGGGACTGGCGCTGGCTCCGGCCCGCCGCAGAATGTCGCGATAATCGCTGACATAGCCGGACCAGCGCCGCATGAAAGCCCCGGCAAGGGCGGAGGCCGGGAGGGTTCTGAGGATGGCCAGATCGACCTCGGAATGCCAGATGTCGGATGGCATGGAGACAGTCCTCTCGGCTGGGGAGCCACCGATCGGACGCGACAAAACACGCCGCGCCAGTCAGGCAGCCCCGCTTGTCTGGTTACATTGAGTTCTCACGCCTTGCAGCGTGACCTTATGAAAATTGCAGGGACGCCCCACGCATGTTGCGCAGTATCACCCACTGAGTTTGACAGGGGTTGCCCTCGCATCTTGCCGGGGACAGTCCACGCTTCTTGCATCTGGCCTGCCCCACGACTTTGACATTGAGATGAGGGGCAAAGTGCTGAAACTAATAGGGAAAAGGTGCTGTAGTTCAGGGTGGGAAAATTTCACCAGCTATAGGACAGATTCCCATACACACGCCGTGCTTGACCATACGAGCAACTCGCATAACTATAACAAGACGTAAGATAACGTTTATTAGTTAGATTTGAAATCGCCAACTGAGCACGAAGACCTTTTAATGCAGGAGACAAATTCGCAAAATCGTAGTGAGCACCCAAATCAAAAAGAATGTAGGCAGGAACTTTTGTAGAGTTTGAATTGTCTGTATAGGTGAAGCCGTTATATCTGGCACCGAAATTTACCCCCATCCCTCGAAATGAGGTTTGAGAGAGCGTATAGTCAACAAAAAAGTTTACCATATTCCGAGGAACTGATCTAATATATCTTCCTTTTTCTGAAACAGAACCATAACTATTCCCGTTTATATCATAAATATCCTCTGATGTACTGCTTTTCGCGACACGCGCATCAGTAAAGGAATATGAAGCAATTAAATGAAGATCACGTGTAATATTAGCATGAGCAGAAAGTTCAACACCTTTTGATACGACTGTTCCTGCATCTATATCGTATCCAGGATGCACAGGATCATTAGTTATGTAGTGATTTTCTTTGATATGATAGGCTGCAGCTGTCAGGAATACATCAGTATGGGGAACATAATATTTAATTCCCGCTTCAAATTGTCCACCTTGCAACGGAGAGATCGGCTTCCCAGCATAGTCATATTCACCTTCTTGAGGTAAAAATGAAGTTGCATAGCTAAAATATGGTGTTAACCCAAATTTGAAATTGTAAGTCAACCCTGCTCTCCACGTAAATTTAGATGCAGTATAACCTTTTGTTCGTTTGTAATGGACTGAAGTGTAAGTTCCGTCACCATTTCCACTTCCAACATACGTATTAGTCGTGCCAGACGCCCAATCTTGGCGCCCTCCAAGTATAACCGAAAGAGAGCCAATTTTTATCTGATCCTGAAAATATATACCTTTCTGAAAGTATGAAGATTTTGTATCATTAATATCAACTGGATCTGGTCCGGTAAGCGAATAATTAGGAACTTGCCCCCCATAAACCGGATCCCAAATATTTATTGGGAAGCTGTTATAATCATACGCAAGATTTTGCGATACGTCGACTTTTCTAAAATCCATACCTACCACAATTGTTTGCTTTAACAGCCCTGAGGGAATGTGGGCCAAAAGCCTACTATCAAGACCAATGTTGTTGTTTTTAACTACCCCTTGCCATGCATAACGATTAAAAACATCTGCATCACTACCAGATACATTTTCATAAAGTTGATTCATATTATTATGGGAATCAGAATACCTAAATACCTGCTGGAACGATAAGTATTTATTAAACGTATGGTCAAATTGATATTCGAACTCAGCCGTTGTCGCACCAGATTCGTTAACATTCGGATCACCTAGAAAACGGCTGCGAGGTATATAGCGACCGTTATTACGGATGAGTGTTCCATTAAGTGGATATCCAACCCAGTTAAGCCCATCGTTAGGTGTATAAAGATAACTGCCTATTAATGTCAGGTTGGTCTTTGCATCAATTTTCCATTTAACCGAAGGCAATACTCCGACACGTTTATAATTGATATAATCCGTTTGAGTGCCTTGGGTTACTCCAATAGCAGCAACTCGATATTGCAGATTTCCGGATTTAGTAATATTATCGCCAATATCAACGGTCGCTTGATACCGCCCCCAGTTCCCAAAGCCGACTGAAACATTATGTATGGGAGTATCTGTAGGCTTTTTGAGGCTGGTAGCAATTAGGCCTCCGGCTCCGACCTGACCATACAAAACCGATGCCGGTCCGTTGAGCGCTTCAACGCGTTCAACAAATGCTGTTTCTCCCGCCGTATAACTTCTGGTGTTCAGTCCGTCGACAAACTGGCTCGCGTTGAATCCGCGCATAATAATAGAAGCACTGGTGCCTGCACCACTTCCATTGATAGCCATTGATCCATTGTCACCCGTGCCATACCGGTCCGCGTACACCCCAGGTGTATATCGCAGCGCTTCCATAATATTTTGTGGCTGCTGGTCTTGAAGTTGTTGCTTCGTAATAACGTAAATAGAGTTGGGAATTTCTGTAATAGGTGTGTCCGTTTTTGATCCAGCGGTTGTATAATGTGCAACATACCCGACCCCGGGGCCAGTTGCGCTTTCTTTGCCGAGTGTCCCGCCTACACGGACCGGACCAAGGGTGATATTGGCGGAAGCCTTAACGATCACAAACGCATCGTGGCCCTTCGCCATATAAGAGAGGCCTGATCCGTTCAAAAGCTGTCGGAGTGCTGAGGACGCGGACATCGTCCCCGATACGCCCTTCGTCACGACGCCGCGTGTCAGATTTCCGTCAGCCGTAATCTGATAACCAGCCTGCTGCCCAAAGATCGCCAGAGCTGGCCCCAGTGGTTGCGCTGCGATGTGAAAGTTTGCGGCTTGCTCAGTTGACTGCTGATTGGCGATTGTCGCCGTTGCAGCCATAGCCTTATCAGCGACACCAAAACTCAAGGTAGTGCTAACCATAAGAAAACACGCGAAACTTCCGCGCGGCAGAACGTGGTAGGCGGACGATTTCACAGCATTTCCTCCGGGTGAAAAGGACAGCGCCGCATAGAATGCGATTTCTTCGCATTTGCGACTTCTATTCCTTCCACGTACGAGAGGGGATATTTTCAACGCGCTGTTGAAAAAAAATCTATCCGGCTGGGAAAAAAGGGCCGTCGGCCCGTCAGAAAGCTGCGACCAAGACAAGCCACGGAGTCAGTTCAGTGACACGAACTTTCTGTTGTTCCGCCATCAGCTTCAACGTCGCCACGGGGTCATCCAGACGATAGAAACCTGTCACCGAAACCTTAGACAGGCCACGACCGACAACGACTATCTTTCCCCGATAGAAAGGACGGAGACGATTGATCGCCTCAGCCATAGAGGCGTCCTGAAGCGAAAGCTGATTATGCCGCCATCCCCCGATCAACGGAGTTGTGTTCACCCCTTCAATTGCTCCTGTCTCCAATTTGACGGCTGCCGCTTCCCCTTGCTTCAGCGATCGTGTCAGTCCGTGGTCGGATTGGACTGCGACCTCTCCTTCCGCAACCTCCACTCTGACGCCGCTATCGCTTTCCGCTACATCGAACGCAGTACCGATATCCCTGACTGTCACACCGTCGAGAGCGACAGAAAATGGTCGAGCCGGGTCATGCTTAACCTCGAAGTAACCCTCGCCGTAGCGAAGCTCCACCCCGCGTTGTCCTGGCTGATACGCTAATTTGAGCGCTGAACGGGGAGCCAGGAATATGCGAGTGCCATCAGCCAGCGTGAAGGTTCGTGTCTCTCCCGCTTTCGTCACATAATCAGCACCAATCCCGCGCCAATCAGTCAAACCCACGCCCAGAACGACCACTGCACACGCACCAGCCACCGCAGCGACCCGTATGGTCCATCGCTTTCGACGTAGTGTCGGATACCGGACAGCACCTTGAGGATCACGGGTGAATGGCTCCCATTGAGCCCGATGCGTCGGAGACATTCTACCGATAAGATCGACTGTCTGCTGGATCGCCGCCCAAGCAATAGCATTTGCCTCACGCGAGGCCCGCCATTGCTCGAAGCGTGCATAAAGCTCGGCGTCATCAGGAGCTTCCTTTAGGAGAATATCCCAATCCGCTGCTTCTTCTTCAGCCTGTTCGTCGATCCCGCCGTTCGCCGTCGTCATCACCACCTTTGATACTCGCCCTCTGACACCGTCAGCCTTACATGGCTACCGGACAGGCTATCATTCTTTTATCAGACGATTGGGAACGTCTTTATTCGTCATCAAGCCGACGACGACAGTGGCGTAATCCGCGCGAGATCATCGCATGAACGGCGGGTACAGTCATATCGAGAAAGGCCGCAATTTCGACCAGCTTGCAGCCACCGATTTTGTACATTTCCAACGCGATTCGGGTTCGTTCCGGAAGGTCCGCCATCGCCGCATCCAGACGAGCAATCTGCTCCCTCCCAGCGACCTCGGCTTCTGGTGACGGTCGATCATCCGGAAAAGAGTCGTAAAAAGTCTCGCTCTGTACGGCTTGATCCTCGAACTTCACGGCGCGCCTATAGCCCGTGATGGCGAGGTTCCTAACGATCCGATAGAAATAGAACAAAGGTTGTTCGATGGGGCGACCACCCGTCTGCCGGAGATGGTCAGCCTTGGCCCAAGCTTCCTGAACAATGTCCTCCGCATCCGCCGATCTGCCGGAAACTCGCCCCGCGTACTCGATCAGCGTCGCGCGATGTTTGAGATACGCCTCAAAGACCTTGTCTTTCGTCACACCCCAAGCTTTCTTTCCGGTTATACGCTCGCGCCATGCAAATGAGAATGGTTATTATCTTTTAACGCACTCTAGCGTTTCTAGCAAGGCGAGGTCGCGTGGCGTCCGGATTGAACAGCTACATGCAGGCATTACCTACACGTCGATGGTGAGTGAGTTATGATGGAAATGGTTGCGGGGAAAGACAACCAACGATACTTGTGATTGGTTGGCTGCAGAATACCCCGGGCTTGCTGCATGACATGGCAATAATACCAGGCGAGCGGAATCGTCCAAACAGAACCTGCCTACTCCGTCCTCTGTTCCCTTTGCTGGACCTTCGATCGATACAGAATAGGCCAGTCACCCGACATGCTGCCGCCACAGCCAAGCTGAAAGGTCATCCTCGTCAGAACGAAATGGTGGCCATCCCACCGCCATTCATGAGAAGCACCGCAATAAGCCAGACCCATGCCTTTGTAAAAGTCCGTAAACGTTCCAGTCGCCACGTCAAAATCAGGGTTTGTCACAATACTTCCTTCATCGCCTGTGTCCCCCTTGATCAGGACGGGACTTGGCAGGCTGGCGGGCTCAGGTTGGCCATTGCCGGTGCGCGGGACGACAAAAACCAAGGACGTCCCCTGATATGCCGCCATCGAACATCCGAACAAAATAAGCGCATTGTTCTTGTCCAACCCGTAAGCCTCTGTTTCCAGAAGGCTATCAGTTCCTTTATCCAGACTATCACAACTCTGCTTTTTTATGAGCTTAACCTGCGTTCTTTCTGTCCATGCCATCAAGCGGGCCCGCTCTCTGCGGGCAAGAACGATGGAGCGATGAGCGGATGGAGCGGGCGGCAGTAATGGCGCGGGAGGTACGGCGCTGGCTGATTTCGTCCCCGTACGGATCAGTGCTGTTACACCGCCCAATCTTCCCTGTCGGTCATCCATGTGCAACATTGCAGCACTTAACCCGTTCAATGGCACGATCCCATCACGTACCTGCAGCATTGTCCCGTTGCGCAACTGCGCCACAAACGCCGTAACGACTTCAGGCCGTTTTCCAGACAGAATCGTGATTCCGTCCCGTGTGTTGAGTGCCCATGCCGAACGGTCCAACAACAACGGCCTGCCGTCCACACGCAGATCCGCCAGCCCAAAGGGAAACCCGGCGGCCAACCGCGCTTCAATCACACCATCCGGTCCGGCATCACGAATAAAGCGCAGGTCAACCGATCCGTTGATTGGCCTGTCGTCTGGCATGGTCGAAGTGACATCGTCATCACCCTGTACAAATCCCTTGGCTTCGCAGGTCAAAATATTGTCGCATGCAATCAACCACGATCCATAAACGTCATAAGATGGCGTTGCCGCCTGAGTTGCCCCGGTCACAATCAGGAATAGAAAGATTAAGGGCATACATTCATTTTTCATCCTATTCTCTTTCTACATGTCTGATTAAGCTAGCCATACAGGAGAGTTGGCCCGAACGGCAACTCCGTGCATTCAACCCCTCGAAACTATCGTTTGGCGAGATAGTTCGGTGAACGTCGAAACGATAAGAAAATATCGCCGTCGCACGCTGCAGCGGCCATGTCTTTTACGCCAGATATTTCACGGTTTCCGCTGCTTCAATTCCTGCTGTGTTCTCTGAGACCATGCCGTTCTTAGAAAAGCCGCGTCTATGTCATTTTTGGCAGGTGGGTCTTGAATAAACGTGTTCATGATAATTTTTTCGTAATTAGCCTTGATGCGTCTGTCATAATTATACCTGTAGTACGTAGGACCGTTGTAAACACTCGCAAATGTTGCCCAGTCCTTGTTGATCAAAGCGCGTCGCATTTTACTATTAGAGAGATTAAATTTCACAAAAGCATCAGCCTGTTTATTAATATCACCCATGGCACGAACAAAATCAGATACAGAACCATACCCAGCGCGACGAAAATTCTCACCTAGGATTTGAAACGCGCCCCATGACGTCGCTTTGAGAGCTGCATCGTAATCTAGCTTCATTGCCGCATTGAGCCGTTCATACTGCTTATTGTAACCTCCATACTCTCCCGGCCCACGGACTGTGCCGGAAATATCGGGAGCGATCGCGTCAAAGCGACTGTGAGTCATTTTTTTAAAAATGTGTCGTTCATAAAGAATTTGTGGTCGGTTCAGAATATCAAAAGCCGGTTGATTAGGAGATGCTTCAATCATGACTACAGCCTTGATTGCGGCAGTTTCACAGCCGATTGCTTTTGCCATTCGCTGATATTGGGCCTCACTTATCAAAGCGGCTGTAGATGCCGAGGGCAGACCACGTCTAACGACACTAAGTGGAATGAAAAAATCAGATAGTGTCGGAATACGAAATTGTATTGCAGCTTTTGATACCTGCACAGAATCGCTCAGGCGGGTTTGTGTGTTGAGCACACGAAGCAATGCACTCCGTTGTTCTATGCGACCGCTAGAATGACCGGTGTCTCCCAGTATTTGTTGAGCTTTCGAGATAGCATCGACGGTACGCTGGCCGCATCTGCCATCAACACGCAAGGGTGGAAAGCTTTTTGGTAGGCGTTCATTCAGAAGATTTTGAATAGCAAGAACATCTTCGGATCGGTTGATGCCACCTCGGCCAACGGATCCGGAAATAGAGACAAGTTTGGATAAAGCCATGACAAACTCCATAAATGACGCGCCTTTACAGGCAGCACTTTGGTATAAATAATAAAAATTTGAAAACGTAAGAAATTTAATTCTATTTTTCAGAATTTCCATAATAAAAATGAAGATCTTGAGATTTTATTACTTATTGTTTGGCTTATTTTCTTTACACATAAGGGAGTGCTTTTACCGTTGTGAGAAACTGCATCAGAATCCTCTTTTACGACCAAGGAATATAAAAGCAACAGCCTCTGTACGGGCACGATGGGATTTCACTTAGATAAAATCTATTGTTCTTTATTTGTTCCATAAATTGAGCGCAGTGTCAAGTCTGCTTTCTGGAGATGGAAGGCGTGGTCTCTGACCCTCTCTCCGGCGGAGATGTTGACAGGTTCCTGGTAGAGACCGGTTTCCCGGGCGATCCCGCTGTAGACGGCTGCGGTATCGATGCAGAGCACGGCATCGGGCGCGAGCATGGGTTTGAGGCAGGAGCCGATGGTCCGTTGGGCAGGATGGCGTAGCCCGTATTGCGTTGGCAATCGCGCATGACGAGCACGGGCGTCTGCTCGTCGAGCGGCGTCCCGCGCCGTCCGGTGGGCGCGCCCCGGTGGCGGCCGGGCGGGACGGGATAGGATAATGCCTTCACCTGGATGGCCCCAGACGTGCAGCCCCTTGAAGGACCGTCGAAAGAAGGTTTCGTCCGCCTCCACTATGCCGCTCATGAGCGCCGGCTGCTCCCAAGACGGAGCGGCCAGAAAGCGATGCCGCCAGCGGAAGGACGTCCGGATGGCGATTGCGCAGGCTTTTGCGGTCCTCCGTATGCTCGTGGTCTACGCAAGTGCCGTGGCAAAACCCAGCCAGCGGTCCTTGTGACGAAGCCGGGCAAGGGTCGTGCCCGTAGGTAGCAAATCATTGAAATTATTTGACATTTGATAGCGCGTCATGTTATGCGCAACAAAAAACCACGCCAAGTCAGGGACTTAGCGGGGTTTTGAGGGTGTTTCTGGTTGCGGGGGCAGGATTGCTTCTCAAGTTGCAGCAATCCCAAATTGAGAACAAAGCGGATTCAGATAACTGTTTTCATGCACTCTTTTCCACATGCGCCTGATACGGAAGCATCCTCACTCGCCTCTCGCCCCCATGCCATCGGCAGAATATGCTGCTAAGGCAAATTATTACTGATGCCCATGGGGCCAGCGAGGCCGAGAGACCAACTCTCGACCCAGACCGTCGTCACTAGGCGGTTCACATTCAACGACATAAAGCAATTCTTAAATTAACGAGATCACTCCGCGTTCGGCAATTGGGCAATGATATTCTCGACAGCAGCTTGAGCCATTAGACCATCTGCAAACACCGTGCTCACTTCTGTTTCAAAACGTCTGTCGACTGCCCTATTCTCCCACTCAATATATTTTTCGGCGAATCTTAAGAGATCGCACTTGTATATAGTGAACTTTCCCTTGGACGTTTTTGGAAGATAGACTTGTCCAACCCTAAGAATATGATCAGCGAACCGATTAAAGTGCGGGTGGATAATCTTAAAGTGCTGGGAACCCGATGGATATGTTACCCGGCGCGCATTCGTCAGAACCTCTGTCGATGACTTCGCGGTATTACAATCAAGACATGCAGCCGCAAGATTCGTCGGCGTAAACATGAACCATGCATGCTTACTGCGATCGGCAATATGCTCGACGTCCCACACACGGTGATTTTCAGTGCCGAGATGACGATTACAATAGCAACAACGGGAGCCTTGCGCAGTGATGTAGAAAGTTTTCACGCGCCCACGCAAGTCTTTCAGCTCATCGCTTGACCAGTAATTGCTATCCATGTTAGGTCGCGGGAGATGATTGAAGGCATCAACGAGGGTTTGGTCGTCCTCGCAATAGACGACTGGCGTCACAATCATTTCTTGATTTCCACCGCAGCAGCCTGCAATTCCCTAATCAATTGCGCAACAGGGCTTTGTGGATCGAGCTTGGGCAGACTCTCACTCAGAATCGTCATTGTATTGACATACGATGATGATGTAATCTGGCCATCCGCAGCGCCTTAATAATCTCTTCCTTTAGATATAAATTATTATTCCCCGGTTCGTTGAATGCTGTTGCAAGTAAGAAGTCATATGACTTGCCTGCATACCCACGAGCATCTTCTATATGCCCTCGTTCAGGATCGAGAGATACCACATTCAACGCATCGGGATTGATATCCGAGAGAATCAAGGGCGAATGGGTAGCGAGCACGAAATGGCAGCCAGTATAACAGCTAAAGGTGTTGGTCAGAAGTTCTACGTAGCTAGGGTGTGTCGTCAGTTAATTCCAATGATGGCGGAGACGAA
>NZ_BANF01000133.1 GCF_000964425.1 Komagataeibacter intermedius TF2 | reverse complement strand
ATCCCGCTGTCCATTGCCGTGCGGGCATTGAGCGTGCTGTTTTCAACGCTTCCGGTTCACCTCAGGCAATGGGAGCGGGGCCGTGTTCTTGGAATCCTGACCTGGGGCGGCCTGCGTGGCGGCATTTCGGTTTCGCTGGCGCTTGGATTGCCGCCCGGAAACTTGCGCGACCTGCTGCTGCCGGTCTGTTACGGCGTCGTCGTGTTTACCATCATCGTGCAGGGACTGACCATGGAGCGGGTTGCCTGCAGACTCTATCCGTCCTCTACGCTTGGACCGCAATAATACGACTCTGATTATTTGAAAGGCAGCTCCGTAACGAGGAAAATAATGGCAGCTTTATCATGTTTTTCAACAGATAGCCGACCTTCCGTTTCCCCCCCATTGCCGACATTTTTCTGCCGGGAAAGGAGGAGAGCGTGCTTGTTCGGGTATAGCCTTCAGAGTCAGAGGGCTGCGGGGATTTTCGTGACGGGTTGAGAGGGTGGGAGAGAGTCTCCTGTCCGCCCGTCATGGAGTGTTTCGCCATGGCCACCGCCATTCCTAAAATCACCCTGAGTTCGTCCCGTGATATCCCGTTCAACCGGCTGGCGCTGTCGCAGTCCAATGTGCGGCGTGTGAAATCCGGCCTGTCGATCGAGGAACTGGCCCGCGACATCGAGCGCCGGGGTCTGCTGCAGAGCCTGAATGTCCGCCCCATCCTTGATGATGCTGGTGTCGAAACCGGTAGCTATGAAGTGCCAGCCGGTGGGCGACGTTTTCGCGCCCTTGAACTGCTGGTGAAGCAGAAGAAACTGGCAAAGACGGCACCCGTGCCGTGCGTCGTGCGCGAGGCCGGATCGGCCATTCTCGCCGAGGATGATTCCCTGGCCGAGAACGTGCAGCGGGTGGCCCTGCATCCGCTGGACCAGTTTCGGGCCTTTCGCGACATGCTGGAGAAGGGCTTGTCCGAGGAAGAAATCGCTGCAGCGTTCTTTGTCGCACCGGCCGTGGTCAAACAGCGCCTGCGGCTGATGACGGTGTCCGACAAACTGCTCGATATCTACGAGCAGGATGGCATGAAGCTGGAACAGCTGATGGCCTTTTCCATCAGCGATGATCATGCCCGCCAGGAACAGGTCTGGGACATCGTGTCCCAGAGCCATAACCGCGAACCCTATGTCATCCGCCGCATGCTGACAGAAAAGACCGTGCGGGCCTCGGATCGTCGCGTGCGCTTTGTCGGGCTGGAGGCCTATATCGCGGCCGGTGGTCCTATCATGCGCGACCTGTTCGAGGCGGATGACGGTGGCTGGCTGCAGGATCCGGCCATTCTGGACCGGCTGGTCACGGAAAAGCTGCACGCAGCCGCAGAAGATATCCGTGCCGAAGGCTGGAAATGGGTTGAGGCGGCCCTGTCATTTCCGTGGGGCCACACACGGCATTTCGCTGAGATCGACGGCACGGAAATGCCCCTGACCGATGAAGAGACGGCCCGTCTCGAAGCCCTGCGCGCCGAGCAGGAAACCATCGAGGCTGAATACGCTCAGGCCGATGAATATCCCGATGAAGTCGATGCACGGCTGGGCGAGATCGAACACGCCATTCTAGCCTTGGAAGAACGGCCACTGGCGTTCGATCCCGCTGACATGGCGCGGGCAGGTGTGTTCGTCAGCCTCGATAGCGATGGCACATTGCAGGTGGAGCGGGGCTTCGTGCTTCCCGAGGACATGCCAGCCGAGCCGGAAGAGGCCGATGATGTCGGCAGCACCGGTGAATATGATCACGCTGTATATGACGGACAGGATGATCGTATTGCTGATGATGGCGGCGATGTGGGCGGGGAGGGCTACAGCATCTCTCCCGACGTGGAACCCGAGGAAGAAGACGGGATCAGGCCGCTGCCTGACCGGCTTCTCACCGAACTGACAGCCTGGCGCACGCTGGCCCTGCGGGACGCGTTTGCCAGCAACCCGCACATCGCGCTGACCGAACTGCTGCATACCTTGGTGCGCGATGTTTACTGGCAGACACCGGGTGCGGACTGCCTGGAAGCCTATGTCCGCGAAATCTCCCTGCCGGTCCATTCGCCTGACATGCCGGGCAGCGTGCCAGCCCACGCGCTGCGCCAGCGCAACGAAGGCTGGAAGCACGATCTGCCCGAGGACGAGGATGCGCTGTGGCGCTGGATCGACGGGCTGGACGACGCCAGTCGCATGGCATTGCTGGCCCATTGCCTGTCCTTCGGGGTCAATGCGCTCTACGAGCGCATGCCCGCCTATGGCGCGGTGTCCCAGCGCAGCGTGACCGAGCGCCTTAAACGGGCCGATCGACTGGCATCGGCCCTCGGTCTCGATCTGGTCGAGGCAGGCTGGCAGCCCACGGTCGAGAACTATCTCGGCCGGGTGACCAAGGCCCGTATCCTGCAGGCCGTGCAGGAAGCGCGCGGCGATGAGGCGGCCGAGCGCATCGCCCACCTGAAGAAGCCTGACATGGCCCGCGAGGCCGAGTGGTTGCTTGATGGTTCGGGCTGGCTGCCCGAGGCGCTGCGGACCGCGGGGCTGGTACATCAGGCACAGGTTGAAACAGTGACGGCAGGCGAGGATATGGAGGCCATAGCTGCCGAATAACCCTTATGAGGTCAGGAACTTTGAGACAGCGGCTTCCGGTGCCCGGAAGCCGCTTTTTTCATGTCCGGCCCCCCGGAAAGAGGGAGAGGTCGGCTTCGCCTTTGGTGCCGAATAACCGGCATCAGAGGAGAGTTTTCCATGACCACGACCACCATCCTGCCCCCTGCGTCCCGTGGCGCCGCGTCCGGCGGCTTCTGGATTGATCCCTCCCGTGGCGAGCGCAATGCCCGCGTCTCGTCCGAATGGTTCTCGCGTCCGGATGATGAGCGCTACCTGTCTCTGTCCGACCTGCATGCCGCGACCCTGGCGCGGGCGGATCGGGCCACCGCTCGCACGGTGGAAAGCCGCGCCATCCGCGTCGAGGCGTCCCGCGACAATGCCGAGCGCCTGACTTTGACCGTGCCGGGGCAGAATGACCCGATCGCGCCCACACACTGGTCCTTTGGCCAGATGTGCAGCCTGGTCGGCGCGCCATCCTCGTATCTTCGAAACCTTCCGGCTCCGCTGGCGGCGATCAACCTGCAGCATGGGCTGCTGTCACACCGCGCCGAACTGGTCAAAACGCTGGAGACGGAAGACGGGCGCGTGGAACTGCGCGCCGTCACGGGGCCGGATTACGGCCGCATCTGGGACCATGAGCTGGTCGGCGCCGTGCGGAAGATCGCTGGCGATGGCACTGGCGATACCAACTGGAAGGTGCCCGGTGTCATCGACTGGGCCACCATGACCCATAACCCCTATGTCGATATCACCAAGGAAACCACGACGCTCTACGCGTCAGACAGGGACGTTTTTTTATTCCTCGTGGATGATACGCATCCGATTGAGGCGGGACGCCTGCCCAATGGCGATCCCGATCTCTATTTTCGGGGTTTCTACGCCTGGAATTCGGAAGTCGGCAGTAAAAGTCTCGGTATTGCGTCGTTTTACCTGCGCGGAGTGTGTCAAAACCGCCTTTTGTGGGGCGTGGAAAATTTCGAACAGATCACGATCCGGCATAGCAAGTTTGCGGCCTCGCGCTTTGTGCATCAGGCGGCGCCAGCGTTGCGAAACTTCGCCACGGCCAGCCCGACCTCGTTCGTCTCGGGCATTCAGGCCTCGCGCAAGGCGCTGGTGGCCAGAACCGATGACGATCGGGAAAGTTTCCTGCGGCGTCGCGGGTTCTCGAAACCGGAAACCACCAGGATCATTGAAACCGTGTTGAACGAGGAGGGACGCAAGCCCGAGAGCGTGTTTGACTTCGTACAGGGGATCACGGCACTGGCGCGGACGAAAACCAATCAGGACACACGGCTGGATCTGGAGGGCAGGGCGCGCAAGCTGATGGAGCGTGCTTCCTGAAAGCCGCTTTTCTGTCTTTCCGCCAATACGTTTTTACGAGCCCGGCCACTGTGCCGGGCTTTTTCGTTTCGGGAGTTCTTCCGATGGCTGATTTCTTCACGCATTTTTCCTGCGTGCTTGATGTGGGCACAGTGGACAATGCCGCAAAGGCGCTCGATCTCTACAATGAATTCATGGACGAACTGGCGGCGGAAGACCCACCCTCTGACGGTTTTGTCCTGTCGATCGTGCCGGAATATGGGGGCACGAAACTCTGGATGCACGATGAGGTGACCGGCGATCCGCATCAGGTCGTGGAATTCGTGCTACGCTGTGCGCGAACATTCCGGTTGCGGGGCCGATGGGGGTTCCAGTGGGCCAATACGGCCTCACGCCCCCGGATTGGCGCCTTCAGCGGTGGCGCGCATCTGCTTGACCTTGGCCGGCGCAGGACGATTTCATGGATGACCACCGATCGTTGGCTGGCGATCGCCCTGGACGGAGGCGATCCCGACACAGGAGGGCGGGGCGATGACCTTGCATAATGCGGGCGATCTCGCGCGTCGTCTGGCGGAAAACGCAGAGGCGGTGTGCCGTCATTACCTGTCGGCCGGGCGGCGGCATGGCAATTACTGGCTGGTCGGCGACGTCCACAACACGCCGGGACGGTCGCTCTATGTCCGTCTGCATGGTCCTTCGGAAGGTCGCGGCGCAGCAGGGCACTGGACGGATGGCGCGACGGGGCAGCACGGTGATCTGCTCGACATCATCCGCGAAAGCCTCGGGTTGCTCGATTTTCGCGATGTCGCCGACGAGGCCCGGCGCTTTCTCTGCCTGCCGCAACCACAGCCACGACAGCCTCCTGATCGCGGCCGCTCCCATGCGTTCGGTCATGATGCTTCCCCACAGGCATCAGGGACGGCAGATGCTGCGCGACGGCTATGGGCTATGTCCCGCCCGATCGCCGGCACACTGGCGGAAACCTGGCTGCGGCATCGTGACCTGACACGCCTGTCAGACCTTTCATGCCTGCGTTTTCACCCGGATTGCTACTACCGCACCGATGCTGACAGTCCAACGGAGACCTGGCCCGCCATGATCGCCGCCGTGACTGACCTTGCTGGCAGCGTTACCGGCATCCATCGCACCTGGCTGGTGCGGGACGGAAAGGGCAAGGCCCCCGTCGCCATGCCCCGTCGGGCGATGGGCGACTTGCTCGGCCACGCCGTGCGCTTTGGCGCGGTGTTTGACGTTCTGGCGGCAGGCGAGGGGATCGAGACGGTGCTGTCGCTCCATAAGATCATGCCCGACCTGCCACTGGCCGCCTGCCTGTCCTCGGCGCATCTCGCCGCCATGGCGTTTCCGCCCACGCTGCGCCGTCTCTACGTGCTGCGCGATGACGACCCGGCCGGAGATCATGCGGTGACGACCCTGCAGACCCGGACGCAGGAGGCCGGGATCGAGTGCCTCGTGCTGTCACCGCGTCTGGCGGATTTCAACGATGATCTCTGCTACCTCGGGCGCGGGGCGATGCGGGCGATCCTGCATCCCCAGCTTGCCCCGCAGGACGTGGCGCGGTTTCTGCATCCGGTCACGCACTGAGGCGGGCCGGGAAGAGGGTGTGAGGGTCGTCTTCTTTCTGGTGTGGTGTGGGGGCTGTCCCGTTTTCCGGATGGGGCGCGCCCGCGGCCTTTCTGGAAGGGGAGCGGGCGTCAGCCAGGCTGGGCCTGCAATGGCGGAGACGGCTATTTTCCGCCGCGCGTGCCGCGCTTTGCATCGCGAAGCAAAATAGCCGTCTCCCTGCCATCCTCCGCTGCGCTGCGGCCGCGCGTTGCGCGGTTCCGGCCCGGCCCTCGTCTGCCGCTATCCGCCCCCGGAAAGGCCGCGAGGGGCGCGGCCAGAACCGGAGGACAGACCCATGACCCGCACACAGGACGATTTCGAACCTGCACACGCCACATCTTCCACCGCCCACGTGCTGGCGGAACTCCAGCTTTACGGCCACCGTCCCTTCGAGGATGAGCCGGACCCGAGGCCGTTGCCCGACGCCAGCCAGATCGAGGGCGCAGTCGCCGATATCTTCGACGCCCTGTCCGCCACGCTGACCGACACCCGGCTGGAGCCCGATCTTGAACCGCTGCTCTGGTCCACGGTCAACGTCTTTCACCGCATGGTCGGGCAGGTAGAGCGTGATCTTGACCGCAACGAGCAGGCGCAGAAACGCAGCCAGCAGGAACAGGATGGCAGCGAGATCCGCTCCGTGGAACTGGAACGCCTCATCGCCGAAGGCCTGACCCTGCTGGAACGACGCAACGCCTGTGAGATATTCCGCGACCTCGCCTGCGACCAGTTCGAACGCCTGACGATGTCGCCCTGGCGGCCACGCTCTGGCTCGCTAGTCAGCCGCAGCACCCTGACGGCCTCCATGATCGACAGCCGTGATTTCCTCAACGCACGCCGCAAGGCCGAGACCGAGCTGCTGGTGCCGGCTGGCCCCAAGATCGCGGTGACCGGCGGGCTCGATTACGAGGACCATCTCCTGATCTGGAACCGGCTGGACAAGGTGCGCGAGAAGCACCCCGACATGGTGCTGCTGCACGGAGGCTCACCCAAGGGAGCGGAATTCATTGCCTCCCGCTGGGCCGATCATCGTGATGTCGCGCAGATCGCCTTCAAGCCGGACTGGAACCGGCATGGCAAGGCCGCCCCGTTCCGGCGCAACGACGCCCTGCTGAAAGTCCTGCCCGTAGGCGTCATGGTGTTTCCGGGTTCGGGTATTCAGGACAATCTGGCCGACAAGGCGAAACAGATGGGCATCCCGGTCTGGAGGTTCCAGAAAGGGAGTGGCGCGTGAGCGCCATTCCCATGCCTGTATCATGAAAGCGACCTGATATCTGCTGCCAGATGCCTGGGTCGCAATGACGTCGGGCTCCCCAGACCCTGCGCGTCTGATGGCGGGAGGCACGTTCGCCCGCCATCCCCAGAAGGCCCCGCCCGGAGAACCGGCGGGACGGAGTTCGATGGCAGCCCCGTGCGCGTGCGGGGACGGTCCATGGGGATGAAAAGCCCATGGCATCCCCATCGGCGAAAGGGCCGGGACGGCAGGCAGCGAACGAGGAATCATCCGGCCCGCTTTGAAGGGATGCGCCTGTGCCGGGAGCAGGGGGCTATAGCACCGCACGAGTAACCCTGCCCATGAGCGACGAAGGCGGCGTAACATCGGGGACGGCAGAAACGACCACCCGACGGGGCCAGTGTCCCACAGTGGCAGCGTGACAGTCTCGCGCCAGATTGCATTGTCCCCCACTTACAGACCGGTCATGCCGGCATCGTATCTCCTTGGGGGCTGTCGGGTCCGCACACCATGGCCTCTGTCGGATGGCTGATCTAGCCGAAGACCGGCTGCGCCTCGATCGGCTGGCCGCAACGGCGTTCCAGAACTTTCTTCCCCTGTCGGCTGCGCCGCCATTCCTCGCGAGACAAGAAAGTTCCGGCCCTGCCGTCCTCCGCTGCGCTGCGGCCCCTGCGGGGTGCTCTGCCGCTCGCCTCCGGCTGGTCGATCGCCATCGAGGCCACGGTGGTCGCGGCCCGATAACAGCATGGAGATACGACAATGGCTAACATCGGTTCCTTCAAGAAGGTGGGCGAAGGCTTCGAAGGCGAAATCGTCACCCTGGCCCTGCAGGCCCGCAACGTCCGGCTGGTGGCCGAAACCAACCGTCCCAACGACAACGCCCCCAACTACCGCGTCTATCTGGGCAGGATTGAACTCGGTGCGGCCTGGACCCGCCGCTCCAGCGAAGGGCGCACCTATCTGAGCCTGAAGCTGGACGATCCCTCTTTCGCCGCCCCGATCTTCGCCAACCTGTTCACCGACGAGGACGGCGAGGGTTACTCCCTGATCTGGACCCGGCCCCGCAGCCGGAACGGGGACTGAACCTCCCACGACCAACCCCGCCCGGTCTCTCCGGGCGGGGCCTTCCGGGTCTTTTTTCCGCGTGATCTTCCGGGGCGCGGGCGACAGCGCTGGTTGCCCGACGTGAGACGCAGGAGGAACACGAGGCTTTCCCTCAGCCTTCCCATTGTACCATGCGCGAGGGCGAACCGCGTCAAGGACGCGTGGTCCCCCCAATTTTGCCCGACGCACCCGTGCCGGGCACGCCGAACAAAATCGGCTCCCCCACGCGCCGGCGAGCCGGTCGCCTGCGGCGATCCCTGACCCGGTCCGCCCCGGCATGAGCCGTCCGTCCTGTCTTCGAGAAACGAAAGGAGCAGGACGATGACCACGCTACACGACCACATCCAGATGCTGCGCGCCGAACTGACCAGCTTTCACCTCAGCCGTCGCGAGCGCCGGCAGATCGAGCGCGAACTCAAGGAGGCGCTTGCCCGACGCGATGCCGAGCCCCCCGCCTGACGGGGGGATTCCGGTTTTCAGGGCCAGCCTTATCGGTCAGCCGGAGCAGGCACGATCATGTCATCACGACCCTGTCAGAATGCACTGGTGCGCCGTAGCACCGACCTCTCTGGCGAGACGGTTTCTTTTAGCCTCGGGCTCCTTTTTCGTCGCGATAACTATAGCCATCATCCAAACTCCCATGCCGCGGAAGGCAGCGTTAGGCATCATTTACGTTACGGTTGTGCATCGTAATAGCCATGCACTGCCTTCCTCACGGTACCTCCCTCCGTCTCTCGCCAGACCGGTAATTCTGGCCGCAGATGGGAGGAGTCCGTCATGGTCGAGCATCTGGAATGGCACGATCCACGCTTTCGTGAGCATTTGCGTCTTCTCAATGGTCCAGGACTGGCACAGGAACTGCTGCGGCATATCCCTGCTTATGTGACCGAATACCGCCATCTTCGCCAGTACCTCGATACACTCACGGACCTCCGGGTACGCTATGAACTGGCGGGCGGTTTCGCTCACCAATGGGGGTTATCCTGTTCCGGCTGATCCGGATATTCCCGCATGGATCAAGCCAGCATTATGGAGCCCTGAAGTCTATCCGGGTGTGACAATTCTTGTCGAAGCCCCCGCTGACTTTCACGTTCGCACGATTCCTGAGCGCTTTCTTCACGGCGCATCCCCGATGGAACAGCAGTCTGGTATCCTTGTCGTTGTCATCTCGCCCGATGATGGTGCCCATCATCTGCAGATACAGGGATGGGCGGCGTCTGCCCGTCCTGCAGCACTCATCCCTCTGGACGGCGCTGAGGAAATCCGTATTGCAGAACTACGGCGTTTTCTGAAACGCCTCACCGGTGCATCTGTTCCCGGCCTGCCGCGCTCGCTCTCGCTCCGGCCCTATCATGTCTGGCGGATGGCCGATGTCATCTGCGCGTATGCCGGGCGTGTGGCCGGGGCCTCGCAGCGTGAGATCGGCCGGGTTCTGGATCCGTCTGTCCGCGCCATGAATGCCCGGCAGTGGGATACATCGTCCCAGCGTGCGCGTGTCGGACGTCTGCTGAAGCGGGCTGCACGTCTTGCTGACCGACGCGAATATGTCACCCTCCTGCGACCGGGCCGTTTCCGTCTGCGTGCGTGATTCCGAGCAGTTCTGCCCCCGCGACAGGACCGTACGTGCCAAAGGAACGGTCGTTTTTCGCACGTCTCCCGCACGACAATTATTGCCGAAGCTCCGCGTGGTTACGCCCGAACAGACGGAGGCCGACATGACGCTCTCACCTCCGCGTCAGGACAGTTTCCTGCGCGAGCAGCTTCTCACCACGCCACAGGCAGCCCACAAACTCAACATCTCGCCACGCACGCTGGAGCGCTACCGCTGTCGTGGCAGCGGCCCGATCTTTCGCAAGATGGGCGGGCGCGTGCTCTATCACGTCGATGATATCCGCGTGTGGGTCGAGAATGTGGCCTGCCGCTCCACGTCCGAGACGGCCTACGAGGTCGCCCGCATGCTTGGCAGCCGCAAGCACGGGAGGGGGCCATGATATCCCTTCCCGTATCGCGGCCTATCACGCCATGCCTGCTGATCGACCTCATGTCGTGGCCATTCTTCAGTCTCAGCAAGTCGCCGCGGCACGTGCCGGTCAGCTTTCGCATGGGGCATGTCACCATGCACGTAACCGGACGCGATGATACTCCCATGGCGACGATATGGGATGCGGATATCCTGATCTGGGCCGTTTCGACCCTTGTTGCCGCCCGGCGGCGGGGACAGCCTCTGTCGCCGCACGTCCGGGGCAGCATGCGCGACGTCCTGCGTTTTCTCGACCGGGGCGAGACGTCCGCCCGTTACGCGCGGCTGCGGGCAGGACTGGAACGGCTTGCCGATACCCGTGTCACGACATCCCTGCGCCAGACCCGGGAAGGCGCGCTGGGGTTTTCGTGGATTGTCGCCTGGCAGGAACGACGGGGCGAACTTGACCTCATTCTCCCGCAATGGCTGTGCGATGCGGTCGGCCGCCGCGCGGTTCTGGATATCGATCCGCGCTATTTCACGCTGACCGGTGGTTTTGAACGCTGGCTTTACCTTCTCGTGCGGCGGCATGCCGGTCGTCAGAAAGACGGCTGGGCCTTTGACCTGCCACATCTGCACGAGAAATCGGCCTCGCGCTCGCCCTATCCCCGCTTCGTCTTTGAGATCCGCCGCCTCGTTACCGCCGACAGCCTGCCCGGCTATCGGCTGCGGCTGGAGGCGTCGTCGGGGGATGTTCCGGTGCTTCATTTCATGCCTGCTCGCGACACTTATCCACATGAACTTGTGGATAACCATGTGGAGGACTCGTGATGCCATTCGGCCTATCAGGAATCGATTTCCCGGCCTATCGGGAATGGGATGTTGAGCTAGTGACTTGTTATGAAAGGGTAAAATCGCTCTCTCTAAGAGTACTAAATATTATAACTATTCAGTACTTGTACACTGCGCCGGGGCGCGCGCATGAGTCCTCGAATACCATAAAAACCGCTGGATTCTTCTCGACATTTCCCGACAGTCCTGCGCCACAACACGATTTTTTGCGAGCAGGCTTTCTGCTCGGGAAGCGACCCTCTTGTGGCGGCAGGCGGTCCATCGTGATGCAGCGGAGCTGCTGCCAATGCGCGGCCATCATCCGTCTTTCTGTTGCAGGAGGGCACGCATGAACCACGCATCTCGCGAGGTGATGACGCATCTCGAACTGACCTGGCTGGAAAAGCGCATCGAACAGTGGCTGCGCTTCGGTCATGCGCTGGAAACGCAACCGATCGATCGCTATCGCCGTCGTCTGTGTTTTGCGCCGGGCGCCGTGTTCGCCCTGCTGCGGTGGACACAGGCGGAGTGCGGGGCGGCAGCCTGCTGCATCGATATCGTGCGCGCACCCCATGTGGGTGAGCCCCGGGAACGCCTGCCTTTCGTGCCGACGGGTGCGGAACGTCTGCTGCATCGCAGCGGCTGGATGCAGGTCCGGACCGTTCTTGCTGTCATCGACGCGCTGGAACGGCGCCGGATCAATCCCGTGCATGTCTGTCCATCCTACTGGCAGCAGCTTGCCAACGGTCTGCAGGAAGGCGGCATCGTGCCGTCCTACACGTCCGCCCGGCATGAGGCCTGGCTGTGTGGGAGGACCGTGCCATGACGCGGCGGGGCTGGTTCTTCACCACCTATTTTGCAGCGCTGGGCGTGGGCCTGTCGATGGCCCTGCATCCGGTGCCACGTCTGATCTGGAACGCTACGGCCAGTGTGCCAACGGGTCTGTATTGCCTGCACCCCGAACGCTTGCCCCATGTCGGGGATCTGGTGGCGCTCCGTCTGCCGGAAGGCGATGCGGACAGGCTGGCGCGTGGTGACTATCTGCCGCGCGGCGTGCCGCTGCTCAAACCGGTGGCAGCGACTGGCGGTCAGACGGTCTGTCGCACGGGAAGCCATATCATGGTCGATGGACTGGGTGTCGGTGAGGCGCTGACCACTGATCATCGCGGGCGTCCATTGCCTGTCTGGCAGGGCTGTCACCGTCTCGATGCGCGCGAGATCTTTGTCATGAACACGCGCGAACCCCGCAGTCTCGACGGCCGGTATTTCGGTCCGCTTCTGCTCAGCAGCGTGATCGGGCGCGCGACCCCGCTATGGGTTGCCGCAGATTCCGTGCCTGCCGCCGGCCTTTCTCCTCCACGCTTTTTGCAGGATCACTGACATGGCCCAGATCGGACTCTTCACGCGCACGGCAGACGGTTTTTCTGGACGCCTGCGCACACTCTCGCTGGATGCCGAACTGACACTGGTGCGCATCGAGACGCCGGAAGGTGGCAACGCGCCCGATTATCGCATCCATCTTGGTGATGGCAGCGACGGCCCTGAAGTCGGCGCGGGCTGGACACGCACTGGCGAACGGGCCGGCGAATACATCGTCGTGGTGCTTGATGACCCGTCGCTGGCACAGGGCGTACGCGCGACCCTGTTCCAGTCGGGCCGTGGCGGACGGGTCTGGCAACTTGTCTGGAGCCGCCCGCAGAAACGTCAGGGAGCCCGCGAATGATGCGCCTGACTGCAGGAACAGGGCGAAGGCTCGGCCACTCCAGTGGGCGATTTCGTTCCATGCTGCTCCGGCTGTGCCGCGCGGGACTGGGGGCGTCGCTGGTGTTTCTGGCGCGCCCCGCCTGTGCGCAGGATATCGACGGGCTGATCCGGCAGGCTGCCCTGCGTGTCGCCCTGCCGCCGGAATGGATCCGTGCGGTGATGCAGGTGGAAAGCAGCCGGGATGTCCATGTGATTTCCGCAAAGGGCGCGATGGGCCTTATGCAGATCATGCCCGCGACATGGCAGGGGCTACGGCATGATCTTGGCCTCGGAGCTGATCCTTTCGATCCCCACGACAACATTCTTGCCGGTGCCAGTTATCTCCGAATGCTGCACGACCGCTACGGGGATGCGGGTTTTCTGGCCGCCTACAATGCCGGTCCGGGACGCTATGCAGCCCATCTCGCCACGGGGCGGCCTTTGCCGCAGGAGACGCGGGATTACGTGGCGTCCGTCGCGCAACTGCTGGACGGACGTACGTTTCCTACGGAGGCGCTGCATGACATCGACGCAACTGTTGCGCGGAATCAGCCGGAGGACACGCTGTTTGCCGGGCATATCATGTGGCGTTCGTCCGGGCCTTTCCCGCATGCCCCGAAAGCACTGGCTGACACGTCGCAGGCGTTGTTCGTGCCTGTCTCGATGGGGCCGGCACCATGACCGGGTATGCGAGGAAACCCTCGCAGCAGGGGGGCAAGAAGGCAGGGAAACGGCGATTGTCTTGGGGATCGGGTCTCTGGGGCTTAGCGCAAGATAAAAGCCGCAAGGTGCGGCATGGTTGGGGAGGGCGGTTTTTCAGGGTTTTTCACAAGGTCATTTTGCTGCTCCAAGGTCTCAGGCGGCCTGATTGCCCTGTTTTCAATATGTTAGCGCAAGGTGTAGCCCGGCATGGCGCGTGATGACGATTTCCGGGTCAGGCCCGGTCGCATCCGCTCGACCCGTGCCCGCCAAGGCCGGTCTTTCATCGGGCGTGTGCTGGCCGCGACCAACCGGGCCGGGGGCATGGGGCGTCCGGGATCGGCAAACGGACGCAAGGGACCATCGACCTTCGGGCGGGGCAGGGGAGCGGCAGCGCGTGCCAACCGTCTCCTGTCGCGGCGCACCCGGCTTGCCATCGTCAAGGCGAGGGTGGTTCGACATGGCGCACGGGCTACATTGCGTGCCCATCTGTCCTATCTCCAGCGTGAAGGTGTCACGAAGGACGGGGAGAAGGCCCGGCTGTTCGGGGCCGAGCGCGACCATATGCCCGCGCGTGAATTTGCCGAGCGGTGTCAGGATGACCGGCATCATTTCCGCTTCATCGTTGGACCTGAGGATGCGGTGGACATGGCGGATCTGAAAACTTTCACGCGGGAACTGATGACGCAGGCCGAACAGGATCTCGGCACGCGTCTTGACTGGGTGGCGGTCAGTCACTGGAATACCGACAACCCGCATGTCCATGTCATCGTGCGGGGCAAGGACCAGGCTGGCGAGGATCTGGTCATCTCGAAGGATTATATCCGCGAGGGCCTGCGTGCCCGTGCCCAAAATCTTGTTACCCTCGAACTCGGGCCGCGTACTGAAAATGAAATCCGCCGGAACGTGGAGCGCCAGGTCGAGGCGGAGCGCTGGACCCAACTGGACCGGCAGTTGCAGCAGGACGCGGATCAACGCGGCATTATCGATCTGGCGCCATCTCCAGACCGGCAGCCTGACGCCTTCGCGGTTATGAAAGTCGGACGGCTGCGGCGTCTGGAGCGCATGGGTCTCGCCCATGAGGTGCGTGCCGGGCAATGGCGTCTTGATGAAACGGCGGAGGTCACCTTGCGCGAGATGGGCCAGCGCAATGACATCATCAAGCGCATCCATCGCGGTCTGAGCGAGCAGGGGATCGAACGCGCTTCGGCGTCCTGGGTGCTGGCCGGGGAGGAACTGGCCGAGCCCGTGATTGGGCGTCTGGTTGCACGCGGT
Source organism: Komagataeibacter intermedius TF2 (assembly GCF_000964425.1). Lineage (GTDB taxonomy): Bacteria > Pseudomonadota > Alphaproteobacteria > Acetobacterales > Acetobacteraceae > Komagataeibacter > Komagataeibacter intermedius. Next base: position 3,107 of record NZ_BANF01000133.1, on the reverse strand, counting down.
CTGGATGATGAGCTGAAAGGGAACGCCTATGCCGTAATAGATGGCGTGGATGGGCGGACACATCATGTCCATCTGCCTTCTCTGGAGGCTGCCGGGGATGTCCCGCCCGGCGGTTTAGTCGAATTGCGGAACTATGAGGATGGCAAGGGTCATCGACGGACCACGCTCGCTATGCGTTCGGACCTGTCGATCAGCGAACAGGTGCAGGCACGTGGCGCAACATGGCTGGACCGCCAGCTTGTCGCCCGTGATCCAGTGGCGCTGGGTGAGGCGGCCTTCGGGGCGGAGGTCCGCGATGCCCTGCGCCAGCGCAGCGCTCATCTGGTCGAGCAGGGACTGGCGCGACGTGACGGCGAGAAGACCATCTATCCGCGCGGGATGATTGCCACGCTCCGGGAAAGGGAGGTCAGTGAACTGGCCCGACGCCTGGAGGCGGAGCAGGGGCTTGCCCATCAGCCATCCGGTGCAGGCGAGTATGTGTCAGGGACTTATCGTCAGCGCTTCGTACTGGCATCCGGTCGGATGGCAATGATCGATAACGGGCTTGGCTTTCAACTCGTGCCGTGGACACCCTCGCTGGAAAAGCAGCGGGGCAGGGAGGTCTCGGGGATCGCCCGTGATGATGGCGGTGTCGACTGGTCGTTCGGGAGACGGCGGGATCAGGGTCTGGAAATCTGACGCCACCTGTTTGCGGGAGCGGGCGCTCAGGCTCGACGTGTCCAGCCCCACCGCAGTTTCAGGTGCTGCAGGTGATCGCTACACCGTCCCACCAGCAGATAGAGCGCTGGCGTGGTGAACATGGTCTGGGCCTGACTGACCAGCAGGCCACCGATCAGCGCGATGCCCAGCGGCTGGCGCAGTTCCATGCCGTAGCCGCCCATCAGCACGAGCGGCAGCGCGCCGAGGGCGGCGGCAAAGGTGGTCATGACAATCGGCCGCAGGCGCAGCAGACAGGCCTCGCGAATGGCATCCCGTGATGTCAGGCCGAGTTCGCGTTCGGCATGGATGGCAAAATCCACCAGCAGGATTGCATTCTTGAGCGAGATGCCGGTGAGCAGCAGCATGGCGATGACCGCCATGCCCGAGAACGGCAGTCCGAACAGGTCCAGCGCCATGATGGCGCCGATCCCGGCCGAGGGAATGGTGGAGAGAATGGTCAGCGGGTGCCACACGCTCTCATACAGCATGCCCAGCGTGATCCAGACGGCCAGAATGGCCGCAATGATCAGGATCTCGCTGTCATGCGTGCTCTTGCCAACATCCCCTTCATCGCTTTGCAGTTCGCCGTTGATGGTCTCCGGGAGATGCAAATTGTGCCATTCCTGATCGATAACGGCCTGCGCCTGTGACAGGCTGACGCCGGGAGCCAGTTCCAGCGCCAGCGAGGCGGAACTGGCATAGCCGATATGGGTCACGGCCACCGGATCAAGGCTGGGGGTGATGCGGGCCACCACCGACAGCGGCACCAGCGTCTCCGCCCCGGTTGCCACGGCCGAGCCGGTCGACGCATTCGCCCCGCCCGCCAGAGAATTGGCGATCTGGTTCCGAAACGCCGTCGCACTGGTCGAAGTTGTGGTGCTGGCTGTGGCTGACGTGACCACCCGGATGGTGTTGGACGCCGAACTGCCGGACGCTGACCCACCCGAGGGACTGATCCAGAACTGCTTCAGGATTTCCGGATCGCGCTGGAAGCGGTTTTCCACGGTCAGCACCACATTGTATTGCCCGTGTGTGGTGTAGACGACCGAGGCCGTGGTCTGGCCCAGCGCGTCGGACAGGGTGTTGCCGATCACCTGCGGCGTGACACCGACACGGGCGGCGGTATCGCGGTCGATCGCCAGCGTGATCCCCTGTCCTGGTGGATCGACATCCGGGTCCACATCCGTGAATTCAGGATGATGCCCCAGGGCTTTCGCCAGTTTCCGCGTGGCTGGCCCCAGAAGTCGGTCGTCCTCGCTGCGCAGGATGTAGCTCACCCCGCTGCTGTTCGCGCCGACCCGCATCATGATATTGCCCGGTGCCTGGGCATGGTATTCGGCGTGGATATCCTTGCCCATCCGGGCGATCACGCGGGTCGCGACTTCCGCTCCTGAAGCGCGCCCGGTGGAAAGGTCGCGTAGCGTGGCGAACACCATGCCGTGGCTGGAACCCTCGCCAGTATCGAGATAGGCGATCACATGCGTCACGGCCGGATCCTCCAGCAGCACCTTGCTGAACCGTTCCAGCCGGGCTTTGGTCTGGGCCAGCGAACTGCCGCTGCCCCGCGATCCGCCCGAGACGATGCCGATATCCTGACGCGGGAACACGACCCTGGGCATACGGGTGAACAGAAAGACGCCCACCAGCAGGGTCAGCGGCAGCAGCAAGGCCGTCTTGCCGGGATGGGTCAGGCAGATTTCCAGAATGCGGCGATACAGGCTGCCGCTGTGTTTTTCATGATCCAGAAAATCTGCGACATCCACTTCTGGATGCACTGCGGTTCTGTTTTCGGCAAAGCGCATGCACAGCGCCGTCAGACACGGTGTGACCACGCAGGACAGGACCAGCGAGACGGTCACGGCGATCCCGACCGTCCCGGCAAACTCCCGGAACAGCTGTCCTGTCAGACCAGACGCCAGCCCGATCGGCAGGAACACCGCCAGCACCGAGACGGTGATGGACAGCAGCGTGAACGCGACCTCGCTCGCCCCGGCAATGGCCGCTTCCTCAACCAACATCCCCCGCTCACGCATGCGGATGATGTTCTCGATCACCACGATGGCGTCATCCACCACCAGACCCGTCACAACCGTCAGCGCCATGAGCGAGAGGTTATCCAGCCCGAACCCCGCCAGATGCATCGGCCCGAGGCTGGCGATCAGGCAGCATGGCACGATGATCGCCGCCGCAACGGATGCTGTCCACGAGCGTAGGAACACCCACACCACGGCCAAAGCCAAAACGCAGGAGGCCAGCAGGGTGACCAGTGTATGATGCAGCGAGGAGCGGATTACGGCCGAGCCATCCCGCGCCACGGCGATATCCGCCCCAGGCGGCATCAGCGTGCGCAGTTGCGGCAGCCGCGCCTTCACCGCATCGACAATGCCGACCAGATTGGCTCCCGGCTG
>NZ_BANF01000134.1 GCF_000964425.1 Komagataeibacter intermedius TF2 | reverse complement strand
CAAAGGCTGCGGGAACCATCACGATCAGCGCCACGAACGATGGCGGCCTGAGCAATCCGACCAGCCTGAATGTCGTGGTCGCTGCCGCCACGGCCTGACCGACCCCACAATCCGCGCCTGCCCGACCGCCCGTGAGGCGGTTTTTTTATTGAGAAAAATGAATGAGCGATACCACCACAATGCTGCCGCCGCAGCCATCCGTGCGCTGCGCCACGTCAGAGGAAGTTGCCGTGCTGCGTGAACGGGTGGCGCGGGTGGAAGGCGGCCATGACAACCTGCGCGACGGCCTGACCACGCTGTCGCAGCAGTTTTCCGACCTCAGGCGCGACCTGACGCGCACCGTGGCGGACAATGCCGCCCGGACACGCCGGGAAATCATGGAACGCGTGGATGACATGACCGATACGGCCACCGCGCGCGACAGCGAAATATCCGGCAGGCTGGCCCGGATCGAGGGCGGCCTGAAACTGACATCGTGGGTAACCATGACCTTCATCGTGCTGGCCACCGGCCTGCTGGGCTGGGGACAGATTGGCGATGCGGCGTGGTCCTTGTGCAGACGTGCGTTCGGGTACGGCCCATGACCGGCCTGTGCCTGACGCAGTTCAAGCGCCAGATTGTCACCCCCGCGCTGTCCATGATCGGGCTGGGCGGTCAGGCTGCGGTCAACCTGCTGACCGGCACGGCGCTGGTGGAAAGTGGTCTGGCTTACATCCAGCAGGTTACGGATGGCGGTCCCGGCCCGGCGCTGGGACTGTGGCAGATGGAACCGTTTACCCATGATGACATATGGGCCACCTTCCTGTCCGACAGCGGCCTGCACAGCCTGACCCGCGCCGTCCTGTCGGCGCGCGCCAACTGGCCGCCGGGGGCGGGGCAGGTGACGGGAAACGCCTTTTACGCCTGCATCATGGCGCGGCTGAAATACTACCGCGCGCCCGATCCGCTGCCCGCCGCGAATGACGCGCCGGGACAGGCCCATATGTGGAAGCGGATCTACAACACATCGCTGGGGGCAGGGGACGTTGATCCCGCGCATGTCGC
>NZ_BANF01000135.1 GCF_000964425.1 Komagataeibacter intermedius TF2 | reverse complement strand
CCATCGGCCTGGGCACCGCCGTGCCTGCGGTTCTGGGCTACAACATGCTGGTCCGTCGCAACAAGGGCGCGCTGGATGAAGTCCGCAACTTCGCCGCTGACGTGCAGTCGATCCTGATGGGTGGCTATCGCCATGAAACGCACGAGCCGGCTGAATAAACCTGCAATCCACGCATGATCTGATTTCACGGCAGGTCATACGGCAGGAATGTCGTGTGGGCTGCCGTGCTGCCATCGGCGGGGGCGGATTGAATGATGGGCTGCGTGGGTCCATCGTCATGCCCTGGCCGATCAATCGGGCCATGACCCGTTCATGGAAGGATATCCAGTTGAAAAACATCACATCCAAATCGCTGTTCCAGCTGCGCGGGCGCCTGCTGGCCGGGGTCATGATGGCGCTGCCGGTGGCGGGGATGCTGTCCCTGCACGGCGCGCATGCGGCGGACCAGCTGGGGGAAAAGGTCGGCACGGCGCTGCAGAAGGCACAGACCGAACTTGCCGCCAAGAAATACCCGCAGGCCATGGCCGATGTGGACGCGGCGGATGCCGTGACCGGCAAGTCCGATTTCGAGACCTATACCATTGCGCAGATGCGTGCCGCCGTCGCGGCCCAGTCGGGCAATGTCCCGGCCGCGATTCCAGCGTATGACAAGCTGATCGCATCGCCCCGCACCCCTGCCGCGACCAAGGAACAGATGGCGCTGGCCGAAGGCAGCATGGCCTTCACCGCCAAGGATTATCCCACGGCAATCACGGTCACGGAAAAATACATCAAGGCGGGTGGCAAGAACCCGCAGATGCTGACGATCCTGATCCAGTCCTATTACCTGCAGCATGACTACGCCAACGCCGCCCGCGTGCAGCAGTCGCAGATTGACGCCGCCATCAAGGCGGGGGGCAAGCCCACGGAAAACCAGCTGCAGCTTCTGGCCGCCTGTCAGGCGCAGCTGAAGGACAACGCGGCACTGACCAGAACCTATGTGCTTCTGGCCACCTATTACCCCAAGCCCGATTACTGGGCGCAGGTCGTGCATTCTGTCCTGAGCACACCGAACATGGCCCCGGGGTTGCGCCTGGATATCGACCGCGTGCGTCTGGAGGCCGGTCTGGTCAAGACTCCGGCCGAATACATGGACATTACCGAACTGGCCATGCAGGCGGGACTGCCGCAGCTTGCGCTGGATATCATCAATCAGGGCTACAGCTCCGGCGTGCTGGGGCATGACGCCAGCGCCCCACGTGAAGAAAAGCTGAAGGCGCTGGTGACGCAGGGCGTTACCGACACCAAGGCGCATCTTGACGCCACCGCCGCACAGGCGACCACCGGCAATGCCATGCTGACGGCGGGCTACAACTATGTGCTGTCCGGTCAGGGCGACAAGGGCATCGCGCTGATGAAGCAGGGGATCGCCAGGGGACCGTCGGATGTGAACATCGCCCGCCTGCACCTTGGCCTGGCGCAGGCCGCGGCGGGGCAGAAGGATGCGGCCATCGCCACGTTCAACAGCGTGGAAGGCACCAATGGCGCGCGTGACATCGCTCAGTTCTGGGTGCTGAAGCTCAACTCGGCTGCCGTCGCGCACTGAGACCTTTTGCGACAGCAGGACTGTGAGTGCCAGGCGGGGCGCCGGATTTCGATCCGGCGCCCCGTTTGCGTTTCGCCTCCCGGCATGACTGACATTTTATGATATGAACGATGGTCTTATCCCGACCCGGTGCGTTGGATATGCTGGAGGCCGTCGCATGAATGGCATCATGACTGTCCCTGAACCGAAACATGGCCGAGAGAATGACACAGATACCTGCCACTGATGATCTGCCCGCCCGCATTCTTGTGGTGGAAGATGACCCTGGCATGCGCACCCTGATCGTCCGCGCCCTGCAGGGTGATGGCTACCGCGTGCGTGGCGTACAGGACGGTCCCGAAATGTGGGACGCGCTGCGTGCGCAGGCTGCTGACCTGATCATCCTTGATGTCATGCTGCCGGGCACCAACGGGCTGGACCTGTGCCGCGGGCTGCGCACCCAGTCCGAACCGGTGGTGCCGGGGGAAGCGCCGCTGACGGAAGTGCCGGTCATTATCGTTTCGGCACGGGGTGAGGAACTCGACCGCGTGCAGGGGCTGGAACTGGGCGCGGATGATTACGTGCCCAAGCCATTTGGGCAGAAGGAACTGCTTGCCCGCGTGCGCGCGGTGCTGCGCCGCAGGGGCGGCGGGGTCACAACCCCGAGTGCTGGTCGCCAGCGCAGGGAAACCGTACGGTTTGCCGGCTGGACGCTGGACCTGCGCCGTCGTGAACTGACGGACCCGTCCGGTACGGCAGTCGAGATTTCGGGGGCGGAGCATGACCTGCTGACCAGCTTCCTTGACAATCCGCAGCGTGTCATCGGTCGCGACCGGCTGCTGGAACTGTCGCGCACCCGGCTGGGGGACGTGTCGGATCGCAGCGTGGATGTGCTGGTCAGCCGCCTGCGGCGCAAGCTGGGGCCGGATTCGGATGGGCTGATCCGTACCGTGCGCGGCATGGGCTATATCTTCACGTCGGAGGTGGAGCGGATCTGACGGGGACAGGCCGTGACCCGTCCCACACAGCCCCCGCGCGCACCGGAACCCGTTGCCCGGCGCATCACGCTGTGGCCGCGTGGCCTGGTGGGGCGCGTCATGTTCGTGCTGCTGGCTGCCGTGGCGCTGGTCTTTGTCGGCAGTTCCGTCTTTTATGAAGAAGCCGAAACCTACACCATAGACGACGCCCAGCTGGAACAGGTGGGGGAGCGGCTGGTGATTGACGCCCGCGTGCTGGCCGCCACCCCCACCTCGCAGCGCATGGTGCTGGCGGCCATGCTGTCCACCAATGACCTGACGGTTGACTGGCGCACCCCGGCTCAGCAGGGGGTGATGAAGGTGGAACCCCCGTCGCTGCGCATGCTGCATGACCGGATGGCGGGATCGCTTGCGGCATTGCGGGGCGATGCGCTGAACCTGTCGGGCACGATTGCGGCCACGGCGGATGTGCGCGGTACGCTGCGCCTGCCCGATGGCAGCTACATGGGGTTTCTTGCCCCCGCCATCCTGCAGCCGCACCATATGCAGCGCGGCATTGTTTCGGCGGCGATCCTGGCGGGGGCGGTGCTGCTGGCGGCGGGCATGCTCGTACGCGCGCTCAGCATGCCGCTGCGCGCGCTGGCGGATGTGGCGGATACGGTCGGATCCGGCCAGTGGGTGCCGCTGGAAAACAAGGGCCCGCGTGAAGTCCGTTATCTGGCCCGCGCCATCAATGACATGCAGGAACGCATCAACCGCCTGATTGCCGACCGGACCGAGGCGCTGGCCGCCGTGTCCCACGACCTGCGCACGCCGCTGGCCCGCCTGCGCCTGCGCGCGGGCTTTCTGGAAGACGCGAACGCCCAGAAGGAAATCGAGGCCGATGTCACGGAAATGGAGGCCATGATCGCGGGCGTCCTGGCCTATCTGTCGGGGGAAAAGGATCCTGAGCCCGCGCGGTCAGCCAACGTGGCCTCGATCCTGGCGACACGGGTGGATGACGACGCCGATCAGGGGCGCGACGTGACCTATGACGGGCCGGATCAGGCGCAGGCCGTGGTGCGTCCGCTTGCGCTCAAGCGCGTGCTGGGCAACCTGATCGACAATGCGGTGAATTATGGCGGCAACGCCCATGTCAGCCTGACGGTGACGGCGGACGCCCTGTGCATCCGGGTGGAGGATAACGGCCCCGGCCTGCCCGATGCCGAAATCGGGCGCGTGACAACACCCTTCTACCGTGTGGAAGGGTCGCGTTCGCGCAGTACTGGCGGGCTGGGTCTTGGGCTTGCGATCGTCAGTCGCGAAGTGGCGCGCGACGGGGGGCGTTTCCACCTGTACAACCGCCCGCAGGGGGGGCTGTGCGCGGAAATTGTCCTGCCACGCAATGCTGTGATACGTCCCGGCAGCTAAAAGCGGGCCGGGCCCTGTTGCGTGGGGTTGGATTTACGCGCGCGCCGATCATATAACAGGACTTGGGAAGTACGTTTGCATGTCCCGCTTTCCCGTCATGTCTGGAAGACCGAGCAATGTTCATCGAAACAGAAGATACCCCCAATCCCGCAACGCTGAAGTTCCTGCCGGGGCGCGAGATCATGGCCAACGGGGCCACGGCTGACTTCATCAGCCCCGATTCCGTGGCCGGGCGGTCGCGCCTTGCGGAAATTCTGTTCGACCTTGACGGCGTGGCCCGCGTCTTTTTCGGGAATGACTTCGTGGCCGTGACCCGCAGCGACGCAACGCAGTGGGATGACCTGCGCCCGCAGGTGCTGTCCGTACTGGCGGATTATCTGGCCACCGGGCAGGCCGTGGTGGAAAGCGACGCGCAGGTGGTCGAGGACCTGATCGCACCGGGGGATGAGGAAATCGTGCAGCAGATCAAGGAACTGCTCGATACCCGCGTGCGCCCCGCCGTTGCGGGTGATGGCGGTGACATTGTATTCCGGGGGTACCGTGACGGGGTGGTGCGGCTGACCATGCAGGGTGCGTGTTCGGGGTGTCCGTCCTCGCGCGCGACGCTCAAGCACGGGGTGGAGAACATGCTGCGCCATTATGTGCCGGAAGTGGTATCGGTAGAGCAGGTAGAGGCCTGATCGGCAGGCCTGCGCGTAGTCTGGGAATGTTTCATGGCGCTTGATGACGCTGGGCTTGATCTTCTGTTTCGTACCGCACGCACGCCGGTGGCGTGGAATGACCGGCCCGTGGGGCAGGATACGCTGCGGCAGCTGTACGATCTGGTCCGCCTGGGGCCGACATCGGGTAACTGCTGCCCCGGGCGTTTCGTGTTCATTACGACCGAAAGCTGCCGTGAACGCCTGCGTCCCGCGCTGTCGGCGGGAAACGTGCAGCGCGTGATGACCGCCCCGGTCACCGTGATCGTGGCGCATGACCCGCTGTTTTTTGACCGCATGGATACGCTTAACCCCGCCCCGGATGTGCGGCAGTGGTTCGCAGCCGATGTGGGGCTGGCGGAAGAAACGGCCTTTCGCAACGGCACGTTGCAGGGCGGGTACCTGATCATGGCCGCGCGGGCGCTCGGCCTGTCGGTGCTGCCGCTGTCGGGGTTCGATGCCGCGATGGTGGAAGACAGCTTTCTGGCGCAGAAGGGCTGGCAGGCCAATTTCCTTGTCTGCCTGGGCTATACGGATGGACCGCCGCCCATGCCCCGCGCGCCGCGCCCGGATTTCGATGATGCCTGCGTGATTGTATAGGTCATGCGGATTCTGGTGATGGACGGCAGCGCCACCGGGACGCAGGCGCGTGCCGTAATTGCCTGCCTTGCGCCGGGTGATGATGGCGTCCTGTCTGTCCTTGCGACGCGGGAGGCAACCGGACGTGGCGCGGCGGAACAGTTTCCCCTTCTGGCGACCGAACTGTTCGCGCAGTGCGGCTGGACCCATGCCATGCCCGAACTGGTTGGCGTGGTCGTGGGACCGGGATCGTTCACGGGACTGCGGGCTTCGCTGGCCTTTGCCCATGGCCTTGCCGCGGGCATTGGCTGTGCCGTCATGGGCATGACCGCAGGGGAAGCCATGGCTGACGCCCTGCGCGATCAGGCCCGGCCACTGGCGGCGCGTCCGGTGTGCTGCACCGTTGCGCGACGGGGGCGGGTCTTTGTCGAAATGCTGGCGGATGGGGACGGGACGGGAAGCGTGTCCGCCCATATGCTCGATATGCTTGAACTGCCGCCCGGTCCCTTGCTGCTGGCGGGAAATGCGGCGGAAGATGTGGCGCAGGCGCTGCCACGGCGCATGGATGTGCGGATATGCGGCCTGATGCAGCCGGACCCCGTGGACATTGCCACGGTGGCCCTGCGCCGTTTCCATGGCCACCTGCCGCCCCGTGCGGCCCAGCCGCTTTATGTTGATGCCCCGGAGGCGAAACTGCCTGCGGCTGGCCTGCGGCCTGCCCCCACCGATACGCCATGACCCCGTCCCCCGCGCCCGTCAGCACGTGGGCCACGCTGCTGGCCCAGATCCATGCACAGGCGTTTCCCCCCACTCACCGGTGGGATGCGCAGGCCATGCAGGCGCTGCTGGACATGCCGGGTGTTTCTGTCGTTATGGCGGAAGGGGACGCCCCTGCCTTCATCATGGTCCGAACCGTGTTTGATGAAGCCGAGATCCTGACCTTTGCCGTGGACCCGGCATGGCAGCGGCGCGGTATCGGGCGCGACCTGCTGGCGCGCTGCATGCGGCAGGTGGAGCAGGCAGGCGCGCGGACCCTGTTTCTGGAAGTGGCGCGCGATAACGCCCCGGCCATTGCGCTGTACTGCACAAGTGGATTCGTGCAGGCGGGGATGCGGCGCAACTATTACCCCGACGGGATGGATGCCTGCGTCATGCGACGGGAGATTTGAGGACGGTCAGCCGGTGTGTCATGCCATCTGTTTCTGTCTGTATTTCTTCTACAACATGACCAAGCAGTTTCAGACTGCGTGAAACATTGTCCAGCGGGGCGGCGCCGCGCAGGCGGACAAGCAGTTTTCCCCCGGCAGGAAGTTTGTCAAGTGCCAACCTGGTATGCACGAAAGTCATCGGGCATACTTCATGGGTGATATCTATTTCTGCCATATCAATATCAGACATATTACCATGGAACCTTTGTTGTTACCTGTTGCGATCCGTCTGGAAATATTTATATAGGGTACATCATTATTCCAGAGTGACAGGATCAGATTAATGGCCGATGCAGCGGCAGAAGTGGAAGTGCGGGAACTGGCCGCCGAAATCGTTTCGGCATACGTATCCCGAAATGAACTTGACGCGGATACCCTTCCCGATCTGATTCACCGGGTTTATGAAGCCGTGGCCTCCCTCGGGCGTGCGGAACCCGTGCCTGAAAAACCGGTGCCCGCCGTTCCCCTCAAGAAATCGGTTTTCCCCGATTACATCGTCTGCCTTGAGGACGGGAAGAAGCTCAAGATGCTCAAGCGTCACCTCAAGACCGCCTATAACATGACGCCCGATGAATACCGTGAACGCTGGGGCCTGCCCCATGACTACCCCATGGTGGCCCCCAATTATGCCAGCCATCGGTCGTCGCTTGCACGCAAGATTGGCCTTGGCACCAAACGTGAGGACTGAGCCACACCGAGTGTGGTAGTGTGGACAGGTATCTGCATGATCGGCTACGCCCGTAAACATGGCACCAGACAGTAACGGACTACAGACCCGCATTGAACGCATGTGCATCGAACGCGGCCTGAAAATGACAGGCCAGCGACGGGTGATCGCGCGCGTCCTGTCTGAAGCCCATGACCACCCGGATGTAGAGGAACTGTATCGGCGCGCCTCCCGGCTGGACGGGCGTATTTCGGTTGCTACTGTGTACCGCACCGTGCGCCTGCTGGAAGAAAACGGCATTCTCGAACGTCATGACTTTGGCGGTGGCCGCGCCCGTTACGAAGCGACGGAAGAAGGCGACCACTACCATCTGATCGATGTGGAAAGCGGGCAGGTGGTGGAATTTACCCATGCCGACCATGCCGAGCTGTTGCGCAGGATTACGGCCGAACTCGGGTTCGAACTGGTCTCGCACCGACTGGAACTGTTTGCGCGCAGGCTGCCCGACGTGGCAGAAGAACAGACGGGCCAGATGGCGCAAACGCAGCGGAAAGGCAGGTCACGGCCTTGAGTATCGAGAAAACCATACAGTCCCTTTCTACCCTGGACCTGGAACGCAACGGTTTTCCTGAATTGCGGGGGGGGAACCTTGGCGTCCGGATCGCCACGACGGACGAGGAACGCGACGCCGCCCAGGCGCTGCGGTACCGGGTGTTCTATGAGGAAATGGGGGCCAGACCCGATTCCCGTACCGAGCGCCTGAAGCGGGATATTGACGAATTCGATGAATATGCCGATCACCTTCTGGTGATCGACCATGCCATTTCATCGGGCGCCAGGGGCGTGGTCGGCACCTACCGGCTGATGCAGGGGGATGCTGCCAGAAAGCTGGGCAAGTTCTATACCTCCAGCGAATACGACATTTCGCCCCTGACCGAATTTCCCGGTCGCCTTCTGGAAGTGGGCCGGTCGTGCGTGGATATGAACTATCGCGGTCGCGCGGCCATGCAGCTGTTGTGGCGCGGCATTGCGTCCTACATTTTCCTGCACCGGATTGATGTGCTGTTCGGTTGTGCCAGCCTGCCGGGCACCGACCCCGATGCGCTGTCGGATGAACTGACCTACCTTTACCACAATCACCTTGCCCCGCCCGCGCTGCGGGTGCGCGCCCTGCCTGAACGCAGGGTGGAAATGCTGCGCGCGGACCCGCAGGTGCTGGATCACCGGCGGTCGCTTGCGCGCCTGCCACCCCTGATAAAGGGCTACCTGCGGCTGGGCGGGTATGTGGGCGATGGCGCCGTGATCGATGAACAGTTCAACACCACCGATGTCGCGGTACTGGTCAAGAGCGAACTGCTGGCTGACAAGTATTACCGCCATTACGAACGTCGCCTGCGTGACGCGCTGGACTGACCCCGCAATCCACGGGGGAGCGGGTCGCAGTACTCCATGAGGTTCCTGTACACGCTGTATATGAAGCTTGCGCGCCTGCACGGGTGGCGGGCCGATCTGGCCATGCTGCTGGCGGGCGGCGTGTATGCCCTTGCGTTTCCACCGTTGCATGCGGTGGTGGTCCTGCCGGTTGCCTTCTGCCTGCTGGCGCTGGCGATTGATCATGCGGCCGACTGGCGTGGGGCCGCGCGGCGTGGCTTCATGTTCGCGATGGGGTTTCATACCATCGGCCTGTACTGGCTCATGTATGCCATCCTGCTGCGCGCGGATGATTTCTGGTGGCTGGTGCCGCTGGCATCGCCCGGCTGCGCGGTCATTCTTGCCCCGCTCAGTGCGCTCTCTGCCGGGCTGAGCCGTCTTGTGCCGCGTGGCACGGGCCGCCTGCTGGTCCTGTCCGCCCTGTGGACAGTGACGGATATGGCGCGGGTATACGTGTTCAGCGGCTTTCCATGGAACCCGCCGGGCAGTGTGTGGGAATTCCCCGGTCTTGCAGGTGATATCATGATCCAGCCTGCCGCATGGATCGGGGTGGACGGACTGACCCTGCTGACCTGTATCGTGGCGCTGGCCCCGTTATATGGTCGTGTGGGCCGGTGGGCCTGCCTTGCGCTTATGGTGGCATGGGTTGGCTGTGGCGCGGCACGCTTCAGCAGCATTCATGACACTTATCTCCATAATCCCGAAGTCGTGCTGGTGCAGGGCAACGTGCCCGAGACGGACAAGATTGCGGGCAATTCGGACGTGGCGATTTTCCGCCGTTACCTCGCCCTGACCCATCAGGGGGTGGCGCAGGGCCTGCAGCAGGCGGCGGGCACGCGCCCCGTTGTGTTCGCATGGCCGGAATCGGCATTTCCTGGCCTGCTGCTGGAAGATGATATCGCACGCCCCATGATCATGCGGGCAGGGCAGGGGGCTGCGGCGGGTATTATTGGCAGCGTGCGCTGGCTGGAGGATGATCACCACTGGCGCAACAGTATGGTAGCCCTGATGCCGCCCGACGGCGCGGGGACCATGGTGTATGACAAGGCGCATCTGGTTCCCTTCGGGGAATATCAGCCCGCTTTCCTGCCCTTCCATGTCGTGCCGGGTGAGGGCATGACCCCCGGTCCCGGTGTGCGGACGTGGCATCTGCCCGGTATTGCCCCGGTGGGACCGCTGATCTGTTACGAAGTGATTTTTTCAGGTCAGGTGGCAGACCCTCATGACCGGCCCGGCTGGCTTATGAACAGTACCAATGATGCCTGGTACGGCAATAGCGCCGGACCCCGCCAGCATCTTGCCGCCGTGCGTATCCGTGCGGTGGAGGAAGGGCTGCCTGTTGCCCGTGCCGCCAATACCGGGATCTCGGCCGTATTTGACGGGCGGGGACATGAGCTGGCGCGACTGGGCTGGGACCGTCAGGGTGTGCTGGTTCATGCCGTGCCCGACGCCCTGCCGCTGACCGTTTTCGGACAGTACGGGCGTCTGGTGCCGCTGCTGCTGGCTATTGTGCTGGGACTGTGCGGCGTCTGGTATGCAGGCCGGCAGGGTAAAGCCGGTTTGTCATAACGGTTTTCCGCCGTTTTTTTCATCTTATTTAATGCATTTAAAATGCATGAATATTTTCCTAATTCCCTGCCCGCTGTGCAGGGACAGGTTCTTTATGTAATGCTTTGGTCCGGTACTCTGGAAATTCGGGTGAATAACGGATTTATTATAGCTGTAGTTGATTTAAAAAATCTTAGAGCATTCTGTGATTAGATTGATGCATATCCAGAGTTCTTG
>NZ_BANF01000136.1 GCF_000964425.1 Komagataeibacter intermedius TF2 | reverse complement strand
TCACTCCAAGCGTACGTAAAATACACTTTCGTGTCGTGATCCCATTGAGGCGGAAGGCGATCGCGCGTGGTCCCAGTCCGGCTGCGAAGTCGCGGAAGATGCGACGGACCACGTCGGCTTCCGCTGGATTGATGGTGCGGTCGCCCCGGATCGGCTCGCCGTTGGCGTCGAGCTTGCGCACCACGTCATAGCCGTAGGCATTGCCGCCGCCGGACTTGCCCTGTTCGACCCGGCCTCGCAGGCCGCGATGCGTCTTCTCGGCCAGGTCTTTCAGAAACAGGGCGTTCATCGTGCCCTTGAGGCCGACATGCAGATGCGACACCTCGCCCTCGGAGAGAGTGACGATCCGCACGCCAGCATAGTTCATGCGCTTGAAGACGCCGGCGATGTCCTCCTGGTCTCGGGACAAACGGTCCATCGCTTCGGCCAGCACGATCTGGAACCGTCCGCGCTGTGCATCCGCGATCAGCGCCTGGATGCCGGGCCGCATCAGGGAGGCACCCGAGATGGCGTGGTCGGTATACTCCTCGACGATGCTCCAGCCCTGCTTCTCCGCGTGGGTGCGGCAGACCCGAAGCTGGTCGGCGATCGAGGCGTCGCGCTGGTTGTCGGAGGAATAGCGGGCGTAGAGCGCGACCTTCATGACGGGGTATCCCTTACGGTCCGGAGCGGCGGCGCTGCTCCTGTTGCTGCGACCGGAACCAGTCCCGTGCCGCACGACGGGCCATGAGGCGGACCAGCGCCACAAGACGCGGGTCGGGGGCATTGGGGCGCAGGACGAGCCGCAACTCGGGCTCGGGCGGCCGATACGCCGTGGCAATGGACTGGCTGGGTCTGTCCGTCATCGTCGCTCTCTTCCGACCGTAAGGCAAGGAAAACAGACACACGATCCGGACAGATGACTGTTACTTCAATGGAAAACGGTAATACGAGAAGGCGTGCATGCGCGTGCTCCAGAGTGCGGAATCGTAGTTATGGGTAGTCCCGGATAGTGGCGCGTCGTACAAATACTGGCTTACGGCGGCATCACGGAAGGGGAGGGCGAGTCATGAACGATACGGGAGTGCCGTTCTTCCGGCAGGTCGGATGAGCGGGCGCGCCATCGACTCTTCGCCCACGGAAGCGCTGGCTGGCCTCGTGGAGCGGGTGACGTTCCACAACGCCGAGAACGGCTTCTGCGTCCTGCGGGTGAAGGTGCGGGGGCAGCGCGATCTGGT
>NZ_BANF01000137.1 GCF_000964425.1 Komagataeibacter intermedius TF2 | reverse complement strand
ACCATCAGCCTCCTCGCCCTGCTTCTGACGCTCTCGGCAGGGTTTAGCATTCTCAATCACCACACGTTTCGCCTTCCTGTGACGATTGGCGTGCTGGTCTTCTCATTGCTGGCTTCCCTGCTGATCATGATTCTGAATCCGTTGATACCGGCTTATGACCTTCAGGCTCTCCCACGGTCTGTGCTCGGAGCGATCAATCTCCCCATGGCCCTTCTGAATGGCGCGCTGTCCCTGCTTCTGTTTGCCGGGGCCACGCAGGTAAACGTCGGACATCTGCGCACAAAGCTTGCGTCCGTAGCTGCGCTCTCTATTCTGGGGACCGTCCTAGCGGTTGCCTTTCTGACGATCGCGGCATGGTATGTCTTCCCTCTGTTGGGCCACGCCATTCCTTTTGCATGGTGCATCGTCCTTGGCGCCATTCTCGCACCAACCGACCCGGTTTCGGTCGTCGGAATGCTGAAACGTCTCGGACTGCCCGGACCGCTTCAGGCCGTTTTTGCAGGAGAGAGTCTGTTCAATGACGGCGTCGGCGTTGTCATTTTCGGTGTCACGATCGGGCTGGCGACCGGAGACAGTCAGGAAGTGACCGCCTCCGAGATTGCTCTGAGTTTTTGCAGAGAGGCCATCGGTGGCGGTCTATTGGGCGCACTGACCGGATGGATCGCACTCCGTGTGCTCAAGAGGCAGCGAGATCCGCATATCGATCTGCTGACGTCGCTCGCTCTGGCGACCGGAACCTTCAGCATTGCCAACCAGCTTGGCATGTCGGGTGCGATTGCCGTCGTCGTGGCGGGACTGTGCTTTGGAACAAGCTATAGCCATTCCGTTTTCGATGAGGCATCCCGGAAGGAACTCGATACCGCTTGGACACTCATTGACGAGGTGCTGAATGTCCTGCTGTTCATGCTGATCGGCTTTGAAATTCTTGAGATCACGCCGCATCTGTTTACGGTGCTGGCGACACTTGCCGTGATCCCGCTGTCCATTGCCGTGCGGGCATTGAGCGT
>NZ_BANF01000138.1 GCF_000964425.1 Komagataeibacter intermedius TF2 | reverse complement strand
CCCTCCTTTCCTCATAAACAGTCCCGATCGCCGGAATCAGTCGGCATATATGGTCAAAATGTTCAGATACGATTTTCGTCGCTGTTCGAGGCACGATCATTATCGTGACAGTCAGGACAGGTCACCGGATACCATGACATAAGGATTAACCTGTCCTCCGATACCACCTCCGCCAGTCTCCGTCGGCAGTCTGGGCGTGTCGCCAGTTAGCGTATGATGTGCATGATGCCTGCACTTCCGTCTGATCCGTGTTTTTGGAACGGGGAGAGACGTGGATGCGACGGCATGACCTGAGTGACAGCCAGCGGGAGCGGATAAAGGATTTTCTCCCTGATCGTGACGGTCATGTCGAAGGCACGACTGCGGATAACCGTATCGAATGGATTTTCCGGCATCAGGCCGCCGATCACGCCAATGGCTACATAATGTATCGACAGCACGATTGTTCGTGCTCACCAGTCATAGTGCGGACGCCCGTTAAAAAGGACCACAGATCAGGCCATCGGACGGTCCCGTGTCGGACTGACCACGAAAATCCACACCGTTATCGATGCTGCGGGCAAGACCGTAGCTCTTTCCCTGACACCCGGGCAAAGGGCCAACATTACTGAAGCAGGGCCTCTCCTGGATGAAATCGCCGCTGTAATGCTGGCCGGGGATCGGCGTGAAGCTGCGTCCTATCGCCTGTTTTCCGCCCTCATCTTTTGCGTCCTGACCATGGAGATGAACCCGCACCGCCGTGCCGTCAATCATCGCATATTCCATGTTGGGATCATCAGAGACGACCTCAAAAATTTTCTGGAAAACACCGGCTTTCGCCCAGTCACTGTAGCGCGGGAAAACCGAGTTCCAATACCCGAAATACGTCGGCAGGTCCCGCCCCCCTACGCATGTGTCGGCACGCTGGGCGTTTCAATCCGCCCAAGGGAACAGGCCATACAGGAGGGAGCCATCCCCCCTTCTTCATTACCCATGTATTTCAAAAGAACATGAGATAATCCCAAGACGGGTTCATGAATATACAGGATTCATATACAATATATCACAGTGTTATTTCCTTAAATTTATTGTAAATTCTGATGAGATATTTTCCCATGGCACGGTCTACCAAGGATCACCAGGCCAACCGCAAATGCTTCATATCCTGTTTCCCTATATTGCCCAGCCGCATCAGGAATTCCATTCACTTCCAATCGCATTGGAAATGGCGCGGCTTTATCCGGAAATTAAGGTTCATATTGCCAGCCTGACCCCGGAACGCGACTCCCGTATCCGCGCTCTTTGCAAATTGTACCCCGAATCTTCGGTCATCTTCGATATTTTGCAGATGCCCCGGTGGCTCCGGCACCATATCAGACAGCACGGACAGACCCCTCTGGGTAAAATGGCAGTCCTTTTGCTGAACAGAAATTATTTCAACAGATTTCAGGCGATTGTCGTACCGGAACGTACATCGCTGTATTTACGCAAAATGGGCGTCTCTTCCCCCCGCCTGATCTGGACCCGTCACGGTGCAGGTGACCGGGCCATTGGATTCACCCATGATACGCGGCAGTTCGATTTCATTCTTATGGCGGGACACAAGATAGAGGAACGACTGAACCGGGCTGGCGTTTTACGCCCCGGCCATTATGCCACTGGAATATATGCAAAATTCGACATGGTGCGTCGACTGCACGCCCATGGTTCGCCATTATTCCCCAATATCCGCCCGACCATTCTCTACAATCCCCATTTTAGTCCGCGTCTGTCATCATGGCACCGGTTTGGCACGGCAATTCTTGATCATTTTGCCCAACAGAAAAAATACAACCTGATCTTCGCGCCGCATTACCGTTTATTTGATACCCATCGCCTCAAAAGTGATGACATACTGGCGCGATATGGGATGTACCCGCATATGATCATTGATCCAGGCAGCGACCGCAGCGTGGATATGAGCTATACGCTGGCAGCAGACCTGTATCTTGGAGATGTCAGCAGCCAGGTCAGCGAATTCCTGACAAAACCGCGCCCCTGCGTCTTTCTGAATGCACATCGGGTACAATGGCGTGGCGACCCGAATTATGAAAACTGGACCCTTGGCCCTGTTGTTGCAGGCATGGATGACTTCGCCCCCACCCTTGACAGGGCCTTCCTCACGCATGCAAATTTCCTTGATCGACAAAAAGAGTATATACGCGATACGTTCGGGTTTGCGGCTCCGGAAGATACGGCGGCCAAAGGCGCGAAATCGATTATTGACTTTTTGAGGGTAATTGGTTGAACACCGCCCATTCGCCGTTTCAAGTTACGTCTGTGGAAGTCACATTACCGGAAATGATAAGCCTCCCGACCCCCTCCGATTCTGGTTTGCCGCGTCGTTACGGCGATTTTCCGACGTTCCCGGCAGCGCTGGATTATGCCGCACAGGGCAAGAGCGGTTTCAATATTTACTCTGGCAAGGGCGTACTGCTCGAAACGCTGCCGTACAGCACGTTGCGCGCGCAGGCGATCGAGACCGGCAGGCGCCTGCTGTCCCTGGGTCTGGAGCCGGGTGACCGTGTCGCCATCGTCGCCGAAAGCGATGGGGATTTCGCCCGTATTTTCTTTGGCTGCCAGTATGCGGGCCTTGTTCCTGCCCCCCTGCCGTTACCTGTCGCATTTGGCGGGCGTGAAGGTTATGTGGGTACGCTGCGTGGAATGATCGAAGGGGCTGCGGCCTCCGCCGTGGTCATCGCCTCCATCATTTCATCATGGACGGATGAAATCACCGCCGGGCTGGATCTGAAATTCTCCGGCACGCCAGCTGAACTGCTGGAAACGCCCATTACGGTCGAAACGCTGCCGGCGGTCCAGCCTGATGACCTGTCCTATCTGCAGTTTTCCTCGGGCAGCACCCGTTTCCCCATGGGAATCGCGGTCACCCAGCGTTCCGGCATGGCAAATGCCCATGCCATCGCCCTGAACGGCCTGAAAGTCCGTGAAACGGGCGACCGCTGCGTCTCATGGCTTCCGCTTTATCACGACATGGGTCTGGTGGGGTTTTTCCTGACCCCCATGACTTGCCAGCTGAGCGTCGACATGCTGCCCACCCGCGAATTCGCGCGGCGCCCGCATGTCTGGCTGGACCTGATCAGCCGTAATCGTGGCACAATTTCCTACAGCCCGTCCTTTGGCTATGAACTGTGCGCACGTCGCGCCACCTCGATCGAGCTTGACCTGTCATCATGGCGCGTGGCGGGTATTGGCGGTGACATGATCCGCTATCATATCCTTGAGGATTTTGCCCAGCGCTTTGCATCGGTCGGGTTTGACAGCGGCGCATTTACCGCCAGCTACGGCATGGCTGAAGCCACGCTGGCCATCAGTTTCGCGCCGCTGGGTTCGGGCATCCGGACGGATACGATCGACCTGCGCGCGCTTGAAACGCGGGGGGAAGCCATTCCTTCCAATGATCCCACACGCGCCCTGCGCACCTTTGTCATCTGCGGTGAAGTCCTGCCGCGCCATGAACTGGAAGTACGCGACCCGCAGGGCAACGTGCTGCATGACCGCCAGATCGGGGCCGTATTCGTACGCGGTCCCAGCCTGATGCAGGGATATTTCCGCCGCCCGCAGGAAACCGCCCGCGTGGTGGATGCCAATGGCTGGCTGAATACCGGCGATCTGGGATATATGCTGGATGGGCAGGTTGTCATAACCGGCCGCGCCAAGGACCTGATCATCATCAACGGCCGCAATATCTGGCCGCAGGATCTGGAATGGTCTGCCGAGACCGAAATCAGCAGCCTGCGCAGCCGCGATGTCGCTGTTTTTTCGGTTGATGAGGATGAAGGCGAAAAAATCGTAGCACTGGTCCAGTGCCGCGCCTCCTCCCCAGAAGCGCGTGAAACACTTAAAACCGAAACAGCCAGCCTGTTCCGCCGGCAGCACGGGGTGGATGTCTCCGTCATTCTGGTGCCGCCCCATACGCTGCCGCAGACGTCCTCGGGCAAGCTGACGCGCGCGCGCGCGAAGGCCATGCTGCTGTCGGGTGCGTTCCAGCCGCTGGAAACATCATCGGTTTCCGTGGCCTGATGGAGCGGAGCCGCACGGCTCCCGCCCGGTCGGGCAAGACTGTAAAGCAGGACTGGCCAAAAACCTGTTTTTCGATCATAAGACTTCCGATCAGGGGACCGATTGCAGTCCCCGCTCCCCCGGTCATGGATCGTGGGGCAGGCCATTCATGCTGATCCCCTGCCTGTAAGCAGGCAGGACATGCCATAAGGATGTAGGAATGAGTGAAACGGTAGCGAGCGTCTCCGCGCTGATCGTGAAGACGCTGCTGGCGAACCCCAAGGTTCCCCGTGATATCAATGGCAGCAGCAAGATCGTTGAAGATCTGGCCTTTGATTCACTGGCCGTCATGAATTTTGTCATGGAAATCGAGGACACCCTCGACGTTTCCGTGCCGCTTGACCGGCTGGCGGATATCCGCACGATTGATGATCTGGCGGCCTGCATCGTCTCTCTCAAGCAGGCATCCTGATACACCATGTCAATTTTCTCGAAATATGAAGGTCTCGCGTCCGCCCTGTCGGCCGTGACGGCTGGCGGCGGACGCAATCCTTTCAACGTCGTGATCGAAAAGCCCATTTCCTCCACGGTCGGGCTGATCGAAGGACGTGAGACGCTTCTGTTCGGTACAAACAACTATCTCGGGCTGAGCCAGTCCCCCGCCGCGATCGAAGCCGCAGTGGACGCTGTCAGGGCGTATGGTGTCGGCACGACCGGTTCGCGCATCGCCAACGGCACGCAGGGGCTGCACCGTCAGCTGGAGGAACGGCTGTGCGCCTTCTTCCGCCGCCGGCACTGCATGGTGTTTTCCACCGGGTACCAGGCCAATCTGGGCACGATTTCCGCGCTTGCGGGCAAGGACGACTACCTCCTGCTCGATGCCGACAGTCATGCCAGCATTTACGATGGCAGCCGCCTTGGCCATGCACAGGTCATCCGCTTCCGTCATAACGACGCCGATGACCTGCATAAACGCCTGCGCCGCCTTGAAGGAACGCCGGGATCGAAGCTGATCGTGGTTGAAGGCATCTATTCCATGATGGGCGATGTCGTGCCCATGGCGGAATTCGCGGCCGTCAAGCGGGAAACCGGTGCGTGGCTGCTGGCGGATGAAGCGCATTCCGTTGGTGTAATGGGCGAACATGGCCGTGGCGTGGCGGAAGCCGACGGGGTGGAGGATGATGTCGATTTCGTTGTCGGCACCTTCTCAAAAAGCCTTGGCACGGTTGGCGGTTACTGTGTGTCCAATCATGACGGGCTGGACCTGATCCGGCTGTGTTCGCGTCCCTACATGTTCACGGCGTCCCTGCCGCCAGAAGTCATCGCTGCGACCATGGCAGCACTGACGGAACTGGAGAACAGGCCCGAATTGCGTGTGCGGCTTATGGATAACGCCCGCAGGCTTCATGCCGGACTGCAGGCTGCCGGGCTGCGCACCGGCCCCCAGGCCAGCCCTGTCGTGTCCGTCATTCTGGATGATGTGGCGGTTGCGGTTGCATTCTGGAACCGACTGCTGGATCTGGGGGTTTACGTCAACCTCAGCCTGCCGCCCGCAACGCCTGACCAGCATCCGCTGCTGCGGACGTCCGTCATGGCGACGCACACGCCGGAGCAGATAGACAGGGCGGTCGAGATCTTCGCCGTAGTGGCGGGCGAGATGGGTATCAATCGCGCCGCCTGAAAAAACCTGCCTGCCGTAGCTTCCATAACAGATACGGCAGGCAGATAAGCGGATGCCGTTCCGAAAACGGCCCCAGTGGCAGTTCAATCCCGGAATGGCGCCTGATCTTCCACGCGATATAGCGTGCCCCGCCTTCAAACGTGAAGGCGGCCTTGAACAGGCGGCTGACATTCAGCACACGGCCCAGGCGGCCGCGCAGCCACCAGCCTTTACGCATGGTCTGACGCAGTTCTGGTGTCAGCCTGGGCGACAGTTCATCCCCCGTGCATGTAAAGGGCAGGCCATCGGCCCGCCATATATCGGGTAACAGGGTCCTGTACCGCGTCTCCTGCCCCTGCAGCAGGCTCTTCGGCCTGCGTCCGTTCTCGACACGCAGTTCCGCGCCATAGGTATGCGCAAACAGGGCCAGCCAGTATTTATCCGCCGTCCCGTGCGCAGGACCAAGTACCGCAGCCCAACGCCCGGCCTGTGCCACCGCACGGATGATGCAGGCCAGAATGGCATCCGCCGCCTCCGGCCCCCTTACCCATACCAGTCGCACGGGCTGGCAGAAGCGTGCCCAGACCGTCGTATCCAGCGTGGCGCGCCCTGTCATGCGCCGGAACTGTGCAATCGACAGGATCGCCACCTTGGCCCGGATGATGCGTCCCTCAATCGTAATTTCGTGATATTCCACATTGGGCGGCAGGATACGGTTGGCTTCACGCGACAGCGTACCAGCAGTCCAGTCTTCCAGCCGTTCAACAATCACATAGAAATCCAGAATGCCTTCCGGGTCTGGCGTGCGCAGGGTGGAACCATAAAAAATCACGCCCAGTGGCTGCGTCCCGCCCAGCAGGCGCGTCACAAACCCGCTCACAAAGGGGGCGACCGGCTGAACCAGATCATGGGCCAGCAGGCGGGCGACCCGACCGGCTGCGGCAGTACGGTCTGAAGGACTGGACTGGGGCATGGTCACCCTTCCTTACGCGTGAATAAAATCTATCGGGGCAGTCGCGGACAGCACGATCCGGCCAGCGGGACCGGGTGAGAACACCTCCCCATCCAGCACGAAATCGGATTCCAGCAGCATTTCAATACGGTCTTCACACCCGCTGCAATAATCTGGATTCTGTCGCAGCCATGCCGGGTGTCGCCCCCGCAGCAGCGCCCATGCCGCCGCCGCCAGTCGCGACGGCTGGCCTGCGACATGAAGGAAGTTGATGACGTCATCACGCGCGCCAGGCGCGGTCCAGAACGGCCATATGCCGTGGGGCAGATGCTGGAGCGTCGTTGACAGGAACAGGAAGCAGTTGCCCTGACGCTGAATGCGCGCCCCGGCCCGCATGACAAGCGCGTTGCCGCGCATCCATTCCTGCCGGGACCGCCGCGTCAGCAGATGCGCTACCGATGACAGGAACGAGACGACGACCGCCATTTCATGTGAATAATTGTTCAGGATGGCTGGCTGGTGGGCCAGTTCGATGCCGCGCGTAAACGCGGCCGCCCCATGGAACATGCCCACGACGGGCGCGCGACCATCGGGTTCCGGCCATTCCACAACCAGCCCGCAGCGCCGGCGCACGTTCCGACGCAACAGGCCCGACGCATCAAGCCGCTGCAGGTGTTCCAGCGCCCTGATGCCCCGCAGCCCGAAACCGACATCCCCCGCAATCAGGTTGGTATTGCCGGATGGCAGGATAGCCAGGGCAGGCAGCCTGTCCGATGGATAATGCCGGTGTATGGCGGTCAGGACGTCACTGACGGTCCCGTCCCCTCCATCTATGACAATGCAATCGGTCCCGCGTGACGCGAATTCCGCAATATTGGCATCCAGACGGGAACGGTCAGCCGGATCAACGAAGTTTTCTCCCAGCAGATCACGGGCTGTCTGGGCGTATAAGCTCCTGTCGCCCATGTTCCGCCGGCTGCGCGGGTTATAAACAAGCGCAAATCGTCCGGTCACTGATCATTCCATCCCTGTCTGAAATTTGACTTACAGGCCATAAGCAACCATCTGCCTTCTATTGCAAGGCACGAAAAGATGGAGCGCCCTCCCGCGCACGCAGCCATAACACATGCCGACAGCGTTACCGGCAGGCATGAGGCAAGGAAAGAGGTCAGCTTGAACACCATCACCATCGCGCATTTGTCCGACCCCCACCTGCCCACCGAAATGGTGCCGCCCCGTGTGGGGGAACGACTCAACAAGCGCATGTTCAGCTATTTTTCGTGGAAAGGCCGCCGCCGCCATCTCCATCGCCCGGAAATCCTGGCCAGGGTCATGGCGGATATCGCGACCTGTCCGGTCAACATGATCGCCGTAACGGGCGACCTGACCAATATGGGCCTGCCGGGAGAATGCAGGCAGGCACTGCGCTGGCTGGAGCAGATGCCTGCACCATGCACAGTCATTCCGGGGAATCATGACACCCTTGTGTATGACAGATGGCCCCAGACCGTGGGATTGTGGCAGCCGTGGATGGGGCCCCTGCCATTTCCCTTCGTCCGGCGGGTAGGAAACGTGGCGCTGATCGGGGTCAGTTCGGCAGTGCCTACACCATGGTTCATGGCGACCGGAACCGTTGGCGCACGGCAGGCAGCCCGGCTGCGCAATATCCTGCGCGACACTGGCAGACAGGGGCTGTGCCGCATCATCATGATCCATCATCCGCCGGTATCGGGACTGGCCATACGCCGTAAAGCCCTGACGGATATACAGGATTTTGACGCCTGCATCGCAGATGAAGGTGCGGAGATGATCCTGCACGGCCATACCCATACATCCACCCTGTCCTCCCTTCCCGGTCGCATGGGACCGGTGCCGGTCGTCGGGATCGCATCGGCTTCCGCACGTGCGTGTAACCCGCTGCGCGCGGCGGGGTGGAACCGTATTTCGATCACCCCGCATGACGCGGGTTATACCCTGCATGTCGTGCGTCGTTTCTTCATGGCGGATGCGACGACAGGCACGGGGCAGGAAACTATTTTTGACCTGCCCTCTCCATCACAGTGTGGTTCCGGTGTAAGCACGCCTGCATGAGTCGCATGTCCTTGCCACATCGGATTGTGGGGAAACTCAGTCCCAACACAATGGACCGCTACCTGCTGCGCCAGGTCGTGCCGCCCTTTGCCATTGCGCTGGGCGTGGTCATGGCGGCCCTGCTGCTGGAGCGGCTGCTGGTCCTGTTCGACCTGCTGGCGGCCAATGGCAGTTCGATGAAAACCTTCGTCGCGCTACTCAGCGATCTCGTGCCCCATTATCTGGGCCTGGCACTGCCTGCCGCCATGTGCGTCAGCGTCTTTTCCGTAATCCGGCGCATGAGCGCCAACCACGAAATCGACGCGCTGACCGCGGGCGGGGTCTCGATCTTCCGCATATGCCAGCCTTTTGTCCTGACGGGGGCCATATTCGGCCTTCTGGCCTTTTCGCTGTATGGATTCATACAGCCATACGCGCGTTACGATTACCGCTCGGCCTTCTATTTCGCCAGCCATGCGGGCTGGACACCGCACCTGCAGTCCAAGATGTTCGCGGAATCGGACAATATCCTGCTGACCGCTGAAACGGTCGATCACGCCGGATCACGCATGTGGAATGTCTTTATCCGTGACCAGACGGACAAGGCGCATGTCCGTCTTATTTCTGCACAGAAAGGGTATATCTATATCCCTGCGGATGGCTCGAAGATACGCCTTGACCTGGTCGATGGCACGATCGTGACGGATAGCGCCGACAAATCTCCCTCCATTACGGAATTCACGCGCACCACCCGCCTCATTTCCCCTGAAGCCAAGCTGGATGACGAAGCCTATCGCCGCCGGGGAGAAACTGAACGCGAACTGACCGTGCCGGAACTGTATTACGGCATACGGCACGGCAACCCGACCATCAGCCATTCCTACATGATTGCCGAACTGCATTTCCGTCTGGCCCGTACGGCGGCGATCCCGTTCATCCCCATCCTTGCCTGTGCGCTGGCCGGTGTGCGCAAGCGACAGAAGGGCAACCCCGGCCTGGCCATCGCCGCGATCACGCTGGTCGGCTTTGACCATACGCTGCAGATGGGGATGAGTTTTGTCGCCAACATGCATACGTCCCCGCTGCTGGTGATCTGGCTGCCCACGCTGGCGTTCGCCGTGATCTGTATCTGCATGCTGATCCATCAGGCCGGTGGCATCCGTATCCTGCTGACCCGTGGTCCCGCCCTGCCGCCGCGCGAACTGTCGGCCGATGGACTGCCGCGCCGCATTACGGAAGCCGGAGCATGAAATTCCGGCTACGCCTGGCCAGCGGCACGGTCCTGCTGGGCTATCTGTCGCGTGAACTGCTGTCCAAGGTGATGACAACCACCATCATCGTGGTGGCGCTTATGGAAATCCTCGCGCTGCTGGAGCAGGTGACGGAAATCATGCACCGCCACCTTGGCCTGACGGGGGTGCTTTACTACGCGGTGATGCACATGCCGCTGCTGTTTGGCAACGCCATGCCCATTGCCGTGCTGATCGGCACACTGCTGACGCTGCTGCAACTGACCACCTCGAACGAGATCTCGATCATGCGCGCGGCCGGCCTGTCCACGCCGGGACTGATCAAGCTGCTGCTGCCTACCGTCATCGCCCTGGGCGTGCTGTGCGGCATTGTCGATGACCAGATCACCCCCAGAACGGAACAGGCCCTGGCGCAATGGTGGAACGCCACGTCCCCCAATGCGCCGAATGACTGGCGCAACTACTGGATCAGGGCTCATAATGACCTGATAAACATAAACTTTCTCAGTGCTGGCGGCGCAATGATGAAGCAGGTGACCGTCTATCACCGCGATCACCGCAACCTGCTGCAGAAAGTCACGACGCTGGCGGACGTGCATTATATCCATGGTCGCTGGTATGGCACGCCGACCCGTGTCCTCAGCGTGGTCAGTCCCACGCGCGTGGACCTGCTGGACACCCCGCCCGGGCAGAGCATACGTCTGGACTGGCCTGCGTCCCTGACGCCAGAATACCTCATCCAGTTGACGGTCAGCTATACACAGTCCATCAACACAATGCTGGAGGAACAGCGTGGCGCGCTGCCTTCCAGCCAGTCCCCGTCCTTTTTCCTGACGGAAATACTGGGACGCATCATGTTACCCGTGACGTTCACGGTAATGCTGTTACTGGCCGTGCCGGTGGTCTATATCCCACCGCGGGCCGGAACGCGCAGTTGGCTGCCAATCTGGTGTCTGGGCGCGGGCCTGCTATTTATCGTATTTCAGGGGCTATTGCGCGCACTGGGAAATGCGGGAACATTGCCCTCGCTTATGGCGATATTCGTCGGGATCCTGATTTTCATCCTTGGCGTCATCACCGTGCTACTGAGGATCGAAGAGCGATGATTACGAATACCCTCAAAAACAGTTCCATCCGAACAGGACGCAGTTTCGACCTGGGCAAGATGAACCTGCGTCAGCTCTGGATTGCCTACCTGACCTATCCCACCATCCTGCTGTATTTTGCGCTGGCAATCGCCAGTTATGCGTTGATGGTCTATAATTTCACCTCGCTGGCACCGGTTGCGATCAGCATCGTGTCCGTCATACTGGTCTACCCGCTGGTGTGGTACGCCATTCATCGCTTCATCCTGCACGGACGGTTTCTCTATCGCATGAAATGGAGCGCCACGCTGTGGAAGCGCATCCACTTCGATCATCACCAGGATCCCCACCTGCTTGACGTGCTGTTCGGTTCCCCGCTGAACACCATTCCCACGATTGCCATCGTCACCATTCCCATCGGTTACGCCATTGGCGGCGCGGCAGGGGCGTCGGCGGCCTTTGGCGCGGGACTGACCATTACGTGCATCTATGAATTCTTCCACTGCATCCAGCACCTGAACTACAAGCCGCGCATGAGCTGGATCCAGCGGATGAAGCAGCGCCACGTGCTGCATCATTTTCATAACGAAAATGGCAATTACGGCATTACCAGCTTTGTGGCGGACCGCCTGTTCCGCAGCTATTATACTGATGCCCGTGGCTGCCCCCGCAGCCCGACGGTGTTCAATCTTGGTTATGACGTAAAAGAGGCCAAGCAGTATCCGTGGGTGATGGAGGAAACCGGTTCCCCCCCCCGCGACCGGCCTGATGGCGCAAACACCACCCGTAACGCGGCGTGAACGCGCAGATGGGGCTGAATGTTCTCATACTGGCAGGCAGCCGACCGGGGCGCCCCGACCCCATGGCGCAGGCGGCAGGGATTTCCCACAAGGCCATGCTGCCGGTATGCGGCGTTCCCATGATCAGTCGGGTCATTACGGCCCTGCAGGCAGTGGCGGGCATCGGCAGGATTGCCGTCTGTATCGAACGGCCTGAGGTGCTGTCCGGCGCTGTGCCGGACAATGTGACCTTCATCCCCCCCGCAGCAGGCCCCAGCGCCAGTGTCATGCGGGCGCTGGACACACTGGGTACCCCGCTGCTGGTCACCACCGCCGACCATGCCCTGCTGCAGCCCGACTGGGTCCGTGCCTTCGTGCAGGGGGCGCAGGACAGCGGCTGTGACGTCGCCGCCGGTATCGCGATGGAGCCGGATATCCTGCGCGATGTGCCGGGTACCAGACGCACCATGATCCGGCTGGCGGATGGCGCATTTTCGGGCTGCAACATGTTCCTGTTCCGCACGCCTGCCGCCTGTGGCGTGATCCGGCTGTGGCAGAAACTGGAAGCCGACCGCAAGCACCCGTTCAGGATGGCGCGCACCCTGGGGGCGGGAATCCTGCTGCGGTTCATCCTGAGGCGCCTGACGCGCGCAGATGTCTGCCGACGCATCGGGCAACTGTCGCATGCGCGGGTCGCCATGATTCCCCTGCCGGACGGGCGTGCCGCAGTCGATGTGGATAAACCTGCCGACCTGGAGCTGGTGACCCGGCTGCTATCCGCCACCCCCGCTGCCTGACCCGTTCGGGCATCCCATGTCCCGCCCGCCTGCGCCACAGGTCCAGTCCGCCATCCGCACCGGCGCAAGCCGGATGTGCAGGCTGCATGGCTGGGCGATATTGCATGAATTCACCCTGCCGGACCGCAGGCGCGCCGATATCATGGCCCTGACGCCCAAAGGCCATTTCATCTGTATCGAGATCAAATCCGGCCTGCCCGATTTCCGTGCCGACCAGAAATGGCAGGATTACGTGCCGTGGTGCGACCAGATATATTTTGCCGTCAACCAGGACTTTCCCCAGACCGTCCTGCCACAGGCCACTGGCCTGATCATGGCGGCAACGGATCACGGCGTGGACGGGATGGCCGCATGCGTTGACTGTGCCATCATCCGCCCCTCCCCGCTTGCCATGCTGGCCCCGGCGCGACGAAAGCAGCTTACGTTACAGTTTGCCATGCAGGCCGCTGAACGGTTAGGCAGGATGGAAATGCCCCAGGTGGAACACGCGGTGAAAACGGCGTTACGCGTGGACTAGGATTTTCAGACCCTGAAAGTAAGGTGAACCGATGACACAGGCCATTCTGACCCGTTTTGAAGCCGCCCGTTCGGTCGTGCGCGATGCTGCAGACCTCGCCATGAAAATGCGTCCCGCCCCCGGCGGCCCCAAGGGCACGCAGAAAAGCGCGCAGGACTGGCTGACGGAAACCGACGGCGCGGTGGAAGCCTTCATATCCGAACGAATCGGCATGCTGTTCCCCGAAGACGGCTTCCAGGGCGAGGAGGAGGGGCGCACCCGCACCGGCAGCCTGCGCTGGGTGGTGGACCCGATTGATGGCACATCCAATTACGCGCGTGGCCGCAACCGGTGGTGCATCTCGCTTGGCCTGATGGATGGCGACACACCTGTTGCCGGTATTATCGAAGCCCCCATGCTGGGCGAAACCTATACGGCAGTGCGCGGGCATGGCGCGTTCCTCAATGGTCAGCGCATCCATGCCTCCCCGGTTACCGACACCACATCCTCCCTGATCGAGATGGGATGGAGCAACCGCGTGCCCCCCGGCGTATTCCAGCAGAAAATCGACGCGATCCTGAACCTTGGCGCCATGCCGCGTTCGGGCGGGTCCGGTGCCATTGCCCTGGCGGAAGTCGCCTGCGGGCGTCAGGACGGGTATCTGGAAATCTGCATCAACCTGTGGGATGTGGCCGCGGCCCTCGTGCTACTGGATGAAGCAGGGGCGCGTGTATCGCCCTTCCTGCGTGACGGTGGACTGACGGGGGGCGTCTGTATCCTCGCCGCCGCGCCGGGCATTGCCGATGCGCTGTCGGACGCGGTCGGGGTCTCCCTTAAATAACCGCAATATATGGCTGTATCGCGCCACACGGGCTTGCCTTATGGACCATGATTCAGCCATGAAAACGGACCACTCCAAGGCACGGGCCGTTTTGGTGGATCTGCCGTTACGAATCGGAAAGGGAGCATGGGTTTGCACAAGTTTCATCTCATCAGGACATCACTCGCCACCCTGGCCCTGATGATACCGCTGCACACGGCCATGGCCGCCAGCATGGAAGAAGAACAGAGCCTGGTGGACCGCGCCACCCTGACCGTTCGCGACATGTTTTCCACCGCAACCGCAGGCAGCAAGGTGACCCGTTACCTGGCCGAAGCGCGCGGGGTCATTGTCTGCCCGTCCGTCTTCCGTATGTCGATCGCCTTTGGCGGCGGCGGCGGCGGCTGTGTTTTCCTGACGCGTGATGCCCATGGGTCATGGTCCGATCCGGCGTTCTATCGCATGTCCTCGGCCAATTTCGGTCTCCAGCTGGGCATGCAGGATGTCGAGGTCATGCTGTTCGTCATGACTGATGATGGCGTGCAGTCCCTGCTGGACAGCCAGATGAAGCTGAGCGCGGATGTCGGCACGTCCTTCGCATCCTCCGGGTCGGGGCTGGAAACTGGCACGGCGGGTGAACATAACACGTCCATCCGCGGCGTGCAGAAATCCAAGGGCCTGTTCGCAGGTGCCGCACTGGGCGGGTCCAAGATGCGGGTCAACAGTGCCGCCAACCGGGCCTATTACAACCAGATTGTCGGGCCGGAAGACATTGTGATCTCCATGCGTGTCAACAATTCCGGTGCAGACCCGCTGCGCTCCGCCCTGAGTGAAGTCCTGACCACGGCCCAGAGCCGCCCGGACAAGAGCAGCGGCCAGACCACCACCACAAATACAACCACCACCCAGACACAGCCTGTTGCCACGGCCCCGTCCGGATCGGTCAGCAGCCAGAGCCTGCCGCCCCAGTAACGGATCGCAACAGGCCGCCCCCCCCTTTACCGGGGGGGAGCCGCCTGCAGATGCCTGCCGGCCCGATATGCGGATACGTTGCGGTTATGATCCCCCAGCGTCGCCGCGAAATCGTGGCCACCATGGCCATTCGCTACAAAATACAGCTGTTCACCGGGAGCCGGGTGGGCTGCTGCCTGCAGTGCAGCCAGCCCCGGTGAACAGATCGGTCCCGGCGGCAGTCCCGTAATCACATACGTGTTATAGGCCGTAGGCTGTGCAAGGTCGGCATGTGTCAGGGCATGACCCAACGGCCCGGCCCCCTGATTCAGCCCATACACCACGGTCGGATCGGATTGCAGTTTCATGCCCTGATGCAGACGGTTCAGGAATACGCGCGCCACCATTGGTCGTTCCGCCGGGTTTCCTGTCTCCCGTTCGATCATGGATGCCAGAACCAGCAGGTCATGGCGGTTCATGATGGTGGGGTCCACGTCCCGCCCCTCCCATGCCTGATCCAGCGCATGATCCATGGCATGCTGCATGCGGGCCAGCATCTGCGCGCGCGGCATGCCCCATTCATAATCATAGGTCAGCGGCATGACCGACCCTTCGGCAGGAAACGGAAAGCTGCCATCCATATACGGTGCATGTTCCAGCAGGTTTGCGATCTGGATCGCGGACAGGCCTTCGGGTACCGTCAGCCTGTGCACCACCGGCCTGCCATGGCGCAGCACGAACAATGCCTGCTGTATGGATGCATGGGCAGGAAAAACCAGTTCGGCGGCATGGAATGCCCCATCCACGCGGGTCAGGGCGGTTGCGGTTTCAAACACGTTCCGGGTCAGCATTCCGGGATCCAGAACACCCGCCTGCTGCAATGTCAGCAGGACCTGTTCCGTGCCCCCGTGCGGAATGACGACCGTGCGCTGTTCAGTCAGGGGACCGGGGGCTTCATACTGTCGCATCCCGACGAAGGCGATACCCAGAGCAGACACGACCAGCACCAGAAACGCCAGTCCAAGTGCAGCCAGAACCCTGCGCACGCCCTCTCCTTACCCCTGAGATGTTCCTGAAATGAAAAGGGCGCCTTGCAGGCGCCCCGGTTTCACACGCCGCGCAGGATTACGCTGGCATTGGTTCCGCCAAACCCGAAACTGTTGGACAGGATCGTATCGATCCTGCGTTCCTGTGCCGTATGCGCAATCCGGTCGATCACGCTTTCACGCGACGGATTATCCAGATTGAGCGTTGGCGGCGCGACATTGTCGCGAATGGCCAGGATGGAATAGATCGCTTCCACAGCGCCAGCCGCACCCAGAAGGTGCCCCGTGGCGGATTTGGTGGACGACATGGCCAGATTGCGCGCGTCATCACCGAACAGGCGCTCAACCGCATCAAGTTCCAGGTCATCGGCCATGGTCGATGTGCCATGGGCGTTGACATACTGGATATCAGCAGGCGTCAGGCCTGCGCTGCGCATGGCGTTCTGCATGGCGCGGAAGGCACCTTCATGCCCTGCTGCCGGGGCCGTGATGTGGTGCGCATCACCTGACATGCCGTAACCGATGACCTCGGCATAGATCTTGGCGCCACGGGCCCTGGCGTGTTCGTATTCTTCCAGCACCACGATACCGGCGCCTTCACCCATTACGAAACCGTCGCGGTCACGGTCCCACGGACGGGATGCCTTTTCCGGGGTGTCGTTGAAATGGGTGGACAGCGCCTTGGCGGAGCAGAATCCCGCAATGCCCAGAGGGCACACGGCGGCTTCGGCGCCACCGGCAACCATGACATCCGCATCACCCAGCATGATCATGCGGGCAGCGTCGCCAATGGCATGCACGCCCGTGGCGCAGGCCGTAACAACCGAATGGTTCGGTCCCTTGAATCCGTATTTGATGGAGACATGCCCCGAGACCAGATTGATCAGGGCGGACGGAATGAAGAAAGGCGACAGGCGACGCGCCCGTCCTTCCTTCACCGTCACGGATGCCTCGTAAATGGTCTGGAGACCACCGATACCCGCGCCAATCATGACGCCGGTGCGGCAGCGGTCTTCTTCCGATTCCGGCTTCCAGCCCGAATCCTCGACCGCCTCGGTCGCGGCGACAAGACCAAGATGGATGAAACGATCCATCTTTTTCTGGTCCTTGACCGGTATCCAGTCCGAAAGGGTCAGGCCGCCACTTTCCGTTGGCCCTGCGGGCACTTCACCCGCAACCTGTGCCGGCAGGTCGGACGCGTCGAACGAAGAAATGCGGCCAAAGCCGTTTTCCCCGGCCACAAGGCGTGACCAGTTCCGCTCCACACCCAGTCCGAGAGGGCTGACAATGCCCATACCGGTTACGACAACGCGCCGCTGTCCAGACGTTAATCCGGTAGACTGCATCAACCCGTCCTGCTCCTGAAAGTAACGATACCTGACTGAATTCGTGTAACTATGATCGGAAACAGACCGATCAGGCAGCTTTCTGCTTCTCGATGTAGTCGATCGCGTCCTTCACGGTCGTGATCTTTTCGGCTGCGTCTTCGGGGATCTCGACGCTGAACGCTTCCTCGAACGCCATGACCAGTTCAACCGTGTCCAGGCTGTCGGCGCCCAGATCATCAATGAAAGAGGCGTCGGGGGTGACCTTGCTTTCGTCCACACCAAGGTGCTCGACTACGATCTTCTTAACCTTATCGGCGATTTCGCTCATCTGTCTCTGCTTCCTGTCTGCCCCTGAAAGAAACGGGCGGTTCGAAACGTGTTCGTCGTGTAACGTCCCTGCAAACCAGTGTTGCACACCAGCCCGCTTCGGACGAAGCTGCGGGCGATTAGCACGGTTTTGATGCGATCGCCAAGGCGGCGAATGCATTTCCTGTCTGCCTGCCCCGCAATTAAGGGGACAGCGCGGCTGTCAGGACTATCTTTTTTGTCACTTCCGGCCTGCTGTCCAGCAAAATATCACATCTGTCAGACCATCGCCATGCCGCCGTTGACGTGGATCGTGGCCCCGGTGATCCACCCGGCCTCGTCTGACGCAAGGTAAACCACGGCCGGGGCAATGTCGTCAGGCTGGCCCATGCGCCCCAGCGGGATGGAACCCACCAGCTTTTCCTTCTGCGCATCAGGCAGCACATCGGTCATGGCGGTCTGCACGAAGCCCGGCGCCACGGTATTGACGGTCACGCCGCGCGCGCCCGCTTCCTGCGCCAGCGACTTGCCCATGCCGATCATCCCGGCCTTGGCGGCGGCATAATTGGCCTGCCCCGCATTGCCCGTCACCCCTACGACCGAGGCAATGTTGACGATCCGCCCCGCCCTACGGCGCAGCATGCCCTTCAGCGCCGCGCGACACAGGCGGAAGGGGGCGGCCAGGTCAACATCCAGCACGCGGTTCCAGTCGTCATCCTTCATCCGAATCGCAAGCGTGTCGCGTGTCAGCCCCGCATTGTTGACCAGAATGGCCAGTGGCGCGCCGGCCTTGTCCTCAGCACTGGCCACCAGCGCATCGGCAGCGGCCGCGTCCGACAGGTCGGCGGGGCACACATGCAGCCGCTCCGCGCCACCTTCCGCGCCGATGGCCGCCGCCACGTCTTCCAGCACCGCCTGCCGGGTGCCCGACAGCACCACGACTGCGCCCTGCGCATGCAGCGCACGCGCGATCTCGCGCCCGATTCCACCCGATGCCCCGGTAACCAGAGCAACCTTTCCGTCCAGCCTGAACATGACCTGTCCGTTCCCTTCGGTATCCATCAACAAAACACGATCCCACGGCCGGGGCCGTGGGACAGACGCCTCTTTCAGCGCGCGGCCAGATAGGCCTCGATATCGGCCGGGGTCCCGACCGGACGGGTGGCCACATCGCCATTGATCCGCTTCACCAGACCCGACAGTACTTTGCCCGACCCGATTTCGACAAAGCTGTCGATGCCCATGGCCACCATCGCATCCACGCTTTCACGCCAGCGCACGGTGCCGGTCACCTGACGCACCAGCAGGTCGCGGATCGTGGCCGGGTCCGTGACCTTGGCCGCCGTCACGTTCGCCACCACGGGCACGAGCGGGGCCTTTATGTCCGTGTCGGCAAGGGCCACGCGCATTTCCTCTGCAGCGGGGGCCATCATCGAACAGTGGAACGGGGCGGACACCGGCAGCTTGAGCGCGCGCTTGACGCCCTGCGCCCTGGCCAGCACGATCACGCGGTCAATTGCCGCCATTTCCCCCGCCACGACCACCTGGCCACCGCCATTGTCGTTGGCGACCTCAAGTACCTGCGTATGGGTCCTGCCCGCGTCATCGGTAAAGATCGCGGCTTCTGCGCACAGGCTGGTGGCACGTTCCATATCCATGCCCACACCGATCAGGGCCGCCATGCCCCCCACACCCGGCGGTACGGCCTTCTGCATGGCGTTGCCGCGCAGACGCAGCAGGCGAGCCGTCTGGGCAACGCCCAGCGCGCCCGCCGCCGCAAGGGCCGAATATTCGCCCAGCGAATGACCGGCAACCAGCGCCACGTCACGTTTGAGATCCACGCCTCCCTCACGCTCCAGCACCCGCAGGACGGCAAGCGAGACCGCCATGAGCGCGGGCTGGGCATTGTCGGTGCGGGTCAGGTCCTCCATCGGGCCATCGAACATGAGCTTCGAGAGATGCTGTCCCAGCGCGTCATCCACTTCCTGGAACACTTCCCGCGCAGGGGCGAATGCCTCGGCCAGATCGCGTCCCATTCCAACAGACTGACTTCCCTGACCGGGGAAAACAAAGGCTTGCACAGGCATGACTTCCATCCACACTCATATTGTTTTTCGGTTCATCCGCGTGATGCGGGTTGCGGCAGGCAGTGTCAATCACCATCCCGCCATGCGCGCAGCCGGTGACAGGCCAGCAGCAGCGCATCCCACGGCAGCGCCGCCCCTTCGCGCAGGCGCCAGAACCACCGCCTGCCCACCCCACGGGCCGCAGGCACCAGGGGCGGGGGCACACGCACCACCCGCCAACCCATCATGCGCATGAGCAGCAGGCAGCGCGGCAGGTGGTAGGCGCTGCTGGCCACGGCCACCGGCCCCGCATATCCCCGCCGCCGCAACAGCGTCGAACACCGGATGACCGAGGCCAGCGTATCCGGTGCCGTATCCTCCACCATCACGTCATCGGGCGGGACGCCGGCAGCGTGCAGCATATCGGCCATGACGGCTGCCTCCCTCCGCCCCGAGGGCTGTGAGGGCCCTCCCGTGGGCACGTACACCACCCTGCCCTGCCGCGCGCCAAAGGCGCGCGCCGCCGCCACCCGCAGTCGCAACGTACGCGTGGGCGTGCCATCAGGTTTCAGCCTCGCGCCGAATATGATGACCGGCAGCGTATGGCCCGCCATGGTCAGCCTGGCGCGCGCAGCAGCACCCGGTTCAGTGATTCCAGCGTGGTGAAGACCTGTTCCCAGACCTTTGCAAACCGGCTGGCGGACAGGCCACGCGTTTCCATGATCGCACCGATTTCGCCCACCGTGCGCTCCCCATCAATCAGGGGCAGGATGCCGCGTGTCTGCGGCGGCACGGCGATTGCGACCTGCAACGTACCAAAAGCGAAGGGCAACCGATCATTGCCGCCGATCATGCGGGCGAGCTCGACGCCCGGGATTTCACGCATGATGGGCACCGCATCCGGCGCCATGGCGTCGGCGCGGGTCACGGGTTCGTCCGCGCGGCGGACATAGGCGACATGGGTGGCCATGTTGCCCGCCACGTCCTCCGCCACGGCCTGACGTACGCGTTCGGGAAGGGCTGCGATCCGGTCGCGCAGGCGCGGGTCGGGCAGCAGCAGGGCGGGATCGTAACGGGCCGGTTCCATCAGGCATGTGGCAGCCAGCCCCGCGCGGTCCAGCAGGCCGTGGAAGGCCGTGATGTCATACGCCCGGTCACGCGGGTTGAGCAGCAGGTCATACAGCCCCGCATCCCCCCCGGTCAGGTGATCGCCAAAATTGCCATTCTGCCGCAGCCATGCCGTGGCGGGCAGGTGCCGCATGACACGGCGCGCCACGTCCAGCCGCTGCCCCGGCGCATCCCCCACCGGGGCCAGCCGCTCCAGCGCGTCCTGCAGCATGTACACGCCCGTGCGCCCGTACGGGGCATAGACCATGAGGCCCATCCCCCCACCGGGGGCCAGCACGCCCTCCAGCGCCGCAAGCCCGGCATCCGGGTCCGGCAGGTGATGCAGCACGCCACAGCAGTCGATATAGTCGAACGGTCCGGGCGCCACCGAAGCAAGGCAGGTCAGGTCACCGCGCACGAAGCGCATGTTTTCCAGACCACGCACCTGTGCCCGCGCCCGCGCCGTTTCCAGCGCAACGGTGGAACGGTCAAGGCACAGCACCTCCCCCGCCCGTCCCGCGCGCGCCATGTGGGTGGCCAGCATGATGGCCCCGTCCCCCGTGCCGCACCCGGCCACCAGCACCCGCAGCGGCAGTGATTGCGGTCGGGTCGCCCCGAACACCCAGTAATCGATTTCGCGCAGGTGGCTGGGACTGCCGATCAGCAGGCGGCTCTTTTCCTCACGCGGGTCGCGGGCGGGATAGGGATACTGCTCGTACTGGGCCTGAAGGCCTGCGTCACGTGCATCATGGGCGGGCAGGGCGTCGGTTTCATGCTGGCTCATGGCGGGGCCTCAGCGCGGCAGCAGCTTGCCGCGCTGCCATGCCTCGGCCGCGTCATCGGCACTCATGCCGTCAAAGCGCATGGCGTGATCCAGCGCGCTGACCACCTTGTTGCCCAGCGTCAGTTCATCCAGTTCATCCAGCAGATCCTGATCCATGTCCCCCTTGATGGCGGAACGCAGCAGGATACGGGCGTCCTGTTCGGCCCCGAATGCCCCCTTCGGATCATCCAGCTGCACAAGGCGCTGCCCGTAATGCAGGAAGGACGGCTGCCAGGTCGGGATGATTTCAGGCAGGCCACCGGCAAGGACATGGGCCGCGTGGTCACAGGCTTCCGCGTCGGGACGGCTGGCGATGGTGTATCCCGCTTCCGTCAGGTTGTAGGCGGCGACGACCTGACGCACGCGGTCAAGGATGGATTCCGGGGTCACGATCTCACGGCCGATGGGGCAGCCCTCACCCGCCAGCTGGGCCACCGACGCGATGCCGGTCGCCGCGGCTTCAGGCACGCACCAGCCAAAGGCGGGACGGTAGAGCTGGCCAAACGCCTCCATGCCCAGGTCGGGGGCAAGAAAGGCCGCATCCACATCGGGCAGCCATGCGGACACGAACAGGTCCACATCGCCACGGCGCATGTGTTCCACCATGTCGTCACGGGTGGCCACGACGTATTCGATTTCAAGTTCGTAGGCTTCCAGCACGCGCGCCACCGCCGCCGCCGATGCCTGCTGCAGGGTGTTGTCCAGATGACCCAGGGTCACGGTTGTCATGTAATCTTACTCCATTAATGGGAATGCGCCCGGCGTGTCAGCCCTGCTGCAGGGGCACGCGCAGGCGACCGGTCCGGACCGGGGCCTTGGGCTGGGGATGCCCGGAAGGAAGGGCATAATCGAACACGAGGGTGCTGACGATGAAGGGGGCCGCGAATTTCTTGAAGGCTTCGTGCGCGGGATCGAAATAGGCCGGATCGGTCACGACGGGACGACCGACATAATAATTGCGGTCGCCTTCCGAACGGAATGTGACCACGAAGGCCTGCTGAAGCCCTTCATCCAGACCCTCGCCACTCATCTGCGCGCCCGTCTCGATGGAAGTGACGACCGGGCTGCCATCGCTGCGCCGGGAAATCTGGCGCAGCGCCATGAAGCGGCGCACGACCTCCGCGCGCTGGGCGTCGGTAATGGTGGGCAGGAAACGGAACATGACGATATGCCGCACCGTGCCCGGATGGAACGTGGGGGCCGTGAAGTGCAGCAGCCCGACCTGGGATGCGATCAGCCGCTCGGCATGGGCGGCGTCGCTGATCTGGGCTTCGGGCGGGGTATCCGTCCCCGCCGCATCGGGGGCGGCGGGTGCGTCGGCCCGCGCCGTGCCCGCCACAAGCAGGCAGCCTGCCGCCAGAAGGGCAAGATACCCCGTCTTCATGTCCCGAACCTTCATTATGTCTGTCTTCATTCCTGTCTGTCGTGTGGGATGCGCTCAGGCTACGGCCATGACCCGCGCAAATTTGCGCTGGCGCATCATGAGCAGGCGATACACCGCCCGCGCGATCAGCGCATGCAGCCGCCCGTGCGGCGTCCAGCCGATGGTCTTGAGGATCATACCCGTCACCCGCACGGCATGGCGCGGCTGGTAAAACCGCAGCGCACGCGACATGTAGGCGGCAATGCAGCGCTTGTGGTCATAGGGCACGGTGCTGGGTTCATTGGTGGTATGGAAAGCAGAGGCCAGTTCGTCATCCTCGCTTTCCGTCACCCGCCCCAGCGCGATGCGCGTGCGCTGCCACACCCCAAGGTGTTCGCGCTGCAGGTAGCGGTGCATGTGGTCATAGAACAGCTTGAAATGGCGGTATTCATCCGCCGCGATCTGGCGGCATATCGCCCTGAGCACCGGTTCGTCCGTCGCATCGGCCAGTGCGGTATAGAATGACGATGTGCCCGTTTCCACCATGCAGCGCGCGATCAGTTCCCCCGTGCGCGACCCGCGGATGGAGGCATCGACATCCAGATCCAGCCGGTAGGACTGCCGGTACCGGTCAAACGCCGCCATGTAGTCCCATGACGGGTCCGCCAGCATGGCCCACCGGCCCAGCGCGTCACCATGCTGGACTTCTTCCTGCGCCCAGTTGTCCGCCGCCCTGCTGAAATCGGGGTCATCGGCGAACACATTTTTCAGGTAACAGGCATAATCCAGGCCATTCCGTTCCACGACCGATGCGGCCTTGACCAAGGGGACAATGTCAGGGTCCACACGTCGCGGATCGAAACGGTCCCAGTTCATCTGTTCAATGCGCCAGTGTTTCATCGCTACCTGTCTTCTGCATTTTCTCCATGACGGCGCGCCGCGCGTGCCACTGCTGGAGAGGACATGACACATGTTTCATGATTACGCCAATCCCGCATCCATCCCACCCCTGTCATTCCGGGGCCATATCGTGCTAGGGGCGTAGCCCGACACCGCCAATAAGAACGACAGATTGGGTCGCCAAATGAATATTCACGAATATCAGGCAAAGGCGCTTCTGCGCTCCTACGGCATGCCCGTGCCTGAAGGACGTGCCGCCACCACCGTTGCGGAAGCTGCTGCCGCCGCCAGCGCCCTGAACGCGCCCGTTACCGTGGTCAAGGCGCAGATCCACGCCGGTGGCCGCGGCGCCGGGCATTTCGCGGGCAAGCCCGGGGGCAAGGGCGGCGTGCGCCTGGCCCGCAGCGCGGACGACGTGACTGACGCGGCACAGGCCATGCTGGGCGAAGTGCTGGTCACCAAGCAGACCGGCCCCGCGGGCCGCCTTGTCCGTACGCTGTATATCGAATCCGGCTGCGATATCGCGCGCGAACTGTATTTTTCCATGCTGGTCGATCGCAGCACGGGCCAGATCGTCATTGTTGCCTCCCCCGATGGCGGCATGGAGATCGAGGACGTGGCGGCCCGCACGCCTGAACGTATCCTCAAGGAATATATCGACCCGGCCAAGGGCCTGTGTGATTACCAGTCACGTGACGTGGCCGTGCGCCTTGGCCTGAAAGGTCGCGAGATCAGAGCGTTCCAGAACGTCGTGCGTTCCGCCTACAGCGCCTTTACCGGGCTTGATGCCGCGATCGTGGAAATCAACCCGCTGGTCGTGACCGGGACGGGCGACCTGCTGGCGCTGGACGCCAAGATGTCGTTCGATGAGAACGCGCTGTTCCGCCACCCGGACATCGCAAAACTGCGCGACGTGCACGAAGAAGACCCGCGTGAGCGTGAAGCCGCCGAATACGGGCTGGCCTATGTCGGGCTGGACGGCAATATCGGCTGCATGGTCAACGGCGCGGGCCTGGCCATGGCGACGATGGACATCATCAAGATGGAAGGCGAGGAACCCGCCAACTTCCTTGATGTCGGTGGCGGCGCGTCCAAGGAACGGGTGGCGGCAGCCTTCCGCATCCTGATTGGCGACCCCAAGGTGCGTGGCATCCTGGTCAACATATTCGGCGGCATCATGCGCTGCGACGTGATTGCGGAGGCCATCATCGCCGCATCGCACGAAACCAGGCTGAACGTGCCGCTGGTCGTGCGTCTGGCTGGCACGAATGTCGAACGCGGCAAGGCGCTGCTGGCTGAATCCGGCCTGACCATCATCCCCGCCGATGATCTGGGCGATGCCGCCCGCAAGATCGTATCCGCCGTCCGTAATGCGGGAGCCTGAGTGAATGTCCATTCTTGTCAACCAGTCCACCAAGGTGATCACGCAGGGCTTTACCGGCGCGCAGGGCACCTTCCATACCGAACAGGCCATTGCCTATGGCACCCGCATGGTCGGCGGCGTCACGCCGGGCAAGGGCGGCAGCCTGCACCTTGGCCTGCCGGTATTCGACACCGTGGCGCAGGCACGTGAGGCCACAGGGGCCGACGCCTCCGTCATCTACGTGCCGCCCGCCGGTGCGGCGGATGCGATCCTTGAGGCGATCGCCGCCGGTATCCCGCTGATCGTGTGCATTACCGAAGGCATTCCGGTGCAGGACATGGTGCGCGTGCGTGCTGCCCTCGACCGCTCCGACAGCCTGCTGGTCGGTCCGAACTGTCCCGGCATCATCACCCCCGATGAATGCAAGATCGGCATCATGCCCGGTCCGATCCACCGCCGGGGCCATGTGGGCATCGTCTCGCGCTCGGGCACCCTGACCTATGAAGCCGTGGCGCAGACCTCGGCCATCGGGCAGGGGCAGAGCACCTGCGTCGGCATTGGTGGCGACCCGGTCAAGGGCATGGACTTTACCGATGTGCTGGAACGCATGATCGCGGACCCGGACACGCATTCCATCGTCATGATCGGTGAAATCGGCGGCACATCCGAAATTGATGGCGCCGAACTGATCCGTGCCAGCGGCACGCGCAAGCCGGTGGTGGGCTTCATTGCAGGCGCCACCGCACCGCCGGGCCGCCGCATGGGCCATGCGGGCGCCGTCATTACCGGCGGCCACGAAACCGCCAGAGCCAAAATCGAGGCCCTGCGTGAAGCGGGCATCCATGTCGCCCCCAGCCCGGCCGAACTGGGCACGACACTGGCGCGCGTGCTGGGCTGACCCCAGCTTCCGGCGATGGCCCCATAACAATAAAAGTGTGGTCATCGTCGGCTTTGTATGGCACAGCCGGAAGCGTTTTCCACCTGACCACCAGAGGATCCAGACCGATGCCCGATGGGAGCAGCCCGGACACCCTGTCCATGCACGCCGGGGCCACCAGCCTGCCCCCCATAAGGACAGACTGGACGCGTGATGAAGTTGCGGCCCTTATGGCCCTGCCATTCCCGGACCTGATCTACCGGGCGCAGACTGTGCATCGCGCCCGCTTCGATCCCACGGAAATGCAGATTTCCACCCTGCTGTCGATCAAGACCGGCGGGTGCCCCGAAGACTGTGCCTACTGCCCGCAGAGCGCCATGCATGAAGATGGCGGCGTCAAGGCCAGCCGCCTGATGGCGGTGGAGGAAGTGCTGAAGGAAGCCCGTGCGGCCAAGGCTGCCGGGGCCGCGCGCTTCTGCATGGGGGCCGCGTGGCGCAGCCCCAAGGACCATGATCTGGACACCGTGTGCGCCATGGTCGAGGGCGTCAAGGCGCTGGGACTGGAAAGCTGCGTGACGCTGGGCATGCTCGACAACACGCAGGCACATAAGCTGAAGTCCGCGGGGCTGGATTACTACAACCACAACATCGACACCTCGCCCGAATATTATGGCGACATCATTTCCACCCGCACCTTTCAGGACCGGCTGGACACACTGGAAAACGTGCGCGACGCCGGGATCAATGTCTGCTGTGGCGGCATTGTCGGCATGGGAGAAGACAGCACGGACCGCGCCGGCATGATCGCGGCGCTGGCCAGCCTGCCCCGCCACCCCGAAAGCGTGCCGATCAACATGCTGGTCCGGGTGGAGGGCACGCCGCTTGCGGACAGGTCGGACGAAACGGTCGATCCGATCGAATTCGTCCGCACCATTGCCGCCGCCCGCATCACCATGCCCGCCAGCCGCGTGCGTCTTGCCGCAGGCCGCGAGGACATGACCGATGAGGCCCAGACGCTGTGCTTCCTTGCTGGCGCCAACTCCATTTTCTATGGCGAACGCCTGCTGACAACCCCCAATCCCGCCGCCCTGCGCGACCGGCAGTTGCTGGACCGCCTTGGCATGCATACATCACACAGACAGGGCTGAACCCGACGCAGCCGGGCGCGGGACCGGCTGGGGCAGTTCCCACGCGCGGCCCGCTGCTGGCCGCGTGCAGTATGAAATCTGGAACATGTCCTATACCGTAAAGGAAATATTCCCCACCCTGCAGGGTGAGGGCGCGCAGGCGGGCCGTACGGCGGTATTCTGCCGGTTTACAGGCTGCAACCTGTGGTCCGGCCTGGAACGCGACCGCGACCGGGCGACCTGCCGGTTCTGTGATACGGATTTTATTGGCACGGATGGCGCCGGTGGGGGCCGTTTCGCCAGTCCTGACGATCTGGCTGACGCC
This sequence comes from Komagataeibacter intermedius TF2, assembly GCF_000964425.1. Classification (GTDB taxonomy): domain Bacteria; phylum Pseudomonadota; class Alphaproteobacteria; order Acetobacterales; family Acetobacteraceae; genus Komagataeibacter; species Komagataeibacter intermedius. The sequence continues at coordinate 19,492 of NZ_BANF01000138.1, read as the reverse complement.
ATTGCACAGCAGTGGCCGACACCGGACAGAAATGCCGCCTTTGTCGTCTTTACCGGCGGCGAACCCCTGTTGCAGCTGGATGACGCGCTGATCGCGGCCCTTCATGCGCGTGGCTTTGAAATTGCGGTGGAGACCAACGGCACCCTGCCCGCGCCCGATGGTATCGACTGGATATGCGTCAGTCCGAAAGCGGGCGCGCCACTGGTCCAGACGCGCGGGCATGAACTGAAGCTGGTCTTTCCCCAGCCCGACCTGATGCCCGATCAGGTGGCCGGGCTTGATTTCCGGCAGTTCTGGCTCCAGCCCATGGATAACGCCCGCCGTGCCCAGAACACTGATGATGCGGTCACATACTGCATGCACCATCCACAATGGCGACTGTCATTGCAGACCCACAAGCTGATCGGGATCCCCTGACATGAGCGTTTCCCCTCCCCCTTCCCATCCTGAAAACGAAGCGGCGCTGGTGCTGTTTTCCGGTGGACAGGATTCGGCCACCTGTCTGGCATGGGCGCTGTCGCGTTTTGGCCGGGTGGAAACGCTGGGGTTCGATTACGGACAGCGCCATGCAGTCGAACTGGAATGCCGTGACGCGCTGCGTGATGGAATGGCGACAGAAAATGCCCAGTGGGCGCAGCGCCTGGGCGCGGACCATACGCTCGACCTTGCGGCCCTTGGCACCGTCTCGGACACGGCGCTGACGCGCGAAGCCGAAATCACGATGAATGAAAACGGCCTGCCCAATACATTCGTGCCCGGCCGGAACCTGATTTTCCTGACATTTGCGGCAGCCCTGGCCGCGCGCCGCCATATCCGCCATATCGTGACCGGCGTGTGCGAGACGGATTATTCCGGCTACCCGGACTGCCGCGACGACACGATCAAATCCCTGCAGGTCACGCTCAACCTGGGTATGGACAGCCATTACGTGCTGCACACGCCGCTTATGTGGATCGACAAGGCGCAGACATGGGAACTGGCCCGCCAGCTGGGCGGTAATGCGCTTGTCCGCCTGATCAACCGTGAAAGCCACAGCTGCTACCTTGGCACGCGCGGCACGCTGCATGCATGGGGACATGGCTGCGGCACCTGCCCCGCCTGCCAGTTGCGCAAGGCGGGGTGGGAGCAGTTCATGGCGGCGCGCCAGCATGTTTGAACTGGTTTTTACCCGGCGCTTTTCCATGGCGCACCGGCTGCTGTCCGGTGATAGCGAACGCTGCGCCCTGCCCCACGGCCATAATGAATATATCCGTGCACACCTGCGCGCCACGAACCCCACAGCGCTGGATGGCCACGCCAACATGGTCATGCCCTTCCAGCGCGCGAAGGGTGTGTGGCATGGTTTTATTGACAACCATGTCGATCATGCCCTGCAACTGGCGGAAAACGATCCGCTACTTGCATGGTTTGCCGGGAATGAGCCACAGCGTGCACGGCGCATACTGGTCACACCCGGCGATCCCACGACCGAACTGCTGGCCTGTCTGCTCATGGCCAAACTGAACGCCTTCCTTGCGGCTGATGGCGGGGCGCTGACCTGCGCCAGCATCGAAATCGAGGAAACGCCCACCAACACGGTCCGTTACAGTGGCGACCCGCTGGCAGTTTTGCCCCAGCCCCGCACTGCCCCGCACTGCTGGTGGCGACGTGCGGACACGACCATTTCCGATACCTGATTATCCTTCTGCCCCGAAAGGCCCCGTCTTTTTCATGTCTGCACTCGCCCGCTACCGTCAGGAATGGTTCGGCAACATTACGCGTGACACTCTGGCCGGTATGGTCGGCACGTTTGCGCTGATCCCCGAAGTCATTGCTTTTTCCTTTGTCGCCGGGGTCGATCCCGCAGTCGGGCTTTATGCGTCCTTTGTCATAAGCGTGGTCATTGCCTTTACCGGTGGCAGGCCGGGCATGATCTCGGGCGCAGCCGGGTCCGTGGCGCTGGTGGCGGCAGCCCTGGTGCGTGGACACGGAGTTCAGTACCTGCTGGCGGCGACCCTGCTGTGTGGGCTGCTGCAGGTCGTCTTCGGCGTCCTGCGCCTGCATGTGCTGATGCGGTATGTCTCGCGCCCGGTGCGGACCGGATTCGTCAATGCGCTGGCAATCCTGATCTTTTCAGCACAGGTCCCGCACATGCTGCATGTGACATGGCATACCTATGCCATGATCGCGCTGGGGCTGGTGATCATCTATACCCTGCCGCGTCTTTTTTCGGCCATCCCGTCGCCGCTGATCTGCATTTTGGTGCTGACCGTGGTATCGGTCCTGTGCCCCATGCCGCTGCACACGGTGGCGGACCTTGGCCGCCTGCCTGACAGTCTGCCGCATCTGGTCTGGCCGGATGTGCCGTTCTCACTGGATACCCTGAACATCATCGCCCCCTACGCACTGGCCATGGCCAGCGTAGGCATGCTGGAATCCATGATGACGGCGCGCGTGGTGGACGACCTGACGGAAACCCACAGCAGCAAGCGACAGGAATGCATGGGGCTGGGGGTCGCCAATATCGCAGTCGGCCTGTTTGGCGGGATTGCGGGCTGCGGCATGATCGGACAGACAGTGGGCAACCTGCGCTATGGCGGACGGGGGCGGCTGTCCACCTTTGTTGCGGGCGCGTTCCTGCTGCTGCTTATGGTGGTGCTGCGTCCGTGGGTTGCACAGGTGCCGGTGGCCGCCCTTGTGGCCATCATGATCATGGTTTCGGCCAGTACGTTCTCCTGGTCCTCGCTGCGTGACCTTGTCCATCACCCGCGCACCACCAGCGTCATCATGCTGGCGACGGTGGCGGTTGTCGTTGGCACGCATGACCTTGCCGCCGGGGTGGCCGTGGGCGTGCTGCTGAACGGACTGTTCTTTGCCTTTCAGGTATCCAGCATGCTGTCGGTCAGCAGCACGCTGTCCGATGACGGCACGCGACGCACCTATATCGTGAACGGACAGGTCTTTTTCGCATCATCCGACGGGTTTGCCGATGCGTTCGACCTGCATGATACGGCCCGTCACATCACGATCGACCTGACGCATGCCCATATATGGGACATGACGGCTGCCGGCATGCTGGAAGAACTGATTGGCAAGATGGAGGCGCAGGGCATGGACGTACAGCTGATCGGCCTGAACGGTGCCAGCACAAAACTGCTGGCACGCCATACACGCCTGCAACCAGCGGACTGAAAACGCGATGGTGGTCGTATCAGGCGACCACCGATCAGGCGTTCAGTGGGTGTGGTTGCTGCAAGGACCAGCCCCCCTGCGGAAGGAAACTGAGTGGCTAATTCCGAATAAAGAATTGATAAAAAATAATAAAAGTTTCTGGATGGCACTTTTTTAAAAAAGTGCCGTTTCCCGAGGCATTTTGAAAAAAAAACGTCACCAAAAACGTTTATCAGATTCACAGTCAGACAGTCTTCAGGCGATTTTCCGGGCCAGCCACTCCTCACGAGTTATTTCCCATCGCTCAGCTGGCAATTGATCGCCGCACAGAAAATCACGGTGGAACCGCTCGACAAGCCGCATGCCCGTCTTGTGTGAGATTGCGCTCGAGGCCCGGTTTTCCTCGGCCTTGGCAGTGCGCAGGACTGGCTGCGCCAGTACGGTGAACCAGTAATCGGTCACGGCCTCGACCGCTTCGGTCATCAGGCCCTGTCCCTGCCATTCCGGCGCAAGCCAGAACCCCCGGTTATCCCCTTGCGGTTTTTTTTCACTTTTCATCAAGGTGATCACGCCAATCAGCGTGTCAGAGGCCTCACGCGGCCGGATCGACCATTCCCACAGTTCGCCACGCACCATGGCGGGCAGGGAAATATCCCGTATGTAGGTCAGCGCCGCATCCGGGCCATAAGGCCAGGGAATGCGACGGGACAGATACTTCACGATTTCCCACCGGGGAAAGGTCTGCTGCAGCGCAGGGGCATCCTTCACCCCCAGCGGCCGTAAATACAGGCGTGGGGTTTCCAGGATCGGCAACCCCGCGCCTTTCACCTGCTCCTGTTCCATATCCCAGCATTGATCGGGATACGGAACGGGTCAAGACGCAGCCCATGTGTCCTGAACCCTGTGGATGGAATCATACGGAAAAGTGTTACAGCCGGGTCGGCCGCACATGCGCGGCGTGACCCTTTATTTTTTCTTCGTCGTTGCTGTCGCAGGTAGCGCAAAGGGATCAACGGCAGTGGTGGTGCCCGCCAGTTTCGCCCATTGATCGGCTGTCGTCTTGTCTCCCGCCTGCAGCGAGCTCTGGCTGGCGCGGGTATAAAGCTGTGCGGCAGCCTGCGTATTTCCTGCCTTGGCCGCTGCACGACCGGCAACGCCAAGGGCGCGGGCCATATCACGGTAATCCACCTGTGTCTGGCGAATGGTCGCCGCCTGCATCGCGTCCTGCATCGCGGTCTGCGTGCTGCCACCAGTAAGCAGCAGGTTACGGGCGGCGATTTCCTTCGCGTCCGCCGTCCAGCCATCCGGCAGCTTTCCGGTCAGGTTGGCAAAATAGGCATCAACAGAAGCCAGCGTGGCCTGATCCCCGCTGTCATCGGCAATCAGCCCCCGGATCAGCTGGGCTTTCTCGACAATATCGGTGTCCTGCGCGCCTGCGGCGCGTGCTGCAGCCGCAGCCGCTTCGGTCTCCCGCCCCAGCCGGTGCAGCGCGCCTGCCTGCACCAGATCCAGACCGGCATCATCGCCCGTCTGGCCACGCGTCGCCAGGGCCGAACGCGTCGCGGTTACCGTGGACAGCGCATCCTGCGGCTTGCCTTCATCCAACTGCACCGTCGCAAGGTTGTAGCCAGCATCACCTATGGCCGTCACATCATCGCGTGCAATGGCCCGCTGCCCGGCTGCACGGTACTGCTGCTCCGCCACGGCAAGACGCTCAAGCCCCACGGCATCCTTCGCTGTATCCATGTCCTGCGACAGGGTGGTGTCGCTCGGCTGAGTGACAGCCTGCCCCCCGCCACATCCTGCCAGCGCCAGGGCAAGGCCGAGGGTGGCGTATTCCTTCTTCATTCTCATGGCTGCACCTTCTGCGCCGGAAGACGGGCATGGGCATGCTTCGCCGTCTTGTTGCCGTTGCCGCCCAGTATCCACAGACCACGCATCTGATCGACCAGCTTCTGCAGGCTGCTGGCGGTCGTCTGCGCCTGCACCAGAAGCACCGGCAACTGCTGGCTGGCATCCTTCAGGTTCTGGGTAATGGCCGGGGAGGCGTTGCTCAGATCACCTGTCGCCTTCTGCACGTTGGTCATGCTGGCGCTGGCCTTGTCCATGACGCCGGCAAGCTGTTTTTCAATCGGCGTCAGCTGGCTGACCGTCGCGTTCAGGCTGGTGATCATCTGTTCCGCCTGGCGGATCAGGTCATCATTGGTCATGAGACGCCCGATGGAGCCCTTGCCCGCATGCATGTCCGTAATGGTGGCGTCCAGCGTCGCCATCATATGCTGGGCATTATCCAGAACCGGAATGACACGGTCACGGATGTCACTGAAGGTCTGGGTAATGGTATCAGCCGGGTTCGGGGCGTTGGTGGCGCTCAGCACCGCATAGCTCCAGTCCAGCTTGTCCCCTGTCCCGCGTGAAATATCGATGTAGCTGGCCCCGGCCACGACGAACTGCTTGCGGATGATGGCCGTGCTGTCGCGGCGGATATAGGGTTCGATGTCGGGATCGATTTCGGCAATGGCGTACATGCCGCCCGCCGGGTTGATCCGCACGCGCCGCACGGTGCCGGCATGGATGCCCATCACCTGCAGGTCATCACCGACCGACAGGCCACTGACCCCGTTTTCAGGCAGCACAATCCGCAGCTTGCCCGCAGGGGTTAGCCAGTCACGCAGCACGCCAGCTTCTATCACCGCCCCAAGCAGGATGACAAGGGACACAAGGACAAGTATCCCCACCCATTCATCGGCGTAACGGACACGCACAAGCTGCCGGATTCCGTCTGACTGTTGTTTCTGGACCATTACACCACCCGCATGGGAAAAAGACCTTCATCAAGAAGGCGCATGTGGATATTCACCGCCTTGCGATATTCATGCCACGCTGCTGCTGACCGCACGAACCATAACACGCCACAGCCGCGATCCCGCGCCGCGGTCATCATTTCAAGGAACGGCAGGATATTCTCCTCTGGAAGCGTGTCGGATATATCCTCCAGCACCAGCAGGTCCGGCCGCCCCACAAAGGCCCGCACACATGCCGCCCGCGCCAGATCCGCCCCCGACAGCCGGTCAGGCGTCGAGGTGGGCAGGCCGGGAAAACCAAACCGGTGCCCCAGTTCCGTGGCGGACAGGACCACACGATCAAACGGGTCCGTTGTATGGTACAGGTGCGGCAGCATGATATTGAGATGCGTGCCAAACAGGTTGAGCCAGCTGCTGCTGCGTGAAATGCGGCCGATACGCCCCCGCAGCGCGTTCAGCTGCCGGTCGCGCAGCGTGCTCCAGTCCAGCCCCATGAACTTGATACTGCCCTGCGTCAGCGAAATCATGCCCGAGCACAGGTCCGCGAACATGGCGGCGCGTTCGAAATCACGGCAGTCGATCACCGCGCACTCACCGGGCATGATACGCAGGTTATAGGGCGCGGGCATCAGGCCGCTTTCCTCGAATGACGGGACGGCATCACGCAGTTCCAGCAGGGGAGCGTTGGCTGTCATGGTCAGAAATCCAGCATGAAGAGGACGTTGACCACCAGCACCAGCATGATCCCGCGCGCGAACCCGCGTGGCATGATGGTGGCCATCGTATCATTACTGCTGACGGTCAGCCCCGAAATGCAGGACCCCAGCCCGACGAAGAAGCCAACCAGCACGAATTTAAGCGGAATGATCAGGTAATCCCACGTAGTCATCGCCGCAAGGACATTGAAAAAGAACGTCCAGACTGACGTCGTGATCGCCCCCGTGGAATGCGCGATGACAAACCCCATCAGCAGCGACACGACCGCGAAGATCATGCCCAGCGTGAAGCCGCCCAGCGTGAAGGCAAACGTACGCGGCATGACCAGCGCCAGAAACGGGTCGATACCACGCGCCTGCAGGGCACGTACTTCCCCACCCAGCACCATCATGCCGATTTCCGTCAGGGACAGCATGCCACTCCGCCCCATCAGGATGATACCGACAAGGATGGGCGAGATTTCACGCACCAGCACGGATACGAGGATAGACCCCGTCATCTGCGCCATGCCTGCAAACCCCAGCCAGTACGCGGCCTGCGACACCACCATGAGACCCGTCAGCGTCGCGGTGACCACGATGCTCAGGAACCCGCCACTGACAACCTGCCTCAGTGATGCACGGAATTCATAGATAACCGGCCTGCGCCATGAATTGGGCCGCAGGCTTTCGCGGATGGTGCCCCATCCGGCCCCGATCACCAGCAGGGTGAACCGGATCTGATGGCGCGTCAGGCGCCCGATGGCGGCAAGCCACGGCGCGAAACGCCGCAACAGATGGACAAAGCGACCGGCATCGTCCGGCTGTGGGCCGGAAAACGGGTTCGTCTGCGGTGCCGTGTGATCAGGGGCTAGGGGTGGCGTATCGGTCATCGCCGTCCGGCCAGCACATAGGTCCGTGTCAGCCCCATGCCGGGAATGAAGAACCGGCCACGTTCACGGAACAGGAAATACTGACGCAGGCGCTGATAGACATTTTCCGACACCTGGATCGTGCCGACATCCGGCGCGCCCTGCGCCATCATCTCGGCCATGCCCATCGCATCGCCCCACAGGTTGAATGCCTGTGGGTTCTTGCCCAGCATGCCGCCGAATACCGGCCCCACGTCAATGCCGATGCGGAAGACCGGGTCAAGATCGGCCTGCGACAGCATGGCCAGCACGTTTTCACGCATCATGAGCGCGGCATTCGCCATACGGAACACCGCCCCCTTGTCCGGCGTGCGCGAACACCCCGCGACGCAGACGACCCGGTGCCCCAGCATGCGGATGGAATACAGCCCGCACTGGTGGGCGATATCCTGCAGCGTGCCGGCCATCGTATCGATCAGCTTGATATTCGCGGCCGGATCATTCTGGGCCGTCATGATCATGTCAGACAGGCTGATGACCATGATGGTGACGGCGGGATAGAACCCGTCCAGCTTCGTCAGGTCCACGCTGCCGGCCTGCCCGTTAATGGACAGCGCACCGGGCGACAGCAGGAAACCCTGACTGGGGTCCTGGGGTTCCTCTTCGCCTGTGGCGGGCTCTGATTCCAGTTCCTCTCGCGCGGCGGCCACCGCCGTATAATGCTGCGCGGAGAAACGGGCCGCCGCGACACCTGCGATCATGTCCACGAAGTGGGAGACCATTTCCGCGCGGGGGGCGTCTTCCAGCGTAATGACACCTACGGGACCGCTACTTCCCTGGATCGGGTTGCAGAACAGCGAACTGCTGCCAAAGGCCCGCATGTACACGCGGTAGAAGGCTGTCGTTCGGTCATCGGTCGATGCATTGGTTGCGACCAGCGCATCACCATGGGAAACGGCATCAAAGAACTTCTTCAGGTCCGTGGTGGCCATTTCGAAGCCACCGGAATGCACGTCCTGCTGCCTGTCATAGGAATCAATGCACATGAGCGTATGCCCGTCATGCAGGATACGCCATATGGCGGCGCGGCGGGCATGGGACTGGTCGGCCAGTGTCTCGGTCAGGACAAGGGCGTTGTCCTCCGGATTGAACAGGTCAGGATAGGCCGCGACCGACTGCAGGGCGTGGCTTTCGTAATTGGCGACGGCTTCGCTCTGACGGATCCTGTTGCGCAGGCGGTCACTGCGCCGCGCCTGCAGGAACAGAAGCAGCCCGAAGCCCAGCGCCATGATCACCACCAGGACGAAGAACAGCAGGTTCTGCCGCCCGTCCGCCATGGCGAAGCGCGAAAAATCGTCTTCGGGCGCGACCAGCAGCAGAACCCAGCTATCCTTGCCAACCGGCAGGTTGGCGGTGATGGTGACATACTGCCGGCCTTTTACCTTGACCGTACGGGCCCCATAACCATGGACGCGATATTCATCGAACGCCTTGGTCATGACCGGGAATTTCCCCGGGTCCAGCGTCATCTTTGACGGATCGCCATGCGCCTTGGTCTGCGTTTCCTGCATGCCGTGGCCGGCGACGACATGCCCGTCCTGATCAAGCAGGATCGCGGTACCGCTTTCACCAATTTTCAGCGAATTGAGAAAACTGTTGAGATGATTGAGGGACATGTTGATGGCATAGACATACGTCTTGTCATTACTGCCCTTGTACGGAACCGCCGCCGTAATGGTGACCTGCTTGGTCACCTCCACCATATAGGGACGGGTCCAGAATTCCTGTCCCGCCTTGACCGTATCGGCAAACCAGCCATGCCCGCGGGGGTCGTACGTGCCCGCCGGGGTCTGCCACTGTTTCAGCAGCTTGCCATTGTCGTCACGCAGTTCATGGCTGAAGCTGGCCTGGGGCGTGCCGACGCCATGCAGGGTGGTCAGCGCGGTCTCGCCCTGCTTTTCCCCATGTTCCAGCGTGCTGAAATTGCCGTCGCTGTCGGCAATGTAGAAGGACTGGATCTGCGGAACATTCCGCATCATGGTGCTGCTGTAGCCGGTGAAGATCTTCTGCTCCACCTCTGGCGCGCCATGTTCAAGCATGTCGCGCGCCACGATCGCCCCGGCAGAGGCTGGCATGAGGAAGGAACTGACTTCCTTGGCGACATAATCCTGCTGGCTGACCAGCAGGTCATGCGTCAGGGTCAATGCGCCAGTGCGAACAGTCCGGTAGGAATGCCACCCCACACCAGCAATGACGGCAATGACCGAAACCACACCGGCCACCGGAATGCCGATATGAAACAGGAAGCGTCTGAACTGGTCGGAAGGGGCAATCGTGGGATCGACAATCTCGTCCGTGGCCAATGCTCTCTTCCTGTTTCAATACGTCAGGTACGAATAATACGTGGCAGGTTAGACCAAACGTCCCGGCGGGACCACTCCCATTGTTACATACCGCCCATTCAGGCGAGCCACAGCGGGTCCGACAGATGTCCGACAAACGCCTGATGGGCTTCAAGTTCCACCGGATCGGGCCTGACGCGCACCGGAACATGCCCGGCGGGACGCGCATAGGTATAGGTTGCGATCCCCCCGCCGCCATTATCATCCACCGCCAGGCTGAATCCGCGCTGCCTGCCGCCGGTCAGTTCCAGATAGACCGCCGCCAGCAGTTTGCAGTCGAGCAGCGCGTTATGGGTGGTACGTTCCGACAGGTCGATGGAAAAGCGGCGGCACAGGGCATCGAGACTGTTGGGCATGCCCGGGAAACGCTCCCGCGCCATATCCAGCGTATCGACCATCCGCCCCATATCAAGTTCCGGCAGGCGCGCGCGCGACAGTTCCGCGTTCATGAAGCCAAAGTCGAAGCGGGCATTATGCGCGATCAGGGGATCAGTGCCGACAAATTCCAGAAAATCCGGGGCGATTTCCGCGAATTTCGGCTTCCCTTCCAGATCCGCCCGCGTGAAGCCATGCACGCGCGACGCTTCTTCCGGCACGTCGCGTTCCGGGTCAATCAGGACATGGAAACTGCGCCCCGTGGGCAGGTCACCCACCAGTTCAAGGGCCGCGATTTCAATCACCCGGTCCCCCTTGAGCGGATCAAGGCCGGTGGTTTCCGTATCAAACAGGATGGTACGTTTCATGCTCGCTTCCCCCCGGCTGCCGCCCATGCGGCGGGACTTCCTTCGCGCAGTGCATACAGCAAACGCCTGACCTGCCGCACCGTTTCGTGGCGCGACAGGCCGGTTTCAATAATCACGTCGGCCCGGCGCCGCCTTACGGCATCGGGCATCTGCCGGGCGATGACGGCATCGATCTGGGCCGGCGTCATCCGCCCCCGCCGCAGCACGCGCTGGCGCTGTATGGCCGCGGGCGCGCTGACCACCACCACGCGGTCGCATATCCGGTCGGTTCCGGTTTCAAACAGAAGCGGGACATCCAGCACGATCCACCGGCAGCCATCGCGCCGGGCGCGCGCCAGAAACCGCTGACGCGCCCGGCGCACCAGCGGGTGGATAATTCCCTCCAGACCACGCATGACCACAGGATCGGACAGCGCCGCCTGCCGCAATACCGCGCGGTCCAGCACGCCATCATGCACCGAACCGGACACCAGCCGCCCGATGGCAGGCAGGGCCGCCCCATGCGGGGCCTGCAGGGCGGCAACAGTGGCGTCGGCATCGAACACCCGTATGCCCGCCCGTTTCAGCAGGGCGGCCGTCGTGGACTTGCCCATGCCGATCCCGCCTGTCAGCCCCAGCACGCGCATGGCGGCCCCGTTCAGTCCGCGTGCGTGCGGTGCAGGTCGGCATCCAGAAGGGCTTCGACCTCCGGCCCGATATCCGGTGTCGCCCCAAACCATTTTTCAAACCCCAGCCCGGCCTGATGGATCAGCATGCCCAGCCCGTCGACGGTACGCAGCCCACGTTCCGCCGCCTGCCTGAGCAGCGCGGTCTGGCGCGGCACATAAACGATGTCACAGACAACCAGCCCGGCATCCGCACGCGCCAGATCCAGCGGAAGCGTGGCGTCCGCCCCTCCTTCCATGCCGATGGACGTGGTGTTGACCAGAAACTGGCACGATGACAGCATCTCTCCTGCTGCGACCCAGTCAATGACGGTAATGCCCGCAAGCTGTGCCGCCAGTGCATCCGCCCGTGCGCGGGTGCGGTTGGCCACGACAACATCCACCCCCCGGTCCAGCAGGCTTGCGGCAATGGCGCGCGCCGCCCCGCCTGCCCCCAGCAGCAGGGCGCGACCACCTGTAACGGGAATTCCATGCGCCTCCACATTGGCCACGAACCCGTCGCCATCGGTGGAATATCCTTCGATCCTGCCATCGGATGCAAAAACCAGCGTGTTGACCGATCCCGAACGTCGGGCCGAACGGTCCAGGCGGTCCACGATCCGGTAGGCCGATTCCTTGTGCGGAATGGTCACGTTCACGCCACGGAATCCTGCCGCCTGCAGCCCCCGCACCGCGACATCGAACGCACCCGGCGCCACGGGCAATGGAACATATGCCCCGTTGATCCCACGCTGTCCCAGCCAGAAATTATGCATGAGCGGCGAGCGCGAATGCGCCACCGGCCAGCCGATCACCCCGGCCAGAAGGGTATGCCCGTCAATGCGTGGCCTGCGTTCCATTGTCTTCCAATCCATCAAATGCCGGATATGTTGATACGGGTGGCTAGTGCCTGAAATCTTCCCATGCCTGCGGCAGGATGCGGGCCAGGCGCTGCGCCCATTCCGCCTGCCCCTGCGCGGTGGCGATCAGGTCCTGGCGTATCTCGATTTCCAGATAGGGCACCCCGCGCCCTTCAGCATGGACCGGCACGGTATAATCACTGACATCCGTCAGGGCATAGGGTTCATTGCTGCCGACCACCAGCCCGTCTTCCGCCGCCAGCAGGTCACGCACCCGCAGGCCGAAGGCCGGGTTGCGATTATGCAGCACACCCGTATGCCATGGCCGCGCCATGCCGTTCATGCGGTCGGTAAAGCTGTGCAGGGACACCAGCACCACAGGCCGCCCGGCCTCCAGCCGTGTCGAGATCTCGCGGCTGATCCGGTCGTGGTATGGCAGGAAGATTTCCTCCACCCGGCTGCCTTCTTCCGCTGCCGTGATATCGATATTGGCCGGAACCCGCGTGCCGTCACTTTCACGCACGATGGATGTCGGGTGCCCCGGCGCGCGGTTGCAGTCGATCACAAGGCGTGAATAGGCCTGTTCGATCAGCACGCAGTCCAGTTCCCGCGCCAGCAGCCGCCCGGTTTCGGCCATTCCCAGGTCGCAGGCGATATGGCGTGCGTGATCAGCGGCGCTGACCCCCATATCCCCCAGCGCGGACGGGATGCCGCGCCCTGCATGATCGCTGACCAGTACGAACGGCAGGCCGGGCGGCATGACGCCATCAAGCGCGGAGGTGCCATACTGGATGACGGGAGCCGGATCATCCTGCGTCAGCAACCGTAACGGCTCCTGCGCAAGGGCTGTATGCTGCATTGTGCGGGACATCCTGTGCCATGGGCGGGTTCGCCCCGATGTTACAGGTCCCGCCGCGGGAGTGAAAGACCCCTGCCGCCCATCCATCGCATGGGACGGACTGCCCGCCACGCGAACGATTGTATCTGCCGCGCCAGATGGGTAGGGTGCGCCGCATGTGATGGCGTCATGCCACAATGCACGAGACACGATCCTTTTCACACTTGGGGTAGCTGGAACACAGGATGCCGGGGAACGCAAAAACGCCGACCGATCACGACGCGCAGAAGGCGAACGCACAATGGGGCGGCCGCTTTGCCGGGGGACCGGCGGCGATCATGCAGGACATCAATGCCTCGATCGGTTTTGACAGGGCCCTGTGGCGGCAGGACATCGCCGGATCAAAGGCCCATGCCGCCATGCTGGCGAAAACCGGCATCATTTCCGATGCGGATGCCCGCGCCATTACCGAAGGGCTGGACCAGATCGGGCGTGAAATCGCGGCTGGCACCTTTGAATTCAGCACCGCGCTGGAAGATATTCACATGAATATCGAAGCCCGCCTGTCCGACCGGATTGGCGAGGCGGGAAAGCGCCTGCACACCGCACGGTCGCGCAATGACCAGGTTGCGACCGATTTCCGCCTGTGGGTGCGCGACGCGATCGACGGGCTGGACCAGCAGGCGGCGTCCCTCATGCGCGCGCTGGCGCGGCGGGCGACGGAACATGCCGCGACCCCCATGCCCGGCTTCACCCACCTGCAGACCGCGCAGCCCGTGACCTTTGGCCATCACCTGCTGGCCTATGTGGAAATGCTGGCGCGTGATCGTGGCAGGCTGGCGGATGCACGGCGCAGGCTGAACGAATCCCCACTGGGATCGGCAGCCCTTGCGGGCACGTCCTTCCCCATCGACCGGGACATGACGGCACGGGCGCTGGGCTTCGACCGCCCCACGGCCAATTCGCTCGATGCGGTGTCGGATCGTGATTTCGCGCTGGAATACCTGTCCGCGCTGTCCATCATGGCCGTGCACCTGTCGCGGCTGGCGGAAGAAATCGTGATCTGGTGTTCCGCCCCCTTCTCCTTCATCCGCCTGTCCGATGCCTTCACGACCGGGTCGTCCATCATGCCGCAGAAGCGCAACCCCGACGCGGCGGAACTGGTCCGCGCCAAGGGCGGACGCATTACCGGCGCGCTGGTTGGCCTGCTGACCGTGATGAAGGGCCTGCCGCTGGCCTATGCCAAGGACATGCAGGAAGACAAGGAACCCGTCTTCGCCGCGACCGATGCCGCCGCGCTCAGCCTTGCGGCGATGGATGGCATGATCCGCGACCTCAGCGTCAATGCGGATCAGATGCGCGCCTATGCCGGATCGGGCTTTTCCACCGCAACCGACCTGGCCGACTGGCTGGTGCGGGTGCTGAAGGTCCCCTTCCGCACGGCCCACCATGTGACCGGCCGCCTGGTTGGCAGGGCGGAAGCGAAGGGCGTCGGGCTGTCTGACCTGACGCTGGAGGAAATGCAGGCGGAAGAGCCGGGCATCACCGCCGACATCTTCACCGTGCTGGATGTCGATTCCTCCATCGCCTCGCGCACCAGCCATGGCGGTACGGCGTCGGGCAACGTGCGTGCGCAGGCCACGCGCTGGCTTGATACCCTGGGGACGGAAGGAAACGACAGATGAACATCCACCTTCGCACGCGCGGGCGCAGCATCATGCTGCTGACACTGCTCGGCCTGGTTGCCGCCTCCACGCTTGGCGCGTGCGGGCGCATCGGGCCGCCGCACCAGCCTGCGGGTTCGCGGAACTATTACATGACCTACCCCAACCCGCAGCGCTGATACCTGCATTCAGGCCAGATTATCGGGCCCGAAACTGTCTGGCAGCAGTTCCGCCAGCGTGCGGACCAGCAGGATCTCCCCTGTGGGCGACGCCATGGTGACGGGCGTGTCAGGGCTTGCGAATTCCCTGATTTTCTGCCGGCATCCCCCGCATGGGGGACAGGCGGTATCCACGCCGCCAGATATTGCGACACGGCGGATATGCCGACCGCCCTGCGCCACCATGGCCGCAATGGCCCCGGCTTCGGCACAGGTGGCTTCGGGGTAGGCCGCATTTTCAACATTGCAGCCTGAATATATCTGGCCGTCCGTGGTTTCCACCGCCGCCCCCACCAGAAAGCGTGAATACGGCGCATAGGCACGCAGCCGGATATCAACGGCAGCCTGTATCAGGGGATCATTGTTCATAACCGGCTTCTCCTTCTCGTTCTTTCATGCGTCAAGCACCTTGGAAGCAACGGGGCAAGGCGGTATCGTGCGGACATCATGGCTGATGCTACCCCTACCTGTCGTGGACAGGACCCATCCGTTGCCGCCCTGCTGGCCGTCCGTCCGGCGCTATCCATGCATGCCATGGATGGACTTGTGCTGGAAGACGTTCCCCTCAACGCCATTGCCGATGCGCTTGGCACGCCCACTTGGGTCATGAGTGCGGGGACCCTGCGCGCACGGTACCGCAGGCTTGCCGCGGCCCTTGCGGCCACGGGCCGCCCTGTTTCCATTCATTTTGCCGTCAAGGCCAACGACCACCTGGCGGTACTGCGCGTGCTGGCCGCCGAAGGAGCCGGAGCCGACGTGGTCAGCGGCGGTGAACTGCGCCGCGCCATGATGGCAGGCATCCCTGCGGCCAGAATCGTCTTTTCAGGCGTAGGCAAGACGCTGGAGGAAATGCGCTGCGCCCTGCAGGCGGGCATCGCGCAGATCAATGTGGAAAGCGCCGAGGAGCTTGAGCTTCTCTCCGCCGTGGCGGAAGCCGAAGGGCTGGAAGCACGCGTGGCGCTGCGCATCAATCCCGATGTCGATGCCGGCACCCATGCCAAGATCACGACCGGCCTCGCCACCAACAAATTTGGAATTCCCTATGACCGCGCGGTTGAACTTTATGCCCGCGCCGCCACTTTACCGGGTATCCGGCCCGTCGGGCTGGCAATGCATATCGGCAGCCAGATCGTGCGCATGCAACCCTACCGCACCGCCTATGCCAGACTCGCTGACCTTGTCCGCGCGATCCGCGCGCGGGGGCTGACGGTTGAAGCCCTGGACTGTGGCGGAGGACTGGGCATTTCCTATCGTGATGAAACCGAAGGCGCACCCGAAGCCCTCGCCGCCGCCATCCATGCCGAACTGGGTGACCTGGGCACACGGCTTGCCATTGAACCCGGGCGCTGGCTGGCTGGCCCCGCCGGCGTGCTGCTGTCCACCGTGATCCTGCGCAAGACGGGATATGACGGCATGCCGCCGTTCCTTGTGCTGGATGCCGCGATGAATGACCTCATGCGTCCCAGCCTGTATGATGCATGGCATGGTATCGTGCCCCTGTCCGCCACGACCGCCACGGCCCCCACCGAACAGGTGCATGTGGTGGGGCCGGTATGCGAAAGCGGCGACACCTTCGGCCATGACCGTACCCTGCCGCATATGGATGCCGGGGCGCGCGTGGCGCTGCTGGATTGCGGGGCCTATGGCATGGTCATGAGTTCCACCTACAACGCCCGCCCGCTGGCGGCACAGGTCATGGTGGATGGAAACCGCTGGTCCGTCATCCGTGAACGCCAGCAGCCCGAGGACCTGTGGGCCTCCGACCGTATTCCCGACTGGGTGGAGGCAACCCTCCTCCCCGCTGGCGGAGGCCTATGACAGCCGGGCAGGACAGCACCCAGCCCGGCGGCAGCCTGCCGCGACGCCTGGCCCGTGCCCGCCAGCAGGCGCGCCGTGCCCTGTGGGTGGAACAGCTATGGCCGCTCATGCTGCCTGCGGTTGATGCCACCATGGGGGTTGCGCTGCTGGGGCTTGCGCGCCTGCCCCAGCACATGCCCGACAGCCTGCATGCTGCCCTCCTGACAGGGACAGGAGCCGGAACACTCTATGCCACGTGGCGGCAGTGGCGTGGCATCCATCCCCCCACCGCGTCCGAAACCGACCGCCGGGTGGAACAGGCATCCGGCCTGACCGGCCAGCCGCTCCGCACGCTGCATGACCGGCCCGCCAACGCCATCACGCCCGAAACCACCTATCTGTGGCAGGTCCACCTGCACCGCACCACGGCGGCACTGGGCCGCCTGCGGGGTGGGTGGCCGCGCCCGCGCCTGCGTGGCGCCACATGGTGGGCGGCCACGCCGGTCCTTGCCTTACTGCTGGCTGGCGGCATGATATGGAGCGGCGACCATGCCGCAAGCCGGGTTACGGCAGCCTTCCTGCCCGGCACGGATGATGCCGATACCCCTGCCCCCCAGATCAATGCATGGATCACCATGCCCGACTACGCGCCCGGCGCGCCGGTTTTTCTGGATGCAACACATACCAGCGCCACCGTCCCCGCGGGCGCGCAACTGACCATAACGCTGAACGGGCTGAATGGCCGTCCCGCCCTGCGCATGCATGCCAGCGGGCCATCCCCCGCGATCGGTCCCCATGATTTTCACGCCCTGGGCAATGCAAGCTGGAATGCGCAGGCGACCCTTCTGGCCAGTGGCACGCTGCGCCTGCGCGGACGCGGACGTACGCTGGGGCAATGGAACCTGACCGTAACACCCAATCCCGCGCCGGACATCGCGTGGGGCAAGGATCCCGGCAGCCGCGAAGGTGAATGGCGCACCCGCCTGCCCTACCACGTGGCCCAGCCTTACGGGATTGCCGCAATGCATGCGGAGCTGGTCATGCCCGACGGCCCACAGGATGTCCTGACGGTGCCGATCCCGCTGAATGGCCACCCACATGTGGCAGATGACGTGGCAACACCCGACCTGTCACAAAATCCGTGGGCGGGTGAGGACGTGACCGCGCGCCTGGTCGCCACCAGCACCAGCGGCATGACCGCGACCTCCGCCTCCATCCGGCTGCGCATGGGGGCACGGCCCTTCAGCAATCCACTGGCCAAGGCGATACTGGATATCCGCAAGCGCGTAGCCCTGCACCGCGAAAACCGGGCACAGGCAGCGCGTGAACTGCTGGCGCTGGGTCAGGCCGACACGATGCTGACCCATCATGTCGGCCTGCTGCTGGCATTGACCAGCGTGGCCGCCGTGCTGGGTGACGCGGATGACGTGACCGATGATTACGCCATTACGCAGGCCACCGGACGGCTGTGGTTCCTTGCGCTGGATATCGAACACAACCGACGGGACATCAGTAACGAGCAGGCTGACTTTGGCGTTCAGGCGGCACAGGACGCCGTACGCGAACAGCTTGAACACATGCGCGACATGGGCCCCAGGGGACAGGGACCGGAACAGCAGGCGGAACTGCAGCACCGCATGCAGGCGCTGAAGGACGCGATTTCGCGCAAGATGCAGGCGCTGGCGCAACAGGCAATGCGCGAGCATTCGGCCATTCCCGCCATGCCGGAAATGACATCACGCGGTGAACAGAACATGGCCCGGATGATGCAGCAGTTGCAGGACGACGCCGCCAATGGCCGCAATGCCGATGCAATGCAGAAGCTGCAGCAGATGGAGGACATGGCCAACGGCATCCGCAACGCCACCCCGCAGGACATGATGCAGCTGGCGCAGCAGATGCAGGCCCGCCAGCAGGCGAAGGAACTGCGCCACGCATTGCGTGATCTGATCAGCCGCCAGTCCCAGTTGCTGGACCACGCCCAGTCCCGCATGGATCAGACCCAGCGCCAGCAGGACCGTGACGCCGCCAGCCGCCAGACCGATATGGATGAGGAAGGCGGCGACCTGTCCTCCATGTCCACAGCCGACCTGCTGCGCCAGCTTGGCATCACGCCATCCGGCGGTGCGCCCCAGCCGCAACAGCAGGCCGCCCCCCCGCCACCGGAAAGCATGACGCCGGAAGCCCACACGGCGCAGCAGCATGCCGACCGGGCCATGCAGCACGCCCTGTCCCGCGCGCTGCATGAACTGCAACGCGAATTCCGGCAGGCCAGCGGCAAGGACATGCCCGCGCTGGACAAGGCACAGACGGACATGAAGGCCGTACGCGCAGCACTTGGCGCGGGCAAGGACCCCGATGCGGCAGCGGCCGAGAAAAAGGTTCTGGCGGACCTGCAGCAGGGCGACCAGCAGATGCGCCAGTCCATGCGCAGCCAGAGTGCGCATGGCGGCATGACCGTGTTCCTGCCCATGATGTCGCAGGAGAATGGCAAGGGCAGCCATGGCAGTGGCGGCAACCACCCCGGCGGCCAGGATGATGAGGACGACACCGACCAGCAGGCCGAAGGCAAGGGCGATCGTGACCCATTGGGTCGCAAGACCGGTGGCACCCATGCGGGCATGGATAACGACACCCATGTGCCTGACAATGTCAGCCGCGAACGCGCGCGTGAAATTGAGCAGGAACTGCGCCGCCGCGATGCTGACCGCACCCGCCCGCCAGAAGAACTGGAATATCTCGACCGGCTGCTTCGCGCTTTTTAGAGCATTCTGTGATTAGATTGATGCATATCCAGAGTTCTTG
>NZ_BANF01000139.1 GCF_000964425.1 Komagataeibacter intermedius TF2 | reverse complement strand
TGAACTGCCCCGGGTTTACCGGAGAGCGATTTGTTCAGTGCTCAGGCTGCGATATCAAGTCTGCTCTGATCTGCATGGAAGGCGCGTTCGGCTTCGGCGGGTGGCCTGTAGCCGATTGGTGCCAATAGGCGTCGATTATTATACCAGTCCACCCATTTGAGTGTTTCCCATTCGACCTGCGCCATGGATTTCCATGGCCCCAGATGATGGATAACTTCGGCCTTGTATAAACCGTTGATCGTCTCC
>NZ_BANF01000140.1 GCF_000964425.1 Komagataeibacter intermedius TF2 | reverse complement strand
CTGTCGTCGAATTCAAGACAATACTCTTTCATTCGCGATGACGGCTCTTAAGCTCCGCAAAAGTCATACGATGCTTTTGGGCAGGGTTTTTGAGACGTTCGCGCACAATCTCAATCAGCTGCGCATCCTCGTCTGTGACAAGCGTGCGCTTGACCGGAGAGCGGCCCGTTTCAGCAATATATGCGAGAGTATCGCGCAGTGCGTCAGACAGTGAAATGCCTTGAGCGGACAGCTTCTCAACAGCAGCTGCCTTCAATGTTTCATCTACCCGGAATGTGACAGCAGACATACTCAGCCTCCTTACGTACATGTACATACGTATCACATTCGTTCATACAAAAGAAGTGCAAGATGGCCGATGCTGATGTCTGCATTCGGGAAACCAGATCGGTTACAGAAACGGCAGAAAAGAGGCGACTGCAGCCTGTCTACTCCGGCATCACTGAGCAGACAGGCAGTTCAGGGGGGGGGAAGCGGACTGTCCGGTTTTGATTTAAAGTAAGGGCCGACCTGAATTGCCTATATGTTGCAGCTTCCGCAGAACTCGAGACAGTCTACTACGTGAACATCAACCTTTGCAATCAATCGGATGAGATTGCGTGGAGCCGAAATGCCGAGTAGAGAGTTCTTTATAATGATGCAATCTGTGGAGAATAATTTCTATGCAACTTAGAATCCCTGTTTTGTGTGCCGCGTTAATGTTGGCTAGCTGCTCAAAGTCTTCGGTACAACTTTTAAAAGACGGCGATCCGGAAGTTTGCACCAAAACAGATGTAACTGACCAACTCTTTGAAATAATAAAAGATCATGCAAATTTTCCTCAAAACAATGGATTCGTTAAGGATTATGAAAAAGCACGGCAAAAATGGATCTCAAAAGTCACTTTTAGTATAAGTCAGATCACAAGTAAAAATGTTGATAAGCCTAACCAGCAAATCACATGTAACGGTCTTGTGCATATGAGTGCATCTGAAATTGGACAGCAGGATGCAAGTGTTGACTACTTAATCAAATCTGATCTTTCAAACGGGAAAGCTATCGTCGAAGCAGATTTGTCGAACGCTTCATATCCTATAGCCTTCTTACTGGAAAAAATAGGTTCGCCGGACTTGTTAGAGGCGCGAACGGTTGGCATTAAAAAAAATATCGCAAAAGCTGATTATTATGAAAATAAATGGGTTTCATCTCACAGTAGTGAGGCAAAAACTATTCATGAAAATATAGAAAAAACCGTAAAGGGAAATCATTTTTCGCAAGCTGAAAAAGATACCGCATTTAAGATAGAAGTATTTAATAAGATATGTCGAAGCGAAGAAGATGGGCAAGCTCTCGCGTGTAGCCGGAGAGACAGCCTCTTACAGGAGGCCCAAGGCTCTGGCCCCATACATTTATGTTACCAGGGAGACTTTTCTGGCTGGAAGCATTGCGATGGTACTGATGTAGAAAATGTGCCTGCCTCCATAGTCACGGAACCATCTTCTTCTGATGCGTTCACCCCTGAAGACAATAAAATTATCGAGCAGGCAGATTACTTGAACGATAAATGCCGTGGGGGTGCCGGCGATCAAACTGAGTCAGTTTGCACTCAACGCGATGATTTATATAATAAAATGGAGAAACTTAATATTTGCTGGGGTCCAGAGGATTCTGCTGAATATCAAAAGCATTGGATGCGCTGTCATCCGAAGTAACAACTTAGAGGCTGTTTCGAAAGTTGGCGGCGAAGGGCTGGCGAGGGATTTTTGGGCCTAAACAGGCAGATTTGAAGCCTCGAGACGGGCCATTGAGGCGAAAAGCCAACGCATTCAGGCTCAAAAAGACCCGACAGCTCGACCCGATCGACTTTCGAAACAGCTTCTTATTTCTTGCATAAATACATAGCTTCATAACTTTCCTTGTTTATCTATGACATTTGTGTTTTCCACGGATATTTTATTTAATATTCTCTGTATCCATAGGATTGTTTAGAAACAGGCAATATTGTGAATAATGCATCAACTTGCTGTATGTCCGTCATGAGGGCGCTAGCCGCCTCAAAGCGGTCGAACGAATTGCTCAGCCAGCGAACCGCTCCCGGTGTCTGCGAACGTAGACCGGATGCGGATGATAGGCAGGATCCCTCGGCAGGATGATCCGTTCCATTTGTCGGCCGAACAGACTGCTCAATTCGCGGGGGATGCGGTTGTGGGCGACAAGCAGGCCCAAATCGTCCGTCAAAGAGATGAGATGCCGGTCGAAGAGCCAGTGGACTGTTGCTGAGAGAGCGATGCCGTTCCTGACGACGTCGGGCCCACCGTCGGCAACCGCCTGGATATGGGCTGCCTGTGCCTCCGCCTTGCCGCCCCCGTTGATGAGCCGCAGCCCAGTCACGCAGCAGCGTCCGTCGTACGCATCGATGACCTGGCGACGGAAGGCAGCATCCCTGATCCGGCGGTTAACAAGAACCTGCTCGATGCGCCGGGCCTGGTCCGGCGGCGGTGCCTCTAGGAGGTTGCGCGTCGGTTGGTCCACGTGGATCGGATCGAGTTCGAGCCGCCGGGCATTGATGGGCGCCAGCGTGGCATCTAGCCCCCTCCGGACAATCGCACCAAAGTCAGCCGACGAGATCGTCCGGATCGATCTACCCTGCAGTGCCGCGCCCCGTCTGGTAGGTTCAACCGCTCGAAGGCGTTCCTCGAACGGCCCGTCGGGGCCCTCCAACGGAACGACAGCATCGAATTCGAGGTAGCCCTCCATCCTGGCGTAGCTATAACCTGGCCGGGCGGGGTCGGGTTCGACGGCAATGACCTTGGCGACAGCGACGTAGCCACTGCGGCCGCCGTTGCGACGGGGTTCCCGATAGAGGATCCAACTCCCGAGGCAGTCCAGTGCCGCGGACAGGTAACGATCAGGGAAGTGGTACTTCGAGACGATCTCGTCATCATAGGTCGTACCAGCGCGAGTATCGAACACGCCGTTCACTCGTTGGCCTCCGCTGCTTGCGACCAAAGAGGATAGGCATATCTCAGTTCATAGCAATAGCTGCCGTCCGCAGCAGGGTAAACTCTTCAGGAGGGCAGACAGTCCGCTGTCGGGCGACTGGACGAAATGGTTGACTTCGGAAAGGCCGAATGTTGGCTTACGCCAAGCAACTTCGTTTCGAAATCAGGCGCGCGTATTTGGCAGTCTTTTACCCAAATCGCTGTAAAAGGGCGCCAGTTCTTCATCTGTCAGAGGACTGCTCAGCGGGACTTGGCGCGCTGCTTGTTTGATTCCCCAGTACACCAGAAGAACTGCCGGCTGGCGGTACAACAGTTCCGTGGCGCGCGCCTGGATGCGTTCTGCCAGAAATGGCTTTGCCCTTAAGAACTCCGCTAGGTCGTCATCAAAGCCTTCCTTGGCCCACTGGCGAAAATAGTCCACCAGAAGGGTGTTGAGCGGCGACGGCTCGGGCTCCAAGTCCGTGAAGGCTCGATACTCACGATCCACGGTCTCGGCAATCAGTCGGCCGGGCGCCAAGGCACGCTCCAGCTTCTCCCGCACTTGAGCGAAATAGTCGTCTGTAGCCTCAATCAGCGCCATACTCTTGGCAGCCGCACGCTTCACATCCGACTCCGCCTGGATACTGGGCTTGTAGATCGTGTCGTGCGTCAGTTCACTGTATGCATGCTGAAGGATCGTACGAACTTGGATTTCACAAGGTGTGTTAGGCTCAATCTCAATGCCGCTGTAATTGACACCGGACTTGGCCCGTACGATGTAATGGAGTGACTGGTAGTCGAACTCAAATGGTCGTGCTGCCCGCTCATCCTCGAAATCTCGAGCTTTGGCCGAGGTCCAATGTTCGCTGCTCCGAATTGCCCGCTCTACTTCCCGAATTTCTTCAGAGAACAAAACGACAACACGGAGCCCAACCTTATCTTCAATCTCGGCATAGGGGTCCATGTAGGGTTTGCCACGGTGGAATGCCTTGGCAAGCAGCGAAGGCTCCGACTTGATGCGGGGCCTAAGGGGAATACGAAAGAACAAATCCACGTTGGCGGGGTGAATTTGCCGCGCCATCAAGGCTGTAAGCGTCTCAGACACGAAGGCACCCCAAGCTTCGTACATGGGACGCTCCCTACGCCAACGCTCCAACAATTCTGTTTCGCGATCTTTCATTGTTCCCCAGTCAACCGCTCGCGGATAGTGATACGGGTCCAGTTATCGCCATGGCCGTCCTCGGCCGGGATTACGTCAATCTGCACCTTGTCTTTAAGCGCCTCAGGTGAGGCAGAAAGTTCAATATCACCCCCAAATTTTAGGCGACGGCGGCGTAAGCGATTACCCATTTTGGTGGTGTCTCGGATTACCGCATTGGGTGTGAATTTCTTGGCTTCCAAGAAGTCGGAATACGTATCTTGCAACTCAAGCGGTAGATAACGGCTTCCGAATTGGTCAGCCGTGAACGTCGGCTCCTGGTCGTCTCTTACGAACACGTATAGACTATCAATGAGGTCCCGCTTCTTTTCTGGCTCCAGATCCGACTTGCGGATGAAATCTTTGGTTAGATCGAAGAATCGGGCTGTTTCGTACGGGCCGTCGCTGGGCAGGGCGCAGCCCAAAAAGTGCTCATAAAAATACGCGGCCGCTGCTTCACGGTTGCTGACAGAAATGTTGCTATCGAACACGAAAGCGCGTCGGCCATCCGGCTTGGGCTTCGCAGTGTCGTCGAACAACATCATACCAATTTTGTAGAGCCGGGTAGCAGGGGTCAGGAAAATATTTTGCAAGAACTCTACCACCGCTTTTGCGCCATCTTTCGAACGCCTAAAGCCAGCCTGCGTCTCGGCCTTGATCACGCCCACGAAGGGAACGGCTGGAGCACCGACGCGTCCGTTGAAGACTATCAGCATCCCACCCGGAATGCGCCTCGCCATTTGGGCCTCTGCGAGTTTGTTCGCGACCTGCTTTGAGCCGACCAAAAAATCCGCATTGGACGTGTCAATCAGTCTTTCTGCTAGTTCCAGAAAACTACCGGCACCATAACGCACAACACGCATTTGAAGGCTTTGGCTCTGACCGGATAGCGCATCAGTCATACGGAGGCGGAATGCCCCCATTGCTTCGGTGCTCAGGGTTTCGAGTGCGTCTGCGAAAACGGGCGACCGAATGGATCTGTCTTCGTTACGCTGGAAAATCTCGTGCACCACAACGCGGCTGATATTTAGGTTCTCAAACAACATTCTCACACACTCTCCCCATGCAACGCTACAATTGTGGCACCCTCAGAAGAGCACCGCTAGATGTCGCTCTCTTGCGTCAAATACGACCCCGACCTTGATCGAGAACAGATGCAGATTTTAGATATCGGGGTGCCAACAACTTAGTGCGCTCAACTGGTAAATGACGAGCGCCTGGTAGGACGGCCTTTCCTCGCAATGTTCTTCGGATCGAATATTTTCCCTTCCTGCAAAGCACTCCAACACATGAGGGTTGGGCTCGGTGAAAGTAAATTTCAACAAAGAAAATGTCCTGATCCTAAAACTCGAATGCCCAGATTGCCAAGAAGAGCAGAACAGTATAATTCGATACAATTACCGAAAAAATTGAGGCCCGTCCGGTTGCGTTTGCTTATTTAGCTAGATTTTCTGTGGCACATAGTAGATTACGGCCGTTTGGCTCCAAGGTCGGCCAGATCAAATTTTTTGCCGTACCTCAAATCTGCGTGCTGTGCAGCTTGGCAAAGCCCCTACAATGGAAGTCATATAACGATCAAGGGCTCGGAGAGGAACACTACGACCTTCACGAATATGCTTTCGAAGTTCAATAACGAGGTAAGAAAAAGCCCTATCGTAAGCCGGCACATACGAGAAACTATTTCCAGTAAGTAATGAGCTTTGTAAATTACAAGTCTCTGATTGCATCCCTTGAATAAATCCGTCGTTCAAAGACACGATGATATTAGGCATGTTTTCATGACCGAAGGATCTCTGATACTCAACAAGGTTGTCCAATACAGCACTCGGGCTTTGAGAAAACTTGGCACACAGAATAAACCCAAATATCTGGTCTCTAAACTTTGTATCCTGATTGTATTCGTCAGCGGGTGTGGCTGCGAAGGTCGAGCCCGAACCCAATGGCCTGTATGAAGCAAGGGCACCAAGACCCAAATCTTCCTTCTCAGAATGCCGCCGTAGGGCTTTAGCAGATCTGACTTTGTCCAGAGCATCAAACAGCACACTTTTGCTGACTGTACTTTTCACCTCACCTACGGCCGCAACTGCTTCTATAGGGTAATAAGTAGCCTCCGGCGTATCATTGATTGAATATACGGGACAAAAGTCTCGCTCGAAAATCACGATATCCTGCTGCTTACTCTGGCTCCCGTGACTATCAATCAATAGCCCACTACCCACGGAGACAAACGCAGGAAGCAGCTTGACGAGTTGTAAGCGTGCAGGATGTTCGCGCGATGCACCAATTAGCCCAGGGGTGCCCGCTTCGCTAGCATCTTCGAATTCCATAACAAGCCGGCGGCCGATACGATTAACAAACTGTCCTGAATCGAATTCAGACACAAAACTTCTCCATGGAATTTTGCACTTTAAGTAGGCAGGGAACTTTTACGTAAATCTATCGAAAGCATTGTTTGAACCAAGCTCATATTGTCATCTGCTCTCTAGAGCAGCAACTGCATTGGTTGAATGACTGCTATAGTTATTGCCATCAGAACGGGGCCGCTGAACGTCCGCTTTGGTGATTGCGTGCCAAGCTAGCCTATGTCCGACATGAGGCGTAAGCGGACTATTTCCTAAGCCTGATGATTCCGAGTTCGTGCCACATCCACCCGAAATCGTA
>NZ_BANF01000141.1 GCF_000964425.1 Komagataeibacter intermedius TF2 | reverse complement strand
AGACGCTCCATCTGTTCATCCGTCAGCCAGAACAGGTCGCTCATTTTCAGTCTCCTTGCAGAGCCTGAATCAAAATTCCCTATACAAATCAATGGGTCCTGAGCCTAGGCATGGCCCTGTTCATTGACGTGACGGCTCCATCTTTCGCCCTGCTGGATAGCTGGCTGCAGTCGATGGAACTGCTGCGCGATATCTCGCATGTAAGGAATTATTCATCTGCCGAATGGACGGCCTTTCTGGGGCAGGCGGGGTTCGCGCTGGAGGCCTTTCAGACCCATCGCCTGCGGATGGATTTCGCAAGCTGGGTGGCACGCACGAAAACCCCGACTGAGCGGGTCATGGCCATCCGTTCCCTGCAGCAGGCCGCACCGGAAGAAGTGAAGCGCTATTTCGGAATCGAGCCAGACGGAAGTTTCATGATCGATGTTGGCAGTTTTCAGGTGGCACCGTTGTGAACCGGGCTGTGATTGTCTTGAAGACGTGCAGGATGTGTAATCATGCAGATCAGGAACTGTTTTCGAGCATCGTGAGGGAATAGAGATGAGCCTGGAGTCCGTGCAGGCATTTTTTGAGGCAAACGCACCTGGTATTGAACCCGTGGTGCTGACGGACAGTACTGCAACGGTGGCTGAAGCCGCTCAGGCGCTTGGCGTACAGGAAGGGCAGATTGCCAAGACGCTGGCACTGAAAGTCGGGGATGAGCGAATTCTGGTCGTCATGGCCGGGACAGGACGTCTGGATAACCGCAAGACGAAGGCTGCGTTCGGAAACCGTCCCCGCATGCTGCCTGCGGAAGAGGTGCTGGAACTGACCAGCCATCCGGTCGGTGGCGTATGTCCTTTCGGGCTGCCACAGCCGGTCCGGGTGTTCTGCGATACCTCTTTACGCGCGTTTGACGTGGTCTGGCCTGCTGCCGGTGACCGGAACAGTTCCGTGTATCTGACGCCGGATCGGCTTGCAGAACTTGTTGGCGCAGAATGGGTGGATGTCAGCCAGAATTGACGTTGAAACCGTCTGCAGATCCGACGTAATGGTCATTTGTCTTTCTGCCGGACGGAGAGGACCTGACGGGAAAGAAAGACAGAACCAAACGGGACGATCGAAAACACTGCGAACACCCAGAAGGCGGCATTCTGTATTCCGGCTGTCCCGTCCGGACTGGTCAGACCGGTAGCATTCGCGATGGTTCCGGCCACGGCTGCTGCAATGGCTGTCGTATAAAGTTGCACGGTGGTCAGTGACGCTGAAGCCACACCCTGTTCGGATTGGGGTGTTGCGTGAAGAATACCGCTGAGCAGATGGAGCCATGCCATCCCCACACCGGCTCCGACAAGGATAAAGGCCGCGGCAATCGGCAGGATGTCGGCAACGCCACCACCGACATCGTGCGGCATCCACCATGTCAGGAACACGATTGCAGCCAGCCCCAGAACAGGAGCCGTAGCCAGCAATCGACGCGCGTTTCGCCCGGATGCACTCGCACCGGCAAAAGAACCAACTGACCAGCCCGCAGCCATCAACGCAGACAGATAGCCTGCGACCAGAGGTCCCTGGTGATGCAGGGTCTGCAGGAATAATGGTGCAAAGATTTCAATTACCTCCACAGTCAGGGCCAGTCCACCCAGCAGCCCAAAGAGAGGCAGAAGCGGAGACCGAAGATGGAGCGTACCCATCGGGAGCAGTCGACTGCAACTGCGCTGTTCACACCGTATGAACAGGACAGACAGGCAGGCCGCCAGTGCGAGCCCCAGCACGTTTTCGGTAAGATGCGGCATGGCGCTGCCAATGGACAGAACCAGCACCGACAGGACCAGAAGCATCAACTGCCGCCACGCTACGGACGACTGTCCCTTGTTGTCATCCGCAAACCTGTCTGGCAGCACCCGTAACGCCAGTAGGGCGAAGAGACCTGCACAGAGACACATGAACCAGAAAGACAGCCGCCATGCGCCCACCTGAGCGAACAGTCCGCCGATTGCGGGTCCGATCAGTGTGGCCATACCCCACATGGACGACAGCATTCCCATGGCACGGGTCCAGAGCTGTTCCGGGAAAACGAGACGGATCACAGCATAGGCAAGCGAGACCAGCATTCCCGCCCCGATGCCCTGAAAGATCCTGCCGCCAAGCATGACGATCATGGACGGCGCCAGCGCACAGAGCAGGGCGCCTGCTGCAAAAATCATTGCGGCAGTCCCGTAGGCCCGGCGCGGCCCCAGGGAAGCAAGCAGGGAAATCGACAGCGAGGACCCGACGATGGAAGCTGCGATAAACAGGGTCTCGTTCCATGCATAATAGCGCATGCCGCCAATATCCCTGACAGCGGACGGAAGGACCGCCAGGATCATGTAGAGATTGATGGCATGAAGGGCGACCCCGCCAGCAAGAACCAGGGTCCTGACCCCGTTCTGACCGGAAAACAGAAGTCTCCAGTCATCGCTCGGTATGGTTGGGCTGACTGCTGTGCCGTCCATCATGAAACTCCGGAATGCCGCGGCGCCAATTCGCATGCGGGGCTTGCCGAGACATGCCGGTATCTTTCATAAAACCTCAGGTAAGGTTGAGGTCAATGACAAAGCGAACGAAAAAAACGGGACTGCCTCAGGAACTATCCGTGGGTGATGTGGCACGACGGTCGGGTGTAACGGTCTCGACGCTGCATTTTTACGAAACAAAAGGGCTTGTCAGTGGCTATCGCAATGCAGGGAACCAGCGCCGATATCCCCGTTCGATCCTGCGCCGTGTTGCCGTCATCCGGATTGCCCAGCGGGCAGGGTTATCCCTCTCTGAAATCAGGGAAGCCCTGGAAACCCTGCCTAATGGACGCCAGCCTTCGATACGGGACTGGCGCCGGATGTCAGGCGCGTGGCGGGACGCGCTGCAGGACCGGATTGAAAGTCTTCTCAAACTGCGAGACCAACTCGATCTCTGCATTGGCTGTGGCTGCCTGTCGCTGACAGACTGCCCGTTGCGTAACCCGGGAGATATCAAAGGGAAAAGCGAAGAGATCACATAAATCGGATCGATAGTTACCGGACTGACAGGCCGACCGCTTTCATAATTTATCGGCTACATTTTATAGTCTGGTGATAAAACGTGACCCGTCAGATCAGATTATGTTCGGTTTGGAGGACGATCGACAGGTAACAGGTGGATACGGGAATGTTCACGTCGTTGGCCTGCCATAGATTGAGTTGGTCGATTGTCTGGCAGAGATGCCTTATGCCTGACTTGAAAAACGAACATCTTCGGCGTCAGGAACGCTTTTCCGACATCTTGACAATGAAGGTCCGCAGGTCGGCCAGCATCAGGCCCGGGCAGAAAACCGGCCCAAACCTTCCAGATGCTTGCCGTGGTAAACCCACATCGCCGTTTATCGTGACGGGCCTGGCAGAACCGGCTCTTCCCCGAAGGGACGATTGAGGATTGTAAGCACTTCTTCTGCGGCATAGATCCGGTTACGGGCATAAGCGGTGCGTTCGATCAGGATTCCGACCTGGCAGAACTGCGCGAGGGCAGTCTGGGTGGCGGGGGCGTGATGTCCAGCAGGTGACCAGGGCGTCCGGCCGTCAGTACGGGGTAATCGGTGAGCAGGTCCAGCACACGTAGGGCGGCCGAGCCCTTGCGGAAAGCCCGGCGCTGCTGCCATGTGGCCTTCAGGGCCTGGGATGCCTGTCGGGTGACCTGCACTTCCGCAACGGTCCCGATGATGGCGTCTGACAGGAACCAGATCAGGGGCGGCCAGCTTGCCCGCGAAGATTTTGCTCGGCTGAAGATATGGCTGGCCCTATAAGTATCCCCGTATTCCCACATAAAGCGCATAAAGCCCATGTGATGCCGCCATGAACAGCCGGTTACGGCGCTTGCCGCCAAAACACAGATTGGCGCATCGTTCGGGTAAAGGAATATGGGCACGGGTTCTGCCGGAAGGGCCAAATACCATTACACCGTTCATATCCGGGGCCCCGCCCCATCCGCACCACAGATTGCCATCCGTATCGCAACGCAGGCCGTCAGCACGGGCATTGGGGGCCGGTTCTATCAACAGGTGACGGGTGGCAAGGCGTGTTCGCCCGGCATCCAGTTCGCAAGCCCATATGGCATTGGGCATGCTGCCACTGTCAATAACGTAAAGAACGTCTCCTGCGGGGGAAAAGCACAGCCCGTTGGGATTGATGAATTCCGTACTGACCTGCTGGAGCCTGCCATCGGCCTCCAGACGATAAAGTGCCGTCGGCAGTTCCTGCGGCCCGTCCCCCCCACCTTCATAGGCGCTGAGCAGGCCGTAATCCGGATCGGTAAACCAGATCGCGCCATCCGGGGCTACAACAACATCATTGGGGGAGTTGAATCGCTTTCCATCAAACCGGCTGGCCAGAACGGTAATCGTGCCATCATATTCCGTGCGGGTAACCTGTCTGCTTTCATGCTCACAGGTGATCAGTCGCCCGGCCCGGTCACGCGTATTCCCATTGGCATGGCGTGAAGGCGCACGGAACAGGGATGTGCGCCGTGTTTCCTCCGACCAGCGCAGGATGCGGTCGTTGGGGATGTCGCTCCACAGCAGATAGCGCCCATCGCCGAACCAGACGGGCCCCTCGCCCCATTCGGTGCCACGCGCCAGACATTCCACATCGCCATGGGCCAGCAGGCAGGATGCAAAGGATGAATCAAGGCAGACGGGGTCATAATCCGGCCGGGGCAGATAGACAGGTTCCCGGGCATCGCTGATGCCCTGCGCGAAAGAAGGAATCATGGGGTTATGCTTTCCTCTCCTTCCATATGACTTCCGGGCAGTGTTGGCGGCTGGTAGGAAATGACAGCCGCCACCATGAACGTGCCGATGACGACCGAGCTTTCAATGGCCTGCGGCAAGCCCCACTGGCCGCCCAGCCACGGCACGACAAAGCCGCATACCCCCTGGCCCAGCGCCGCTACGGCGTAACTGCACCCCATACCCAAAGAACGGTTGGCCGAGGGAAAACGCTGCGAGAGATAATGCGGCACAAGGGCAAAAACACTATTGCCAAACAATCCCATGACCAGAGCGGCCCCGGCCAGCACCCACATGGAAGTTGCGGAAGTGAACGGCCAGATGTCCATGATCGTGATCAGGAAATATGTGACGAATACCGTCCGTTCCCCCATACGCGTAGCCAGCAGACCACAGAGCGGTTTGCCAACCAGTGAACCCAGGCAGTAGCAGCCCAGCAGGGGAAAGACCTCGGTCGGGGTCAGGTTCTGT
This sequence comes from Komagataeibacter intermedius TF2, assembly GCF_000964425.1. Lineage (GTDB taxonomy): Bacteria > Pseudomonadota > Alphaproteobacteria > Acetobacterales > Acetobacteraceae > Komagataeibacter > Komagataeibacter intermedius. The sequence goes on along the minus strand of NZ_BANF01000141.1, from coordinate 7,661 downwards.
ACCTTGCGCAGCAGGGTCGGATAAAAACTGTATATCGCGGCATTCTGGAACTGGAGCACCGCCATGAACAGCAGGGCCTGTATTGCGGCGCCATCCAGCCTGAACCCCATGCGCGGGCGTATTGCTGCCGGTACGGGCGGCATGGAGCGCAGGCGCAGCCAGACCGGGCTTTCGGCAACATCACGGCGGATGAAGATGGCCAGGATGGCCGGAATGACACCAATCAGGAACATGGCCCGCCACCCCCAGTAGGGCAGGACCACAGCCTGCACGGCAGCAGCGGCGAAGAATCCACATTCATATCCTGCCATCATGATCGACGAGGCCAGCGAGCGTGCCCGTGGCGGCACGCTTTCCATAAGCAGCGAGGCAGAAGCGGTCCATTCCCCCCCGAACCCGATACCAAACAGGAACTGCACGACCAGCATGCCCAGATAGGTCCAGACCAGTGCCGTAAAACCGGAAAATGCTGCAAACCACAGCACGCCGATCATGAATGTAAGCTTGCGGCCATACCGGTCGGACAGCCAGCCCCAGCTGGTATTGCCCAGAATGCGCCCGACACTCTGGGCCGTAATGACCAGCCCCATGGCCGTCAGTCCCACGCCGAGGCTCTTGCCAATATCAGGCAGGCACAAAAGCAGGGCGACCTGATCGAAGGCATCAAGAAACCAGCCCAGAAATGCCGCAAGGGTTACCCGCCAGTAGGGGCGCAGCAGCATGAGGGGGCTGAGGCTATCATCATCATCCGGCATTGCCGCAAGACCGGACATGGAGAGGGTGCGTTGATCCGACACGTCTTGTCCTCCTGCATGCCCATTAAGGTGCATGCACTATGTTATTCTGTCTTGTTTTATGGGAATGGCAGATCTTTTTACGGACAGGACATGAAACGGGGCATTCTGTACGCGCGATGGTCTTACCACTCCGCTACCGAACCATCTGCATGGCGCCAGACGGGGTTGCGCCAGCGATGGCCTTCGGCGGCTTTTTCCCTGACGTAATCCTCGTTGATCTCAATTCCCAGTCCGGGTCCGTCGGGAATGGCCACGGTGCCATCAACGTAGGAAAAGACCGATGGATCATTCACATAATCCAGCAGGTCATTACTTTTATTGTAATGGATGCCCAGACTCTGTTCCTGAATGAAGGCATTGTAGCACAGCGCATCAAGCTGCAGGTTGGCTGCCAGTGCAATCGGCCCCAGCGGGCAGTGCAGCGCCACCGCTACATCATAGGCTTCCGCCATGGCGGCGATCTTGCGTGTTTCGGTAATGCCGCCAGAATGGGACGGATCGGGCTGTATGATGTCCACACAGCCCTGTTCGAGTATTTTCTTGAAATCCCACCGTGAGAACAGTCGTTCTCCCAAGGCGATTGGCGCGGAGCAATGAGCCGTTATTTCAGGAAGGGCATCAAAATTTTCGCTTAATACCGGCTCTTCTATGAACATGAGGTCGAAAGGCTGCAGTTCACGTGCCAGCACCTTGGCCATGGGTTTGTGGACCCGGCCATGAAAATCCACCCCGATACCGATATAGGGTCCGACCGCGTCCCGGATGGCGGCAACACGGGCAATGGCGGCATCGACCTTTTCATGACTGTCGATGAACTGCATTTCCTCCGTGCCGTTCATTTTTACGGCAGTAAAGCCCCGGGCAACCACATCCCGTGCGGCACGGGCCGTATCGGCAGGACGGTCGCCGCCAATCCATGAATAGACCCGTATACGGTCACGACATCTGCCACCCAGCAACTGCCATACCGGCATGCCGAAAGCCTTGCCCTTTATATCCCACAGCGCCTGGTCAATACCGGCAATCGCGCTCATGTGGATGGCGCCACCGCGGTAGAAACCGGCGCGGTACATGACATTCCAGTGGTCCTCGATCATGAAGGGGTCCTTGCCGATCAGGTAATCGGACAGTTCTTCCACCATGGCGGCAACGGTTGCGGCGCGGCCTTCCACTACCGGTTCCCCCCAGCCAGCAATTCCCTCATCCGTTTCGATCTTGAGGAACAGCCAGCGCGGCGGGACCATGTACGTATGCAATGCCGTGATTTTCATTGTTGTTTCCTGTTATTGTTTTTTTTCACTTCAAACGGTATGCAGGTTCTGGGGAAGTGCCTTCATGAAGCGTTCCGCCGCATGGCCGACATCCCGGGCCGAATAACCGGTACGGTACAATGCCGAACCCAGACCAAACCCCGCAGCCCCTGCATCCAGGTAGGACTGCATGTTTTCGGGCACGATGCCGCCAACCGGAATAAAGCGTGTGCGGGACGGGAATACGCTTTTCCAGGCACGCAGGGCTTTCGTGCCCAGTTGTTCGGCAGGGAACAGCTTCAGGGCATCAGCTCCGGCATTGAGTGCTGCGAACCCTTCGGTCGGGGTTGCGACACCGGGGGTGCAGATCATGCCGCGCTTTCTGGCTTCGGTAATGACCGCCAGATCGGCATGGGGCATGACAACCAGCCGGCCACCATGGCGTGCGACCTCGCCCACCGCCTCTGGGGATGTAACGGTGCCAGCCCCCACCAGCACCCGGTCACCGAACGTGTCCTGCAGCAGGGCAATACTCTGATAGGGTGCAGGTGAGTTGAGAGGGACTTCAATGATGGTAAAGCCGGTGTCCACCAGCACACGGCCAATGTCCAGCACCTCATGCGGCTGGATGCCGCGAAGGATGGCGATGAGCGGGCAGCGGGTAAATGCCGTATCGAAGCAGGTCATGCGACAGCTCCTTTCTGGTCATGGAAGTGGGTAGGGGGCAGATCCAGTAGGTGCGCGGCCTGTGCCAGCCGGAACAGGCCCGCAGGCGCCGTATTTCCTGCAACCGGCGGCGCATGATGACCCAGCGCCGTAAACGCCAGTTGATAGCGCTGGCACAGCGCCTGCTCACCCACCAGTACAGGCGCGGCCTGTGGTGTAATATCCATTGCCGTCATGCCGACCTGGATTTCCTCCCCGATCAGCAGGCCGGACAGGTAGTCGGCGGCGCAGGCCCGCTCCAGCCTGTTACGCAGGACAGCGGCACGGGCCGAAAACAGGCGACCGGCAAGAGGGACACCAGACAGCGCGGTCCGGACCCCCATGACAAAAGCTTCGTCACGCTGGCCGGCATCAGGCGGCATGGTCGCTGGCAGGCGACCAAGTATGCTGTGCTGCATGAGCACGGCATACAGTTCACCCGTCATGAACGTACGGAAGTCCGTAATGGCCTGCTCTTCCACCTGTGCCCATTTGGAGTGCGTACCGGGCAGGACTACCGTACGATGGCCAGCTCCATCAGTTCCCATCATGCCGACAATCTGCGTTTCCTCGCCACGCATCACATCGGGCAGGGGGCCGTCCTTAACCAGGCCCGGCACGATATGCAGCGGGCCATAAGCCGTGGACTGCAGGCCCAGTCCATTGGCAAGTTGGGACATGGCTGCAGGACACGGAAGATAAGGCACTTCCAGCCATCCATTGATGCTGCCCACCATGCCACAGGCCAGCATGGGCAACGGATATTCCAACCGCAATTGTGTCAGTATGTCAGACAGAACCTGCGCAAAACCGCCATCCGGCAGGTTGAGAATGCCCTGCCGGGCATAATGGACATGCAGGATGATGCCCCGTGCATCCATCAACCATGCACGTAGCGACGATGAGCCCCAGTCCAGCCCCAACAGCGCGGGGGTTCCGGCGTCAAGCCATATCATGAGCCTGTCCTTTCCAGCCCATCTGCCGCGATATGGTTTCTGCCGCATCCAGAACCATGGGAGACAGTTCTTCCATCCGTGGGCGGGGAAGATAGACCGTCGCACTGGCGATGCTGATCGCGGCCACTATGCAACCGCGCCCGTCACGCAGGGGAGCCGCAACGCAGTTAATGCCTGGTTCATTGTCTTCAAGATCAAATACGCAGCCAGTATCCCTGTAGGCGTGCATCCGTTCCAGCCATAGATCCGGGGACGCACCTTTTCTTGTTGCGCAACGGTATAACCGCCTCCATTCGGATTTCCTGTCATCCAGCAGGAGCGCGCGTCCAACTCCGGTCAGGGCGAGAGGCATGCGCTGGCCAATGCGGGAGCGCATTTCCAGCCCGCGTTGGCTGTTGACCTTATCGAGATACAGGACATCATCTTCCGCCCGGATACCGAGATGGATGGTGTCCCGCGTTTTTATGCCCAGTTCACGCAGGGTTGGGCGGGCCATGACCGTTATGGGGTTATCTTCCTGCGCGCGTTGTGCCAGCTCCAGAAAGCGCGGCCCCAGAAAATAGGTATCGCTCGGTACCTGCCGTAACCACCGGCTCTGGACAAGGGCCGCTACCAGCCGCTGGGTAGTGCTGCGCGTATACCCGACATGGGCGACAAGGGCAGGCAGGGAGCGATGGCCTTCACTGACCGCCTGTAGCAGGCAGAGACCCCGCCCTAGGGTCTGCGTTCCATCCGGCCACGTCTGATCTTCTGGGAGCATTGTATCTTGACCACCTTCTTGTTTTTGTTTTCAGGAGGCTAGAACAGGTGATCCGCAGAGTTCAATATATGCATGCATGACCCATATTTTGGGTATATTTTATTACTATTTTATATTTTCATTTTGCATTTATTTTTTAAAAAATACCTTACAACTTATATTTTTATTTCATTCATGTTTGTGTTTTTTATATAATGAAAAGCGCCTTAATCACATTGGAGTTAACACGCCCAGAACCCTTTTGGAAATTCACGGATGAGCGTTTCGGCGCTGCATGAGGCTTCCTATGGCGATGTGGATCATGGCTTGTGCGACGTCGATACGCTGCTCGTAATCCTTCACCGGTTGGCGCAAGTGGATTATCCAGGCCAATGTCCGTTCGACGACCCATCGATGCAGCAGAATTTCAAACCCTTTTGCCGCATCGGACTGCCTGACGATCGCGATCGTGAAGTTGAGAAAGGTGACATTGACCACATCACCAGCATTCCAGTCCATATGGGATGTCAAAACACGCTCTGTAAGGACCGTGCTGTCTGGTTGATAAGCGGGAAACCATAACGGCATATCGCTTCGACTTTCTGCACATCATGATATTCTATAAGATTTGTTATGCCAACAATGGCTTTGTACCGATAATTACGAATGGACGAAAGCTATGCCGGGCGTCTTCCCGGTCCCTGATAGCGAGAGCCGGTCAGACGCATTGCTTTCCGGTGACGTGTGGCCAGTCTCTCATGTTATCGTCAGGGAATGGTCACAGCTTTGATACAATCACCCGACTGCCGCGTCCGCCACGTGTAGTCCGCGGTTCAGGCCGACTTCTCCCGCAGCGTGCGGGCCGCGCGTACCATATTGACGAGTGCCGGGATGACCTCGTTCCACTGGCGCGTCTTGAGCCCGCAATCCGGATTCACCCACAGACGTTGTGCTGGAATGCGCTCATTCGCTTTCTCCATCAAAGTAACCATCTGCGCTTCGGTGGGGATGTTGGGTGAGTGGATGTCGTAGACCCCCGGTCCAATCTGATTCGGGTAGTTGAACGTCTCGAAGACATCAAGCAACTCCATGTCGGAGCGCGAGGTTTCAATGGTGATAACGTCTGCATCCATGGCAGCGATGGCGGCGATAATGTCGTTGAACTCTGAATAACACATATGTGTGTGGATCTGGGTTTCATCAGCGACACCATTGGCTGCAATGCAGAAGGCCTCCACCGCCCACGTCAGGTAGTCCTGCCATTGCGATTTGCGCAGCGGCAGGCCCTCACGCAAGGCAGCCTCATCAATCTGGATGACGCGGATACCGGCCTTTTCAAGGTCCAGGACCTCATCCCGGATGGCGAGCGCAAGTTGAAAGCATGAGGCCGAGCGCGGCTGGTCATCTCGGACAAAAGACCAGTTAAGAATCGTGACTGGCCCAGTCAGCATGCCTTTCATTGGTTTGTCGGTAAGGGATGCTGCGTAGCTGATCCACTCTACCGTCATTGCCTTGGGGCGGCTGATATCTCCGAACAAGATCGGCGGTTTCACACAGCGCGAACCGTAGGACTGAACCCATCCATTCTGGCTGAACACATACCCCTCAAGCTGCTCACCGAAATATTCGACCATGTCGTTGCGTTCCGCCTCGCCGTGGACCAGCACGTCCAGACCCAACTTTTCCTGCTCGCGCACTGCATGTTCGATTTCACGACGCATGGTTGCCTTATATGTTCCTTCGTCAATTTTTCCGGATTTGAACTGACTGCGCGCGAGACGGATTTCTCTGGTTTGGGGAAAAGAGCCGATGGTGGTGGTCGGGTAAAGCGGCAGTTGCAGCAGTGCGGCCTGTTTTGCTGCGCGAGCAGCAAATTCACTCCTCCGACGGCCAAGCGATTCAGTGATGGCCGCAATGGCATTTTTTACATCCGGATTGTTTACGCGGGGCGAACTGTGGCGTGAGTCCAGCGCAGCCCGATTGGTAACCAGTTCTGACGTCACAGCAGAACGCTCCCGGTCAAGAGCAAGGGCCAGCACGCGGATTTCGTCCAGCTTCTGCACGGCAAAAGCCAGCCACGAGCTGATCTCGGCGTCCATCTTCTCTTCGGCCGCCAGATCCACAGGCACGTGCAGCAGGGAACAGGACGGCGCGATCCAGAGCCGGTCTCCCAGCAGCTTTGCCACAGGTTCCAGCCAGTCCAGCGTCGCTTCCAGGTCCGTCTTCCAGATATTTCGGCCATTGACGATCCCAAGGGAAATTATCCGATCTGGCGGGCTCGTCTTTACCAGTTCAGAGACCTCCTCCCGCGCATTAATGGTATCGAGATGCACGCCCTGCACGGGGAGCCTGCTCACCAGGGCCAGATTTTCGCGCAGCTGACCGAAGTACGTGGCCAGCAGCAGTTTGACCCGGCGGGTATCAAGCGCCTGATAGGTCTGCACAAAAGCGTTCTGCCACGATGCATCCAGTTCCGTTACCAGAACCGGCTCATCGATCTGCACCCACCCGGCACCCGCCTGAGCAAGCGCGTCGAGCAGTCTGGCATATACGGGCAACAGTCGCGGCAGCAGATCCAGCTTGTCCGAACCATCTTTGGCCTTACCGAGTGCAAGATAGGTTATCGGGCCGATAATGACCGGCTTCGTCCGGATACCCTGCTTCCGCGCTTCGTCCAACTGGCTCAGCAACCGCGAAGCATCAAGGGTAAACGTCGTCTCGGCATCAAATTCCGGAACGATATAATGATAGTTTGTATCGAACCATTTAGTCATTTCACCGGCGGCGACACCGCCGCAGCATCCGGTGTTTTCTTCACCAACCGCTGCTGAGCGACCGCGGGCAACCCGGAAATAATTATCGAGTTGGTCACCATGGAAGTCACGCACACGGGTGGGCAGGTTTCCGAGCATGAAGCTCATGTCCAGCATCTGGTCGTAAAAGGAAAAATCACCGACCGGTGCGAGATCCAGACCAGCCTGATCCCGCCAGTGGCGTGCGCGTAGTTCCGTGCCAACCTGCTCCAGCATGGCGAGGGAAGACTGGCCTTTCCAGTAAGCTTCAAGGGCGAACTTGAGTTCACGTTTGAAGCCGATGCGAGGGAAGCCGAGATTATGGGTCGTAACCATGAAGATTTATCCAGATGATGTATGGCTTCTGGAAGATAGGGTGTAATCATCCGGCGAGAGACGCGGGCGTATTCAGGCGGCGATGG
>NZ_BANF01000142.1 GCF_000964425.1 Komagataeibacter intermedius TF2 | reverse complement strand
CCTTGGCGTCAGGCTGTATTTCTCCGCGCGCCAAGGCGGGATCGTGCGGGAAATGCTGCGCGATAATGCGCCGACCGCACCGGTCTGGTTCGATACCCCGACAGGGCGGGTCACTGTCGGTGGCAAGGGACCGCCCAATACACGACGCCGCTTCCCGCAGGTTTCGGCGAACCTGTCGGTCCGCTGGTGTTCCCCATACGCCAAGATCATGGTTGCGGATGGCGCCCTGCGGAACCAGGCGCGCTTCAGTCATGCCCGGACCCTGTTTGTAACCGGAGAACGCGCGGCGGAATCCGCGAACCGTGCCCGTTACGCTGTCTTTGAGCGGCACCGGGCAGACTGTCGTGATGGTCGGGCCCGACGGCATATCGATCACTGGCGGCCGGTACATGCCTGGAGTGAAGCGGCTGTCTGGCAGATCCTGCGTCGGCATGGCGTGATTTCGCCGCTTCCCTATCAGCTCGGGTTTGGCCGTCTGTCCTGCCTGACATGTGTATTCATGTCCGCTGATCAGGCTGCAACGCTGCGTCACATGGACCCGGATCGGTTCGCCCGGCTGTGTGAGTGGGAACGCGCATTTGGCTGCACCATCCGACGCGACCGGGACCTCGGCACGCTGGCCAG
>NZ_BANF01000143.1 GCF_000964425.1 Komagataeibacter intermedius TF2 | reverse complement strand
GACATCCTGCTCGTCGACTTCGACCTGCACGGTGCAGCAGTCATGCCATGCATCTGGCGTGCCATTCACGCCATACAGGGTCTGGCAGAGCTGGCGGATCGCCGGCTCATGTTCGGGCAGGAAGGACCAGCCGATTTCCTTGCCGAGAAAACGTCCCCTGTAACGTCGGGCCTGGATTGCCAGTTCGGGATGAAAGTCGGCCTTCAGGGTGATGCGGCCTTCCGACGCAGTAATCACGGCCATGATGAACTCCCAATGTAGCGACAGGGAAATTCTAGGATGATTATCATAATTGTACAAGAATAAATGACACGATTATGAGCGAAAT
>NZ_BANF01000144.1 GCF_000964425.1 Komagataeibacter intermedius TF2 | reverse complement strand
AGCGGGTAGCGTCACATTTGTGGGGCGACGTGATGGAGTGCCGGAATGCACGCGAACCATAACTTTGCTCCTAATATACTGGCAACCAGAATATAGCACATGTTTATGCGCATTTGTATATCCATATTTTTGCGCGAAAGTATGACCGCTTTCTGGAGGCCTCAGCGGCTTTTCTTATGACCGACATGAGGGCGCAAGCGGACTGTTGCTATCGATGATAGAAGATCAGGCGAAAACGGGACCAGGCACGATCCACCCTACAGGGTATCACGTCCTTCACTTCCCCCTGGTCCGACAGAAGCATTCAGTTTCATGATCATTGATGAGGCCGCCGGCCTGCATCCATGCATGCACGATCACCGGTCCCACAAAACTGAACCCGCGTTTTTTCAATGAAGCAGAGAGCTCATTCCCTGCGATCGAGCGCGTTGCTGTGCCCGCCCCGTCCCCCATGACCGGTTTTCCCTGCACACTGTCCCACACAAAACCGGCAAAATCCTCACCTGCTTCCCGCATGGCCAGATAGGCACGGGCATTGCGGATCACCGCCCTGATCTTGGCCTGCGACCGTATGATGCCTTGATTGGCCAGCAACTGACCGACTTCCTTCTCGCCATAGCCCGCCACGATTTCCGGCCTGAACCCGGCAAAGGCCTCACGAAAAGCCTCCCGCCTGCTCAGAATGAGCCGCCATGACAGGCCAGCCTGAAAACCGTCGAGCATCAGCTTTTCCCACAAAGCCCGGGAATCATGCTCCGGCACCCCCCATTCGGTATCATGGTAGGCCTGCAGCAGGGCATCCGTGCGTGCCCAGTGGCAGCGTATACGTTCGTCGCTGGTCATCGCGCCTTGCGGAATGTCAGATTGTAGCGATAGGTGCCATTGCCGGGTGGTAGCGGTTCAACCCCATGAAAATTCAGGCGCGCCTTTCCTCCCCATACCATCACGTCCCCTTCATGCAGGGTTATACGTCGTCTGGCATTACTTCGTCTCGGGCCACCCCAGAGGAAAATAGCCGGAAGCCCTAGCGATACGGAGACGATCGGGGCGCTCATATCTCCCTCATCCAGATCCTGATGCAGCGATAACCGGGCGCCCGGGGCATACCGGTTGACAAGACAGGTATCGGGAAGAAAATCCACGAAGCCTGCGCGCGTAGCGGCCTGACGCGCCAGTTCACAGAATACAGACGGCATCTGCGGCCATGCCTGCCCGGTGTCGGGATCAAAGGATGTGTAACGATATCCCATGCGGCTGCTTGTCCAACCAAACCTGCCACAACTGGTCATGGCGACCGACATGCGCCGCCCACCCGGCGTGAGCATGTGCCGGAAAGGCGAACAGGTCGCGATGGTCCGGATATGGGCAAGCAACGTCGCCACCTCTGCCGCAGCAAAACCGGGAAGGAACAGGGCACCGCTGGACAGCACCATATCATCACGCGCTGCGCCAAACAGGTCAGGCTGCATCATGGAAGATGATCCCCAGCGTATGACGGAGCCCGGTCCGGACAGGGCTGACACCGTGGCGCAATGTGACGCGATAACTGCCACGCGTGCCTGTTTTTGGCCTCTGATTGACAGCAAACAGCACGCCGTCGCCCTGCCTGAGAGGCACGACATCCACACGCGACTGCATGCGGGGCCTCTGCTCCGTCAAGACGAATTCTCCCCCGGTGAAATCCCTGTCCGGGCACGACAGCAGAACGGCAAGCTGGATCGGAAAAACATGCTCCCCGTAAAGATCCTGATGCAGGCAGTTATAATCACCTGGCCCATATCGTAATAATAGCGGTGTGGGCCGCACCTGCCCTGCCGCATGGCAACGGGCGAGGAAAGTCTGGTGATCCGCAGGAAAACGGGGGGTCAGTCCCATGCGTTCCATCCAGAAGTTCGCGGTCGGAACGAGAAATGGATAGATTTTCTCGCGCAATGTCGCGACCAGAAGCGGCAGGGGATAGGAGAAGTAGCGGTATTCTCCACGCCCAAATCCGTGCCGCGCCATGATGATACGGCTGCGAAATCCCGCCTCATTGGCATAGAGGGCCGAAAGGGACTGGCACGCTGCCTTATCCAACAGTCCGGGAAGCAGCGCCCAGCCATCCCCGTCCAGCCTGTCGGAAATGCCCTGCCAGTCCATCGCTGCAAGACTGTCCGGCCTCATGCGTCCTTTTCCCGTTCCAGCAGTGCTTTCTTGCGCGCAACGCCCCAACGATAACCCGATAATGTGCCGTCCCTGCGTAAGACGCGATGGCAGGGAATGGCGACAGCCAGGGCATTGGCGCCACAGGCATTGGCAACCGCCCGCACGGACTCCGGATAACCGATGGCCCTGGCGATATCGGTGTAGGTTGCGGTCTGGCCCGCCGGAATGGCCCGGAGCGCGTTCCATACCCGCTGCTGGAAGGCCGTTCCCCGGATATCAAGCGGTAGCCCCAGCCCGACGGCGGGCGTTTCGACGAGACCCACGACCTGTGCAACATGATCCTCGTAATCAGGATCCGCGCCGACCAGTTCCGCATTGGGAAAGCGGTCCTGAAGATCACGGGCCAGCCGGTCCGGATCGTCCCCCATGAGGATCGCCACGATCCCCCGCTCTCCTGAAGCGACAAGGATCGCGCCGAGCGAACACTGTCCGATGGCAAAGCGCAGCCGTTCTGCCGGAGCACCACCGCGCAGGGCACCGGGCTTCATGCCAAGCAGACTGTCGGCCTTTTCATAAAAACGGCTGCTGGAATTATAGCCAGCTGTATAGATGGCTTCCGTCACGGTCGCAGCGGAGCGCAGAACACCACGCAGGCGTTCCGCGCGACAGGCTTCGCCATACTGACGGGGCGACAGCCCGGTAATACGCTTGAAGACACGCTGGAAATAGGTGGGGCTGAGCCCCGCTTTCTGTGCCAGCACATCAAGCGTTGGAGGCGTCTCGCTGGCTTCGATCATTCGGCAGGCCCGCATCACCCGTCCGTTATGACCATTTTCAGCAAGCGCGCCATCCGGGTCGCAGCGTCGGCATGGACGTGCCCCCGTCGCACGCGCCTCATCGACGGTTCCATGGATACATGCATTTTCCGCGCGCGGTCTGCGCGAGGGACAGGACGGTCGACAGTAGATCCCCGTGGTGATGACGGAATACCAGAACAGGCCATCGGCTGTTCTGTCGCGCCTCAGGATCCGGTTCCATCGCGGATCCCGTTCGACAGATGAAGATGCATCCGCCCGAATAGCCGCCAGTATGTCTGTGCTCATCGTTGTCACGGCTCAGCCCTCCTGCGTCCGGTCAATACGGGCAGCGTAACACCCGCGTCTGGCATAATGAGCATGAAGATAGGCAGCTTCCGGTATGTCAAAAAACTGTCCGATCAGGGATTTCAGCTGAGTACCTTCCACGATCTCGGCCGCAATCATGTCATGCCGGGCATCAAAGGCTCGCAACGCCATGAGACGGACCCCGAGTGAGTCCGGAATGGTGTCGATCTCATCATATTGCACCTCAGCGCCTTCCCGAACGAAAATGGCGTGGCTCGACCGGTATGGCGTCTGCTCGGGCTGGTGCGTGTAATTCAGAAGCAGCACACTTTCTCCCGGCTCGGCATCGCGCAGTTCAACACGATCCGGAAAACCGGGAAGTCTGTCGGCGGTATAGCGACGTGCATTCAGGGCACTCAGATCGGCGTCGCTCATGCCGTAAAGGTGACGGAAAGGAGTCGGGTTCAGGCCAGTTATACGGAATGACATAGTGATCTCCGGTCGATTGTCTTTCTGTTTGCGACCGTAACCGCGTCCCCAGAGCCCGGCACTCCGAACCTTGCGATCAAATTCGAATTTTTACGGGTCTGTCAGTCCCCGACCGACAGACTGATTTTCACATGGCAGGCATTTATCAATCATGCCCGATTTATTGGAATTGTCCCGCAGTTTAGGAAATTTTTAGCGCCAGTTGCCACAAGGCAGTATCCGCCTTGCGGTTTGCGTTACCATATTGTGGACGGCCCATACGAGGCGGAAGCGGTCGGCCTATCGCAATGGAGCAGTCCGATGGTTATTGCCGGTATTCATTCCCACTGACTGTCGCCAAGACCATATCGATTCCTCCCTCCAGGGGGATGGAGCAGCCAACGCGTGAAGACACGTCATATCTGAGAAGAATGCTTATCCCATCGTACCAATGGCAGGAAGATGTCATCGACAATCTCTCGGATAGCGTCATCAGACAAGGGCTGAAATGTCATCATCATCTCATGCCGGGCGAGATCCAGCGGAAGTGATGTGATCCGCGGCGTGAGACGGGCTGGATCGATTTCGCCACGTTCGATTGCCCGTCCGATGACGGCATGGAACTGACTGCCATCCACAATGCGCGCCCGTATGTCGGCGAAGCTCGACCGTTCGGCCACAAGATCCTTCTGCATGTCGAAGAACAGTTGCAGGTCCCGGGATCCGGCACGATCCGACATGCAGCGGAGAAGATGGCAGAGTTCTTTGCGCAGGCTGCCCATATCCGAGATGACGATATTCGCCCGCGCGAATTGCTGCGCGAGTGCCGCCGTCGCAAGTGCCGTGCGGCTGGGCCAGCGCCGGTGCAGCACCGGCCGACTGGTTTCCGCACGACGCGCGACGTTCTCCATCGTCAGGCCGGCGTAACCGTGTTCCGCCAGTTCCGCCCATGTCGCTTCCAGGATCGCCTGTTCCAGCGCTGCGCCGCGTCGGCGTGTCCGTCCTCGCACTCTCATGATACTTCATTAAGATGCATTGCGAATCTTATTGCCTCCCATCGCGCGCTCATTAAGATGCAAATTGAATCTTATTTATGGAGGAATAGCATGAGCAAAGCCAGGATGCCAGCACGGCGCCGGTCGGTCCTCATCTCCGGTGCCAGCATCGCGGGGCCGGCGCTCACCTTCTGGCTCGACCGTTATGGGTTCGACGTGACGGTGGTCGAGCGGGCGCCGACCATCCGGACCGGTGGATACCCGATCGACGTTCGTGGCACGGCGATTGACGTGGTCGAACGAATGGGTCTGCTGCCGCAGATCCGCGCCGCCCATATCGCATCCCGAACAATGACCTTCGTGGACCGGGCAGGCCAGGTCATTGGCAGCGTACCGATCTATGAGGCAATCGGCAGCGAGGCCGAACGCGATGTCGAACTGCCGCGCGGCACGCTGACGACGCTGCTCCATGACGCGACATGTAACGGCGGCGTCGATTACTGTTTCAACGATTCAATCGACACTCTCCATGATGACGGTAAAGGCGTCGATATCGGGTTCGCCAGTGGCCGGCGGGCACGATACGATATCGTCATCGGTGCGGACGGTCTGCACTCACGCACCCGCCGTCTGGTCTTTGGTCCCGAGACATCGTTCAATCATTCCCTTGGTTTCTGCTTCAATCTCTTTTCCATGCCAAACGACAGGGGGCTGTCGCACGGCGGGATCGTTCATGCCGAGGCGGGGCACACGGCCGGCATCTGGGCGGTTCAGGATAATCCAAGGGTCTTCGGCTTCCTTGCTTTTACAACAGACGAAGCGCCAGGTTCCGCCTGCCGTAATACGGAAGAACAGATCCAGCGCACGCGGGCCGCCTTCGCCAGCATGGGCTGGGAAGTTCCACGTCTGCTTGGTGCGATGGCGACAGCCGACGATCTGTATTTCGATTCTGTCAGTCAGATCCGGATGCCTTACTGGTCGAAAGGGCGCGTGGCGCTGGTGGGCGATGCGGCATTCGCGCCATCCTTCCGGTCAGGACAGGGTAGCAGCCTGGCATTGGTAGGCGCCTATGTGCTGGCAGGCGAACTGGCTACGCATGACAGTCCGGAAGAGGCGTTTGCAGCCTATGAGCGCATTGCACGGCCCTTTGTCGAGGCGAACCAGGCACTGGCAACCGATGACAACGGGGCCTTCTTCCTGCCAAGGACTCAGAAGGATATCGAGACACGCGACCGGATCCTTGCCGAAATTACGCGGAACGGCACGGCTGGCATGTTCGACAATACCAAGGCGGGGGTACATAATTCGTTACGTCTGTCAGACTACGCGTCTGTGTAACGAGATTACAGGCATTGGCGATGAAGACGGCGGAAATTACCTGTCTGTCTATTGCATCCAACAGACAGGCACGCTGATGGATAGGTTTTTCTCTCAGGAGCCGGCGGGGGGATTTTGTGCATCCGATCAGGCGGGGTGTTATCCTTCTTTACGTAGAGAGGCTGCCGGACGGTGCGCCTTGAGATGTGCACCGTTGATGTAAGATGCTTCATCGGACAAGGGTATCAGTGTCTGCCCGCATTCATATGCTGGGTCGAATGGGTTGCGGCGCGCCGGTCAGTCCCTCTCCCCGCTTTCCAGCCGAGGCACATATACAGACCTGAAAGTGATCCACGTCTTTGCTCCATCTTCCGGCTTTACGGCCAGAATGCAGTCTGGCAGAAAGAGAGCGCCGAAAAAGACGTATGTCGGTT
>NZ_BANF01000145.1 GCF_000964425.1 Komagataeibacter intermedius TF2 | reverse complement strand
CCAGCGACGCAGCCGCCGGTGCACGTTCTTCCAGTCCCCGAACCGGGCAGGCAGATCACGCCAGGGAATGCCTGCACGGTAACGATACAGCACGGCTTCGATAAACAGACGGTTATCCGCAGCCGTCCCACCGACATGACCTTCGCGACCCGGGAGAAGATCTTTTATCCGTTCCCACTGACCATCGCGCAGACCATACCGTCGCATTCACACTCTCCCCGTTCCAGAAACAGGAAGAAAACATC
>NZ_BANF01000146.1 GCF_000964425.1 Komagataeibacter intermedius TF2 | reverse complement strand
CGAGCGTCGGAATGGTCATGACGCAGCCTCATCTGTAGATGTGGAAACCGGATCGGCTTCACCAACGTAATGAACGGTACGGGCAGGCCGCCGATCCTGAAGCAGACTAAGCAGTTCAGGTCGTGCATAATGTCCTACAGAGTCCATCATCCGTTTGCGCTTGGTGATAAGAGCGAAATCAAGATCGGCAATCACCATCCCCTCACCTTCCGTCAAAGGCGGGGCCAGAAGCTTACCTTCGGGAGAGACGATGGCGGTAAAGCAGCCTCCTCGCAGCGGCCCTTCAAGTGCAGGGTCTCGCGCAATATCCTTGATCTGATCTTCCGTCAGCCAACCCGTGGCATTCACAACGAAACAGCCGGATTCCAGAGCGTGATGACGGATGGTGACTTCCATCTGATCGGCGAAGATCTGCCCCACCAGTGAACCGGGAAACTGGGCGCAGTGGATTTCTTCATGCTGTGTCATCAGCGCGTAGCGCGCCAAGGGGTTGTAATGCTCCCAGCAGGCCAGCGCCCCGATGCGGCCGACAGCACTTTCAACAACCTTGAGACCAGCGCCATCGCCCTGCCCCCAGACCATGCGCTCATGATAAGTCGGGGTGATCTTGCGACGCTTGAGAAGGATCTCACCTGTCGCGTCGAAGACGATCTGCGTGTTATAGAGTGTGCCAAAATCCCGCTCATTCACGCCCAGCACGACGACCATGCCGGTATCACGTGCGGTTTCGGCAACCATGTCCGTCACCGGACCTGGAATGATGACGGCGCGTTCATAAAGTTCCAGATGTTCGCCGCCGAAACGGAAAGCTGGCTGGATGAACGAGAAGTAGGGGTAATAGGGCACGAAGGTTTCAGGAAAGACCGCCAGCTTCACACCTTTTTCGGCGGCTTCACGGATGGCCTGACAGACTTTCCGGGCTGTCCCCAAACCGTCATCGCCGAGGACGGGACTGATCTGGATGGCAGCAGCGCGAACGATACGTGACATGGCTTGCGGTCCTTCCTTTGGCCTTTAGAGAGTCCAGGTATTGAGGATGAAAGCGTTGTCACGACGCGCAAGGAGGATAATGTCGAGCACGTCCTGCGGGTTGATCGGCGTGATGCCGGGGATCAGGTTCTGCTCGCCGTAGCCGTAAAGGGCCTGAAGCGCGAAGCGGCAGGCATAGACTTTGCCGCCCTCTTCGAGGATTTTCGCGATCTGCTTGTTGCAATTCATGTGGCCCGGAAAGGCTTCGTCGCCCAGGCGGGGAAAGCCGCGCTGCACACCAAGGGTCACACCCGGGCCATACAGCAGCACCGACGTCTCGAAACCTTTGCGGATCAGGCGGGTAGCCTGCAGCAGGTTGACGAACCCGACCGACCCTTCATTGGCCACAGTGTGGAAGGTGATAAGGGCTTTTTCGCCGGGTTTGGCTTTGACGTCCTCAAAGACCTTGTTTTCATAATTGACGAAGCAATCGCCATCTTTGTACGGAGTGTGTTCGACTTTCGGCATGATGTATCTCCATGTAGTGCGGTCTCTGGCGAGATGCCGGGGCGACCGCAACACCGGGAGAAAACGTGACATGGAATGCGCCAACTACAAAATTT
>NZ_BANF01000147.1 GCF_000964425.1 Komagataeibacter intermedius TF2 | reverse complement strand
GCAGGCGCGATCTGCCCCGTGACCTTGCAGAATTTACCCTTTGGAGTGTCCAGCACAGCCGCTTTCTGGCCGTGAACGGCAGCGCCCACGGCGGGCGCAAGATCGACATTGCCTAGCGCCTCACAGGAGGTAACGGGCTTTACCTCCGACAGGCTGGCGATATCCGAGGCCCGCGCCGGGTTCGAGAGCACAGAGATGAGGCTGATTGCTGGCCCCACAATCCACAAAAAGACGGTCAGCTTTAAAAGTATTCTTTTCATCGCAGGTAAGATGCCCCGTTCAGTCAATCGTTCGATGCGGTTCATTAACCGGATTCACGCGATGGCGCGCCAAACAGAATGTATGGATTTGTAATAAAGCCAACTATTCAGAACACTTGGCAACCCGTTACTCCACCCTCCATTCTTCCTTGTAGCCAAACCCGTTCCTGTTATCGGTTGCCTTGATGTAAAGCGGCGTAAACGCCCAGTAGACAGGCTGAAGATGAGCTGGAATAGAAAACCGGGCCATATAAAGATTTGCCGCCAGTTCCCGGTCCTCAATGCACAGCCTCCGCACAGGCCCCTCCATTTGCAATCCACGCAGGAGAGGAATGGACCCATCCTGACCACTGACTGTTGCTACCCCTCGCCCTGCCTGCCCCAGCAGAATGCCGTGGCGGGTCGAAGGGTCTGTCACAAACAGCAGGCGTGCACGTAGTGGGTCAAAAACATAGAATATAGGCGCTGCCCAGTGCTGATGCCCGGCACAAACCGCCAGAGACATGACATGGAATTCTGCTACCAGGGCATCAATCCGGGGGGTAAATATGGTCATGGTCCGACAAACCTTAGCCATATGGTGGTCATGGGCATGGCCAGCACCAGTGCGGGCAGCATGTTACCAACCGGGAATTTGACAATGCCGCATATCCGGAAGCCGGTTGCCAGCATCAACACACCCCCTACGGCTGCAAAATTGTCATTCATCAATGGGGTTGTCAGCGGGGCAAGGTAAGTCTCACCTGTCGCAAGGGCCAGCAGAACTGCCAGTTGAGGAATGCATATAGCCGCTACCGCGAAGCCGAGCGTTGTTGCAAAAATGGCGGCGGTCAGGAAGTCCAGAACAGATTTGGCCAGCAGGATGGAGGGATCTCCCGTCATACCTTCATGAATGGCACCGAATATGCCAGTTCCGCTTGCGCAGAAGAGAACGGTAAGGGCAACGAAGCGTTCAAGAAATACCTCTGGCGTCAGATCTGCAGGCATAGGCACAAAGCGTCCCAGTAACCGGTTCCCCCATGTGGAAACCGCGCCCAGATGAGTCTCCAAAGCGCAACTTTCCCCTATGATGACACCAAGCAGCAGGGATAAGACCATCACGGCAACGGCATGGCCGTGGACAATCAGCGAAACACCCATTCCCATGGATGCCAGACCGAACATCATAGGCAGACCATCTTTCAGGCGTTGTGGAATATGCCCGCTCAGGGCCGCACCGAGAATTCCGCCTGCCAGCACTACGCCGGCATCTGTATATGAGCCGATCAGCATGGCTGTTTTCCTATTTTTCCGCTGAGACGGCAGACAGTGTTTCGCCCCAGCGGGGCATGTCAGGCACCTCCACACCCAGCAGGGACAGGGCGCGCGCGGCACTATGGCGGATGATATCGGCACTTGTGCGCGGCGCCGCGTAAATGGCGGGAACCGGCGGGAAAATGATACCGCCATATTCGGTCACGGCCAGCATGTTACGCAGATGACCCAGATGAAGGGGCGCCTCACGCGTCATCAGCACCAGACGCCGTCTTTCCTTGAGCGCGACATCGGCCGCGCGCGTGACAAGATTATCCGTCACTCCCGATGCAATTGCACCAAGCGTATGCATGGAGCACGGGGCGATAATCATGCCTTCGGTACGAAAGGACCCGCTTGAAATGGGCGCGCCCAGCGCACCTGGTGAGTGGATATGGGTGGCAAGGGCATACACGTCCTCAGCCGACAGACCTGTTTCATGCTCACGCGTCAGTTGCGCACCACGGGACATGACGAGATGCGTCTCGATCTCCGCTTCCCGCAGCAGACGCAGGACATCAACTCCATACTGGAAGCCCGACGCCCCGGTAATGCCAACGACAATCCGTTTTTGGACCATGGAACGCTCCCGTTCTGAAGATATTTCCTGATGACGGCAGAAGTACAGAACCTGTCTGTCTGCGCGGGATGGCGGACCGGCAAACAGATTCCTGCGGGATTACATGCCCGCTTTGGGAAAGATCGAAGGTGCGAACGGATGCGGATCGACATCGCGAAACTGCGCACGCACAAAATGCTCTTTCAGTTTCCACGGATAGGTGCAGTCAAAGATCGTCTTACACGACACGCCTTTTGCAGGGATTGAGGGATCATACTCCGGCACCTGCGAGGGATCGAGCACATGACCCGTCACCCCGGGCAGAAACATGGTATCCACATTGCCCTGATACCGGGTCTGCATGGCCCAGAGCACATCGTTACTGTCGAACAGATCGACATCATCATCCACGATGATGACGTTCTTGAGTTCGCGATAAACTGCTAGCGCAATCAGCGCGGCCTGACGCGCCTTACCCACATCGCCCGCACTACGCTGGCAGACCTGAAGGATCGCCAGCAGTTTTCCTCCACCCGCGCTATGCGCATAAACATTTTTCACAAACCCCGGCAGCGCCTTGTCACAAGCGTTGAAAATACTGGCTTCCGTTGGAATGCCTGCCAGATTCACATGCTCTTCACCCGGCCCGACCAATGTCTGCAAAATAGCGTTCTTCCGCATGGTCACGGCCTTGACCTTGATCACCGGCAGGGCTGGATTGGCAGGACCGTTATAACCGGGGAATTCGGGCATCGCATGGCCCGTATTGGTGTTGACATCCTCCCGTATCCGCCGTCCCGGCAGGATCTCGCCTTCAATCACGATTTCGGCCCTGGCGATGGAGCGCTCTTTCACCGTCACAGCATCTACGAGTTCAACCGCTCTACCACGCAGCCCGCCAGCTACGGTCAGTTCATCAAAGCCCAGAGGTGTGGTGGGGGCCTCGAAACACGCCCCGATCGGGATGGCAGGATCCAGACCCATATTGATAGTAATGGGCAATGCCTCACCCCGCTCTTCCGCCTTGGCACGGAAGGCATCGATATGGCGGCCAGGCGCGAAAAAGACCGAGAGTTCATCGCGCCCCTGCACGCACAGACGATGAATAGTCACGTCTGTATGGCCGTTATCCGGATCGCTACCCAGTAGCAGGCCGAGGCAGAAATACGGGCCAGCATCCTCTTCCGTATTGGTTGGGGCCGGGAGAAGATTACGCAGGTCAAAGTGCGGGTCATCAGCCCGAAAGATCTGTTCCTGACACGGAGCGGACTGCCCCTTGAGGACGACCGGAGCAATCCCGTTAAGGACCGCCTCGCCCATCCGCCGCCCAAGCTCTTCGGGTCTGCTGTCAAGCAGTAAAGCCACGCGCTCACGTTTTGCCATAAGGCCAACCAGTACGCGTGCACCGGGGTAGCCTTTCACATTCTCGAACATCATCGCCGGACCGGTTCTGGTCGGACGCATGACGGTACCCCCAGCCCCGACACGTTTATAAACACCCGCCAGTTCGGAGCGGGGGTCGATCTCATGGTCTGTTGAAATCAGTTCATCTGGAGACTGCTCAAGCCTAGCCAGAGCGGAGCGTAGATCGATGACCGGTGAGTTGGCTGTGTGATCTGTCCTGTTCATGACATTGTCCTTCCTGTCGCAAAAGGAAGGCTATCCGGCCACCATAATATGTTCCATATTCACTATATGGCATTATTGATAAGTTAAATATTATGGATGAACATCTAACGTCTGTTTCTCTACGCCGGCTGGCTGTCTTTCTCACTGTGTGCGAAACCCTCCATGTCGCTCGTGCGGCTGAAAAGCTCGACATCGCACAGCCCGCGCTCAGCCAGCAGATCAAGGCTCTGGAAGAGGCTCTTGGTGCCCAGCTGTTCCATCGTCGCAAGCGGGGCATTGATCTGACCAGTGCTGGTCATGCCTGCCGGGAGGCGGCACAGCACCTCCTAAAGAGCCATCACAACCTGATCGACGGGGTGCGAAGCATTGCCCGTGGTGAGATGGGCCAGCTTGTTCTGGGGCATGTCGGATCGGCCTTGGCGGGGCGGATTTTCCCCAACCATCTACAGAGAATGAAACAGCACTTCCCTGAAGTGCAGATCACGTTGGCTGAAAAATCCATCTCGGATCTTGTCACTGCTGTCACAAAAAAGGACATCGATGTTGCTTTGGTACGAGATCTTGAAACTGTTCCTTCCATCTGCAGCACACGACGATACATAACGGAAAAGCTATTTGTTCTACTTCCGGAAAACCATCCCCTTGCATCCCGAACCGACCTTTCCATACGGGCAATCCATGCCACTCCCCTGATTGGTTTTCAGGATCCGGACGAAGTCGGCATCGCACGTATTGTGCAACAAATAGCCGAAAAAAACGGCCTCTCCCTTGAGCCATCATGGAAAGTTACCAATATCGGCAGCATTTTCGGAATGGTTCACGCAGGTTTTGGCCTGTCAATCGTTGCCGAGAGTGTGACAGCACTTCTGCCTGCCGGTCTGAGCGCCCTCCCCCTGAGTGAACCTGACGCAGAATCAACCCTGTTTCTATTGTGGAACAGAGAGCAGGTCTCGCCAGCATTACAGAAGTTCATTGAGCTTTCCTGAAATGCCTCCATAATCTGTGAACCGGACATCGCTAAATTAGGTCACTCGAATCACCTCATTACTGAAAAGCATAAATAACCAGTCATCTTCATCTCGTTCAGCGCACATCTCCGACATCCCTGACGGAAGCATCGGCCTGTCCCTTCACCCAGTAGCCGGATGCCTTGACCCATTGGGCCGGAACCTTACGCTCATCCAGAAGATACTGACGCACGGCCTTCGCCACGCGGGCCTCAGCACCGACCCAGACGAAAGTACGGTCAGGGATCTCCAGATTTTTCAGAACAGCAAGAATGCCCGTGGCTTCATCCGCCTGATCCATGGAGCGATGAACCCAGCGGGCTGCATGGCGCGCGACCGTGGCGAAGACCTGCTCATCTTCTGATCCCGGCACAGCCACGAGCGTTGTGACAGGCGTGTCGGCTGGCAGTTCCTCCACGCGACGCCCGATCGCGGGTAACGCCGTTTCATCGCCAATCAGAAGCCACTGGTCAATCGGTCCGGCAATGATCTGCGATCCACGTGGACCGCCGATTTCCAGCCGATCTCCCGGTCTGGCGGCCCTCGCCCACGCAGCCGCTGGTCCACCATGATGATTGACGAAATCCAGAAGCAGCGTACCGTTCTGCGGGTCGTAACGGCGCGGCGTGTAATCACGGCGGGTTGGTGAACCATCCAGACCTGGAATGAAGATCTTGATGTGGTCATCCGGCGCTGGAATGGTGAAACCGGCCAGTTCGGGTCCGCCCAGCGTGATGCGGATCATGTGCGGAGTCAGGCGCTCAACGGCGCGGACCTCAAGACTGCGTCTGACGAGTTCATGCCTTACGCGTCGGATCTCGGGGCCATCACCCCGATTTAAAAAGGACTGGAAGAGTTTCATGACTGTGTACCCTTGTCGTGCCGACAGGCCGGTGACTGTGGATACACAGACGCACAGGCTGCCAGCATTCTGCTGTCAGTTTCTGTGCGTTGTTTCACGTTAACGCATACGAAAGCACGATCAGCGAAGACCGCACTAGCTGTGTAGATCAAAGCCTTCGGAGGCAGAGTCTGTCAACGGGTTTCTCAGTATCCTCCTCAGATCGGACAGACGCCACTGGCACATTGAAGATGCGCCCAGTCCACCACTTCGCGCACCTCGTCATCCTGCATCATGGCGGTGATGGCAGCGAATTTGCCTGCCGACACTTCCTCTTCCGGCAGGTATTCATAACCAAGACCGGAATCCGGGCGGCTCGGCAGCACGGCGCAGCAGCGCACATGCGGCTGGTTGGCAGCCACCATGGCGCGGAAACTGTCCAGACTATGCCGGTCGGTATAGACCTTGAGCGTGTAGGACACCTGATTGCCCTGCTCCGCCCCGATCCAGTATTTCTCCAGCAATTCCAGCCAGCGATACTGCTCCTCCGGAGAGGCTTCGGGTGCTGTCACCACACGCTCGCCCATGCCGAGACGCTGGATAAGCGGCACGGTCGGAAAGCCCACAATGCTCATGCCGGGAAAACTGCGCAGCGAACGCACGGGATAGCCCTTGCGCTCATAGGTGGGCAGCAACGGGTCGGTTCCCGCCTCCCATGTGCCGTCCTCGCGCCGCAC
The DNA here is from genome assembly GCF_000964425.1 of Komagataeibacter intermedius TF2. GTDB lineage: Bacteria > Pseudomonadota > Alphaproteobacteria > Acetobacterales > Acetobacteraceae > Komagataeibacter > Komagataeibacter intermedius. The sequence continues at coordinate 9,825 of NZ_BANF01000147.1, read as the reverse complement.
GCCCTTGAACTGCACCCAGCGAAGATACTGCCGCCGTGCGGGCAGATGCGCTCCTTCGGTCAGACCGAACAGCTTGGACGTGGTGCCCGCGGGCTTGACGGTTGTGACCGTAACCGGTCGGGCGGTGCCGGTCTCGTGCGCATAGGCATCCGCCTCGCTTTTGGCGATAGTGGAGAGTTCCCTCACAGCGTTCCAGAAAGGAGCAGCGCGTTCCTCATCCAGCAGATCACGGAAGTCGAGGCCAAAGCGCACCCATGCCCATTCATGAAGGCCCGTCGGGCCGATGCCGATACGGTTGGTTCGCCGCACTTCCTCACCATACAACGCGTCCATGCGGTTGGCACGCAGCAGGAACCGCACACCCAGCCGCACGGAATCCCGCACGCGGGCATCCCATACTGCCACCGTCGCAGGCGGCACCTGACCGGGCGTCACATCCTCCAGCGCCACGGGGCAGGCCAGCAGCGGAGCGAAATCACCAATCACACAATAACCACCCGTGACGTGCAGTGTGATCTCACCACACGGATTGGTCGTGACCGGGAAATGCGCGGAGGTGGCCCGCTGCGCCAGATCCGCCAGCAGGGCCGCCCCCTCGGTGGCCTGATAACGATGCGAGCGGAAATCCCGCCCATCCGCATGCACCTGTTTGAGCCGTGCGCTGCCGGTGCGGTTATCTTCCAGCCGGTCACCGTTGATAAAGCCAGGCTCGCCATTGATCCATGCGCACCGCGTGGCCTCGGCAAACACCGTGCGGGCATGGCCGGCCAACGAGCCGGTCTTTGCCGGATCGTTCACGTAATCCCAGAATTCGGCGTCCACCATGACGGAATGGTTAGCGGTCCATAGCCCGCCTTCTTCCTTGGCGCGGATGAAGCGCAGCACATCCGCATCCCGCCATGATTTGGTCGCCATGCGTGCGGCCCGACGGGCGCCCCCCACCTGCACCTCGACGGACAGATAATGATCCACCCGCAGCGCCTGTTCCCATAGTGGCATGTCGCCTGCACGGGCGGCCTCGATCACATGCTCACGCACATTGAGCAGCCCGCGCAGCAACGAGACCGGTCCCGAAGCTGGCCGTCCCTGCATGCCCGCGATCGGGCTGCCCGCACAGCGAATGGCGCTGAAATCCAGCACCAGCGAGCGGTCACGTTCGCCACGGAAGGCCATCGCCTCAATGGTCTCGACCGCCTTGCCCCAGCCTTCACGGCTGTCCTCAATCATATGGATGAGATCATCGCCTGCGGGAGCACGGGCCAGCACAGTTCTTTCCAGAAAGGCACGGACCTGTGCCTCCATCTCCGCATCGAAGGCTTCCAGCGCCGTGCCCCAGGGCAGGATCTGCATCTCAAGGCCGAACCGCAACAGGCTGGCGCGATCATGCGGGTAGTCCGGATGGTCAGGCGACAGGACGAATTTCAGATCCGGGGCCTGCCCCCAGTCCACCACGCAGAGTTCGTCGTCATAGGCCCGCCCGACGCCGGAGCCATTGAGCAACAGATAGAATTTCGCAAAAGAGCAGATGGCCGTCGCGCAGTTGGTGAACATTTCCATGTTGCGATCCGGCTGCATGCTGTCGCCATGCTGCAGATGGCGGCCCGATGTGAGCAGCGCCCCTGTGGCGATGGCGTTACGAAGCTGCATGATCTCCGCATCACCGACCGTAGTCCGCAGCCCGGCATTGCCTTCGGCCACACGGTCGGCCACGAGCCCAAAATCTTCGCGGTCGGAAGGCCGGAACACGGTCCGGCGACCGACCGCCTCTCCCATACCGCGATCCAGTGGGCGTGCGGGGACCGAACGGGTTCCGAATGCTTCTTCAAACGGGTTGCGAACAGCTTCGCGGCCGCCCTGCCCGCCCGTAAACAGCGAAAAATCTCCGTCCATGCACCGGCTCCATTCTGCGGGGAGTATGGCCCATCTCCAGCACCACAGTCGCTCATATTGTGTCTTAGGCGACATCGTGACACCAGATGTTGTGTCTTGCACGAACAAAATAGCGGGCCGCACTTTTCTGATCGCTGTCACCCGCAGTTTTCCTTGATATGCGATCTGATTTTTTTGGTTCCTACTGGACGGCCTGCCAGAAGAATCATGTCGGTCGCTTCGAACGCCAGTAGCCGCGACGTCATCGCCACCAGGAAGGTCTGTGAAAATACTCACGCACACGTGAAATCAGCCCAACCTACGCTGCGCTTTCCATCCCATTTGCATCCTATGTGCATCCTGCGTGGGATTTTGGGCACAAAAAAAGCCACCCTTCTGGGTGGCTTTTCTTCTGTCTTTTCAGACGCTTATATCTGGTTGCGGGGACACGCAAACACCGATTTCCACATAAATTATGCGCACAAATTTAGCATTGAATAATCAGATGATTAGACAGAATTCTCCTTCGTCATTCCAAAATTGCGGAAAGCTTGCCCAGCACCTCATCAATGATGTGCGTTGGAAGACTCTCCAGCCTCCGACCATTACGCGACCCAATATCAAGGGCACGAGGCTGATCACAGCGAACCACTCCGGTTGTTTTGGTCCCTGCCCCCAAAAGCGACACGGCAAACCCAGCGGTCCGCGCAAAATTGCCTCCACTGGTGATCGGCAACACAATCGGGTTCTTTGTCAGCCGATTGAACGCGGCAGGAGACACAACCAGTACAGGCCGCGTTCCCTGCTACTCATGACCTGACGTGGGATCGAGCGACACAAGGTACTCGTCACCAAAACTCACACGGCTTCATTCAACATCATCGAACTGACAACCCTCTGCCTATTAAAGGCACGATTCGTGGGGCAACAAAGATGGATGATTGGAGCCGACAGAGGCCCTACTTCAGTGACGTATGAAAGACCCATTTTTATAGCCATCAACCACATTTTTTTATCAAACGCGCCCGTTCGAGGCGAGAAAAGTTCCGCACTGTGACACGCAGGCCAGACACAGCATAATAGCTCTTGCAGTTAAGAACCTGTCGCAATACATCCAACCAGATCAGGCTGGCAGACACGGCACTCAACCCTCATCCATGACAGGAACCACAGCGCGGTGAAGGACTCAGAGCAAATTCTGAACGTCTATCTCAGCCATCGCCTGCACCTCGTGGATGTAGCAGCGGGTATCATCGGGTGCCGTTCCCGTGCTGAAGATATTGTCCAGGATGCTTTCATCAAGGCCACCCTGGTCCAGAAGAAAGGCACCGAGATCCAGCGGCCGGTGTCCTATCTGCTTCAGGTTGTCCGGCGACTTGCAATTGACTTTCTTCGGTTCGGGCGCATTCGGAATGAAATCGATGTGGCCGACATCGCCGTGCAGAACCTGCTCAGCGATCCCCGATCCCCTGAAACTTACGTCGGTAGCCGCGAGGAACTGGCCATTATCGAAGAGGTATTAGCTTCGCTTCCCGATCGTACGCGCCTCGCGTTCGAAATGAAGCGTTTCGGTGATTACAAATTACGTGAAATTGCGGTTGTTCTCGACCTTTCTATTGGTCGAACGGCACAACTGATTACGGACGCAATGGCAGCCTGTCAGGCGGCTCTTGATAACGCTGCATCCAGAAACTGAACTGACACGCTTTAAAAATGCACTCACGCTCCGTCTCTCTCATAAGATGGTTTTTCTTATGCCGCCCGTCCGTTGAGCGTGGAGCGCCATGTGGTCCGTATGACAGATAACTCTCCCGCTTCAGACGACCCGCTCACCGCCGAAGCCAATCTCTGGGTCATTCGTCTGACCGAGGAGCCGGACGATCGTGATCTTCGAAAAGAGTTCTCCGCCTGGTATGCCCAGTCGCCCTGCCACGCAGATGCCTGGTCAAGAGCTTTGCGCGTCTGGAGGCTTACAGGGGCCGTTGAACCGGCTCTCCTGTCCCTTCCGGATAAACCGAAGAGCACAGAGAGGTTCGTTCCACTCAGACCTTCGTCATCCCTAAGCGCCTTGGCAGGACGGCATGCGGTAGCCTTTTCACTGGCCACGGTGTTATGCGGACTAGGCCTGTTCTTTCTGCCTGACATTCGCATTGCGTTGCAGGCCGACTACCAGACCTCAACAGGCAAGGATCAGACCGTAACACTTGCAGACGGCAGCGTCGTCACTCTGGGCGCACGCTCGGCCATTGCGATCCATTATAGCCCCGGCAAGCGCGACGTTACCCTACTGGCGGGTGAGGCTTTTTTTCAGGTCAAACATGATGCAACACGTCCCTTTCAGGTGACCGCCGGAGCTATACAGGCCCGCGATATCGGTACACGTTTTGATATCCGCCTCGACCCAACAGAGATACGGGTTGGTGTTCAGGACGGTCGTGTCGGCGTTTCCAGCCCGACACAGACGCAGGAAGTCGTTCTGAACGCAGGAGATGAAATCAACGTCGATCGATCTGACGGCCATGTGACCCGGAAAACCGTCTCTCCAGACACCATTGGATCCTGGCAAACCGGCACCCTCGTCGTTGACAGCGATACGGTAGGGCACGTTACCGATACCCTTAAACGCTACTATCCTGGCTTTATCGTTAACTGGAGCGCCAAGCTTCGATCGCGTCAGGTCGGTGGCATCTACGACCTGCACAACATCCCTGCCGCCCTCAGAGCCGCAGTTGTTCCGTCCGGCGGGCAGGTTCGGGAGGTCGCTGGTCATATGCTCATTGCGACTGACGCCCCGACATCCCACGAACAGTAAATTCTCAGCCCCGAAAGCGTCTCAACCTTCTGAGGTTTGGCATCTGTGAAAATAATTTGAGACGCTGCCCTATAAAAAGCCCATACGAACCCGTCCCTATTTCAAATGCGATGCATTCTCACTTTTGATGGGACGACACATATGGAACCTGAAATTGCACCGCGCCTTGCCGGTCGCACAAAAAAGTCTGGCCTGCGCCATGTATGGCTCAACCGGCCTGTCATGCTGGCAGTTCCCTCAGCACTCCTTTTCGCGCTAGCGAGCATGGATGCCGAACCTGCCTGTGCCGCATCTTCCAGCGTCAGCCAGACAGCGCAGAACTCTGCCCGTGCCTATAATATTCCTTCCCTGCCTCTCGGGCAGGCATTGGCAGCTTACGGCAAGCAGACTGGTGTCCAGGTGACATATGACCCTGCCCTACTGGCAGGAAAAACATCTGCTGGCGTGTCAGGTTCGATGAACCCGCAGGAAGCACTTCAGAAGCTCCTATCGAGTTCAAGCCTTTCCTATCGTTACGCGGATAGCAACACGGTTGTTATTCAGAAATCTGCCGCCAACATCATGCTTGGCCCGATCCGTGTCGGCGGCACTCTTAACACCCATGAAGCAGCGATCGGTCCTGGCGTAGGTTATGTGGCCAAATATACGGACGCTGGAACAAAAACCGACGCGCTTATTACCGAAATACCCAATTCAGTTTACGTCATTACAAAACAGCAGATTCTCGATCAGCAAGCGCAAAATGTATTGGAGACTCTCCGTTACATGCCTGGCGTTTTTGCTGGGTCCGCAGGTACCGCTGATAATGGCTCCGCTGACGGCACGACAGGAGCCGGCACGACTTCTGCAATAATGATGCGAGGTTTCCAAGCGACTCAATATGTGGACGGAATAGCCTCTCGATCTAATTCTGCAGGAGAGACAGCGTTTGTCGAACGTGTTGAAGCGCTCAATGGGCCAGCATCGGTGCTTTACGGCCAAGCGGGTCCAGGCGGATTAATCGCGACACGTCTGAAACAGCCAACCGATACACCTATTCGCAATGTGACCGTTGGATTTGGTAACTGGGGTCGTTATGAAGCCACATTTGACGTGGCCGATAAAGTAACCAAATCAGGGAACCTTAAATACAGAATAGCCGGAATAGGTGTTACACAGGGGGAGCAAACTCAGTATCTGCATTATAAAAGGGTAGGTGTGCTTCCCTCTTTGAAATGGGATATTGACGAAAAAACCAGCCTTACCGTTCTTGGTGAATATATGTACACACCTGATGCTGGGCTTAATATCGGCTATCCTGGAATTGGTACGTTGGTTCCTGGTAAAAACGGTTACATTCCCCGAAGCAGGTTTTTGGGAGATCCATCTGCTAAAGGAAACAGCGAAACTGAAGCTGACTTTGAGTATCAGTTCTCACATAAATTCAATAAAAACTGGGAATTCAATCAAACGTTCCGCTATGAGGACAGCAAAAGAGACTTTAGCACATTATACATCCGGGGAGGCCTGCAGTCAGATGGGGAAACACTCACTCGATCCGCTTGGGGGGGATACCAAGCTTCTAAAACCATTGCTCTCGACAGCAGAGTGGTCGGGCATGTCGAAACCGGCCCCCTAAAACACACGTTGGTCGCGGGTGTCGACTTCCGCAGGGTCGAAACTACTCAGGATCTTTCCTATGATATAAATATGCCATCGATCAATATATGGGATCCAGTTTATAACGTATCTTTCCCAAATTATAGTTTTAGTGGTTCTGGTATTAAAACAGTATCTAATGTGAGTCAGGAACAGTTTCAAAAAGGGGTTTATTTTCAGGATCAGATGAAATTTGGCCATCTATCAATACTTGTCGGTGGGCGGCAGGACTGGTACAATTATACCGGAAATACGTATTCTGGTAGTTACATCAACGGAAAGACGACACCAGTACATTTTGCAGGATCACATAGTCCATCTGCGTCAAAATTTACGTGGCGCGCGGGATTCACATATAATTTTGATTTTGGTCTGACTCCATATTTTAGTTACGCAACATCTTTCGTTCCTCAAGTTGGCTACTTCGATGCAAATGGAATTGCCGCTAAACCACTTACAGGCAAGCAGTTTGAGGCAGGTCTAAAATATTTAGTGCCTCATACGGATGTTCTTCTGACAGCCGCCGTTTATCACATTAAAGAAAATCACTATCAAATTACGGATCCAAATTCGCCAGGTGATACTATTGACGCAGGAACTGTAACATCAAAAGGTGTGGAATTATCTGCCCATGCCAACATTACAAAAGATCTTCGTCTTACTGCATCATATAGTTATAATGAAAGCCGAGTGACCAAAAGCGATACTATGGTTAATAGCTATAATATGGCAGGCGGTTACGTAGGAGAGGTTGCGGAAAAAGGGAAATATGTTGGTGGACTACCGCGTAATATGGTAAGTGCATTTGCCGACTATACTCTGCCACGGAAAATATTTCGGGGACTAGGAGTCAACTTTGGCGCTAGATATCTCGGTTGGACTTACGCCGGCAATGCACAGTCGTATAAAGTTCCTCCATATATTCTCTTTGACGCCGGCGTACACTTCGACTTTGAAAACGTATCTCCTTCATTAAAAGGACTACGTATCCAGCTCGCAATGTCAAACTTGGCGAACACGCGCTATGTTACCACCTGCGGAACCAGTTCATATGGAGGAACGTGTTATTATGGCCAGGGTAGACGCGTATACGGGAATATTTCCTACAGTTGGTGAACTTTCACCGCCCTGAACTACAGTAGCTTTTCCTTATTAGATTCAGCATTTTACCCCTCGTCTCCATGCCAAAGTCGAGGGGCAGCCTCACTGCAATTTCGATGGGGCGAGCCATGTCAAACTCATGGGACGGTCCTGTGGAATATCCGTAAGGCTACACGGCAACAGGCATGAGGCGCATTCCGCTCCCCAAGAATTTTTCGCAAAAACTGGAGAAATCTGTTCGGAGGCACGTCTTGTGGGATCACAGCAGAATGATGCGCAGACCGACCGGAACACGTTCTTTCGCCTGATTGTCAGCGGTCGGATATCCCTTACCTCGCTGGTTGAAGCCCTCGCTGTGGCGGAACATCGCAATTTTCGAAAAGCCGGTGAAACATTGAAGATTTCGCAATCTTCTATCAGTAATCGGATCGCTACTCTAGAGGCCATTATCGGTTTCCGCCTGTTCGAACGCCGTAACGGCGTGCATGTCACCTTCGAGGGACAACAGTTTCTCTCCGTCATCAATGAAGCCGTCAGTCTGATTAATCAGGCCCTACGCCCGACCAGCCTGCTCCCCACCTCAGCAGAAAGCCGACTTATGGTCGGTGTCCAGTCCTCCAGCGCAGGCGGCTTTCTGCACGATATCCTCGAGCATTTTGTAAAATATTCGCCCCACACGCGGCTGATCTCAGGCGAATTTGCTCCTGATCTGCTGATCTCCGGCCTGCGACGACGCGAGATCGATATTGCCTTTACTCCCGATGTTCCGCCACGTCGGACGCTGGCCCATGATATCCTGTGCGTCATACCATTATGGACGGAAATCATGATGGCAGCACTTTCCGAGCATGACTCGCTAGCCATGCAAGACGCCGTAACATGGAACGATCTTGCGGATCATACCTTTCTCGTTCGCCGAGAAGGCATGGGATCGTGGCTGATGGCGCTGGCCCTTCCCTATCTCGAACAACATGGCGGACCACCCCGGATCGAACATATGATTGTCGGGCGAGACACCCTGCTGGCTGATGTCGTGCGCCGTCGGGCGGTCGCCCTGACCTCGGCCGCCACAACAAGTCTGTCGGTTCCAGGCGTGCGCCTGCTCCCTCTTGCAGGTAATCCCATCCTCCTGACATTTCATGCCCTGTGGTCACGCCAGAACTACAATCCAGCGCTACGGGCATTTCTTACACTGGTTAGGACGACGAGGCACCTGAACGCTTCTGACGCCACCTGAGAAAAGCTCTGTCGGAAAGCATAAATTTCTCAATCATTGGCGCTACCAGTTTCTGTGGCGTGACACTCTGTTGGTGCAAGGCGTTCATGGCTTCCGCATAAACCAGAAGATCCCGATGCACTGGTGCAGGCAAATCAATTACAAGCCGAACCGGTTTTTCATCCAGTAGAGCACTGATTTTTAGATTATTCACGGGGCAGGCTCCTTTGCATGCCAGGGTTTCAGGACAAGGTCGCGGTTGAGGACGAGGGTGAACGGCAGCCCCGGCCGATCGGTGAGCGTGGGCTGCACGTTGAGGCTGCGATCGATCAGCCGGTTGCCAACCATCGAGAAGCCGTTGCTGGCGCCGGAGCGGATAGCCTGGGCCAGATTGTTCTCGCTCTGGCTGGTTCCGGCCTCGGAACCAACGCTGAGAAGCGTGGTCACGATGGCGGCCTTGAAGAGTTGCCCCCAGTGATTGTCGACCTCATCGGACAGGCCAGACTGGCCGATGGCGTCGCCCCCCGGCAGCTTCTCCAGCACCAGGCTGTCACCATTCGGGAAGATCAGCCGGGTCCAGATGATCTGGGTGCGCTGCTGCCCGAAAGAGATGCCGCTGTTATAGGCTCCAAACAGCAGGCTCCCCTGCGGGATCAGAAGATAGCGTCCGGTAGGGCTGTCATAGACGTTCTGGGTCACATGCCCGGTAATCTGGCCCGGCAGGTCAGAGCTGATTTTCGTGTTCAATGCGCCTGCGATGACAGTGCCCGCCTGAAGGATATAAGGTGAGGCCGGGGGCATGATGCGATCCGGGCTGGTCGTCAGCCGGTCCGGCTGCCCCGCCAGAAAGGCACGGTTGCCAGATTGTGCGTCGGTCGCAGGGGACGGATTTGCCTGGGAGGCAGACGCACCCGACGCAGGTAGCGTTGCCTGCTCGTTGTCCCGGTTCCGGTCCCCCGTCTGCACGAACAATTTGCTGGCAATCGCAGCCTCCACCTCCTGCGCGGCGCGGCGATCACCGCCGCCGGATGCGACCTTTCCCTGCTCCTGTGCTTTCAGGATAGTATGCCCCAGATCGCCCGGCAGCGCTGGTCCCAGCTTCGGCACATCTTTGCCGAGATAATCGGACGGCAGCCCTGCCAGACCATTGAACTGCCCCGGGTTTACCGGAGAGTAAAACTCTCGGAGG
>NZ_BANF01000148.1 GCF_000964425.1 Komagataeibacter intermedius TF2 | reverse complement strand
GCCCCGGATGGCACGCTGGTCTATCCCGGTCCCTGCCGCCATATGGACCCCATGCGGCGGGCGGACCTGCTGGCGGCGGGTGTGCCCCATGCGCTGCGGCTGGATATGGGGGCGGCGATGACGCTGCCCGGTGCGCACGACCTGACATGGCATGAACTGGGCCACGGGCTGCGTGCATGCCGCCCGCAGCAGTTCGGGGACGTGGTGCTGGCGCGCAAGGACGTGCCCGCGTCCTATCATCTGTGTGTCACGCATGATGATGCGCTGCAGGGCGTAACCCTTGTAACGCGGGGGGAGGACCTGATGGCGGCGACGTCGCTGCACCGGCTGCTGCAGCATGTCATGGGCTGGCCCGCGCCGTGTTACAGCCACCATCCCCTGCTATGTGATGACACCGGCAGGCGGCTGGCCAAGCGCGATGGCGCGCTGTCCATCCGCGCGATGCGCGCGGCGGGTATGACGCCACGGCAGGTATATGCCGCCGCGGGCCAGCCCGATCACATATCTGCTGTTTCCACGGCAGCGTGTTCGCACTAGGCTATGTGCCCGTTGCCCGGCAGTATGCCGGATATTTTTCACTGTTGATGGATCTTGATATCATGGATCTTACCGCCGCCCGGCTGGACCGGATCAGCCCCAGCCAGACGATCGCCATCTCAACCAAGGCGCGTGCGCTCAAGGCGGCGGGAAAGGATATTATCAGCCTTTCCGCCGGTGAGCCGGATTTCGACACCCCCGATACCATCAAGAAAGCGGCCATGCAGGCTATCGCCGCAGGTGAGACCAAATACACCGATGTCGCGGGTACGCCCGCCCTGCGCCGGGCGATTGCCGAACGGTTCCGCACCGATAGCGGCCTGGATTACACGTGGGACGAGGTGATCGTTTCCAACGGCGGCAAGCAGATCATCTATAACGCCATGGTGGCGACCATCAATCCGGGTGATGAGGCCATCATCCCCGCGCCGTGCTGGGTGTCCTACCCCGATATCGTCTCGCTGGCCGAAGGCACGCCGGTCATCGTGCCGTGCAGCGTGGAAAACGGCTTCAAGCTGCAGCCTGCCGAACTGGAGGCCGCGATTACACCGCGTACCCGCTGGCTGCTGCTCAATTCCCCCAACAACCCGACAGGCGCGGCCTATTCCGCCGAGGAAATGCGCGGCCTGTGTGACGTGCTGCTACGCCACCCCAATGTGTGGATCCTGACCGACGATATTTACAACAAGCTGGTCTATGACGGCTTCCGCGCCCCTACGGTAGTGGAGGTGGAACCCCGCCTGCGCGATCGCACGATCACCATGAATGGCGTGTCGAAGGCCTATGCCATGACCGGCTGGCGTATCGGCTATTCCGCCGCCCCCGTGCAGATGACGCGCGCGATGAACAAATTGCAGAGCCAGTCCACATCCGGCCCGTGTTCGATCAGCCAGGCGGCGGCGGTGGAAGCCCTGACCGGGTCGCAGGATTTCATTGGCACCATGGTCAGCACATACCAGGCGCGGCGTGACCTTGTGGTCAGCATGCTGAACGAGGCCACGGGCCTGCACTGCCCCGTGCCGGAAGGGGCGTTCTACGTCTTCCCGTCGCTTGTCGGCTGCCTGGGCAAGACCAGCGCGGGCGGGACGCTGATTGAGACCGACGAAGCGTTCGTCACCGCCCTGCTGGATGAGGAAGGCGTGGCCGCCGTGCATGGCAGCGCGTTCATGTTCGCGGGGCATTTCCGCATTTCCTACGCCACCGATACCGACAGCCTGCGGGAAGCCTGCCTGCGTATCCAGCGTTTCTGCGCCGGGTTGCGGTAAGGGGATGGATATGGATGCGGCCCAGACCCATCCGCTGTTCGCGCAGCGGATGGAGCGCCTGACGGTACCGGCCACCATCGCCATGGCCCAGCGCGCGCGGAACCTGCGGGCCAGGGGGGAGAAAGTGCTCTCCCTTGCGCTGGGGGAACCGGATTTTCCCACCCCCGCCGCGGTAATCGAGGCAGCGCACCGCGCTGCACTGGACGGGCAGACGAAATATCCGCCCGTTGATGGCACGCCCGCGCTGAAGGCGGCCATCGCGCGCAAATTCGCACGCGAAAACGCGCTGGATTACGCCCCTGCCGAAATTATGGTGTCGAACGGCGGCAAGCAGGTCATTTTCAACGCATTCATGGCGACGGTACAGCCGGGCGATGAAGTGGTCATTCCCCGGCCATACTGGGTCAGCTATCCGCTGATCGTGCAGATGTTCGGCGGCACCCCGGTCTATGCCGACTGCCATGAAGCCGATGGCTTCCGCCTGACGGCACAGGCGCTGGACGCTGCGATCACGCCCCGCACCAAGTGGCTTGTCCTGAATTTTCCCAACAATCCTACGGGCGGGACGATGGGGCAGGCCGACCTTGAAGCCGTGGCCGAGGTCCTGCGCCGTCATCCCCACGTCCATGTCCTGTCGGACGAGATATACGAACACCTGCTGTATGACGGGTTGCAGCACCACTCCCTTGCCGCCGTGGCCCCCGATCTCAAGGGGCGCATCCTGACGCTGAACGGCGTGTCGAAAGCCTATGCCATGACCGGCTGGCGCGTGGGGTACGTGGGTGGCCCCACGCCCCTGATCCGCGCCATGACGGCGATACAGGGCAGCGCCACATCGGGCATCTGTTCCATAAGCCAGGCGGCGGCAGCGGCGGCGCTTGATGGTCCGGCGGACATTATCGCGCAGATGTGCGCGGTCTATGCCCGCAGGCGGGAAATGGTGGTTTCGACCCTGCGCGCCATACCGGGGCTGACCTGTACCATGCCACATGGGGCATTTTATGCCTATCCCGGCATTGCGGGATGCATGGGCCGCGTTTCGGCAGGTGGCCAGCGGCTGGAAACGGATCAGGATTTCGCCATTGCCCTGCTGATGGAACAGCATGTGGCGGTGGTGCATGGTTCGGCCTTCGGGCAGGGGCCTTACCTGCGGCTGTCATACGCCACCAGCGATGATATCCTGAAGGAAAGCTGTGCGCGGATCGCGCGGTTTGTCGATGGCCTAACCTGACGCGTCGTTGCCGTGCTCAGTCCGGGTCGGGCGAGGGGGGGCAGAGCAGGAACACCCCCTCCGTCACGATGGCGGGCAGCAGCGGCATGGCCAGCGGCAGTCCCGACAGGCCAATCGCCCCGGCGGATGCAACGCATGCCCCCATGTACCCCGTGCGGCCGCCCAGCCGTTCCGCAATGACAAACAGGAAGACGGCGGACAGTTCCAGGACGGCCGCCCCGCCCAGCCGCAGGGGGTGCGCCTGTGTCTGCGTGCCCATGTCCGACAGCAGACGCAGCAGGGCCGGGGACTGACCCTGTTCCCCGCCCAGGCCGAACATGAACGAAAAAGGCAGGATCAGCACGCCGAGTATATCGCGCAGCAGGTTCACCAGCCCGCTGACCAGCGGCAGCAGCACCAGTATCGCCAGACTGGCGGTGGTGCAGGTCGCGACAATGACAAGTCCGACCTGACGCTGCCGTGCTGCCGGATTATGCTGGGGGCCCGACGCGCTCATGTATGCGTGCCGTGATTACCGCAGCCACCACTTGACGGGTTCGGGTTCATCTGCCGGGGTGGCGTCATCCGGTGCGGCGGCTGGCGGCTGGGCGGCGGCGGTGCGGGTTTCCACCGTGCGCTGTTTCGCCTTCAGGCGGTTCAGTTCTTCATGCAGGTGGCTGTTTTCTTCATTGGCATTGTACAGTTCGGCGCGCACGCTCAGTAATTCGGCGTCCTGTGCGGCCAGTCTGTTTTTGTGTTCCGCCGCGATGACATCGGCATGGCCAATGCGCGTGGTCAGGGAACGGATCTGTGCCTGTGCTTCCGACAGGCGAAGTTCGGCCTGTTCGCGCAGCTTCTGTTCAAACTGGACCTTGTGGCGCAGCTGTTCGATTTCGCTGCGGTCATCCTGCTGCGCATGGATTGCGCGCGGTGTCGCGCGACCTGTGGCTAGGGAGTGATGTTCGACCCGCACATCGCCATCCTGCACGAATTTGCGCCGGCGCTGCGTGGGGTCGGCCTGACGGGCCGGGCGTGGCTTGTTTGCCACCGTCTTGCCGCCGCCTGTGCCGCGGGGGGATGGCTTGCCCTTTCCCAGTCGCTCAAGGGCCTGCCGGAACGCGGATTCATTTACTTCTTCCCGATGGGCATTCTGGTCTTCTTCTTTCGGGAAGGAAAGAAAATCGTTATATGATGACACAGCAAAACTCTCGATAACTCAATGCACCAGCGTGGTGTGGCTGAAATTATATTTAGGAATCTTTTCCTACAACCAGTGTACCAATGGTGCCTGTTTTTAGGTGATTGAAGGATCATATAATTCCTTATCCCCCTGCCGCGCAAGGGTATAAATAATAATATAACAAAATAACATTATATTTATTATGCGAAGATATTTTTGAAGTAAAATTATACTGAAATAAGGTAATAAATAACAGAAAACAAATAAAGTTATCTATACATATCTATTGATTCGTGAATTATTTTATAAAAAATGCACCTTATATTCCGCTATCATGTAGCGCAACGGCGGCCGCTCTCTTGCGTTCAGGCTGCCGATTGGTCCAGATAAAAGGACCGATACGGGTTTTCATGATAATATCCGACAGGATACGGAATGTGTGACATGGACCAGCAGACAGCTTTGGTTTCCCTCTCCCACAGGCTCAGGCAGGCGGGCCGGCCATGCGTGCTGATCGTCATGGGGGTTTCAGGCTGCGGCAAGAGTACCGTGGCCCAGCTTATGGCGGAACGTCTGGGCTGGCCGGTGATCGAGGGCGATGACCTGCATCCTGCGCACAATATCGCCAAGATGAGCAACGGCATCCCCCTGACGGATGAAGACCGCGCCCCCTGGCTGGACTGCATTGCGCGGCAGGTGCGTGAATGGGGGGATGCGGGGCAGTGCGGGATCGTGACCTGCTCATCGCTCAAGCGGATGTACCGCGAGCGTATCAGTGGCGGCAGCCATGATGTCTGTTTTGTCTACCTCAAGGGCAGCAAGGAAGACATTGCTCCCCGCCTGCGGCAGCGCACCGGGCATTTCATGCCTGTCGCCATGCTGGACAGCCAGTTTGACACGCTGGAGGAGCCGGACATGGAAGATGAGGTGGTCATGGAACTGGATGTCAACGCCCGACAGGATCATCTGGCGGAACAGGCCTGCGCGCATCTGTCCACCCTGCCGAAGTGATCTGTCCGACCCGTCCGGTCAGGCAGGATCGGGCGGGGGCGTGGCGGGGGCCCATGTCAGGTCGGCCGTCCCGTTGTCATTCAGGTGGCGGCCCAGCACGAACAGGTAATCCGACAGCCGGTTCATGCAGGCGGGAATGTCCGTGCCGATATCTTCCCCGTGCGCCAGTGTGGCCAGTCGCCGTTCCGCGCGCCGTACGACGGTGCGCGCCAGATGGGCATGGGCGGCTGCAGGCGTGCCGCCGGGCAGGATGAAGCTGCGCAGCGGCGGGATGTCGGCGCGCAGGCGTTCGATTTCGGTTTCCATGGCCTCCAGGGCCGCGGCGGCATGGGCAAGCGGGCGTGGCGGGCTGGCGGGCATGCAGACCGCGCCGCCAATATCAAACAGCAGTCCCTGTATCCAGGCGATGAACGTGGCGTTACGGCCCGCGGGCAGGGTGCCGCGCAGCAGGCCGATGACGGCATTGGCCTCATCCAGCGCGCCGAGGGCTTCAATCCGCGCTGAATCCTTGGGTACGCGCTTTCCGTTGCCCAGCGCGGTCTGCCCCGTGTCCCCGCCGCGTGTCACGATCCGGTCGATGCGAATGGCCATGAATGATCCTGCCTGTAAATCCGGCGTCCTGCCCTGTGGTCGCGCTTAGCGGGAGGGCTTGTTCGCCCCCAGTTTCATGGCTTCCTTCAGGTGGGCCTGAAGCGTATCCGCCGTGGAGGAGGCATATGCCTTCAGTTCCGGGTCGGAGGCGGATTCCGCCTCGTTCTGGAACATGGCCAGCGCATCGCTTGCCGCCTGTGCCTCCAGATCGAGGTAGGTGCGGTCGAATTTGCCCCCGTTCTGTGTTTTCAGGTCATTTGCGACCTGTTCTTCATCCGGGCTCATGTCCTTGTGCAGTTCCAGCCCGTGCTTCAGCGTCATGGCCGCCAGGGTGGTCTGGTTCGTTGTGTGCATTTTCAGCGATTTTTCAGCGAATTCCTGCAATTTGGGACGTTTGGCCTGGGTTGTGGCCATTTTTGCAATGGTCATCTCGAAAGTGTTCAGCGCGGACACGTTTTCAGCAAACGTAGAGTCTGATTCCGTCAGTGGCGGCAGGGTCGGTTCCGCCGCTGTTGCCGCTGCGGGGGCCGGGGCGGGGCGTGCCATGGCTGCGACAGGAAGAAGGCTGACAGATGCGCAAAGGAACCAGACTGCGTATTGTTTCATGTTGTCGTCTTCCTAACGTGTGAAATTCAGGCCGTTTTACTGAACGTCACCCCGGTTTATCAGCTTTGATGGGGCAGACAAAGCGGCCATGCGGGACGCATGACCCTGTCGCAATGATTTTCTGGCAGGGTTCATGTTGTAATTCATGAATATAGAGACGAAAAGATCATAATAAATATATGCCATTTAATGATAAAGTAGACTGAATTTCCACATAAATAAATATAATTAATCTTTTTTCAGGATCGTTCCGGTTGCATTTTCTTGTGCAGCAGGCCGGGATAGCCCTTTTCGGTAGTCGTATCATTGTCATGGGGCAGGATGGGCGCACGATCATCCTGTTCCGGCAGTAATGATTCGGATTCAGTAAAGGGCAGGGCGGCAGACGTGCATCGTGGAGGCATGTCCGCATGAATGGAATTTCATGAAATCATTCCCTCACGACAGCTTCCCGCAGGCGTGGCCTATACGATGGACCCATGCGCGGAGTAGGGTGGCCCGCCCGTGTCCGATGCGGGTTGTCACCCTGTTTTGCGGATGTTCCGAAGAATGCCTACAGTTGTCAGGTTCCTGTTATGTTTTGCGGCGCTGGCCGCGTTTTCCGGTGTTATGGGGGGCGCACTGACCGCACATCTGCCTGACCATTTCTTCGCCGAAGGGGGACGTGAAATGGCCCGTCAGGCCATACAGATGCAGATGTGGCACGCGCTGGCCATCATCGGCATCTCGGTCCTGATGATCCAGCAGGGATGCAGGGTGCTGGTGTCGGTTTCCGGCTGCCTTATGGCGGTGGGTACCGTCCTGTTCAGCACGGGCGTCGCGCTGACGGCATTCTGGGGCATTCATCCCGGTCCGGTCGCGCCCACGGGGGGCAGCATGCTTATGCTGGCGTGGCTGCTTCTGGCCGTGGGGGTCATGCGGTCATGACCACAACGGACGTTATGCCGCCAGCATGGCCGGTGCGCAGCGCCTATCTGGCGCCGCCGGGGTTCGAGGCGGTCATGGCGCAGGAACTGGCCCGGCACGGGGCGGGCGACCTGTGCTGGCACGGACGGCTGGCGCTGTCTGCCCTGCCGCCCGTGCCGTGCCTGTGGGCGCTGGATATATGGGATGCGCCGGAGGAACATGCCGTTCCCTCCATCAAGGGGGCGGCGCGCATCATGCGGGCGATCCAGCGCAACTGGGCCGGATACGCGCCCACGCTGCACCGTCGCAGCGCACTGGTGACCGATGCCCTGCCGCCCGTGCGGCCCCGGCCGTTTACCTTTCCCGCAGCCGCGCCTGATGCCCATCTTGGGGCGTGGACGCTGCTGTCCGCCGACCGGCTGCTGCTGTCGCGCACCAAGTCCTCGCCTTTCGTGAATGGTGAGGTTCCGTTTGTCGAAAACCGCACCGACCCGCCCTCGCGCGCCTATCTCAAGCTGTGGGAGGCGCTGCTGCGTCTGGGGCGCTGGCCGGTGGCGGGGGAAACCTGCCTTGACCTTGGGGCCTGTCCCGGCGGGTGGACATGGGTCGCGGCCAGCTCCGGGGCGCATGTCACCGCCATCGACCGCTCACCCCTTGCCGAAAACGTGGCGGGACTGCCCAATGTGACGTGCCGGTACGAAAGCGCGTTCGGTCTGGACCCGGAAAGCTGTGATCCCGTGGACTGGCTGTTTTCCGATATCATCGCCTATCCCGCCCGCCTTCTGGCGCTGGCGCGGCGGTGGATCGCCGCGGGCCGCGCGGCGCGTATTGTCATGACCATCAAGTTCCAGGGTGAAACCGATCATGACACGGCGGATGCCTTCGCCGCCATTCCCGGCGGCCGCGTGCTGCACCTGTGGCACAACAAGCACGAACTGACCTTTTTCTGGCAGCGTGATCCGTTATGAGGAGGAACGGCGGCGGCTGATCAGCCTGTCCGCCACTTCCACCACCCCGATCGCCAGCAGGCAGCACACAAGGGCTACGGCCATCACGATCAGGCGTTCCTGTTCGGTTGCGTCATTCGCCCCGGCCAGACGGTACAGGGCCAGCCACATGCCGGTCCCGGCAATGCGGTCCACCGCGCCCGCCACGGTGGCGCTGAAACGCAGGCTGAGCATGAACAGTCCCGTCAGCACAAGCACCGCCAGCGTCTTGCACACGGTCCGGGTAACGGTCGGGGGCGGGTTGGAAGACATGGCTTCCCCTTGATGAAAATGGCGGGCATGCCCCGCATGCGTCCGGTATCAGGCGTTCAGGATATCGCGCGCCGTGCGGACCACATCAGCCAGCGTGCCCGGCTGGAAGGGTGACTTCAGCCCTGCTGAACGGACCAGCCGGGTAAAGGGTTGCGCCCCACCCTGCGCGCACAGCGTGACATAGGCCTGCAATGCGCCATCCATGTCCGTGCGGCTGCGGATCCAGAACTGCATCGCGCAGCACAGCGCCAGCGCGTAATCAATGTAATAGAAGGGCGAGCGATAGATATGCCCCTGCGCCTGCCACCGTCCCCCCATGGCGGGGTGGGACAGGCCGCCATAGTTGCGCCACGGAAGGTAATGCTGTTCCAGCCTGCGCCATGTGGCGTGGCGTTCGGCTGGCGTCATGGCGGGGTTGGCGTAGATTTCGGTCTGGAAGTGATCGACGCATACCCCATACGGCAGGAACGACAGGGAGGAGATCAGGTGCATCTGCCGGAACCGCTCACCCTGTCCCGGTTCCACCATCAGGTCGATATGGGGCCATGTCAGGAATTCCAGCGCCATGGAATTGATTTCGGCCCCGTCCATGGTCGGCCACAGCAGGTCAACGGCGGGCAGGCTGCGGCTTTTCCAGTTCTGGTAGGCATGGCCCATTTCATGGGTGAAGACGTTGATGTCATGCTGCGTGCCGTTGAAATTGGCAAAGATGAACGGCATGCCCACCGTGGGGAAGGACGTGCAGAACCCGCCACCGGCCTTGCCGGGGCGGTTGACCAGGTCCAGGTAGCCGCCATCGCGCATCTGTCCAAAAAACGGACCCAGATCACCACCCATGCGGTCAAACATGGTCTGCGCGCGCGTCAGCAGCACGTCATGGTCGCCTGCCGGGCGTGGATTGCCCTTCGGGTCGATCAGGGGTTCGTCCCATGAATACACGGCGTCCCACCCCATCGTCGCGCACCGCCTGCGCAGGATGTCATGGACCAGCGGAACGACGTGTTCATGCACATCGGCACGGAAGCGCGCGACATCCGCAGGGCCGTAATCGACCCGGCGCATGCGGCGGTACGCCAGCGGGATATAGGTGTCATATCCCAGCGTTTCCGCCATGCCGTGGCGCAGGCGCACCATCTGGTCAAACAGGGTATCGAGGCGCGTGGCGTTCTGTTCAAAAAACGCCCACCGGACCCGCTCGGCCTCGTGACGCATGGCGCGGTCGGTGCTTTCGGCATACGGGGCAAGGCCGGACAGGTTGACGTGGGTACCATCGATCTCCACGCGCGCGCTGGCCAGAAGGGCGGTGTATTCGCCACTCAGCCGGGCTTCTTCCTCCAGCGCGTCGGCAATGCGGGGGTCGAAGGTGGTGATGTCGGTCCGCCACAGTTCCAGCGTATGCGGGGTCACCACCTGGGCCACCGCCGTGGGGTCGGGATATTCCAGCAGCCTGCGCTTCAGCGCGACTTCATGCGCCGTGACATGCGGCGTCAGGGCATCGGCATAATCGCGGTCGGCGCGGGCGTCGGGGCTGGTGGTGTCCTGTGCAAAGCGCAGGTCAACCAGTGCGGACCAGCTTTCATAATCACGGCGGATCGTGTCGAACAGGCGGGCGGCGTCCGGCACGTTGCCCTGGTCCAGCAGGGTCGAGACCTGACCAAAACGCAGCCCGAGCGCGTCGCGGGTGGGGCGGGGGAAATCAAGGCTGTCAAAATGGCGGAACATGCGGGGCAGGGTGCCACGGAAACCTTTCCTGCGTCCATGCCCATGCCCGATTATCTGGCGTGCTATCTGCGGGGCGGTCGCAACTGCATCATGCAGAACCAGATGCACAGCGCGCAGAACGCGGCCAGCCCCGCAAGGCTGGTCGCTGTCGCACCCATGCCGGGGGGCAGAAGCGAAAGCGGGCTGTCACGCCCGCTCAGCGCGGACAGGCCAGCCAGCATCACCCCCATCAGGCTTTCCCCCACGATCAGGCCCGATGCGATCATGGTGCCCTGATGGCGGCCCGCCCCGCCGTTCAGGCGCGTGACGACATGACCCAGTATCGCACCAATGGCCAGCGTGGCCGAAACGCTCATGGGCAGGTAGATGCCAACCCCCACCGCCAGCGGCGGCAGCGCCCCGCGACCGGTGCGGCGCAGGCAGGCATCGATCCCGATCAGCACGCATCCCGCCCCCATGCCAGCCAGCAGCATGTTCCAGTCAAGCTGGTGCAGGAAAATGCCCGATGTGATCAGCAGCAGCAGCGCAGGTTGCGGGGCCGCCAGCGCGCGGGTCGCATCCATGCCGGCATGTGGCATTGCCCCCACGAAGCCATAGGTCTGGTACAGCACGTTCAGCACCGGTGGAATGATGACGGCCCCGGTCACGCAGCCGATCAGCAGGACGGCTTCCTGCTTCCACGGCGTGGCCCCGACCATGCGGCCGGTTTTCAGGTCCTGCAGGTTGTCATTGGCGATCGCGGCGGACGCAGTGATGGCGGTCAGGGCATACAGGCAGAAACCGATGGCGAACTGCTGGCCGTCGGTGCCCGCGAACAGCCCCAGCGCGCGCAACGCCACGAACACGCAGGACAGGCCCATCGCGGCAAGGATGATGACACCGGAAATGGGGGATGAGGACGATCCCACCAGTCCCGCCATGTACCCACACGCCGCCGCCACGAACAGCCCGACGCCCACGCAGCACGCCAGTCCCGCCCCCGTGGCCGCCAGCGCAGGCAGGGTACCTGCGGAGGCATGGGCGAATACGAAAAACAGGCTGCCGATCACCAGCAGCGCGCCCCCCGCGACCATGCGTATGGCGCGGGGCGACAGGTCGGTTTCGGTGGGGCAGGCGTTGACCGCGCCCTGCGTGCGCTCCAGCAGCGCACGCACGCTGTCCAGTAGCGGCCGTCCCATGCGCGCCACCGTCCATATGGCGGCGATCCCGATCAGCCCCACGCCAATGAAGCGGGCCCTGTCTTTCCACAGGCTGGTGGCGAACGCCCCGGCAGGCAGGCCCGTCGGGTTGGGCTGGATGTGGGCCATGGCGGGAATGACGACTTCCCATGTCAGTATCGCCCCCAGCAGCATCGCGATGCCGCCTTCCAGCCCGACCAGATAGCCCGCGCCCAGCAGCGCAGGCGAAAAACCCGCCGAAAAGCGGAAGGCCGACATGCCCCATACGGCGGTCGCCGTCATGCCATCCCCCAGCACGCGCAGCCCGGTGGAGGCGAATGTCAGGGCAGCGGCCAGCATGCCGCCATTCAGCAGCGCGCGGATGCCGCCCCGGTCCTCGGCTGCCGCACCCGCACGCAGGATTTCGGCAGCCGCCACCCCTTCGGGAAAGGGCAGGACCGGGTCCGCCAGCATGACCCGGCGCAGCGGGATGGTGAACAGTACCCCCGTCATGCCGCCCGCCGCCGTAAGGGCCGCCGTCATGACGAAGGGAAAGCGCTGCCACACCCCGGCCATGACCAGCGCGGGCAGGCTGGCGAACACGCAGGCCAGCGTGCCCGCGGCTGAAGCCTGCGTCTGCACCAGGTTGTTTTCAAGGATCGTCCCCCCGCCCATCAGCCGCAGCACCGCCATGGAAATGACGGCGGCGGGGATGGAGGTGGCGATGGTCAGCCCGACCCGCAGCCCCAGATAGACGTTGGACGCGGTGAAAACGACGGTGATCAGCGCACCGATCACGATGCCGCGCCATGTCAGTTCGGCCTGTGGGGAATGTCCGGCCAAGGCGGCCCCTTACATCTTGTGGAAGGTTGGCATGACCAGGTGCGCGCGGTTGAAGTCAAGCTGCGCCTTGGTCAGCTGGAAGCCGATCTCGATATGGTACTGGTCGCTGTGGATATGCCGCGATACCGGCAGGGTGATGGGAATGTTGCGCGTATGGGTCAGGTCCTGCATGCGCCCGTCGTCAAACGATACGTGGGCCACGAATTCCTTCTTGCTCTTGATCTCGCCATTGAACACCACGGCGACGAAATACGGGATGTTGACGAAATTCACGTTCGACGCCGGGCCGCGTTCCACATGCAGCCCGATTTTCATGTTGGTCATGACGCTGCGGTGCTCGCCCGCTTCGCATGATCCGACCACGCGCGTCAGGCTGGCGCGCGCGACAAGGTGGGTCACGTCATGGTCGTTGCCGGAATACTGGTAGTAGTCGGCCGCCTCACCGGGGATCTCCACCACGGGGCAGGCAGGCGCGAAATCGATCGAATCGGATTCGCTTGAACAGGCCGCCAGCAGGGGGACGGCGCCCAGCATGCAGAATTTCAGGGCGCGTCGTGACAGGCGCGACAGCGGGAAGGCAGGAATCATGCGGGTATTCCGGGTTGGTCAGGGGTGGACAGAATCCCGCCCTGCGGGGTGTGGTCGGGGAACAACGCGACGGTGGCAGGGCGACGGGGGAGGACAGGCATGGCACAGTACGTTAGGATCAACGGGAAAATGGCTTGCGCCATTGCCGCGGTTTGCGTAGGGCCGGACCATCGCACGGGATACCGGCGCCGGAACTGTAGCAGATCGCGGCCCGTATCCTATACCGCCCGCCGGATGTTTGGGGAACACCATGCCCGACCAGATGATTCATACGCCCGATAATACCGCCCCCACCGAGGCGGCGCCCCGTGTCCTGAAAGTACTGCTGGCTGGCCCGCGCGGGTTCTGCGCCGGTGTCGATCGCGCCATCCGTGTGGTGGAAGAAGCGATCCGCCGTTATGGCGCGCCGGTCTATGTCCGGCACGAAATCGTCCATAACCGCACCGTTGTCGAGGCGCTGGAAGCGCAGGGCGCGATCTTTGTCGAGGAACTTGATGAAGTGCCCGCCGATGGTCAGGTCGTGTTTTCCGCCCACGGCGTGCCCAAGACCGTGCCGGCCGAAGCCATGCGCCGCAACCTGCTGTATCTGGATGCGACATGCCCGCTGGTGTCCAAGGTCCACCGTGAGGCCGAGCGCCACTTTGCCGATGGCGGGCCGGAAAGCCGCCATATCCTCATGATTGGGCATGCGGGCCACCCCGAAGTGGTCGGCACGATGGGCCAGCTTCCCCCGGGCGCGGTCACCCTGATCAACGACGCCGAGGAAGCGCGCACCGTCCAGCCGGCCGATCCCTCGCGTCTGGCGTTCATTACCCAGACCACGCTTTCGGTCGATGATACGGCGGAAATCGTGGATATCCTGCGTGATCGCTTCCCCCTGATCGAGGGGCCGCGGCGCGAGGACATCTGCTACGCCACGACCAACCGGCAGGAAGCGGTCAAGGCGATTGCGCCGGGCTGTGACCTTGTGATCGTGATCGGCTCGCCCAACTCCTCCAATTCCCAGCGCCTGCGCGAAGTGGCCGAACGCTCGGGCGCGCCGCGCGCGCTGCTGGTGCCGCGCCTGAACGCGCTGGACTGGTCGGCGCTGGACGGTGTTGGCACGCTGGGAATCACCGCGGGCGCGTCCGCGCCGGAATCGCTGGTGCAGGAAATGGTGGCGGCCCTTGCCAAGCGGTTCACGCTTGAGATCGAGGAAATTACCGTCAAGGAAGAAAACGTGGCCTTCCGCCTGCCGGCGCCACTGGGCTGAACCGTATCGTTACATGGCAGTCTATACCGAAGTGCCGGAAGATGCGCTGGCTGCGTTTCTGGAAGGCTATGACATCGGCAGGCCCGTCGCCTGCCACGGCATTGCGGAGGGTGTGGAAAACAGCAATTTCCTGCTGAAGACCACACAGGCCACCTTTATCCTGACGTTATACGAACGTCGGGTAAACCCGGATGAACTGCCATGGTTCCTCGGGCTCATGCAGTATCTGGCCCGGCATGGCCTGTCGTGCCCGCTGCCGGTTGCCGACCGGCAGGGGCGCACGCTGCGCACGCTGTGCGGGCGTCCCGCCGCCATCACCACCTTCCTGCCCGGCGGCTGGTTGCGGCAGGTCAGCGTGGACATGTGCGCGCAGGTGGGGGACGCGCTGGCGCGGCTGCACCTGCTGGGGGAGGGCTACGTTGCCGAACGCCCCAATTCCATGGGGCCGCAGGCATGGACGGACCTGCTGCAGGCCTGTCGGGCGGGGGGGGATGATGTCCGCCCCGGCCTTGTGCGCACGATCGGGGAGACGCTGGCGCGCGTGCTGCCTGCATGGCCCGGCACGGGCAACAACCCGTCCCTGCCGCGTGGGCAGATCCATGCTGACCTGTTTCCCGATAATGTCTTTTTCCGTGATGGCCGACTGTCGGGCATCATCGATTTCTATTTCGCCTGCACGGACTGGTATGCCTACGATCTGGCGATTACCATCAATGCCTGGTGCTTTGATGACGACATCCGTTTCGTGCCCGCGCGTGCCCGCGCCATGGTGGAAGCCTACCGCCGCGTACGCCCGCTGGAGGATGCGGAGGACGTGGCCCTTGCCACCCTTGCCACCGGGGCCGCCATTCGCTTCACGCTCACGCGGCTGTACGACTGGATCAACACCCCCGTGGATGCGCTGGTGACGCGCAAGGACCCGCTGGATTACCTGGCGCGCATGGAATTCTTCGCGTCCCGCATGGATGAAGGGTTCCTGTGATGAACGAGGACGTCGCTCCCGCTGAAAACGCTCCCGCCGCCACCGACCTGGTGGAAATCTGGACCGATGGGGGGTGCAAGCCAAATCCCGGACCCGGTGGCTGGGGCGCATTGCTGTGTTATCGGGGGCAGGAACGCGAACTGTCGGGTGGCGAGGCGGAAACCACCAATAACCGCATGGAACTGACCGCGGCGGCCGAGGCGCTGGAGGCGCTCAAACGTCCCTGCCGCATCGTGCTGCATACCGACAGCGAATACGTGCGCAATGGCATAACGCGGTGGAGCACGGGCTGGGTGCGGCGCAAGTGGCGCAATGCATCCGGTGATCCGGTGGCGAACATGGATCTGTGGCGGCGGCTGCTGGATGTCAGCGCGAAGCACGACATCGAATGGAAATGGGTCCGTGGCCATTCCGGTGACGTGAACAACGAACGCGTGGACCAGCTTGCCACTGCCGCGCGCGATGCGATGGGCATTCCCTATCCCAGACGCGGGAAATGAGGGGTGGGGCCCTGCCCCTCATGGCCACGCGGCTATTCCTGCCAGGATGTTTCTGGTGAAGCTGTTTTCAAAAAGCTTCACCAGATGCCCTGTTTTTGAAAAAAGACGGCCATAAAGGCCTTTGCCGTTCCTGTCAGCGGGCAGCAGGTCCGTGATCCTGTAATGACAGTCGCGATATGTGGATGTTGACGGAACTGTTGTAACACGTCACCACGATCGGTAATCGCGCAACCCAATGCAGGACGGATGCTCATGACACGCCCCATCATTCTTGACCTGACACCCGGCGCGCAGGGAATGGCGACCCTGCTGGCGGCGCTGCAGGTGCCAGACCATGTGCGTCCGGTGCTGGTGCTGTTCAGCGGCAGGGCGGCCGAGGTCACGGTGGCGCTGGCCCACGCACGCGACCTGTTGCACCAGTACGGGCTGGAGGATGTGGCGGTGCATGCGGGCTGTCCCGGGCCGATGGTGCAGGACGGGGGTGCAGGCGGTGATCTGCCCGCGGGGCAGGACGGCCTGGGGGCGCTGCATCTGGCGCAGGCCGTGCGTGCCTGTCCTCCGGACAGCGTGAGCATCTGCTGTTCCGGTCCGCTGACCACGCTGGCCCTTGCGCTGGTGCAGGCGCCCGATATCGGCACGCACCTGCACGGGGTGATTGTGGATGGCGGGGCATTTCATGTGCATGGCGACGCCACGTCAGTGGCCGAACGCAACATCGCGGCCGATCCGGAAGCGGCAGCCACGGTGCTGGCGGCGGGCGTGCCCGTTACCCTCGTGCCGCTGGACTGCACGGCGCGCCTGAAGGCGGATGCGGTGTGGATGGAACAGCTTGAACCGATGGGGCGCGTGCCGGCTTCGGTCGCGGGCCGGGTGCATGCGGAACTGGTGGCGGCACGCAACGGGGGCGCACGGGGCAGCGGGGTGGACGTGTCGCTGCGTGCGGTGGCCCCGCTGCTGGCGCTGCTCGGCCCGGGGATTTTCAGCGGCCATATGGCGCATGTCGATGTGGAATGTCGCGGGGCGTTTACCCGTGGCATGACCGTCGCGCGGCGCATGGGACCGCCGGGCGTGCAGCCCAATGTGCTGCTGCTGGACCGCATGTCGGTCGATGCGGGGCGCGGCGTGCTGCGCGACCTGCTGCTGAGCGCGCGGAAATGACCGGCGCGAGCCATCGGAATTGCACAAAAATACAACGATCTGGTGCAAACTTGGGCTACAGGCGATCATGACGGTTGCAGAACCGCCGCTCCGTCCAGTATTGGTCCCCGCATTCCGGTGCGTCCGTGGGCGCGAGTGTTGAGAACAGTGAAGCGTGTGGCGGCGCGGAGGTCTTCTGTATGGATCGGTCTGCAACATCCCCTTCAGCCCTGACGGGGGTGGTGAGGGGAAACGGTGACGCCGTATTCGCCGCCATTGTGCGTTGCGCCGCCGCCCTGATCCTGCTGGGGCTGGGGGGCATGGTGGCCGTCATGGCGTGGGGCGCGCGCGGCGCGTTCGCGACGTTTGGCCCGGCCTTCATCGTGGACAAGGCGTGGAATCCCGTTACCCAGCATTTCGGCGCCGCCGCCCCCGTATTCGGCACGCTGGTCACGGCCCTGCTGGCCATTGCGCTGGCGGTGCCGCTGGCTTTTGGCATTGCGGTCTGGCTGACGGAAATCGCATCGGCCCGCATTGCCGGTGTCATCGGCACGCTTATCCAGCTTCTGGCGGCGGTGCCGTCCATTATTTTCGGCATGTGGGGGTTTGCCGTGCTGGTGCCCTTCATGGCGCATTACGTGGAACCGTTCGCCAGCCATACGCTGGGGCGCGTGCCGGGGATCGGCCCGCTGTTCCGGGGCGCGCCCTATGGCACCGGCTTCCTGACGGGGGGCATGATCCTTGCGGTCATGATCACGCCATTCATTTCCGCCGTCATGCGCGACGTGTTCCTGTCCATGCCCGCCGTGCTGAAGGAAAGCGCCTACGGGCTGGGCATGACGCGGTGGGAAGTAGTGCGTCGCATCATCCTGCCCTGGTCGCGCACGTCCGTGGTGGGAGGGATCATGCTGGGACTGGGCCGCGCACTGGGGGAGACGATGGCGATCACGTTCGTCATCGGCAATGCGAACCATATCGGCTGGTCGCTGTTTTCGCCCGGTAATACCATTGCATCTCTGATTGCGCTGGAATTTCCCGAAAGTGCTATGGGAAGTCTCAAGTTTTCGTCGCTGATGGCCGCGGGTTTCCTGCTTATGCTGATTTCACTTGGAACACTGGTCTGTTCGCGGCTGCTGCTGCGCACCCGGGCGGCGGGCCGATAGATGGCTGGCCGGGAGAATGCGGCAGCCGTGGCGACCTCCGCGCCATGTGCCTCCGGCCGGTGGCAGGGCGACAGCCTGTCCGACATGCGCCGGCGCATGGTGGACCGGGTGGCGACGGGCCTGTGCTGGCTTGCCACGATCCTTGTGCTGCTCATGCTGTTTTCCATCCTGTTCGTGCTGGTGCGCAACGGGCTGGGTGGGCTGCGCTGGGTCACCTTCGTGCATGTCACCCTGCCGCCGGGGCAGGGGGGCGGTCTTGCCAACGCCATCGTAGGCAGCCTGATCCAGACCGGGCTGGCCGTGCTGATCGGTGCGCCGGTGGGGCTGCTGGTCGGGATCTACCTTGCGGAATTTACGGCCACGGACGGGCGGTTCATCAACCTGGTCCGGTTCATATCCGACCTGCTGCTGTCCGCGCCGTCCATTCTGGTAGGGCTGTTCATCTACATGATCGTTGTGGTGCCGACAGGGCATTTTTCCGGCATGGCGGGGGCGCTGGCGCTGTCCATGCTGGTGGTGCCGGTCGTGGTGCGCACAACCGAGGACATGCTGCGTCTGGTGCCGCTGTCCATGCGTGAGGCGGCGATCGCGCTGGGCGCGCCACGGTGGCGGGTCATCCTGTTTGTCTGCCTGCGCGCCGCGCGTGACGGGGTGGCGACGGGCATCCTGCTGGCCCTTGCC
Source organism: Komagataeibacter intermedius TF2 (assembly GCF_000964425.1). Taxonomy (GTDB): domain Bacteria; phylum Pseudomonadota; class Alphaproteobacteria; order Acetobacterales; family Acetobacteraceae; genus Komagataeibacter; species Komagataeibacter intermedius. The sequence continues at coordinate 44,933 of NZ_BANF01000148.1, read as the reverse complement.
CGTGTGTCGGGCGAGACGGCGCCCCTGCTGTTCACCTCGCTTGGCAACATGAACTGGTCGGTGTCCCCCGCCGCCCCCATGGCCAGCCTGCCGGTGACCATCTACCAGTATGCCGGCGCGGCGTACGAGGACTGGACCGCGCTGGCGTGGACCGGGGCGCTGCTGATTACGGCAGGTATCCTTATGATCAACATAACCGTGCGGCTTGGGCTGGGACGTAACAGGAAATGAACATGACAGTGGCAGAAAAACAGCCGGTGCCAGCCGCGATTTCAGTGCGTAATCTCGATTTCTATTATGGCGCGAACCATGCGCTCAAGAATATCTCGATCGATTTCCCACAGGGGCAGGTGACGGGCATGATCGGCCCGTCCGGATGTGGCAAGTCCACGCTGCTGCGTGTGCTCAACCGCATGTACGACCTTTATCCCGGCCAGCGCGCGACGGGGGAAGTCATTTTCGATGGCTGCAACATCCTTGGTCCGAAGGTGAACCTGAACGTGCTGCGCGCCCGGGTCGGCATGGTGTTCCAGAAGCCCACGCCGTTTCCCATGTCGATCTATGACAACATCGCCTTTGGCGTGCGGCTGCATGAACGCCTTGACCGTACCGCCATGGATGCGCGGGTGGAGGATGTGCTCAAGCGCGTCGCCCTGTGGCCCGAGGTGCGCGACAGGCTGCACGATTCGGCGGCGGCGCTGTCGGGGGGGCAGCAGCAGCGCCTGTGCATCGCGCGGACCATCGCGACCCGGCCCGAAGTCGTCCTGCTTGATGAACCGACCAGCGCGCTCGATCCCGTGTCCACCGCCCGGATCGAGGAACTGCTGGATGAACTGAAGGCGGATTTCACCATCGCCATCGTGACCCATAACCTGCAGCAGGCCGCGCGCTGCGCCGATCAGGTGGCTTTTTTCTATATGGGGGAGGTGGTGGAAGTCGACAGCGCCGACCGCATGTTTACCGCGCCGCGTGAAAACCGCACGCAGGATTATATTACAGGCCGTTTCGGATAGGGCTGCATGCCTTACATTTTGTAGCAAGGTTTGCACACATTGAACATGTCCGCTGGTGTAGCGTTACGCTTACAGGCCTTGCATGATGACCGCGCGCCATGCAGGGTAGAAGGTAAGTTATAACAGGAGTAGACTAGGTCCCCATGATGAAGAAAATGATTCTGGCCGCCACGATCGTTGGCGGTATGGCTGCAGGTTTCTCCGGTCAGGCCGTCGCCGCGCATCACCATGCTCCCCCGCCGCCGCCGGGTGGCTGCGGCATGATGGGTGGTCCGGGTGCCCCCGGTGGCTTCGGCATGCCGTTCCTTGGGAACGTGCAGCTGACCTCCGCGCAGCACAAGAAGCTGAAGGCCATCCTGCAGGACAGCCATCCTGATTTCCGTGCCGACATGGAAAAGGAACACCAGCTCCACAAGCAGATCCAGGACCTGCTGGTCGTGCCGGGCAAGGTTGATGAAGCCCAGATCGTCAGCCTGCAGCAGCAGATCACCGCGATTCACCAGCAGCATGAAGCTGGTCGCCTGCAGACGGCCATCCGCATTCATGACATCCTGACCACGGACCAGCTGAACCAGATCCGTGACACGCAGGACAAGGTTGCCAGCCTGCATGAGCAGCTGCGTGCGCTGACGGCCCCGCCGGCGCCGGAAGATGCCAAGAAGTAAGATGCTTCGCCTGCTTCATGCAGGCTGAGGGTTGGAAAGCGGCTGCCCGGTATGCGCCCGGGCAGCCGTTTTTTTATGCCTGTCCCGTAATGCTTGACATGGCAGGGGGACAGGGGATAAATCCCACCAACAATCAGGCACGTCACTTCGCGAGGGTTCGCGCAGTGGCGCGTCCTCTTTTGGGGAAATACGTTGTTCGAAACCCTGTCAGGCAAGCTTTCCGGTGTGTTCGATGGCCTCGCCAAGCGCGGAGCCCTGTCGGAAGCCGATGTTACGGAAGCCATGCGCGAGGTGCGTCTGGCCATGCTGGACGCCGACGTGGCGCTGCCTGTCGTCAAGGATTTCGTCAACAAGGTCCGTGAACGCGCCGTGGGGCACGAGGTGCTGGACAGCATCTCCCCCGGTCAGGCCGTCGCCAAGATCGTCAATGACGCGCTGATTGATGCGCTGGGCGGCGCAGGCGCCGTTCCCCTCAACCTGAACGCGGCCCCGCCCGTGCCGATCCTGATGGTCGGCCTGCAGGGGTCGGGCAAGACCACCACATCGGGCAAGATCGCGCGCCGCCTGGCACAGCGTGAGCGCAAGAAGGTGCTGCTGGCCAGCCTGGATACCCAGCGTCCGGCCGCACAGCTGCAGCTGGCGCAGCTGGCTGAACGTGCGGGTGTGGCGTCGCTTCCGATCATTGCGGGGCAGACCCCGGTCCAGATCGCGCAGCGTGCGATGGATACGGGACGGCGCGAGGGGTATGACATCGTCATCCTCGATACCGCCGGTCGCCTGTCGATCGACGAGGCGCTGATGGATGAGGTCCGCGCCATCCGTGCCGAGACCGATCCCGCCGAAACCCTGCTGGTGGTCGATGCCATGACCGGGCAGGACGCGGTCAATACCGCCAAGGCCTTTAACGAGGCCGTGGGCGTGACCGGCGTTGTCATGACCCGTATGGACGGCGATGCCCGTGGTGGCGCCGCCCTGTCCATGCGCGCGATCACGGGCGCGCCGATCAAGCTGACCGGTTCGGGCGAAAAGCTGGACGCGCTGGAGGAATTCCATCCCGAGCGTGTCGCAGGCCGTATCCTGGGGCTGGGCGATATCGCAGGCCTGGTGGAAAAGGCCGCCGATACCCTGGATCATGAGGAAAGCGAGAAGCTTGCCCTCAAGATGATGCAGGGCAAGTTCGATCTTGACGATTACGCGGCGCAGATCCGCCAGATCAACAAGATGGGCTCGATTTCCGGCATCCTCGGCATGCTGCCCGGCATGGGCAAGCTGAAGGATGCGCTGGGGGACAAGGAACTTGATACCTCCGTCCTCAAGCGCCATCAGGCCATCATTTCATCCATGACCCGCAAGGAGCGGCGCACGCCCTCCATCATCAAGGCGTCACGCAAGAAGCGCATCGCCGCCGGGTCGGGCACGACCGTGCAGGAGATCAACCGTCTGCTCAAGCAGTATGACTCCATGGCCTCCATGATGAAGCGGTTCAGCAAATTGGGGGTGAAGGGCCTGATGCGTCAGGGCCTGTCAGCCCTCATGCCCAATGGGGGGCGGCCCCCCGGTGGCGGCGGGCGTCCGCCGTTCGGCTGATCCCATAACGTCGTTTCCGTTTTCTCTTTTGTCTTTTTTCTGTCTGGAGAAGTCTTAAATGAGCCTCAAGATCCGTCTCGCCCGCGCCGGTGCGAAGAAGCGTCCCTATTACCACATCGTCGTGGCTGACAGCCGCTCCCCGCGTGATGGTCGCTTCATCGAGCGCGTAGGGTCCTACAACCCGATGCTGCCGTCCGACCACGCCGATCGCGTGCGTCTGGTTGCCGAGCGCATCACCCACTGGCTGTCCAACGGCGCGCTGCCGACCGACCGCGTGGCCCGTTTCCTGGGTAACGCAGGCCTGGCGCCGAAGCCGACCTGGAACGAGCAGCCCAAGAAGTCCGCGCCCAAGAAGCGTGCGCAGGAACGTGCCGCCGCCGCTGCTGCAGCAGCCGCAGCGTAAGGTTGCTGGCGCGATAGACAGGCAGGAAAGGCAGGCAGTCATCCCATGAACCGCGATCATGTCCTGATGGGTGTGGTGGGTCGTCCGCATGGCGTGCGGGGGCTGGTGCACGTGCACAGCTACACCGCCGTGGCGGAAGACCTGGCCACCTATGACGGGCTGGTCGATGACCTTGGTCGCCCGTGGCGGCTGTCATGGCATGGCAACGGCATTGCACGGCTGCATGACGCGGCAGGCCATGCCATTGACAGCCGCGAAGCCGCCCGGAAGATGGTCAACCGCAAGCTGTACGTGCCCCGCGGCAGCCTGCCCGAACCCGATGAGGACGAATTCTATTTCGCTGATCTGGTCGGGCTGGAAGCACGCGAACAGGGCACGGATCGCGTGGTTGGACGTGTGGCCGCCGTACATGACTACGGCGCGGGCACCAGCCTTGAAATCGATGGCCCGGGTGGCAATATCCTGCTGCCATTTACCGAAGGTTGCGTGCCGGTGGTGAATGTTGGCGCGGGATGGATCGCCATCTGTCAGCCTGATGAGATCGAGGTTCCCGTCGAATGCTTTCCCGGTACCGCAGGGCAGGGGGACGCGCCATGACGTGGCAGGCGACGGCGCTGACGCTGTTTCCCGACATGTTCCCGGGCACTTTGGGCCATTCACTGGCCGGACGCGCGCTGGAGCGTGGCATCTGGTCGGTGGAGGCGCGTGACATGCGCGACTACGGGCTGGGGCGGCATCGGGTGGTGGATGATACGCCGTTTGGCGGCGGGGCAGGCATGGTCATGCGCCCCGATGTCGTGGCGAGCGCCATTGCCGATATTGACCTGGCGGGGCGACCGCTGGTCTATCCCACGCCGCGTGGACGGCGGCTGATGCAGGCGGACATCCGCCGGTATGCGGCGGGTCCGGGTGTCGTGGTGCTGTGTGGGCGGTACGAAGGGGTGGATGAGCGCGTGCTCGAAGCCTCGGGTGCTGAACAGGTCTCGATAGGGGATTACGTCCTGTCGGGCGGGGAAGTGGCGGCGACCGTGCTGCTGGATGCCTGCGTGCGGCTGCTGCCGGGCGTGATGGGATCGGGCGAAAGCGCGGTCGAGGAAAGCTTTTCCGACGGTCTGCTTGAATATCCGCTTTATACCAAGCCGGCACAATGGGACGGGCGCGACGTGCCCGAAGTCCTGCTGTCCGGTCATCATGCCGCGATCGCAAAATGGCGACGCGCGGCATCCGAGACGGTGACGCAGGCGCGTCGGCCGGACCTGTGGGCCGCCTACCGGGCGGGTACGGGTCAAGACATTTCCCGGACCGCTGGCCCCTGTGGCGATGCGGACCGGCTGAACTGAACATGAAATCCTATCGAACGAGGACCGGATCATGAACATCATCCAGAAGTACGAGGCGGAAGAGATCGCCCGCCTGACCGCCAAGCGCGCCGTGCCGGAATTCGCACCGGGCGACACCGTGCGCGTCGGCGTGGAAGTGGTTGAAGGCACCCGCAAGCGCGTGCAGAACTACGAAGGCGTTGTGATCGCCCGCTCCAACAAGGGCCTGAACAGCAACTTCACCGTGCGCAAGATTTCCAACGGTGAAGGCGTGGAGCGTGTGTTCCCGCTGTACTCCCCCACCATTGCGGACATCACGGTTGTCCGTCGCGGTGTGGTCCGTCGCGCGAAGCTGTATTACCTGCGTGGCCGTCGCGGCAAGTCCGCCCGTATTGCCGAGCGCAAGCGTGAGGTTGCTGCCCCCGCAGCCACCACTGCTGCCGAGTAATACGCCGACCCTTCGCCCGTTTCCCGCCAGGCATGGTGGAAACGGGCGAACCGTTTCATGCAAGAATTCATGGCTGCCCGTTGCGTGCGTATCCTGCGCGTGATGGCGGCCTGTTTCCGTCCGGGAGAGGAATAGCAAGATGGCCCCGCGCACATTGTTCGACAAGATATGGGACAGCCATGTGGTCGAAACCCTCCCGGACAAGACGGCCATCCTCTACATCGACCGTCACCTTGTGCATGAAGTCACAAGCCCGCAGGCGTTCGAGGGGCTGCGCCTGAGCGGCCGCCGCCTGCGTCACCCGGATGCCACGATCGCGGTGGTGGACCATAACGTGCCTACCTCCGACCGGACCCTGCCGATCGAGGAAGCTGACAGCCGCAACCAGATCGAGACGCTGGAACGCAATGTCAGGGAATTCGGCGTGCCGTATTTTCCGCTGCTGTCCGCGCGTCAGGGCATCGTGCATGTGGTGGGGCCGGAGCAGGGGATTTCCCTGCCGGGCATGACCATCGTGTGCGGCGACAGCCATACCTCCACCCACGGTGCGCTGGGGGCACTGGCGTTCGGTATCGGCACGTCCGAGGTCGAGCACGTGATGGCGACCCAGACCATCCTGCAGAAGCCCGCGAAGAACATGAAGGTCGTGGTCGAGGGACAGGTCGGCCCCGGCGTGACCGCCAAGGACATCATGCTGGCGATCATCGGCCATATCGGGACTGCGGGCGGCACGGGGCATGTGATCGAATTCGCGGGGTCCGCCATTCGTGAACTCGACATGGCGGGTCGCATGACGATCTGCAACATGTCGATCGAGGCAGGCGCCCGCGCGGGTCTGGTCGCACCTGACGAGACCACGTTCGAATATGTCCGTGGCCGTCCCTTCGCGCCAAAGGGCGAGGCGTTTGACGAAGCCGTCGCCTACTGGAAGACGCTGGCATCCGACGAAGGGGCCCATTACGACCGCGTGGTGGAACTGCGCGCGGAAGACATCACGCCCGTGCTGACATGGGGCACCAGCCCCGAAACCGTCATTCCCGTGACCGGAAACGTGCCCGATCCTGCCAGTGAAGCCGATCCGTCGCGGCGCGCGCAGATGCAGCGCATGCTGGACTATATGGGACTGGAAGCCGGGCAGAAGATCGCGGGCACGCCGGTCGATGTCGTGTTCATAGGCTCCTGCACCAACAGCCGGATCGAGGACCTGCGCGCTGCAGCCAGCATTGCGGCGGGCCGCAGGGTCGCGCCCGGTGTGCGGGCGATGATCGTGCCCGGGTCGGGCATCGTGAAGGCGCAGGCGGAAGAAGAGGGGCTGGACAAGGTGTTCCTCGAGGCCGGGTTTGAATGGCGCGAGGCCGGGTGTTCCATGTGTCTTGGCATGAACCCCGACCGGCTGACGCCAGGGCAGCGTTGCGCATCCACCTCCAATCGTAATTTCGAGGGCAGGCAGGGCCCTGGCGGTCGCACGCACCTGCTGTCCCCCGCAATGGCCGCTGCCGCCGCCGTGACCGGAACCCTGACTGATGTGCGGGAGCTGATCTGACAATGGATAAATTCACCGTTCTTACGGCTATCGCCGCCCCCCTGCCGGAAGAAAACATCGATACCGACAAGATCATTCCAGCGCGGTTTCTCAAGACCACCAGGCGTTCCGGTCTTGGCGTGCATGCGTTCGACAGCATGCGCTACCGGCCCGATGGCACGGAAAACCCTGATTTCGTGCTGAATCAGGAACCGTACCGCAAGGCCGAGATCCTGATTACCTATGACAACCTTGGCTGTGGGTCGTCGCGTGAGCATGCGCCATGGGCGCTGCTGGATTTCGGCATTCGCTGCGTGATCGCGCCGTCATTCGCTGATATTTTCAACAACAACTGTTTCAAGAACGGCATCCTGCCTATCGCCCTGCCGCGTGACGTGTGCACGCAGTTGATGGAGGACGCCCGCCAGGGCGCCAATTCCCGCCTGACGGTTGATCTGGCGCGGCAGGTCATTGTCCGCCCCGACGGGCAGGAAGTGCCCTTTGATGTCGATCCGCTGCGCAGGCAGCTGCTGCTGGAAGGGCTGGATGATATTGGCCAGACACTGCAGCATGAAAAGGCGATCACGACCTTTGAGCAGCGTCGCGCAAAGGCGCAGCCGTGGATCCCGCATATCGTCCTTGACTGAGGGCGCGCGCCGCATCTCAGAAAACCGTTCATAAACAGATTATCCGGATGGGAAACGTCATGTCCGCACCCAAGAAGCTCCTGATCCTGCCTGGCGATGGCATCGGCCCCGAAATCATGCGGGAAGCACAGCGCATCATGGACTGGATGGCGCAGGCGCGTGGCATCCGTTTCGATATCAGCGAGGATCTGGTGGGTGGTGCGTCGCTGGCGGTGCACGGTCAGCCGATCACGCAGCAGGTGATTGATGCGGCACGCGCGGCGGATGCGGTCCTGTTCGGTTCGGTGGGCGACCCGAAATGGGCATCGGCCGGGTTTGACCGCCGGCCCGAAATCGCGATCCTGAAGCTGCGTCAGGAACTGGGCCTGTTCGCCAACCTGCGTCCGGCCAAGGTGTTTGATTCGCTGGTGGATGCCAGCACGCTCAAGCCTGATGTCATCCGGGGTCTGGACATCATGATCGTGCGCGAGACGGTGGGCGGGATCTATTTCGGCACCCCGCGCGGGATCGAGACCCTGCCCGACGGGTCGCGTCGCGGCATCAATACCGAAGTCTATACCACGGCGGAAATCGAACGCGTGGCCCGTGTCGCCTTCGACCTGGCGCGCAAGCGTGACAACCGCGTGTGCTCGGTCGAGAAGTGCAACGTGATGGAAAGCGGCCTGCTGTGGAAAGAGGTCGTGACCGCACTGCATGACCGGGAATACAGTGATGTCGAACTGAGTCACATGCTGGCCGATAACTGCGCCATGCAGATGGTGCGCAACCCGCGGCAGTTTGATGTGATCGTGACGGGCAACCTGTTTGGTGACCTGCTGTCCGACCTTGCTTCCATGCTGACCGGCAGCCTTGGCATGCTGCCTTCGGCCACACTGGGCGCAAAGGGCGAGGATGGCCGCACGCCCGCGCTGTATGAACCGATCCATGGCAGCGCGCCCGATATCGCGGGGCAGGGCAAGGCGAACCCGCTGGCGCAGATCCTCTCGTTCGCCATGCTGCTGCGGTATTCGTTCGACATGCAGGAAGACGCGGCAATGATCGAGAAGGCGGTGTCCAACGTGCTGGACAGGGGGCTGCGCACGCCGGACATCATGAGCGCGGGCAGGACGGAAGTGAATACCGCCGGAATGGGTGAGGCCGTGGTGGCCGAACTGGACAGGCTGAATAAGGCGGCCTGACCTATCCAGATTATTGCATGACTATCGAAACGGGCTGGCATGACATTCATGCCAGCCCGTTTTTGATTCCGAAGCTGTTAATGTTCCGCAGAACAGACAGACATTTTCGGTGAAGATTTTTCCAAAAAACTTCGAAAGACACGGCCTTTTTGGGAAAAGGCAGTGCCTGAAAATCAGTCGTTTACAGGCCGGGTTTCAGCACATAGCCCTTGCCACGCACGGTCTGCAGGAAACGTGGCTCACGCGGGTCGGGTTCGATCCGGCGGCGCAGACGGGTGACCTGTACATCCACCGCGCGTTCCCCGATTTCTTCCATATCCAGCGTGGTCGCAATGTCGGTGCGTGACAGGATTTCGTTGGGGTGGCGGGCCAGGACCGACAGCAAAGCCGATTCGCCACCCGTCAGGTGCACGATTCCCTGCGCGTTGGACAGCAGGCCCCGCACCGGGTCGAATTCCAGTTCCCCCAGCCGCACGATCCGCAGGTTGCTGCTGGGGGCAGGCGGGACGAAACGGCGCAGGTGCGCCTTGAGCCGCAACAGCAGTTCGCGCGGCTCAAATGGCTTGGCCAGATAGTCATCGGCCCCGGCTTCCAGCCCGATGATCCGGTCTTCCGGCTCGCCGCGCGCGGTCAGCAGCAGGATGGGGAAATGCAGCTTCTCCCGCCGCAGTTCGCGGGTCAGTTCCAGCCCGTTTTCCCCCGGCATGGTAATATCCAGCACCAGCGCATCCGGTTGCATGAAGCCCAGGACCTGCCGCGCTTCCTGCGCGGAGGACGCCGCGCTGACGCGGAATCCCTGCTCGCTCAGGTAACGCTGCAGCAGGCGGCGCAGGCGGGGATCATCATCCACGACCACCACATGTGCATCCACGATCATGCTGTCGTGGGGCAGGGAGGAGTCGCAGGCCGTCTGGATCATGGGGAACTCCGGTCGGGGTGGTGAAGGGCATCGGTGGATACGCCGGGGGCATCCGATTCGTCTATCAGTCCGTGCATGACGCGGCGAAAGCCGTCCACAGCCTTGCCGCCCGCGTTGCGGTACACACGCAGCAGGACCTCACGTTGCAGGGAAAACAGATGGTTTTCAATCTCGCTTCCCCGCGTGGTCAGGTACAGTTGCCGCCGCCGCCTGTCCTGTGCCGCCGTTTCCTGCCGTACAAGGTCCATGGACAGCAGTTCACCCAGCGCGCGGCTCATGCTCTGCTTGGTAATGCCCAGCGTATCCAGCAGCGCCCCCACCGCCATGCCGGGCTGGAGCGCTATGGCCTGCATGATGCGGTAATGCGCATGTCCCAGCCCATGCGCGTGCAGCGCGTCGTCTATGATGGCCGTAAACGACCGGCAGGCGAGCATGAGCAGGTCCTGCGCCTGGCGCATGTCCTCGTCGCGCAGGAACAGCAGTTCCACCCCCGCGCCAGCAGGCGCATGGCGGGCGGATGGCGGGCGGACAGGGGGTGTCACGTCAGGCTGGCCCGGATCAGGCGATACGCCCGGTCAGCCGGTTGCGCAGCCGGGTGATGCGCCCGATTTCCGACAGGCGACGGTCAAGGAATTCCTCGACCGAGGCAGGATTGCCCCCGCGCGTCAGCCAGAACAGCAGGGTGGATACATAGACGCCGCTGAGTGTCATGCGCTTGGTGACATAGGTGAAACCGGTGGAAGTATCCCCCGCCGCCTGCCAGATCGCGTTCACGCTGCGGCCCAGCGTGCGGGCAAGGGCGCGGGCATGGGTCGGCACCATCAGCACCGCCAGCGCCTGCCGTATGGCGGCGCGGTGCGGGGTGGCGTGGTCCAGCCGGAACAGCACGGCGGCGCGGACGCGGCGGCTGATCTTGCGGCTGCGGAAGCTGTTGGTCGCCGCCAGCATGTCCCGGTCCATGAGGTCGAAACACGACTCGGCCACCTGTGCCATGCCGTCAGGGAACAGCAGGTCCGCGTCTTCCCCCGCGCACTGGCGCAGCAGGGCGGTCGTCCATGGCTGGCTGCCCGCGCGCGGGTCCGCCAGAAAGCGACGCAGCAGCGCGTCCCCCTGTGGTGATGTCTGGAGCGCGGGCGGTTCCAGCGCGGATGTCGCGGCGGCAACCAGTGCTGAAAGATTCATGGGCGCTCTCCGTAACGTGCCATTTCGCTATCAAATCCCATGCGGCCAAGGTCGGTCATGCGCATGGGGTAGAGGATTCCGTTCAGGTGGTCGTATTCATGCTGGAATACATTGGCCAAAAAGCCAGATGCAATGCCATGGGTTTCCTGCCCGTCCGCGTTTGTGCCGCGCCAGGCGATGCGGCGGTACCGCGGCACCCAGCCACGCAGGCCGGGAATGGACAGGCAGCCTTCCATCCGGTCAACCATTTCATCATCAACCGGTTCCAGCACCGGGTTGATCAGGGCGGCGGGCAGGCGGGGGGGATCGTCCTCGCCGCTGCTGCGGGTGGCGGGCACGCGGTAGACGAACAGCCGCAGGCCCTGGTGGACCTGCGGGGCGGCCAGTCCAACGCCGCCCGCGTCCAGCATGGTTTCGATCATGTCGGCCACCAGCGTGCGGATGGCGGGGGCCTGCGGGTCGGCAACCGGCTGTGCGGGCTGAAGGAGCACCGGATGGCCCATGCGGGCGATCTTGAGCAGCGTCATGGACACAAACACCCTTCCTGTTTCGGGGAACATGTATATGACAGCACTGGCGCGCAAAGCGGAGCACGAAAATCATTTGTCCCCGGATGCGGGAATGATTTGTGTTGCCGGACGCGAGTGTGATATAGGTGCGGCCCGTTTGGGAATCGCACGAAGGGAATGGCCTCGGGCGGACGTTCCCCAAGTTTCAGTTTCATGGATCATCCATACCGGATGGCAGATCAGGAGTTGACGACCCAGTGCAGGTTCTCGTTCGTGACAACAATGTTGATCAGGCCCTCAAGGCCCTCAAGAAGAAAATGCAGCGCGAAGGCATCTTCCGTGAAATGAAGCTGCGTCGTCATTATGAAAAGCCGTCCGAGCGCAAGGCGCGCGAGGCTGCCGAAGCCGTGCGTCGTGCCCGCAAGATGGAGCGCAAGCGTCTGGAGCGTGAAGGCTTCTAAGCCCTCCGTTATCGGAATTCGGGTCTGACCCGCAAAAAGCCGGCACCTTTAGGGGAGCCGGTTTTTTTGTGTCCGCAGTCAGGGTAAAGCCATGGATATGGAGTCGCCGTCCCTTACCGAAAACATGCCGCCCCCGGCACGGGGCTGGCGCAGGCTGCGTGAGCGCCTGATCCGCCGGATCCTGCCGCGGTCCCTGCTGGGGCGCATGCTGCTGATCGGGTTCATTCCCATGCTGGCAACGCAGGCCATTTCGCTGGAGCTGTTTTACGGGAATTACCTGCAGATCGTCTCCCGCCGCCTGTCTGGCGACATGGCCACCACCATTTCCCTGACGCTGGACCTGCTGGAACGCTACCCGTCCCCCGCCGACCGGCAATGGATACTGGAGGATGCCGGCCGCCGCTCCGGGCTGGTGATGACATTGCATGAAGGCGCAAGCCTGAACCGCAGCGGGTCCAACCATGTGCTTGGGCCCATTGATGACGATCTGGTGCGTGACCTGCGGGCGACTGTGCGCTGGCCCACTTTCGTGGACTGGAAGCAGGCGCGTCATCGCGTGGTGATTGGCGTGCAGACGCCTATCGGGGTGCTGCAGGTCGTGGCCCCGCGCAAACGGCTGGACGTGGCGCCTGTATGGCTGTTCGTGGCGTGGGCGTCGGGTAGTGCGCTGGTGCTGTTCCTGATCGCGGCGCTGTTCATGCGCAATCAGGTGCGGGCCATTCGCAGGCTGGCGCGGGCGGCGCAACTGTTCGGACTGGGGCGCGACACCGTGCCCATCGTGCCCGAGGGCGCGCAGGAAATCCGCAAGGCGGCGATTGCCTTCAACCGTATGCGTGACCGTATCAACCGTTTTGTGGAACAGCGTACGACCGTTCTGGCTGGTGTATCGCACGACCTGCGCACGCCACTGACCCGGCTGCGCCTGTCACTGGCCATGCTGCCGCGCACGGGCATGGTCAACGCCGCCGACCTGCAGCCCGATATTGCCGACATGATCGGGGATATCGTGGAAATGGAGCATATGATCGAAGGGTATCTGTCCTTCGCGCGCGGGGAGGGGGCGGAGAAACCTGCCGTCATCCGCGTGGAGGACCTGTTCGAGGAAAGCGTGATCGCCCTGCGCCGGATGGGAGCGCAGGCCCGGATCGGTTCGATCACGCCCCCGGACCTGACCGTGACCGGGCGGGGCAATGCGCTGCGTCGTGTCCTGAACAATGTGGTGGAAAATGCCCGCAGGCACGCGACCTGTATCGAACTGTCAGCCGAGCGCGGGCGTCGGGAAATCTTCCTGTATGTCGATGATAACGGGTGCGGCGTGGAGGAATCGCGGCGCGAAAGCGTGTTCCGCCCATTCGAAAGCGGCAATGAAGGCGGGACCGGGCTGGGCCTTGCGATCGCGCGCGACATCATTCACGCCCATGGTGGCCATATCGGGCTGGAAACCGGGCCACTGGGGGGCGCGCGCATCAGGATTGTCCTGCCAAACTGAACGGCAGGTCAGGCCATGTCAGGGCAGGGAGTTGCCCGACCCGCCATGTCCGGGGCCGCCGTTCATGCTGTTCATCGGGCCGGTGCTGCCGCCATAGGTGCTGCTCATCTGGCTGAGCGGGTTGTAACGGCCCACATTGCCCAGGATCTGCTGCATGATGTTGATCTTGGTGCCCGGCGTGGGGGTCTTTCCCGGCGCCATGGAGACGTAGCGGGCGTCATCCTTGTGCAGGGTGCGCAGGTTGCGCAGGATGCCGTCCTGGTCGAACGTCAGCACCACAACTTCCTGCCTGCGCACGCGGGGGAAGCTGATGGGGACGATGACCTGCTTCATGGAGACATACAGCCATGTATTGTCATCGAATGTGGCGCGCCCGGTGGGCGAACCCATTGCGTCCATCACGTCAGAGCGCGTGGTCTCGCCAATTTTCAGTTTGTTGTAATCATCCGCTTCCACCAGGGAGCCACGCTGGATGGTGCTGGGCTTGAAGACCGAACACCCCGACAGCGCAATTCCTGCCCCGATGACAGCGCATGAAAACAGGCGTAATGAACGCGAGCGGGGCGGAGTGACCTGTGGTGACCTCATGGTCCGGAAAATATCCTGAAATAGGGGCTTGGCGTAAAAAGCGGTTCGTCTTTCCGGTGCCCGATTGGGAAAATGAAGTCAATCACAGATCGTCCCGGTGGTGGAAAAACACGAAAGACAGGGCCATATTTCCACCCATGCGGACATCAGGGCGCAGACCCCGTGAACAGACGCGCAGGAGTAGTACGAATGGATGCAGAATTTTCCCGCCCGCTTGCCGTGGGCCGCATCCCGGTCCGTGGCATGGAAACGGTGGTCGAGGCATCGGATGAGGAATGCCGCAGGCTGGCGCGCCGGTTCGGTATACCCGGCCTGCGTGACCTGTCCTGCCGGTACCGGCTGGCGCCGGGGCAGGATGGGGAAGTACTGGCCGAAGGCTGGCTGACCGCGCATGTGACACAGGAATGTGTCGTAAGCCTGGAGGCGTTCGAGGACGTGCTGGCGGAATCGTTCACCGTGCGCTGCATTCCCGCGGCGCGTTTCCGCGAGGATGATGAAATCGACCCCTTCTCCATCGATGAAGTCCCCTATGACCGCGACAGCATCGACCTTGGCGAACTTGCGGCAGAAGAGCTTTCGCTGGCGCTGGATCCGTACCCGCACAAGCCGGGCTGCGAGATTCCGGCCGAATTCGCGGGCAGTGAAGACGCCGAACCCGAAGAAACCGTGCGCAGGCAGCCTTTTTCCGCTCTGGCCGAGTTGAAAAAAAAGCAGAACTGACGCAAAGGAAGGGGCAGGAACGGGGGGCGCGGGTTTTTGCGTCCTGCGCATCATCACTTGCGCAAGTGCAAATGATCTGTTAGAGCGCCCCCCTCAATTATTGATAACTGACCGGTGTATCGCCACGATGGTGTGCCTGCCGGTTGTGATCCAGATCGGAGGGGCCCAGGCCCATGGCTGTACCCAAGAGAAAAACCTCGCCGTCCCGTCGTGGCATGCGCCGCAGCCACGCGGCACTCAGTGTTCCGGCACATGCGGAATGCTCCAACTGTGGCGAACTCAAGCGCCCGCATCACGTCTGCAGCCACTGCGGACATTATGACGGCCGTGAAGTCGCATCCGCCGGCAAGGCGCTGAAGACGGCGGTCCGCGCCTGATAACAGGACGCTGCTGGCGTCATTACCCGGCAAAGGCGCAGTTCGCAGGGACTGCGCCGATGGGCGTGCCTGAGGCCGTCCTGTCCGGGTCGCGCTGGGGCGGGGACATGCCA
This sequence comes from Komagataeibacter intermedius TF2, assembly GCF_000964425.1. Taxonomy (GTDB): domain Bacteria; phylum Pseudomonadota; class Alphaproteobacteria; order Acetobacterales; family Acetobacteraceae; genus Komagataeibacter; species Komagataeibacter intermedius. Next base: position 29,793 of record NZ_BANF01000148.1, on the reverse strand, counting down.
AAGTGTACGTCCCCGATCTTGCGCGTTCCTTCCTTACCCGGCACAAGACGAGCATGAGCGAGACAGGTTCCTCCTTTTCCGAGACTGGGTCCTATACCCTGGCCATAGATGGCATGGGTGGGGATGGTGGTCCGGAAGTTGTGGTGGCCGGACTGGCGATTGCGGCAGACCGACATCCTTCGGCCAGAATTCTTCTGGTGGGGGATGAGGCAAAGTTGTCCGGCCTTCTGAGCCGCCATCCACGCGCGGCCGCCATCTGCACAATCCTTCCGGCCGGTTCGGCAATTCCCATGGACATGAAGCCCACGGCAGCATTGCGCGTGCGCGATTCCTCCATGCGGCTGGCCATGGACGCGGTGGCCAAAGGGGCCGCGCAGGGTGTCGTATCCGCTGGCAACAGCGGGGCGATGCTGGCGCTGGCCAAGATCGTGGTCAAGACACTCCCCGGCATAAGCCGCCCGGCGATGGCGGCGCTCAGCCCCACGACACGCGGCGACGTGGTCATGCTCGACCTCGGCGCGAATGTGTCGTGCGACTGGCGCAACCTTGTGGAATTCGCCGTCATGGGCGAAGCCTTCGCCAAGGCGGTGCTGGGCCTGCCCGCACCGACGATCGGGCTGCTGAATGTCGGGTCGGAAGAACTGAAGGGCGATGAACGCCTGCGCCAGGCGGCCGAAGTGCTGCGGGGCAGCGCACTGGCAGGACAGTTCCACGGCTTTGTCGAAGGCCATGACATTACGGCGGGCACGACCGACGTGGTGGTGACCGACGGCTTTACCGGCAACGTGGCCCTGAAAACCGGGGAAGGCGCGCTGAAGATGGCGTTCACCCTCCTGCGGCAGGTCTTTACGTCCAGCCTGCTGGGCCGGGTCGGTTACCTGCTGGTCCGTCCAGGGCTGGAGCGGATGAAGGAATGGCTGGACCCGCGCCGGTACAATGGCGCGGTGTTCGTTGGCCTGAATGGTGTTGTGGTCAAGTCGCATGGCGGCACGGATGCCGAAGGGTTTGCCGCTGCGGTCGATGTGGCGATGGACATGGTCACGCACCGCTTTACGGATGGCATACGTGACCGCCTTGCGCACATGGAAAACCTGACGTCCGTCAAGGTGACCCCGGACCCGCAGCAGGCGGTGGCTGCATCCTGACCCTGCAACATCCGGTATGGGGCAGGCTGCCATGGCTGTTCCCACCCGCGCATGTGAGATGATATTGGTGGAAAAACAGGCATGACGGCGAAACGCTCGCTTCTGTCCGGATTCGGTGGTTACCTGCCCGAGCGGATCGTGACCAATGATGAACTGGCGTCCCAGCTCGATACATCCGATGAATGGATCCGGGGGCGTACCGGCATCGGCCAGCGCCATATCGCCGGTGAAAACGATACCGCCGTTTCCATGGCGGCACAGGCCGCGCGGCGGGCGCTGGACTATGCCGGCGCCGCGCCGGACGATGTTGACGCCATCATTGTTGCAACCAGCACGCCTGATCAGGCCTTCCCCTCGACTGCCGTGCGCGTGCAGGCCGAACTGGGCATGACGTCCGGATTCGGCTTTGACCTTGCGGCGGCGTGCTCGGGCTTCATCTATGCCCTGTCCATGGCCGATTCGCTGATTCGCAGCGGTCAGGCCCGTTCAGCGCTGGTGATCGGCAGCGAAGTCTATTCGCGTATCCTTGACTGGTCGGACCGTGGCACGTGCGTGCTGTTTGGTGACGGCGCAGGGGCTGCCTTCCTGACTGCCGCCGGATCAGATGACGGGGATGCGGGCATCCTCTCCACCCACCTGCATTCTGACGGGCAGTATGGCGACCTGCTGTATGTCGATGGCGCCACGGGGCAGCATGACAGGCCCGCCCATCTGCGCATGCAGGGGCGCGATGTCTTCCGCCATGCGGTGGGCAAGCTGTCCGCTTCGGTTGATGAGGCACTGGCGGCAAATAACCTGAGCCATGCGGATGTGAACTGGCTTGTGCCGCATCAGGCCAACCTGCGCATCATTGACGGCGTGGCGCGCAAGCTTGCGCTTCCGTCGGAACGCGTGGTGGTGACGGTGGACCGGCATGCCAATACATCGGCCGCATCCATTCCCCTGGCGCTGAACGAAGCCGTGCGGGACGGGCGCATCCGCAAGGGCGACCTTGTGCTGATGGAAGCGCTGGGTGGCGGGCTGACATGGGGTTCGGCGCTGGCGCGGCTGTAATGTCGTTTCGGTACCACATTGAAATGAATGCGCAATAAACCACCTGCGCACTGAATACATTCAATTGACGATGATGGCGCTCATGCATAACGTTTACGCATGAGCACCGTGACACGCGCCACTCTGGCAGAACAGATATATGATCAGGTCGGGCTGTCCCGCCATGAATCCGCCGATATTCTGGAAGATATTCTGGAACGGATGGCACGGACACTTGAAACCGGCGATACCTTGAAAATAAGCGGGTTTGGCACGTTCTCTGTCCGGCAGAAGGGACAGCGCACGGGCCGTAACCCGAAAACAGGGGTGGAAGTGCCGATTCTTCCGCGTTCTGTTCTGGTGTTTCGCCCCAGCCAGCTGCTTCGTGCCCATGTCAATGGACAGTCCGATGGGGAAGGCCCGCCGGAAGGAGACGATGAATGAGCACGCAGCATGAACCGCCAGCGGAAACCGTGTCCATGCAGGCCATGACCCAGCCGGATACGGACAGCCTGCCCATTTACGAGGTCGCGCGTGAACTCGGGCTGGCCCAGCATGTCATGCGCATGTGGGAATCCCGTTTTCCGCAACTGCGTCCGCTGCGGGGGCAGGGTGGACGGCGGTACTATCGCCCGCATGATATTGCGGTGCTGCGTCAGATTGCCGATCTGCTGTATGTCCGCAAGCTGTCCGTCGCGCAGGCGCAGGCGGAACTGGGGCAGGATACGGCTCTGGCCGCGGACCCTTCACCCGTGATCGATGCCGCACCTGCGGCCCCGGTCACGCCAGAAGTCGCCCCCGCGTATGGCGCGGCAGGGATACCGGCCACGCCGGTTCCGCCAGTCGCGCAGGCACAGGTTGAAGAACCTGCCGCCGAAGATACCCCGGCACCGCCTGAGCAGCCCCCTCCGGCCACCATGACTGTCGAACAGGTCACGATTATCGAAGAAACTGTCGGGACCATACAGGTGCCGGAAGCCGCTGCTCCGGTTCATGAAACACCGCAGGATACGGTGCCGGTGGATGATGCGCCCAGTATCGCTGCTGCGTCCGAAGATGCGGCGGCGTCGGGCGACGATGTGGCGGATGAAGACGAAATGCCGCTTGAGCAGATCGTTATGATCGAACTGGAACGGCTGCAGGGTGAAAATGCCATGCTGCGTGAAAGCCTGCGCGGCGTGCTGGTGGAACTGCAGGCCCTGCGTGAAATGGTGCCTGTCTGATTTATCCGGTTTTTTTTATTTTTGCGCATATCGTGGCTTGCCGTCCCCCGGCTGGCCTGCTACACCCTGCGCATCGCAGACAGGCGGGCAGTAGCGCAGCCTGGTAGCGCATCAGTCTGGGGGACTGGGGGTCGTGGGTTCGAATCCCGCCTGCCCGATATCCCTGTCTGCGATAAAGAATTATGGGCGATCGCCACGATTGAAGCACCTGAAACCGGGTGCTTTTTTTGTGTCTGCTGCCCGCCTGTGCGTCAGTACCGCGCACGGCTCCAGTTCAGCCACAGCATGTGCAGCACCGCCATGATGGCAGGCCCGACAAACAGCCCCAGCAGGTTCCAGCTTTCCGCGCCGCCCAGAATGCCCGTCAGCACCCACAGGAAGGGAAGCTGCGTTGACCCGCCAATCAGGGCAGGGCGCACCAGGTGGTCTGCCAGCAGGATCACGGCAATCCCGAACAGGATGATGGCAATGGCCGTCAGCACCGCTCCCGTATTGATCACCAGCATCAGGGCGACGGCACTGATGGCGATCAGGGCGCAGAAGGGGATCATGGCCGCAATGGCCGTTATCACGCCAAACAGGAAGGGATGGGGCGCACCTGCGACCAGATATGCAAGGCCCATCAGCATGCCTTCGCCAATTCCCACCAGTACCAGCCCCGATACCGAACCGTGGACGGATGCGATGATCTGCAACGCAATCCGCTCGCCCCTTTTGCCAAAGGCGCGGCGGGAGACGTTCAGGGACTGGCGGATGACCGAATCTCCATCCTTGAGCAGGAAAAACAGTGTCAGGATGGCAAAGGTGAACAGCAGCACCCGATGCAGCACCTGCGATCCGAGCTGCTGGGTGACCTTCATGCTCTGCCCGATATTCATCGACCCGAGCAGGGCGGATACATCGGCGGGGTTTTTCAGGTGGTCATTCCACCATGTCTCGACCGTCTGCCGCCCATAGGGCAGGTGGCTGACCCATGGCGGAAGGGGAATGCCCGAATGCCGCGCATCATTGAGCAGCCTGAGCACGCTTTCCGCCTCGCGTCCTGCCTCAAGCCCGAACAGGGCCAGCGGCCCCAGGAAAATAAGGGCGATCGCCAGCGTGAACACGACAGGCAGCAGCGTGCGGTGGGCACGCGAATGCCATCGCGTGCGGGCGCGCACATAAAGCGGCCATGACGCGATGGCGAATATGCAGCCCCAGATCAGCGATGGCAGGAAACCGCGCACGGTGTACAGCGCCAGCAGCACGAAAAACAGCGCCAGCCCCGCGCGCGCCATCCGCTGCGTGCGCTGGGTCGCACTGAATGACCGGAAGGTTTGCATCGTGGATGCTGGATCCACGCGGCGGCCCGGCATGGGGGCGCCTGCCTGATCCTGCTCCGCGTTGTAGGGATCCGTCATGGTCATTCCTCTGGAAAACGGGCTCTGTCGATACGGGGCTGGTGTTAACGGGATCGTTCCAGCACAGACATTAATCCTATGTCGCGGGCGTCGTTTCAACGGCCCATAGGGCAAAAGCGTGAATAAGGGCGGCTTCTTTCAGGGAATCGAACCGGCCTGTCGCCCCCCGGTGTCCCGCCTCCATGTTCGTGCGCAGCATGACGGGCCGGTCCGACCGGTTGTTATCACGCAGGCGGGCAACCCATTTCGCCGGTTCCCAGTAGGTGACGCGGGGGTCGGTCAGCCCACCCATGGCCAGGATGGCGGGATAGGCGCGCGGGGCCACCTGTTCATACGCGGCATAGCTGGCGATCAGGTCATAGGCATCCGCATCTTCCAGCGGGTTGCCCCATTCGGGCCATTCCGGCGGTGTCAGGGGCAGGGTGTCGTCGGACATGGTGTTCAGTTCATCCACGAACGGCACCACCGCGACAATGCCTGCGAACAGGTCGGGCCGCATGTTGGCGATCGCGCCCATCACCATGCCCCCAGCCGATCGCCCGTCCGCCACGATCCGGCCCGGCGCGCCGAAGCCCGCATCGGTCAGGGAGGTGGCGCAGGCGATGAAATCGCTGAAGGTATTGGGCTTGTTGCGTCCCCGGCCGCCCAGGAACCAGTTCCATCCCTTTTCCGATCCGCCGCGCACATGGGCAATGGCATAGAACCACCCCCGGTCCACAAGGCTGAGCACGCGGGTGGAGAAGACCGGGTCAATCGCGTGACCGTATGATCCGTACCCATACAGCAGCAGCGGGGCGGAGCCGTCTATGGGCGTATCATGGCGTCCCAGCACGGTGACGGGCACCTGTTCGCCATCCGGGGCCCGCGCGCTCAGGCGCCAGCAGCGGTACTGCGCGGGGTCATGGCCCGAGGGCACGGACTGCTGCTTGAGCAGCCGGTCCGCGCGTGTTGCCATGTCCTGTGCATGCCACTGTCGTGGCGTAGTGGGGGACTGGTAAACGTAGCGCAGTTCGGTCGTGTCATATTCATAACCGCCTGCGAATGTCAGGTCATAGGCGGCCTCATCGGGTTCCAGCGCATGGGTGTGGCCGTCAAGGTCACGAATGACGATGCGCGTATTCGCGTCGCGCCGTTCCCGCCACGCAAGATGGCCAGACCAGACCATGCAGTCGGTAATGTAGCGGCCCGGTTCATGCCCGATCAGGTCGCGCCAGTTGTCGCGGCCCGGCGCGCTGTCGGGCGTGGTCATGATCTTGAAGTCATATGCGCCATCGGCATTGGTCAGGATGATGAAGTGATCACCCTGATGGTACAGCCCGTACATCAGCCCGGTCTGGCGCGGCGCGGCGCAGGCGGGCGCAGCCTGCGGGTCATGGCCGGGAACCAGCCAGGATTCGGATGTGTCGTGGTTGCCGGTGGAAATGATGATCCAGCCGCCCGAACGCGTTGCGTCCACGCCCACGAAGAAACCGGGGTCGGGTTCTTCATATACCAGCGTATCCGTATCCTCACCGATGCGGCGGCGGTAGACGCGGGCCGGGCGGCCGTGTTCATCTCGCCAGACCCAGAACAGGAAGCGGCTGTCGGGGGAAAAGACGAAGGCCCCGCTGCAGTTGTCCACGGGCGGCAGGGTGGCCCCGTCCGCACCGGCAGGGCGGCGGATGTGGATGCGGTAGATTTCGGACCCCTGCGTGTCCTCGGCATAGGCGAACAGGGCATGGTCGGGACTGTGGCTGGAGGTGGCGACGGCGTAATAGTCATGCCCGCTGGCCGCCGCGTTGACATCCAGCAGCACCTCTTCCGCCTGTGGCTGGCCTGCGGGATAGCGTGTGTAGACGGGATACTGCGCGCCGGGGGCATAGCCGGTCTGGTAGAAGAACGGCCCGTGGGGGACGGCGGGATAGGTATCGTCAGGCTGTATCCGGCCCTTCATTTCCGCCACAAGCTGTTCCTGCAGCGCGTCCGTGCCCGACAGGACGGACTGCGTATAGGCATTTTCCGCACGCAGGTGTTCGGCAATGTCAGGCCGCAGCACGGAAGGGTCGCGCAGCACGTTCTGCCAGTTGTCGTCCTTCATCCACGCATATTCATCCTGACGTGTGCGGCCAAGCTGCGTGATGGTGCGGGGTATCTTGCGGGCAACGGGGGGAAGGGTCATCGCATGGTCCTTGCGCGGGCGGTGGCTCAGTCAGGTTTCGGGGCGTGCCAGCCGGTCAGGCCGCGGCGCAGGCGCTGGCCTTCGGGGCTGGCGGGGTCAATCATGCCCGTGCGCAGGAACAGGTCGATCAGCACAAGGTTCACGTTGAACTTGAACTCATCGGTATCGCGGACCAGCGCATAGGCTTCCTCCAGCGGGATCAGGCGGAATTCCTCCACCTCCCCATCGGCGGGGGTGGGAACGAAATCGGCTGGCAGTTCCAGTTCGAAACAGTGCAGCACGTCACGGCGCAGCCCCTCGGGCCGGTCCAGTGCGTAGCGGATGTCCGCCGTGGCGCGGGCATGGGCCACCAGTTCGGGGGGCAGGCTGGCTTCCTCCGCCGCTTCCTTGATCAGGGCCTGTGCCGCCGTGTGGCCCGCCGGAATGCCACCTGCCACCAGATGGTCCAGCTTGCCGGGGTCAAGGCGTTTGGTCATTGACCGCCGCGCGATCCACAGGTGCAGCCCGTCTGGCCGCCGTACAAGCCCGTTAAGGTGCACGCCTGCCGCCATAAGGCCAAACAGCGGCAGCGCCCCGCGGTCAATGCGCGCCACGGGGGGCTGGGCCATGTCGGTCCAGACGTCAAACAGTTCGTGGTGGGAGCGGTAGACGCCCTCGCGGGCCATGGCCTCGCCCGCCTGTTCCAGCCGGGCGGGGTCGGGCAGCGTGACGCGATCTTCCGCATGCGTCATGCCATGGCGCAGCAGGATCGGCAGCAGGTCGGGCTGCACCCACCCGGCAGGCTGCGTGCCCAGCCGGAATTCCAGCCGCCCGCCGGGCAGCACCGCCGTGTTGCAGGCGGCGATATGACGAAAAAAACCATCGAGGTTACGTGACATGATCCATCCCTGTCCTTCGGGCCATGGCTGGCATACCGGCTGCCCCATGGGCTGACAATCCTCCGGGCGTCTGGCAATGGCGGGGAGATATGGGTTGCAAAACCCGTAACGTATGCCACATGGCGTTCATATGGCTGTTTCCGACAAGACCCGGCAGGACCTGCCGGAACGTTCCGCCGCCGCGACCCTGCGCGGCCTTCTGCCCTATCTGTGGCCCCGGCATGATCCGCGCACGCGCCTGCGGGTGGTGGGCGTATGCATCCTGCTGATCGCGGCCAAGGTCGCCACCATTGGCGTGCCCTATGCCTACAGCCGGGTGATCGACGCCCTGCAGCCCACGGCGGGGCGGGCGGCCATGATGCCGCTGGTGCTGATCGTGGGATACGGCCTGCTGCGCATGGCGGCGGCGGGGCTGGGGGAACTGCGCGATGCGCTGTTTGCCCCGCTGCGCTATCGCATAAGCCGGATCGCGGCCATGCGCAGCTTCACGCACATGCACCAGCTTTCGCTGCGGTTTCACCTCAACCGCCAGTCGGGCGGGGTGACGCGGGCGATCGCGCGCGGGACGGAAGCGATCGAGACCCTGCTGCGCGTGGGCGTGTTCAATGTGGCGCCGACCCTGATAGAGGCGCTGATGGTCATTGTCGTGATCTGGCGTCTGTTCGACTGGCGGTACGCGGCGGTGATGCTGGTGGCGGTGGCGGCTTACGTGCTGTTCACCATCAAGTTCACGTCGTGGCGGATCGGGTTGCGGCGCCAGATGAACGACATCAACAGCGAAGCAAGCTGGAAGGCGCTGGACAGCCTGCTGAATTACGAGACGGTCAAGTATTTCGGCAACGAGGAGCACGAGCGCAGGCGCTACGAGGACGCCCAGCGGCGCTATGAGACCGCCGCCATCCGCACCCAGATCTCGCTCAACGGGCTGAATTTCGGGCAGGCCGCGATCATCGCCACGGCCCTGATAATCGTCATGCTCATGGCCGGGCGCGATGTGGAGGCCGGGCGCATGACGGTGGGGCATTTCGTGCTGGTCAACACCTACCTCATGCAGCTTTACCTGCCGCTGAACTTTCTGGGCAGCGTGTATTCCTCGCTGCGCAATTCGCTGGTGGACCTTGAACACATGTTCGCCCTGATGGACGAACAGGCCGACATTACCGATTCCGCGCATGCGCTCGGCCTGCCCGCGCGGCTGGATGAAGCGCCCGCGGCCGACATCCGCTTTGAGGACGTGCATTTCAGCTACCGCCCCGACCGCGAGATCCTGCGCGGGATCAGCTTCCATGTCCCCGCGGGCCACCGGGTGGCCATCGTCGGGCCGACGGGTGCGGGCAAGTCCACGATCAGCCGCCTGCTGTTCCGGTTCTATGACGTGACATCGGGCCGGATCCTGATTGATGGCCATGACATCCGCGATTATTCGCAGGCGGCCCTGCGCGGGGCCGTGGGCGTCGTGCCGCAGGACACCATCCTGTTCAATGACACGATCGGCTACAACATCGCCTATGGTCGCCTGGGCGCCACGCAGGCGGAGGTGGAGCAGGCGGCCAAGCTGGCCTGCATCCATGATTTCATCATGACCCTGCCCGAAGGCTACGCCACCCGGGTGGGGGAGCGCGGGCTGAAGCTGTCGGGGGGTGAAAAGCAGCGCGTGGCGATCGCGCGCACCATCCTGAAGAATCCGCGTGTCCTGCTGCTGGATGAGGCGACGAGCGCACTCGATACCCGCACCGAGCAGGATATCCAGACCGCCCTGCATACGGTGGCCGCCAACCGCACGACCATCATCATCGCCCATCGGCTGTCCACCATTGTCGATGTGGATGAAATCCTTGTGATGGGGCAGGGGCGGATACTGGAGCGCGGCACCCACCGCGCCCTGCTGGAACGCGGCGGCCTGTATGCCGAAATGTGGGCGATACAGGCCGAGGAGGATGCCGCCGGCGCCTGATCCGCCCCCACGCAATAATGGCGTGCGCATGACCGTCCCGCACTGGTCAGCGGCGGCAAGGAAGTACATATCAGGAAGAACGCTAGAAGGAGCCGTGACATGACGGACACGAACAACCAGCCCCCCGAAGGGGACGCCATCCCCCCCGAACTGAGCCATTGCGGCGCGGTGGTGGACAAGGCCATCGAATACATGCTGGGTGAAAACCTGCCGCCGGTGGCCATTGCCTCCGCGCTGCTGGGCGGGTCACTGGGGCTGCTGTCGCGCACCATGGGGCGCGAAACCATGCAGGCCATGCTGGAAAACGCGCTGCACAGCGTTCAGGCGGGCGAGCTGCACCCCGACCACGACCAGAAGGCAGGCTGAGCCAGCAGGGGGAAAGTGGGGGCGAAAAGCCACGCTTTGCCCCCCATGCCGGACAAAAAACGCCGAATCATGCTTATGCATCTTGACTGTTGGCGGTGGTTTGGCGATAAGCCGCGCCTAATCTAGACGATCCTTGCCGGGCATTTATGCCTCGGCCACAGCTATATCCGAGGATGATAAAATGTCTCGCCGCTGCCAGATCACAGGCAAGGGCGTGCTGACGGGCAACAACGTCAGCCACGCCAACAACAAGTCCCGTCGCCGCTTCCTGCCCAACCTGCAGGAAACCTCCCTGCTGTCCGATATCCTCGGCACGGCGGTTCCCATGCGCATGACCACCAACGGCATCCGCACGGTCGAGCACAATGGCGGCCTGGACTCGTTCCTGCTGTCCACCCCGAACCGCAAGCTGACGCCGGAAGCCCTGACGGTGAAGCGCCGCATCCTGCGCGTTCAGGAAAAGAAGGCCGCTGTCGCCTGATACGCGACCGGGCCGTTCGCCGCCCCGCGCTGCAGGGTGGTGGCGGCCCGTCTGTCGTAGATAAAGCCTGACTGAGGTCTGGTGCATTGTTCCGCTGTGCCGGTCTGCGTCGTCCATGTTGAAAGAGACTGAGGGCGGAAGCAGCTTACGGTTCCGGCAGGCGCGAAAGGGAAAGGTTCCCGTTCGCGCCCGTGTTGTCTTGTGGAGGTTCCCCCGTGTCCGCCAAGTCTGATCTGTCCCTGATTCGCAATATCGGTATTACCGCGCACATCGATGCCGGCAAGACCACCACCACCGAGCGTATCCTGTACTACACCGGTGTGTCCCATAAGATCGGTGAGGTGCACGAAGGCAACACCACCACCGACTACATGGCGCAGGAGCGTGAGCGCGGCATCACGATCACCTCGGCTGCCGTGACGTGTGAGTGGGAAGGCCACCGCATCAACATCATCGACACCCCGGGCCACATTGACTTCAACATCGAAGTCAACCGTTCGCTGCGTGTGCTTGATGGCGCGATCTTCATCATCGAAGGCGTGGCCGGCGTGCAGCCGCAGTCCGAGACCAACTGGCGTCTGGCTGACCGCTACAACGTGCCCCGCATCATCTTCATCAACAAGCTGGACCGTACCGGCGCCGACTTCTACTACGCCTTCAGCACCCTGAAGGAGAAGCTGGACATCGTCGCGATCCCGCTGCAGCTGCCCATCGGCGCCGAAGAAAACTTCGTCGGCGTGGTCGACCTGATCGAGATGCGCGCCATCGTCTGGGAAGGTGGTGAGCTGGGTGCAAAGTTCCATTACGAGGAAATTCCCGACGACCTGAAGGAAAAGGCCGCCGAAGCGCGCCAGAACCTTCTGGACACCGCGCTGTCCGTTGATGACGCGGCGATGGAAGAATACTTCGACAAGGGCGACGTGGACGTTGCGACGCTGAAGCGCTGCATCAAGAAGGGCACCATCAAGGGTGACTTCCGTCCCGTGCTGTGCGGCACCGCATTCAAGAACAAGGGCGTGCAGCCCCTGCTTGACGCCGTCATCGACTTCCTGCCCGCGCCGGACGACGTGGAAGGCATCCGCATCGCCCCGCCGGAAGACGAGGAAGTCGACGAAAACAAGCTGCCGATCATCCCGGTTGACCCGGATGGCAAGTTTGCCGGCCTGGCCTTCAAGATCATCAACGACAAGTACGGCACGCTGACCTTCGTGCGCGTCTATCGTGGCGTCCTGCGCACCGGCGATACCGTGCTGAACACCACGAAGGGCCACAAGGAACGTATCGGCCGTATCTTCCAGATGCACGCTGACAAGCGTGAGGAACTGAAGGAAGTGCACGCTGGCGACATCGCTGCCTTCGTGGGCCTGAAGGACACGCAGACGGGTGACACGCTGGCCGATTCGTCTGATCCGGTCGTGCTGGAACGCATGAGCTTCCCGATCCCGGTCATCGACATCTCCGTCGAGCCGAAGACGAAGGATGCGGTCGAGAAGATGACGCTGGCGCTGCAGAAGCTGTCCGGTGAAGATCCCTCGCTGCGCCTGAAGACCGATCAGGAAACCGGCCAGACCATCCTGTCCGGCATGGGCGAACTGCACCTCGACATCATCATCGACCGCCTGCGTCGTGAATATGGCGTGGATGCGAACATCGGCGCGCCGCAGGTTGCGTATCGCGAAACCATCACCCAGGCACACACCGAAACCTATACCCACAAGAAGCAGTCGGGTGGTTCAGGCCAGTTCGCCGAAGTGAAGATCGAGTTCGCGCCGGTCGAGCGTAACGAAGGCATCTCCTTCGAGAACAAGGTCGTCGGCGGCTCCGTGCCGAAGGAATACATCCCGGCGGTGGACAAGGGTATTCAGGCGCAGGCTTCGACCGGCGTGCTGGCCGGTTTCCCCACGGTGGACTTCAGGTTCACGCTGCTGGACGGCAAATACCATGACGTTGACTCCTCGGCGCTGGCGTTCGAAATCGCAGCGAAGGCCTGCTTCCGTGAGGGCATGAAGAAGGCCGGTCCGGTCATTCTTGAGCCGATCATGGACGTGGAAGTGACCACTCCGAACGATCACGTTGGTGACGTGGTGGGTGACCTCAACCGTCGCCGTGGCATGATCCAGAGCCAGGAAACCTCCGGTTCGACCGTCATGGTCCGTGCGATGGTGCCGCTGAAGGAAATGTTCGGCTACATCTCGCACCTGCGTTCGATGACCAAGGGTCGTGCATCCTTCACGATGCAGTTCCACCACTACGATCCGGTGCCCCGCAACGTTGCGGAAGAGATCATGGCGAAATCTGCCTGATCTTTCTCGAAAGAGAGCATCAAAAAGAAACCGGCTCCCGCAAGGGGGCCGGTTTTTTTTGTGTCTGTCCGCAGGGCGCAGGAAATGTGCGGTTGGATGTGTCGCCGTGGGGCGTAGCTCAGATGCATGCAAGGAGAGCCGGTGGCTGTGCGGCATGTCTGCGTGCCGTTCAGCACAGTTTTCTTGTCGAATGGGCAAACGGTAACTGCCTGGCAGGAACGCCCGGACGGTTCCGGGCGCTACAGCCCGCGTCGTGACGGGTGCTGATGCGTCCCGCAGCCGTGCGACAGCTGCCGGTTTCCAGTAGCGATGACTGATGATACGCGGATGGCGTGAACAGGCAGGGGAACGATTTTCGCCGCCTGACAGCAGTATTTCGTCATATGGTTTCGTTCAGGTGACGGACGGGTTCCAGCCTGTCCGGCCCGTCCGGGTGATATGGCGCCCGGAAAGACGATCAGGCGATGATCTTCATCCATCTGTCCGCCTGATGGCGGACGCGGCCATCCTGTTCCAGCTTTTCCAGATGGGCATGCAGGTTCAGTCGCGCCGCGCGGCGCAGGCCGGGGCGCAGGTTGTGGTACATGCTGTCCACGATGTCATCCAGCGTGCGCGGTTCCACCGGCAGCAGCGCCATGATGCTCTCTTCGCGCGCGCGGCGGTGGGCGACCAGTCCCTCGATGCAGGCTTTTACATGCGGTATGGCCGGGCCGTGCGCTGGCAGCAGCAGGCGGGCGTCGCGTTGCAGCAGGTAGTCCATGCTGTCCAGAAACTGCTGGACCGACCCATGCGGGGCAGGGGGCACCATGGTGGTGGACCATCCCATGACATGATCCCCGGTGAAGATGATGCCATCCGCCGTTTCAAGGCATATGTGATCGCTGGCATGTCCCGGTGTGTACAGCACCCGCAGTCCTGCGATTTCATCCCCATCCCGCAATCCGATGTCGGGGGTGAAGTCCGGTTCCGCACTGGCATGAAAGCCATATACCGGAACGCCCAGCCGTGCCCCAAGCGGCCGCGCACCCTCAAGGTGGTCACGATGCGTATGGGTCAGGATGATGTGGGTTACGGGGCGATCCCCCGCAGCCGCCACCAGTGCGTCAAGATGGGCGGGGTCCGCGCTGCCGGGGTCAATGATCACGCATCCCCCGGCATGGTCCACCAGCCAGGTGTTGGTGCCATTGCCGGTCATGGGGCCGGGATTGTTCGCCACGACCCGCCGTATGGCGGGGGTCTGGGCTAACGCCACGCCGTATGGCGGGGGCGGTTCACTGATCCGCCACCCGTTGCGCGACGCTGTGGGGGGGTTAGCCAAAGGCGCCGACATGGTGCATCACCCCGGTGCTGATTTCGCGCACCATCTGGAACAGGCGCTGCATCGGCTCGAAAATCTCGGTGTATTCGCGGTGATAGGTGCCTTCCTGCCGGGGGCCGTGCGGTTCATGGAAATCAAGGTCGAAGCTGCCGTCCGAACGGTAGGGGAAGATCTGTTCCAGTTCCGCCAGCACGCCGGGGATTTCCAAGCACAGCACCTTCAGCGTCAGTACGTCACGCGAAAACGCATGCCGGGGCGAGAAATAGGGAATGCGCGTGGACAGCATCCAGATCTGCTCGATGGTTGCGATGCGGATGGCATGCAGCAGCAGTTCATCGGGCTGCATGCGCGGGGCATCCGGCCATGCGCGGCGCAGGGCGAGGTGATCGGACTGGATGCGCCGGAACATGGCCTGCGTGCTGGCCCAGAAATCGAGGTTTTCCAGCCCGTGCATAAGCGACAGGCAGGCTTCCTGCCGGGCCGGGTCCTTCTGCGTGGTGGCGCGTTCCAGCCACATATCAGGGTCCAGCAGCCGGATAACGCCGCGCAGCACGCCGTGGTCGGAATGGGCCAGCCCATGGGCGGCAAAGTCCATTGCGCGACGGAAGCGGGGGCTTTCCGCCAGATATTTCTCGAACGTTTCGGGATGGCGCGCCGCCGCCGTGCCCAGCCCCTGCAATGTGTTCGCGCACCATGCAAGCTGCTGCAGGATGGCATTGTTGGGAATGGCGCGAAGCTGGCTGGGGTGCTTGATCCGGGTCACGGTCGACGCCGCGTCACTCTGTCGCGCGGAGGGACGGGACCCCGTCTTGTCGATCAGCGACGGCCCGAACGCGCCCAGAAGGGCGGCATAGCCGGGATCTTCCACCAGCCCGGTCATGCCATTGGCGATGGTGGCGAAGAAATCGGCCGAAAAATCGGGTTCGTCATAAACCGGGTCACGGTCCAGCGTAGTGGTGGCGAAGGCATGTTCGGCAATGATGCTGACGGTGGCGTCCGCCAGTGTCTGCGTGCCGAACAGAAGGTAGCCGTCCCCCCCCTGAAAGGCGGTTTCCTCGCGCATCTGGATTCCTGCTCGGGTAAAGCGCGCGCGGGCATGCGGCGGGGAGAGGTAGTCGAAACGGTCCGCCAGCCGGTAGGGGTGCGCGCCACGGCCAATGCTTTCGCCGTGGGTGTCGAACAGGATGACCTCCACAAACGCCAGGTCCCACTTGCGCAGCAGATCGCATACCTTGATGCGCAACCGTTCGATCAGGTAGGTCGCGGCCAGCTGGCCCACATACCGACCGGAGTCGGAAAAGCCGAACTGCAGGCTGAGCTTGCGCGTGCGCTGCAGGTAGGCGCGCCAGTGGGGGGAGCGCAGGGCTTCCTCCATGATCTGCTCGCCGTTTTCCAGTGCTTCCTGCGTTTCGAACAGGGGCGATATCTCGATCATGTCCGCCACCCCGTACAGCCGCGCCAGCCATAGCGCGGTCAGCAGGGTGTAGCCGGTCTCGGTCTCGGCGATCAGGAAGCGGATGGGGCTGGTGCGGTCGATGTGGCGCAGGATCTGGCGCACCGTCATCATCAGCCGTCCCGCGCTGGCCTGTTCCATCAGCAGCGATCCGAAGTCGATCTCGATCGGGGTCACGGTCTCCAGCGCTTCGTTCATGCGGCTGATCAGCGCGCGACGCTGGGCCGGGATGTCGGGGTTGTCGGTAATGCCCAGGCGCTGGCGGGCGATGTTGTGCAACTGTGTCGCGTTCAGGCGCGTATGCGTATGCGCAGCCGACAGGCCATGCGCCATGAAGCCCGCGCGCGCGACCACCAGGGCCATCTTGTCATCAGGGGCGGCGGCGTCGATCGCTTCGCTGAAGGCGGCGTTCAGGTCGTTGGTGCTGGTCAGCGCGTCGGCGCTGCGGGTGATCAGCACATCGGCAAAGCGGGATACCGCCTCGGGTTCCGGCCCGGTGGGGCAGGCGGCGATCTGGGCGGCCACGGTGTCCAGCGCGGTCTGGATGCGGGGCAGCAAATCATTGGCGCAGCTGCTTACGGGTTCGATCTGGTCATGCAGGCGGGCAAGCTGCATCTGCTTCATGCGCAGCCGCAGGCGCAGCGTGTCCCACCACCCGATATCGGTGCGCCCGTCGGTGTCGTAGCCGACCCAGCTGGTCATGATGATGGGACGCGGCGCCAGCGTGGCCCACAGCTGCGGCCAGTGGGTCCGCGCTTCGGACAGCAGGATGGTGTTCAGCCGGTCCAGCGCGTTGCGCCCGCGCAGGATGGCCTGCGTCGCCAGGGTGAATTCCTCATCCAGCGTGGGCGGCCCCACGCGGCGGTGCGTCAGGAAGGCGGGTACGTGCTCCGGGGCCGTGGCGGGATTGGTGGAGGCAAGGTCCGCCAGCGCCTCGTACACCGGATTGGCCAGGGCGAATGTGGGGTGCGCGGTAAACACGGCGGCGAAGCGGCTGCGCTCGATCGCGGCGCGGAAGCGGGCGATGGGCACGGGGCTGTCATCGGGGTCCGGCTGCACGATGCGGCGGGCGACGTCACGCATGCGCGTCGCCACCGCCCCGTCCTCGGGGCCGTCCAGATAGGCGGCGATATGGTGCGCGCGTCCGGCAAAGGCCCGGTCGCGCAGCAGGCGCACGATTTCCTCCACCGTGTCCATCGACAGCGCGCCGCCGGCCATCTGCCGCCCGATCTGGCGCGCCAGCGCCATGACTGGGCTGCCGGTTGCGGTTTCGTCATGGCTGGTAATCAGTCGCTCCGCCTGTTGCAGCAGGTCAGAGACAGTCCGCGCGGCGGCTTCGGTCATCGTGTTGTCCTGTCATGAAAAAACGTCATGGTTTCCCCAAATCCCATGTTCGGCGGCAGCCCGCAATGTCCACCATGGCATATTCACGCCTATTTGGCGCGTTACACCGAGTGTTGCTTGGGCTGGAGGGGAGACAATGGTATCAAGGGCTTCATGAACGGTATTCCACAAACGGATCAGGACGCGCGGCGTACGCTGCTGCGTCACAAGCGGTCTGCGACCGGCCTGCTGGCGGTCATGGCGGGGCTGACGGTCGCGGGGTACGCCCTGCCGCAGATGGGCTGGCTTGCGGAACGTCCGTGGCTGGAAATCCTGCGGTCGGGCACCAAGGCCGGGGTCGTGGGCGGGCTGGCCGACTGGTTTGCCGTGACCGCGCTGTTCCGCAGGCCCATGGGGCTGCCGATTCCGCATACCGCCATCCTGCCCGCGCAGAAGGAACGCCTGGCGCAGGCGCTGGGGCGGTTCGTCTCGACCAACGTGTTCACGGAACAGGAAGTCGCGGCCGCGTTCAGCCGCATCGACCTGCCCTCCATCATCGGCAACATACTGCAGGAGCCAGAGACGCTGGACATGGTCAACCGCGCCGTGCTGGGCTCCGTGCCGCACGTGCTGGACCGGCTGGAGGACGGGCGCGCCAGTTCCGCCATCGCCCGCCTGCTGCCGACCCTGCTGGGGGGGGAGGAAATCGCCCCCGTCGTGACCCGCAGCCTGCGTGCGATGGTGGAGGGGGACTGTCACCAGGAAGTGCTGTCATTCCTGCTGTCGCGGCTGAAGGAGGGGATCAAGGCCAAGGAACCCGCCCTGCGCATGATGATCGAGGAACGCGTGCGCGAACAGGGCGGCCGCGTGCTGGGCTGGGCCATTGGCGGGTCGATTGCGACCAAGGTGCTGCTGGCGGCGGGACAGGAACTGGACCGGATCGACCCGCAGAATTCAGAACTGCGTGAGGGATTCACCACATGGGTCCGTACCGAGATCGACCGTATCGAACAGGACCCCGTGCGCCGGCGCGAGATTACCGACGCCGTCATGGGCGTGCTGACGCATGACAGCGTGCGCGGATGGAGCAGTGACGTGTGGCGCCGCCTGCGCCGCCTGATCGAGGAAGATATGAGCAGGGGGGACACCGGGTGGCTGTCCTCGCTCGTGCGTGACGCGCTGCAGCGCCTGGCTGACCAGATGTACCATGACGCCAGCATGCGCAAACGGGTCGAGGATGGCGCGCGCGGCATGATCATGAGCAGCCTGCCCTTCCTGCGCGACCGCATGTCGCGTTTTATTTACTCAGTCGTGAATGGCTGGGATGCAGAAAGCCTGAGCGACCGCCTGGAGCTGCGGGTCGGCAAGGATCTGCAGTATATCAGGCTGAATGGCACGCTGGTCGGGTTTCTGGCCGGGTGCGGGCTGTCCGTGCTATTACAGCTGATATTTGGAACCGGGATCGGATAAGGCATGGCCGCTGGACACGATTGGACTTGACGACGCGCGGCTGGTAGCCCATCTGAAACTTCAGGAAACAGTACTGTTCCGGTCCAATTAGCCATGGCCACCGGAACGGACGGGAGAGCGGAATGCTGAAACTGTCGAAACTGACCGATTATGCCGTCGTGGCTCTGGTCCGGCTGGGGCAGAAGAACGAGGTCACGACCTCGCCTGTCCTGTCGCGTTCGACGGGCATCCCCGAACCCACCGTGGCCAAGGTGCTCAAGATTCTGGCGACGCAGGGCATCGTGACCTCGCAGCGCGGGGCGCGTGGCGGCTACAGGCTGGCCCACCCGCTGGAGGAAATCTCGATCGCATCCGTGATCCAGGCGATCGACGGTCCCATATCGCTGACGACATGCGTGGATGGCGGGGATTGTGACGCCCGGTCCACCTGTGGCCTGGGCGGGCAGTGGGACATGGTCAACGCCGCCATTCGCAACGCCCTGTCCGCCATTACTCTGGCGGACATGAAAAACCATACAGTCATTGACAGACTGGGCGGCCTGCAGGCGCCGTCCATGCCCAGCGGGCCCGCGGCCACGGCCTGAAACAGGGGAGGAAAGACACATGCCGGCAGTAGCCGAAACCCGCAAGACGGTCGAAACCCTGGGCCAGAACACCTATAAATGGGGGTTCGAGACCGATATCGAAATGGATATCGCGCCCAAGGGCCTGAATGAAGATACGATCCGGCTGATTTCCACGCGCAAGAACGAACCGGAATGGCTGCTGGAATGGCGGCTGAAGGCGTACCGGTCCTGGCTGGAAATGCGCGAGCCCACATGGGCCAAGGTCCATCACCCGCCCATCGACTATCAGGACGTGCATTACTACGCCGCCCCGCGCAGGAAGCCCGGCCCCAGGTCGCTGGAGGAAGTCGATCCCGAACTGCTGCGCACGTATGAAAAGCTGGGCATCCCGCTGCATGAACAGGCGATGCTGGCGGGCGTGGAAGTGCCCGAAGGACAGGAAGCGCGCGCGCCAGTCGCGGTTGACGCCGTGTTCGACAGCGTGTCCGTTGCCACCACCTTCCGCAAGACGCTGCAGGAAGCGGGCGTGATTTTCTGCCCCATTTCCGAAGCGGTGCAGGAACACCCCGAACTGGTGCGCAGGTACCTGGGCAGCGTGGTGCCGGTCACGGACAACTTCTATGCCGCGCTGAATGCCGC
Source organism: Komagataeibacter intermedius TF2 (assembly GCF_000964425.1). Classification (GTDB taxonomy): domain Bacteria; phylum Pseudomonadota; class Alphaproteobacteria; order Acetobacterales; family Acetobacteraceae; genus Komagataeibacter; species Komagataeibacter intermedius. Next base: position 10,084 of record NZ_BANF01000148.1, on the reverse strand, counting down.
CGTGTTTACCGACGGGTCCTTCGTGTTCGTGCCCAAGGGCGTGCGCTGCCCGATGGAACTGTCCACCTATTTCCGTATCAATGCCCGCAATACGGGGCAGTTCGAGCGCACCCTGATCGTGGTGGAGGACGGGGCTTCGGTCTCCTACCTTGAAGGCTGCACCGCGCCCATGCGCGATGAAAACCAGCTTCATGCCGCCGTGGTCGAACTGGTGGCGATGGAAGATGCCTCGATCAAGTATTCCACGGTGCAGAACTGGTATCCCGGTGATGAAAACGGGAAGGGCGGCATCTACAACTTCGTGACCAAGCGCGGTGCGTGCCGGGGCGCGCGGTCCAAGATTTCATGGACGCAGGTGGAAACCGGCTCGGCCATTACGTGGAAATACCCGTCATGCATCCTGCAGGGTGAGGGATCGGTGGGCGAATTCTATTCCGTCGCCGTGACCAACAACCACCAGCAGGCCGATACCGGCACCAAGATGATCCATATCGGGCGCAATACGCGTTCGACCATCATCGCCAAGACCATCAGCGCGGGCCAGTCCGACAGCACCTATCGCGGGCTGGTGCGCATGATGCCCAGGGCATCGGGCAGCCGTAACTTCACCCAGTGCGACAGCCTGCTGATCGGTGACCGTTGCGGGGCGCATACCGTGCCCTATATCGAAAGCCGCAACATGTCCGCGCGTGTGGAGCATGAGGCAACGACATCCAAGATATCAGAAGACCAGCTGTTCTACTGCCGTCAGCGCGGCCTGTCGGAAGAGGACGCGGTGGGCCTGATCGTGAACGGGTTCTGCAAGGACGTTCTGAAGGAACTGCCGATGGAATTCGCGGTGGAAGCACAGAAGCTTCTGCAGATCAGCCTAGAAGGCAGCGTGGGCTAACAGGGATTGAAAGACGTGAGCAAGCAATTCGTAAGCATCAATGGCCTGTGCGCCCGTATTTCGGACGGGGAGACCCACAAGGACATCCTGCGTGGCGTTGACCTGGAAATCCCGGCGGGCGAGGTGCACGCCATCATGGGGCCGAACGGTTCGGGCAAGTCCACCCTGTCCTACGTGCTGGCGGGGCGTGAGGATTATGAAGTGACCGGCGGCTCCGCCACCTTCAGGGAGCAGGACCTGCTGGCGCTGGAGCCTGAAGAGCGGGCGGCCCTTGGCCTGTTCCTGGCGTTCCAGACGCCGGTTGAACTGCCGGGCGTGAACAATGCCAACTTCCTGCGCACCGCCGTCAACGCCGTGCGCCGAGCGCGCGGGCAGGAGGAACTGGACGCCGTGGCCTTCCTCAAGGCCGTGCGCAAGGAGACAAAGCACCTGTCCATGTCGGACGAGATGCTCAAGCGCAACGTCAATGTGGGCTTTTCCGGTGGCGAGAAAAAGCGCAACGAGGTGCTGCAGATGCGCATGCTCCAGCCGTCCTTCGCCATTCTGGACGAAACGGATAGCGGGCTGGACATCGACGCCCTGCGTATCGTGGCCGAAGGGGTGAATTCCCTGCGCTCGCCCGATTTCTCGGCGCTGGTCATCACCCATCACCAGCGGCTGCTGGAGTACATCGTGCCTGACCGCATCCATGTCATGGCGAAGGGCCGCATCATCCACAGCGGTGGCCCCGAACTGGCCAGGCAGCTTGAGGCGCAGGGTTACGCCCAGTTCCTGTCGGAGGCGGCGTGAACGCCATTGCACCGGTCGGGATCAACGCTGCCGCCTTTCTTGACCGGGGTGACGTAAAGGGCAATGCACAGCGGCAGAAAGCCGCCGATTTCCTGCGCCATGCCGGCCTGCCGCGCACGGGGGTGGAAGCGTGGAAATATACATCCCTGCGCGCACTGGCCGATGTGCCGTTCGCAACCGCGCCGCAGGCGGTGGATGGCGGTGCCGTCGATACCCTGCTGGCGGAAGTCGAGACCATTTCCGGCCTTGGCGCGGCTGCCAGCCGTGTCGTGTTCGTGAACGGGTATTTCGATGCCGGCCGGTCACGACTGCCCACGGGCGTCAAGATTTCGACGCTGGCCGCAGGCACGCTGCCCGATGACGGGATCGACCCGGCGGGGGATGTCACCACTGCGCTGAATACCGTTCTTGCGCGCGACGGGCTGGAACTGGTCGTGCCGGAAGGCGTAGACGCGGGCTGCCTGATGCTGGTCAGCATCGGCATGACGCAGGAGGCCGCGGCAGTGTCCTTTCACCCGCGCCACCGCATTGTGGTGGAAACGGGGGCCAGGCTGGCGCTGCTGGATGCATCGGTCGGCCACGGGCAGTACCTGCACAACCCGCTTTATGACATTGCCGTTGCGGAACAGGGTTACCTGTCGCATGCCCGCATTCAGGCGGAAGGCAGGCAGGCGGTCCATCTGGCGGTCAGCCATGCCCGCGTTGCGGCGGGGGGCGTGTATGACAGCTTCACGCTGACGCTGGGGGCCAGCCTGTCACGGCATGAAGTCCATGCCGGGCTGACGCAGGCGGGGGCCAGTGTGCATGTCAATGGCGCGCAGCTTCTGTCCGGCCACCAGCATGGCGACCTGACCAGCGTGATTACCCATGCCGCCCCGGACTGCGTATCACGCCAGACGATCAAGAACGTCCTGTCCGACCACGCGCGTGGCGTGTTCCAGGGCAAGATCCTTGTCGAGCGCATTGCCCAGAAGACCGATGGCTACCAGATGAACCAGGCGCTTCTGCTGTCCGACGGCGCGGAAATCGACGCGAAGCCGGAACTGGAAATCTATGCCGATGATGTGAAATGCAGCCATGGCGCCACTGTTGGCGCGCTGGATGATGACCAGCTGTTCTACCTGCGCAGCCGTGGTATCCCGGATGCGGCCGCGCGGTCCATCCTGATCCGCGCCTTCCTGCATGATGTCGTGGACCAGATTGACGACCAGCGGCTGAAGGACAGCCTGAACCTTGCCGTAGAGGCATGGTGGACGCGGGAGATCGCATGATGGACCAGACTGTCGCCAGTCCCACGGAGATCGCGGGCAGCCTGCGCCGCATCAGGGCCGATTTCCCGATCCTGTCGCAGAAGGTGCATGGCAGGGATCTTGTGTTTCTGGACAGTGCGGCCTCGGCGCAGAAGCCACGGCAGGTCATTGATGCCATGGCGGACACCATGCGCACCCAGTACGCCAATATCCACCGTGGCCTGTACTGGATGAGCGAACGCACGACGGAAGCATACGAAGCCGTCCGTGATCAGGTGGCGGCTTTTCTGGGCGCCGGCGCGCGGGAGGAAATCATTTTCACCCGCAACAGCACCGAGGCGATAAACCTTGTCGCCCATTCCTTCGGTTCGCTGCTGAAGCCGGGGCAGGTGGTGCTGGTGTCGGAAATGGAACACCATGCCAACCTCGTGCCGTGGCAGATGTTGCGGGACCGCACGGGTGTCGAACTGCGCGTGACCCCCATTACCGATGATGGCGCGCTGGATATGGACGCACTGGAGCGCAACCTGTCCGACGGGCGGGTGGCGCTGGTGGCGATCACGCACATGTCCAACGTGCTGGGCACGATTACCGATGCCCGCGCCATTGCAGACATGGCGCATGCAGCCGGGGCAAAGGTACTGTTCGATGGCAGCCAGCTTGCCGTCCACCGCCGGGTGGACGTACGTGCGCTGGATGCCGATTTCTATGTGGTGACGGGCCACAAGCTGTATGGTCCGACCGGCATTGGCGTGCTGTGGGCGCGGCGCGAAATCCTTGATGCCATACCACCCTTTCTTGGCGGCGGTGACATGATTTCCACCGTGTCGTTCGAACGGTCGACATGGGCCAGTGTCCCGCATAAATTCGAAGCGGGCACACCCGCCATTATCGAGACCATTGGATTGGGCGCCGCCCTTGCCTATATCGAATCCATCGGCTTCGATGCGATTGGCGCGCATGAGGAAGCCCTGACGGCCCATGCGCTGAAGGTTCTGGGCAATGTCAGCGGGCTGAAAGTGATCGGGACCGCGCCGGATCGGGGCGGGGTCATTTCATTCACCATGGACGATGTCCATCCGCATGACATCGCCACCCTGCTGGATCGCAACGGGATCGCGGTGCGGGCCGGCCACCACTGTGCCGAGCCGCTGATGCGCAGGCTGGGGGTTACGGCTACGGCGCGGGCCAGCTTCGGCATTTACACCACGCCGGAGGAAATTGACGTCCTGGCCGCCACGCTGGAACAGATCCGCGGCTTTTTTGTCTGATGGCGTGAGTATGCATGGCGCAGGATGATCTGTATCGCACCGTGGTGCTGGAACGGGCCAGGACACCGCGTTACGCTGGTCCGCTGACGGACGCGGACAGGCATGGGGAGGGATCGAACCCCCTGTGCGGTGACCGGGTGAAGCTGCAGGCCAGTGTCGATGCGCAGGGACGGCTTGCGGCAGTACGGCATGAAACGCGGGGATGTGCGATCTGCGCGGCCTCCGCCGATCTCATGGCCGAACGGGTGACGGGTCAGAAGCCTGCGCATGTCAGCCAGCTGCATGCCGAACTTGTGACGACCGTTGAAACAGGTATCGCCCCGGAGGGCTTGGGCGACCTTTCGGTTTTTGCGCCATTGCACCGGCATCGCTCACGTATCCGCTGCGCGATGCTGCCATGGTCCGCACTGATCGAGATGCTCAATGATGATAAAGACAGGTGAAGGTCTCATGGACGAGAAAAATCAGGTAGAGCCTGCCATCGGCATGGCAGAGGGAGCCGGGCATTTCTCCCTTGAGGCCGAGGGAACGCCCGCCCCGCACGCAGAACCCGTATCAACATGGACGCCGGACGGGGAAAAGCCTGCTGATCCCCCACAGGGTGCAGGCGTACCCGATGAGGAGACGGTCATCGCCGCGATTGCTACGGTGTATGACCCGGAAATTCCGGTCAATATCTATGAACTCGGCCTGATTTACGCCATCGACCTGCATGAGGATGGATCGGTCAAGGTCGAGATGACGCTGACAGCCCCCAACTGCCCCAGTGCGCAGGAACTGCCCGCGCAGGTCAGGGAAGCGGTGGAAAAGATCGATACGGTTACCACCGCCACGGTTGAAATCGTGTGGGAACCGCCTTGGGACATGTCGCGCATGAGTGAAGATGCGCGCCTTGCCCTGAACATGTTCTGAACCCAGCAAAAGGGGAACGTGCCATGACTGAACAAAACGCCACGACGACCACTGCGGCCCCGCGCCGTGCCCTGCCGCCACTTATGACCCTGACGGACCGGGCGGCGCAGCGGCTGGAAAAACTGTACCAGACCAACCACGCCGGACACCTGCTGCGCATTGCTGTCTCGACCAAGGGCTGCTCGGGCCATGCCTATGACATGAGCTTTGTCGAGCAGGCCGGGCCGGGTGACGAAGTGGTGGTGGACAAGGGGGTGACCCTGCTGGTCGACCGCAAGGCAACGCTGTTCCTGATCGGGTCGGTCATGGACTACGAAGTCAAACAGCTTGAATCCGGCTTTACCTTCAGCAATCCCAATGAGAAGGGCCGCTGCGGGTGCGGGGAAAGCTTCCACGTCTGACATATGGATGAACAGATTGAAGTTTCTGGGTGCCGCTTGTTTCAAAAAGGCGGCGTTCCCTGAAGCTTTCGCAGGTTTACCGCCGGTTACGGCGGTTTGCCCCTGGCAGGGTCAGCACGCACACGGATTCGACTTCCGCTGACCACAGGAACTGGTCAATGACCGTGACACTATCCAGACGGTAGCCCGCGTCGCGTAATGGCATCAGATCCCGCAGCAGGGCGGCAGGATTGCAGCTGACATAAATAACGCATGGGGGCCTGCCTGCCACGATCTGGGCAATCTGCGCACCGGCTCCGGCATGGGGTGGGTCCAGCACAACTGCCGCGGCTTTGCCCAGGTCGGTCGCCATGACCGGCTGCCGGTTCAGGTCACGCAGTGCGGGCAGGACCCGCGTGCCGCCGCTTGCCTGCTTCAGACAGGCAAGGGCCGCGCGATCACCTTCATAGGCATGGACCTTCGCCTGCTCAGCCAGTGCGAAGGACAGCGTGCCACAGCCCGCATATAATTCGATAATGCCTGCCTTCAGACCCTTGCGGGGCAGACCCGCCAGAACGGCTGCCTTGATAAAGGCCTCACCCGCCCGTGCGGGCTGCAGGAACGCACCCGGTGGCGGCACGACACGCACGTCATCAAAGTGATGGAAAACCGGACCAGTCAGGGCCAGCGTTTCCGGTGGCCGGCCCTGCAGGGAAATGCGGGGGATGCCATGCGCCTTGCCAAACTGCGCCAGAATGCGCCGGTCATTGGCGTCTGGCGTGCCGTCCATCGTAATCAGCAGGTCGGGGCCGCTATCCAGCAGGTTGATCTGGAGGTCACCCCTGGCATGCACGGCCGGAAGCGAATGCAGCATGGCGCGCAGGGGGGGCAGCAGGGCAAACAGCGCGGGGTCGAGCAATGTGCATTCGCTCATGTCGACCACATCGCCACGGCGGCGATGCAGTCCCAGCACGATCTGCTTTTCAACCCGGCGGAAGGCCAGATCGACCCGACGCCTGCCATGCGGGCTGACCTGATGGGCCTGCGGGGCGGGAATGGTATCAAATCCCACCCGTTGCAGGGTTTCGGCCACGCGACCGGTTTTCCATTCCAGCAGGGCAGGCAGCGCCATGTCCTGAAGCCGGCATCCACCACAGGTGCCGAACAGATCACAGGGGGCATCCACGCGGTCAGCCCCGGGCGCCACGACGCGATCAAGCGTGCCGTGCGTGCCATTCTGGGCCGCCAGCAGGATTTCATCACCCGGTACCGTGCCGGGCACGAATATCCGTCCCTGTGGGGTCTGGGCTATGCCATCCCCATCATTGCCGAGTGCCACCACCCGGATGGCATCCGTCACTGCGTTCTCCATGCCCTGTCTGTTGCCTGCTGGCCGCGTGCCTATTCGTCCGCCGGGATAACGGACTTTTCCCGGCGTGGCAGTTGCATGAAGGCCGGGACGTCATTGCCAAAACCGGTAACCGGCTGGTCGGGGGCGGAGGGCAGCAGCCCGGACTCGCGACGCGTGGAAGCCGGGGTGGCGGATGACCCCGCCGCGCCCCCCTGCGACCGGCGCGATTTGCGCGGCGCGGGTGCGTCCCCGGTCGTGGCCGTGGGGGCGGCTGGGGCGGGAGCTGGCTCGGTCGTGGTGGCGCTGGGCTTGCGGGTGGACTTGCGGCGGCCATTGCCCGCGCGGGGCTCTTCCGACCAGTCCAGCGTTTCCACGCCAGGGATTTCGATTCGGGGAATGGGCCTGCCTGTCAGTTTCTCGATTGCCACGACAAGTGCCTCCTCATCCGGCGTGGCCAGCGTGTAGGCATGGCCGGTGCGGCCCGCGCGACCGGTGCGGCCGATTCGGTGAACGTAATCCTCGGCATGGAACGGCACGTCGAAATTGAACACATGCGACAGGCCACCAATGTCGATTCCGCGCGCTGCGATATCGGAACAGACCAGGATCTTCAGTTCGCCGCTCTTGAACGCCTCAAGCGTCGAGAAACGCAGCGACTGGGCAAGGTCTCCATGCAGCGGGCCTGCCGAAAATCCATGCTTGACCAGGGATTTGCACAGTACATCGACATCGCGCTTGCGGTTGCAGAACACGATGGCGTTCTGCATGTCCGACGCACGCAGCAGCTTGCGCAGCGCGCGGCGCTTTTCCCTGGCGTCGACAATGGCCAGTCCCGTCTCGATCGTCGAGGCGACGGAGGAGGGGCGGCTGACCGTGATTTCCTTGGGGTTGCGCAGGAACATGTCCGCAAGCCTGCGGATTTCCGGCGCCATGGTGGCGGAAAAGAACATGGTCTGGCGCAGCGGCGACAGCATGGCCACGATCTTCTCGATATCGGGGATGAAGCCCATGTCCAGCATGCGGTCCGCTTCATCGATCACCAGTAGCCGGGTCTGGGTCAGCAGCAGGCCGCCGCGTTCAAACAGGTCGATCAGCCGCCCCGGGGTGGCGATCAGCACGTCAACGCCGCGGTTCAGCACTTCCTTCTGTTCCGCCATGCTTTCGCCGCCGATCAGCAGCGCATGGGTCAGCTTGAGGTGCTTGCCGTAATTGACGAAATTTTCCGCGACCTGCAGCGCCAGCTCACGCGTCGGCTCAAGGATGAGCGAACGCGGCATCCGCGCGCGTGCCCGCGACCCCGACAGGATTTCCAGCATGGGCAGGGTAAAGGACGCGGTCTTGCCGGTCCCGGTCTGTGCAACGCCAAGAACGTCGCGCCCCATCAGCACATACGGAATGGCCTGCGCCTGGATGGGGGTGGGATGACGGTATCCCATCTCATCAATGGCGTGCTGGATGGGTTCGGACAGACCGAGTTCGGAAAACAGGGGCTGTGCTTCCTGTTCCGCGGTATCTGCAGGTGCGGGGGTGTCAGTGGGGGCGACCCCGTCCGTGCTGGCGGCGGGGGCTGGGGCTGCCGCCTTCTTTGCGGAGCGGGCCGGGGCGGAGGACGTTTTTTTGGCGCTCAAATTACTCTCGAACGTATCAGCAGATGAATATGGCCCCGTCCGATTGCCACCGTGTCGCGCTGTATCAGGCTGCCGTCCCTGATGTACCTGCAGCAATGCAGGGAAGGGGAGTGCGGCATGTCGGGGTTGGAAACCCTGATGTGCCACATTCCCCGTGCCTACCCATGTTTGCAACGGAAATCAAGGGGACGTGAGGGATTTCTCCCTGTTTTCAGAATGGATGGGCCAGGCAGCCACAGATGATGGTCAGCACGCCGATGCCGGTGTTGAGCATGACCAGTGAACGGATCGAGTCGAACGTGCCCTGCTGCGGGCGCAGCGCCCGGCGCGCCTTCTGGTAGGGGCCAAAATAGATACGGGCGAATATGCCCGCCATGATCAGCCCGAACAGCTGCATGAGGTTGATCGGCCATGGCACCACTGCAAACCCGCCATCGTGATAAATCAGGAGCCACCCCGTAATCAGCACCGTCGGCATGGTATGCCATACGATACGGAAAAAGCGGCCGAGCGTCTGCAGGTGAACGGAGGCGCGCTGCGTTCCGTCCAGCAGGCCGAGGCTGGGCTTGAGCACGAACGCCGCATAGATCATGCCGCCCACCCAGGCCGCCATGCCGGTTATGTGGAGTGCGAGCACAAGGCTCCAGACTATGGAATAGGACATGACGCCTCCTTGCGGGGGTAGATGGATAAAGAAAGAACAATCCGTGCCACGGGACAGGATCCGGAATGCTTGTTTCCCCATTCCTGTATCATGCGCAAGGCCACTCACGCAGCCAAAGTTGCCGAAAGGGGTAAGGACATCATGACCATGGATGAAACAGCGCATATGGCCGCACGCCACCTGCTGCTGCCCACGCCCGATGAAATGGGGCGCATCGACGCCGCCGCCGCGCGCCATGTGCCGGTCGCGACGCTTATGGAAAATGCGGGCCGGGCCGTGGCCCGCGCCATCCGTCGGCATATGCGCCCGTGTCGCGTGCTGGTGCTGTGTGGTCCAGGCAATAACGGTGGTGACGGGTATGTGACTGCGCGCAGGCTGGCGCAGGAAGGCTGGCCGGTCTCGGTCGCGGCCATGGCGCCGCCGCATCCCGGCGGAGATGCGGCCGCCGCCGCCGCGTTGTGGCGTGGGCCGGTCGTGGCGTTCACGCCCGAAAATGCCGCCCGTTTCGATCTGGTGGTCGATGCGGTGTTTGGCGCGGGGCTGAGCCGGGATATCGGCCCGGACGTGGCCTGCGTGCTGAAGGCCGCCCCCCGTGTGGTGGCGATCGACATGCCAACGGGCGTGGACGGCGCGACCGGCGCGGTCCGGGGATACGCGCCGCAGGTGGAGATGACGGTCACGTTCTGCAGGCTCAAGCCGGGGCATCTGCTGTTGCCGGGCCATACGCTGTGTGGCCGGACCGTGCTGGCGGATATCGGCATTGGAGAAGACGCGGTGGCGTCGGTGCCGATTCGTACATGGCATAATGCGCCGGGCCTGTGGCGCACGCCTGCCTGCGGGCCGACCAGCTATAAATACAGCCGCGGCGTCGTCAGCATATGTGGCGGGCGCGAAATGCCGGGGGCGGCCCGGCTGTCGGCGGCGGGCGCGCGGGCGGCGGGCGCCGGGCT
>NZ_BANF01000149.1 GCF_000964425.1 Komagataeibacter intermedius TF2 | reverse complement strand
GGCCAGCCAGTGGCGCGGCCTGTCCTTATGACAGGCCGCATGTCCGGTTTCTGGCCGGATCAGAACGGGGCATCAATGTCCACGACGTCGATCAGCTTGTGATTGACGAATTCCTTGATGCCGAGGCCGATCAGTTCGCGGCCGTAGCCCGAACGCGCCACACCACCGAAGGGCAGGTCGGCCTTCACCATGGTCGGGTGGTTGACATACACCATGCCGGTATAGATCTGTTCAGCCACCTTCACGCCACGCTGCGTGTCGCGCGTAAAGACGGCGCCGCCCAGCCCGTAGGGGGAGTCGTTGGCGATACGGATGGCGTCCGCATCGTCCTTGGCGCGGTAAAGCTGCGTGACCGGACCGAAGAACTCCCAGTGACGGGCTTCATTGTCCTTGTGCAGGTTGGTCATCAGCAGCGGACGGAAGAACGCGCCCTTTTCGGGAACCGGCGCACCAATGACTTCAACAACAGCACCATGCTTCTTGGCTTCCTCAACCTGCGCCATCAGGTCGTCAGCCGCCTTCTGCGACGACAGCGGTGCAAGCGTGGTGGCCGGGTCCATCGGGTCGCCCGCCTTCAGTTCGGCCACGCCTTTCTTGTACAGTTCGACAAACCTGTCATAAATCGCATCGGCCACGATCAGGCGCTTGGCGGATACACAGACCTGACCGGCGTTCCAGTGGCGACCGAACACGGCCCACTTCACGGTCTTTTCCAGATCGGCGTCATCCAGCACCACGAAGGCGTCGGAACCGCCCAGTTCCATGGTGGACTTCTTCAGCGCCTTGGCCGCGATTCCTGCGATGATGGTGCCCGCCCCTTCGGAACCGGTCAGGGCAACGCCGCAGACGCGCGGGTCGCTCAGGATCATTTCGGTATGATGGCGCGCGGCGTACAGGTTGCGGAATCCGCCCTTGGGCAGGCCGGCTTCGATCATCAGGCTGTCGAACGCGGCGGCGCACTGCGGCACGTTGGAGGCGTGCTTGAGCAGGACCGTGTTTCCGGCCGAAAGCTGCGGTGCGATGATGCGGGCGATCTGGTAGTACGGGAAGTTCCACGGTTCGATCGCGAACACGATGCCCTGCGGCTGGTGGATCAGGACGGCGTCGCCTTCCTTGGGGTCCGCGACCGGCAGCTTTTCGGGTGCCAGCAGGCGTTCGGCATGCGTGGCATAGTATTCAAAGATTTCCGCCGACAGGATGGTCTCGGCCTTGGCTTCGGCAAAGGTCTTGCCCATTTCCAGCGTCGCCAGGCGGGCATATTTGTCGATATCGCGGCGCAGGATCTGGCCTGCTGCCGTCATGACCTTCGCACGTTCGGCAAAGGAGGTGTGCCGCCATGTCCTGAAGACATCATATGCTTCGGTCAGGGCCGTCTGGACGTCCTGATCCGTCGCATTGGGAAACGTCTCGAGCGTTTCGCCAGTATAAGGGTTAGTGGTCGCGTAAGCCATTGGCAGTATGTTCCTCAGAGTTTCGGCAGAAAGTATATATTTCACCCGCAGGCGCGCAAGAATCGTTTCAGGTATCACCAACCCCGCGAACGTGCAAAAAACCATTGTCCCGCAAGGTGAAGAAATAGCAGGTGAATAGGGAAAGCGCCGGTTTTCCGTCCCTTATGTCCGGTCCGGCTGTGTGTGGAATGCAATTGTAAAATGGAGTTTATTCCACAACGCAAACGGGCATATGGCCGTCAGTCGGGCTGGGGGCGGTGCAGGCGCTGGCGTTCCTGGTCTGTTATGACATCGGCCAGGGTGTAGCGGTCCATGACCCCGATGAAGGAGCCAAGTGCTTCCCCCAGCACGCCGCGCAGGCGACAGGCATCGGCCAGGATGCAGGCCGTCCTGCCGTCCGCCGCGACCGGCTGCATGCAGCTGACCAGCGCCATATCTTCTTCCGTATGGCGCACCACGTCCCCCAGTACGATGGTCGCGGCCGGTCGGCCCAGCTTCAGCCCGCCATTGCGCCCACGGATGGTTTCGACAAAACCCGCCTGGCCAAGCCGGTGGATGATCTTGACAAGGTGGTTTTCCGAAATGCCATAGACCTGCGCCACTTCACGGATTGATGTCAGGCGATCCGTATGGATCCCCAGATAGATCAGTGTCCGCAGGGCGTAATCGGTATGCAGGGTCAGGCGCATGGATGAAGATATATACTATCTGCATATTATTTCCAGACCCATACAATCACATGAGTCTTCAGCTTTCCATTCCTCCGGGGGCGCGCCAGTGGAGAATGTGCCATGACGGGCCATGTCATGCGACAGGACAGGGCGCAGGATGTTCCACATATAGCCGGGAAACCCGCTGTGCAAAAAACACCCCGATTGATCCAGTCCATTGAACGCTCTGCCGCCATTCTGGAAATCATCGCCCAGAAAGGCGGCCATGCGCGCCTGCAGGAAATTGCCGGGATACTGGGGCTGGGCAAGACCACGGTGCACAATATTCTCCAGACGCTCGACCATCTGGGATACGTGCAGCGCAGGCAGGGGGACGTGCGCTACCATCTGGGTGGCCGTATCCTGAACCTTGCGCGGATCGCGGGGGATGACAACGCCCTGCGCGCCCGGCTGCACCCGGTCATGACCGCCATTGCACGTGACAGCGGCATGACCGTCTATCTGGCGGTACCCAGCGGGGACGAGGCCGCGTATCTGGAGGTGGTCGACTGTCATGACCCGGCAGTGGACGGCAGGCCGCCGCTGCATGAACAGCTGGAGGGATCGGCGGTTGGGCTGGTGTTCCTTGCATTCGTGCCCGGCCTGCGCAAGCGGGTCATGACGACCCGGGCGCTGGACGCGGATACCCTGGTCCGGATCGAGGAGGCAAGGGTGAAAGGATACGCCATTGATATCGAGGCCTGTCGCCCCGGCTGGAACTGTGTCGCCATACCGTGGCGTGAAAAGGGGGAAGTCCGTGCCAGCATCGGCCTGACCGGTCCGGCGGTGCGGCTGCCCCGCGCGCATCTCGTGCGGCTGGGGTGGATGATGATGAGACATGTGGAACGCGCTGCTGTTCAGCAATGTTGAAGAAATGACGCTGGCGAACATTTGCATGTTCCATTCTGTCCGGGCGGGTCTACCCTGTTGTCCTGCTTCGTCAACCAGAGGTTCGCACCGTGCAGCTTTCCTGTGCCATGTCCCTGCTTGCCGCCGCCCGCGCCGCGGCGGAGCATCTGGGCGTTACCGTCAGTATTTCCATTGTCGATGCCGGGGCATGGCCCATGGCCTTCATCCGCATGGATGGCTGCCCGCTTGGCGCGGTGGAGGTCAGTCATAAAAAGGCGCGTACGGCCATCCTGTTCCAGATGGACAGCGCCGATTTCGCCACCATCGCGCATCCCGATGGCGGGGCCTACAGTCTGGAAAACACCAATGGCGGCCTGACCAGCTTCGGTGGTGGCGTCGTGCTGAAGGGGGCGGATGGCGCCATCATGGGCGCAATTGGCGTATCAGGGGCCAGCACGGAAGATGACATTGCCATCGCCCGCGCCGCCGCGACACAGCTTGCCGCCTGACTGCCCTGTGTGGATGGTACATCATGTCAGATAACACGCAGGCCGAAAGCGCGATCACGCAGGTCGCGCCGCCCCATGGCAGGGCAGCCGCTTTCTTCATCCTGACCTTCGGCACGTTTGTCGTGGGAACGGGGGAGTTTGCCATTATGGGCATGCTGCCCGAATTCGCATCCTCCCTCGGCCTGTCCGTGGCCGATGCCGGATATGCCATCACCGCCTATGCGCTGGGTGTGGTGATCGGCGCGCCGCTGATCACCATTCTGGGTGCGCGGCTGTCGCGCCGTGAACTGCTGCTGGTGCTGCTGGTGCTGTTCTGCTTCGGGAATGTCCTGAGTATCGTCATGCCTACGCCGGGGCTGGTGGAGGTCGCGCGTTTCATTACCGGCCTGCCGCACGGGGCGCTGTTCGGGATTTCCGCGCTGGTTGGCGCGTCCATGGTGGAACGTGCGCGCCGGGGCTGGGCCGTGGGGCGGATCCTGTCTGGCATTGCCATTGCGACCCTGATCGGCGCGCCGTTTTCAACATTTGCCGCAAACCACCTTGGCTGGCGCATTGCCTACCTGATTATTGCCATCCTTGGCTTCGTCACGTTCGTGGGGGTGTGGCGCTATATTCCCGCCGACCGGCCAAACCGCCAGAACTCCCCGCTCAGGGAAGTCAGGGCGATGGGCAACGCGCAGGTGCTGCTGACGCTGCTGACTGCCGCCATCGGCTTTGGCGGGATGTTCACGATCTATACGTACCTGACCAGCGTGCTGCAGAACGTGACCCATGTGCCGGAATGGGAAACCATGGTGTATATGGTGGTGTGGGGCGCGGGCATGCTGGCGGGCGCCAATGCAGGCGCATGGGTGGTTGACCGCAACCTTGACCTTGCCGCGCTTATGGCGCTTGCGGGCAGCGCGGTAGCCATGCTGGTGTTTCCCTATCTCCTGCACAGCGATATTGCCCTGCTGGCTGATGTGTTTGTGGTGCCCGCCTTCGTCAATGCGCTTGGGCCTGCATTGCAGACACGCCTTATGGATTTCGCGGGGGATGCGCAGACGCTTGCCGCTTCGCTCAATCATTCCGCGTTCAATGTTGCCAATGCGGTGGGGGCCGCCGGGGGCAGCTTCCTGCTGGCGCGGCAGTTCGGCTATGGCGCTCTTGGCTGGGGTGGGGCGCTTTTTTCAGTGGGTGGGCTGATCGTCTACCTGTGCGCGCTGGCCGTGCTGAAACGGCGCGCGGGCGCCTGATACATCAGGGGCTGTCGCCTGGTCCTGCACGGGCGACAGCCGGGACGCCACAGATTGGTCTTCCGTCAGCAGGCTGTCCGTATGCGGCAGCATGGTCATACGACCTGATTGCGCAACGGGCCGCCCGTTTCCAGCGCCCTGATGTTGTCCAGCAGGATATCCACGACATTACGTTCATAGAACTGCGTTTCCCCCGCGACATGACTGGTCATGACCAGATCAGGCAGTTGCCATAATGGCGATGTCGGCGGCAGCGGTTCATCCGCATAGGTATCAAGTGCCGCCCCCGCGATGGTGCGGTTACGCAGTGCCGCGATCAGTGCGGCCTCATCCACCACCCGGCCGCGCGCCACATTGATCAGGCAGGCATCGGGTTTCATGGCGGCAAAGGCCTTCTGGTCCATCAACCCTTCGGTCTGTGGGGTCAGGGGACAGGTCAGGATGACATAATCGGCCTGGCCCAGGGCTGCATGCAGATCACCGGAACTGACCTGTGTCACGCCGGCAACATCAAGTGGCCGGGGGCTGTGCCGCATGCCGCTGACATGCATGCCCAGCGCCAGGCAGAGCCGCGCCAGCCTGTCGCCAATGGTGCCCATGCCCACGATCAGCACCGTCCTGCCGGTCAGTTCCAGCAGGCGGGGGCGGCGATCCATGCCGGTACCCGACCAGTGGGCGCGGCGCTGGTTGTCCCGGGCTTCGTACAGACGACGTGACAGGCTGAGCAGCAGGGCCAGCGCATGTTCCGCCACGGCGGTGGCATTTGCCCCGCGTGCATTGCACAGGTGGATGTTGCGCGCCCTGAGATGTTCCAGATCAAACTGTTCCACCCCGGAACTGACGGACTGGATCAGTTTCAGCCTGGGCGCCAGATCGATCAGGCTATTGCGCCAGAGCATGGACGCCACCAGGATTTCCACCTGCGGCATGATCTGTTCCAGCTCCGCGAACGTCCCGACCTGCACGCAGCGCGGGCTTCCGGGGCGTTTTTCCAGTTCCGCGGCGATATCGTAATATTCATGCGCGACATAGACCGTCTGGCTGGGGCTGTGTGTCTTGCTCATGGCCATTATCCTCTTGGGCGATGGAAAATCGATGCCAGCATGGAGTCATTCCATTTCATGCTGGCACGCCACCCGACATGCCGCCAGTGGATTTGAAAACAGCACGTCCGCCATTGTTCGGTGGTCTGACATCTGTCGTGCCGGACATCTGAATGGTCTGGTTCATTTGTGTTGTTATCGAACTTAATATCAATGAAAACGGGATAATACAAAACGGGAGAAAGGCACGGCGACGCCAGCAGGAATGTCAGGTGAGGGATTTTAAGGGTATTGCGATTTGTTCTCATTCGTGATTATGGTGTGTCCACATCATCGATTGGGATAGATAAATGTTTGTCTGCTCCTGCAATATGCTGACCGATACAGATGTAGAAACAGCCGTGCGCAACGGGGCTGTCCGGCCTAAGGAAGTATACGAATCCAAGGGATGTCGCGCCCAGTGCGGGAATTGTGTGCCGGGTGTCGTGTGCCTGCTGCGCCAGATCGCACGACAGGGCCGCGCCACCATTGCGGACACCATGCACCGGGCAGGCGAAATCCAGCCGCATGCCATCTGAGTCCCGGTTTGTGCCGGTGGTTCATGGGCCGGTGCAGGCGGGAAAAATCAGGATAATACAAAAACGGCCCCGGTCATGTGACGGGGCCGCGTTGGGCAGGGACTGACGTGGCAGCCCTATCCATGCGACGGCCTGCGCCGCATGGATAGGGTAGGGGGCTAACGTCGGATGCTGCCCGGCCGCAGGGTGGACGGTGACGCCCCCAGCGCCAGCCGGATCACCGCGCCCAGCGTCAGGGTCACGGCAATATTGATGCCCAGCGCCAGAAGCCCGGTTGAAACGGATGCCGAAAAACCGGCGAAGGCCACCGGATGCACCGGTTTCAGCCCATCGATCCAGCACAGCCCCAGCCCGGCGACCGATCCGATCACCCAGCCCGCGACCAGTGCTGGCGCAGGCAGGCGCAGCGGCAGCAGCCCCATGATCAGCGCCGGAAAGGTCTGCAAAATGATGACGCCGCCAAGCAGTTGAAGGTCGATGGCGAACCTGGCGTTCAGGAAGATCACGCAGCCCAGCGCACCGACCTTGACCCCGAAACCGGCCAGCCGTGACCCCGTAACCGATTCGCTGCGGTGGGGCAGGATGTTGTGCATGATCAGGTTGGCCGCGCCAATCGCCATGACGGACGCGGGCACCAGCGCCCCCACGGCGATGGCGGCAAAACAGAACCCTGCGAACCATGACGGGAAAATCGCCAGAAAAAGCTGCGGCACCACCTGCGAGGATGACGTGGTTACGATTCCCGCCGCATGGGCCATGAGGCCCAGCAGCGCGATCAGGCCCAGCACGATGGTATAGGCAGGCAGGAAGACGGCATTCTGCCGGATGGTATCGGCCGATCTGGCCGCAAGGATACCGGTCAGCGTGTGGGGGTACAGGAAGGCGGCGAAGGCTGAGGACAGTGCAAGCGTGGCGTAGGGCACCACCTGCCCCTGCGCCACGATATGGCCGTCCGGCACATCGGGCAGGTGCCCGGCCGCGGAATGGAACATGGCCCCGTACCCGCCCAGATGAATCGGTACGAGAATGACGGCCGCCAGCACGGCGATATAGATCATCACGTCCTTGATGAAGGCGGTCAGAGCCGGGGCATGCAGCCCGCCCAGCCATGTATAGGCGGCAAGGGAGACGAAGGCGATCAGCAGCGGCAGCATGCCGGTGAAGCCAAGCGCCTCGATCACTGTCCGGATGCCGATCAGCTGCAGGGCGATGTAGGGCAGCACCGCCACCAGCCCGCTAAGCGCCACGGCCAGTTCCAGCGTCCGGCTGCCAAAGCGCGCGCGTACGATATCCGCCGCCGTGGCATGGCCGCCATCGCGCGCGATGGTCCATAGGCGGGGCATGACGGCAAAAATGAAGGGATAGACAATGATTGTGTACGGCAGGGCGAAAAAGCCGAACCCCCCGGTGGAATAGACCAGCGCCGGCACGGCAATGACCGTATAGGCGGTATAGAAATCCCCGCCCACCAGAAACCATGTGACCCAGGCGCCGAATTCACGTCCGCCCAGCCCCCATTCTTCGCCTTCGGTATGGCGTGTCGCTGCCTTGCGGCGGTTCAGTAATGGCCGCCACAGCCGCACCGTGCTGCCCAGCACGATGGTGGCGACAAAACACAGGACGAATACGCTGATGGCCGCGTTGTCGGGTACGATGGATGTGTTCATGACTGACGGTCCATTTTCCACGCCATCCAGATCAGGGCGGATGTGACGGGAACCCAGGCGAACTGGTACCAGTAAAAGAATGGAAAGCCGAACAGCACCGGATCATGCCGGTTGTACAGCGGAACCCACAGGAGTCCGGCGAATGGCAGGAGGAGGAATATGGCTTTTTTCATTTTGACCGTACTTCTTGTTTTTTTGTGTGGCCGTAACGGATGTTTCTGGAAACCGTGCATGGGTGTCAACAGAATATGAGATAGTTTCCAAGTAATTTTGGAAATTTGAAGAATTATTTTTGTAATTACATTTTTATTATTGTGCGCTGCGCAATGTTTTGCTGCATTGCACAACGTTCTTATGCGGAATCATGATTGTTTCCTGATCGTAAAACTCATCTTTAAAATGCATAACTAATATCATTAAAACAAATTAATAGACGGTTCCTGTGGCGGTCGCCGCGTCTATGCTGGTGCATGATTTCACAATTAATATGCTGTTATTAAACATATTTATTCGTATTTATGCCAGTCGTTCCCGTCGGTCGCCCTGTCCGGGATCCGCATGCGAGCAGGCATGCGACCCTAAAATAGTGATTGCCCGGACTTGCCCGTGCCGGTTACTTTCACAGCCCGGACCTGCCAACAACAAACAATACTAATAGCGCGGTCGCCTGTTTTTTTGACCTGTTCCGGATCAGGCGTCATTTCTGACAGACGGACGCGCGTAGGAACGAACAGACATGACCAAATGGGTTTACAGCTTCGGAAAAGGCCTGAACGAGGGCCGCGCGGATATGCGCAACCTCCTGGGCGGCAAGGGCGCCAATCTGGCGGAAATGGCGGCGAACGGCCTGCCGGTTCCGCCGGGTTTTACCATTACAACGGAAGTCTGTTCGGCCTTTTATGAAAATGGCCGGAAGTATCCTGATGCGCTTCAGGCCCAGGTGGCCGAAGCCCTGCATCGGATCGAGCAGTCGATGGGCCTGCGTTTTGGCGACGCGGATGCGCCGCTGCTGGTCTCGGTCCGTTCGGGCGCGCGCGTGTCCATGCCGGGCATGATGGATACCGTCCTGAACCTGGGCCTGAATGATGAAACGGTGGAAGGGCTTGCCCGCTCGTCCGGTGACGCGCGCTTTGCGTGGGACAGCTACCGGCGGTTCATCCAGATGTATGGCTCGGTCGTCATGGGCGTGCCGCATCATCATTTCGAGGATACGCTGGAGCAGTTCAAGCGTGCCAGCCGCGTGGAAGACGATACCGCGATCACGGCTGACCAGTGGCGCGCGATCGTGGTGGATTACCGCCATATCATCAGCACCCATGCCGGAAGCGAATTCCCTACCAACCCGCATGACCAGCTGTGGGGCGCCATCGGCGCGGTATTCGGCTCATGGATGAACCCGCGCGCCAATACGTACCGCAAGCTGCATGAAATCCCGGCCTCGTGGGGGACCGCGGTCAATGTGCAGTCCATGGTGTTCGGCAACATGGGCGATGACTGTGCCACCGGCGTCTGCTTCACGCGTGATCCGTCCACGGGCGAGAACATTTTCTATGGTGAATACCTGATCAATGCACAGGGCGAGGACGTGGTGGCGGGCATCCGTACCCCGCAGCCCATGGCATGCGCCCGTGCCGAGGCCGGTCAGCACCCCATGGAAACCACGCTGCCCGAAGCCTATGGCGAGCTGCTGCGCGTGCGGTCCGTGCTGGAAACCCATTACAAGGACATGCAGGACATCGAATTCACCGTCCAGCGTAATGTCCTGTACATTCTCCAGACCCGCAACGGCAAGCGGACCGCCGCTGCGGCGCTGAAGATCGCCATCGACATGGCGCGCGAAGGGCTGATCACGCAGGAAGAGGCGATCCAGCGCGTTCCCGCTGCATCCCTTGACCAGCTGCTGCATCCCACGCTGGACCCCAAGGCCGAGCGCGTGCAGCTGACCCGTGGCCTTCCCGCATCACCGGGTGCGGCGGCGGGTGCTGTCGTGTTCACGGCCGAGGAGTGCGAAGCCCGCGCGGCGAAGGGGGAGGACGTGATCCTCGTCCGGATCGAGACCTCGCCCGAGGACGTGCACGGCATGCACGCCGCCCGTGGCGTCCTGACCACCCGTGGCGGCATGACGTCGCATGCCGCCGTCGTGGCGCGTGGCATGGGGCGCGTATGCGTGGCGGGTGCGGGCAGCATCCATGTCGATTACGCCGCCGGGACCATGACGGTTGGCACGCACACCGTGGCGCAGGGGGAATGGATCACGCTCGATGGCGGGACGGGGGCAGTCTATCTTGGCCGCGTGCCGACCATCGAACCCGCGCTGTCGGATGATTTCAACACGCTCATGGGTTGGGCGGATGCGGTGCGCCGCCTTGGTGTGCGCGCCAATGCCGAAACGCCGGACGACGCGCGCACCGCCCGCCGTTTTGGCGCGGAAGGGATTGGCCTTGCGCGCACGGAACACATGTTCTTCGGCCCTGACCGTATCGGCTTCGTGCGGCAGATGATCATTGCCGATGATGAAAGCGTGCGGCAGAAGGCCATTGCCGCCCTGCTGCCGTTCCAGCGTGATGATTTCGCCAGCCTGTTCCGCATTATGGCGGGGCTGCCGGTTACGGTGCGCCTGCTGGA
>NZ_BANF01000150.1 GCF_000964425.1 Komagataeibacter intermedius TF2 | reverse complement strand
GCGACTTTCGCGGAGTTTGAAGCCGATCTGATCCGGATGCGTACACGTGAAGGCATGGCTGTTGCACGCGCCAAAGGTAAACTACGCGGAAAGAAACCCAAGCTTTCTGAACGTCAGCAAAAAGAGCTTCGTCGTATGTATGATACCGGCGACTACTCAATCAGCGATCTGGCTGAATTGTTCTCCATCTCTCGTCCGACCGTTTACCGAACGTTAGGACGGAAATCTGCGCTAAACCTCATTGAGGGGACGTAGAAGCATGCGCCAAGCGCCCCAGATGAAACTGCTTACCACCCGCAGGCTCAATCTTCGATCTCTAAAGCTGTCAGATGCTGCTGACGTGTCGGCACTTATGACACCCAAAGTAAGCCGCTGGCTGACCAATTTTCCCACGCCATTTTCTACAACGGATGCGGCTTCGCGTATCCGTCGTATTGGTGAGGCTGAAGCAGCTGGACGTGCGTGCGTCTTTGGGTTCGAGCGGACGGAAGACCGCGCGTTCGTAGGCTGGTTTGGCGTCTATCTCAACGCGACACGCTCATTCGGGGTCTTGGGGTACTGGCTGGGAGAGAAGTATCAGGGAGCGGGTTTTATGCGTGAGGGTGCACCAGTTGCACTCGCCGTAGCTAAGAAGCGCCTGAATATAATAGCACTTCAAGCTTTTATTCATCCTGACAACCTGCCTTCATTAGCGTTGGCTCAATCGCTCGGGTTAGCAGCGGTAGGCGAGAAAATGGTCTACGCGTCGGCACGTGACCAAGATGAACTCTGCACCCATGTGGCAACTCCATAGAGCTCGCCCAGCCGCGATTACCCAATCGGACAAGTTCACTTTACGTTCGATGCAAGCGTACGCAGAACGCACTTTCGTGTAGTCAGTCCAGTAATATTCGTGGGGTCGCCGGGTTCCGGTATACGGAAAGACCGCTTCGACAGGATCGAGGTCGCCCTTGATGACCAGGCGGGCAATATGCCTGTCATGATGACGGCCAGGACGGATGTCGTGCAGATGGCTGTACCAGTTTGGAGATTCAGAGGCATCACGTGAGCCTCCATAACCACAGCGATCCGGCCGATTGGCCCAGCGATGGTCCCGGCCGTGTTTTCGGCTGTGATGATAGGTGCGAGACATGGGAGTTTCCCTCCATGACGCGCGGAATGATTTCCGAGCGTACCTACATCGCCCGATCTCCTGTGTTCTGGTTGTTCATTTACCCCTGACCACCGGTGTAAGTCTTGCCTGCAGGGTCATGGCCGCAATCATGCCGGAACGGCTCTCATGGGATGATCTGGCAAGTGCATCCAACCGCTCCAGAACGCGTCGGGGAAGAGAGATATTCGCCCGTTCCACCCGGTCATCGAGGACGGCCGGGTCAATGGTGACAAAGCCCATTGTCCAACCTGCATAATCTGGGTTGTTCTGGATAGCATCGAGCGTGCTGGGAGAAGGGACAGCGTCTCCGGCATCCAACGTGGCGTCGATCCATGCCGCAGCAGCCTCTTCCGCATTGGAAATGGCTTCATCGAGTGTATCGCCTGCCGAAAAGCAGCCGGGAAGGTCAGGAAAGACAACGCCAAATGCCGTTGTCTCGCTGCCCCGTTCGATAACAACCGGATAGCGCATGATGATCCTCCTAAAGACCCGCCTGTTTGCGGATGGCGGCAACCAGACCGGTGCCCAGATCCTTTTTGGGATGCGGGACAACCACGATCCCTGGTCGCGATGGATGCTTGAAGACGTTGTGTGAACCGCGCACGCGATCCAGCTTCCAGCCTGCCTTTTCCAGCTCCCGGATCAGATCGGCACTTTTCATTTACACATCATACACACGACATAATTCCTGTTCAACAGAAACCATATGATGTGGGATAGCGCGCCAAAGGCGTCCTGTGGGAGCCTCTGGCCGTCGCTACTGCGAACCCGCTTGAACTAGAACTGGGGTGTAAGGCTTGGTGGCTAACCTTCGATCAAAATCTTAATTTTTTCCGGTGGAACGCCTAACGACTTGCTCAAAGCAGTTTTAGCTTGAGCGATCGTCAGATTTTCATAAGGTTCGGATTTTTCGTTATTTTCATATATTGGTTCAAATATGTTTGGATTGTCCATAACAAATCGAACCTTCAAAAACTTTTCAAGCGCTATAAGTTTTTCAGTCTTCGGGAAAAATACCCCTAGCGTGTAGTTCCTTACTGCTTGGTTAGAACATTCCAGAACCTCTGCAATCTCTTTACGGCTGACATGGCGTTTATCCATTGCCGTTTTTAACTGTTCTCCAAAGGATTTTTCAAGTTTTCCGCGTGCTTCCTTAGCCATTTTTGTTTCCTAAAATTGTTTTCCTTCAAACCTAATATAAATCCCAGATTAAAAATTCAACAACAAAATAATATTTATAGGATCCACAGAATGCATTTTATGCATCCTATCTTCACTCTCACTTGGAAATGCCCTGAATTCGTCCAGCAGCTCTGCCGCTTTCTGTTAGCTGGCATACCGCTAGGGCCTGTTAGGCCTTGATATAGTCTGCTGTAGCCGCGAT
>NZ_BANF01000151.1 GCF_000964425.1 Komagataeibacter intermedius TF2 | reverse complement strand
ATCCGTCGGTGGCACTGCCGGGATCATCTTCCGATCCGCGAGATCGAACGCCGGACGGGACTGTCACGCAATACGATCCGGAAATATCTCCGGGCACAGAGTATTGAACCACGGTTTCAGGTTCCCGAACGTCCCAGCCGACTGGACCCGTTTGCTGACAGGCTGAGGGGATGGCTGGTCCTGGAAGCCGCTCGCCCCCGCAAGAACCGGCGCACGGCGCGACGACTGCATGAAGACCTTGTGGCGCTGGGTTATGATGGGTCCTACGGACGGGTGGCCGCTTTCATCCGGCAGTGGAAACACGAACAGCGCCAGGCACGCCAGACAACGGGTCGGGGTGTTTTCGTGCCCCTATGCTTCCAGCCCGGGGAAGCCTTCCAGTTCGACTGGGGCGAGGACTGGGCGGTGATTGCCGGGCATCGCGTCAAGCTGCAGGTTGCCCACACCAAACTGTCCTTCAGCCGGGCCTTCATACTCAGGGCCTATCCCCTGCAGACCCACGAGATGCTTTTCGATGCGCTTACCGAGGCCTTCCGCGTGCTCGGTGGCGTGCCGCGGCGGGGTATTTTTGACAACATGAAGACCGC
>NZ_BANF01000152.1 GCF_000964425.1 Komagataeibacter intermedius TF2 | reverse complement strand
TGCGGGTCTTTACCGAATTCGCCCTGCGCCAGCCCCATCATGGAACCAGTATGCCCCATGTCGTCACCCGCCATGACAAATTCGCCATTCAGCGCCGGGACGCACGCCCCTGCATTGCTGACGCCTACATGGGTCATCCCGCACAGGCCACCACAACCGCCGAGCAGGAAGCGCTGGGTCCAGTGCCCCATGGGCAGATCGACTTCAAAGGAAATCGCAGGCGCGATCTGC
>NZ_BANF01000153.1 GCF_000964425.1 Komagataeibacter intermedius TF2 | reverse complement strand
CGCCGCGCGGCAGTCGTGTCGTCGTAGATTAGGACGCAGTCATAACGCGTGCCCTCGAACGTCTACGAAACTGGCCTGTCGACCATGCGGGCACGTGCATGCCCGGAAATAAGGAACGGCAATGCGGCAATGACGAGCGGACGCAAACGGATCATTGACGTTTCTCTTTCGGTTATGGGACGGGCGAGGGGCAGGTCAGATTATCGCATATGCTGTTTTGCGCTCAACCATGACGGAGTAAAGCTGTCAGGAGATCGCCATAACGGACCAGAATGAGTGTTTTCTTCAGCCCTGTCCGGGATGGACAGGGGGCTTGGCGGGACAAGTCGACGGCGCCCCGTGGGGAGAGGAAAGCAACGCGAGGTTTTCAGTCCAGAGAGTTTTTTGCAGTGGCGTCATCCAAGCATAGCGGGCTGGGGGAGGCTGCTGCCTGGAAGCACTGATGATGCGTAACCGAATTAAGGGTAATTTTTCGCATTAATAAGGATCATTTTTCTCCTGATTAAGGGGAACCTGAATCGGAGAGAATCGCGGCAAACCTGACATTCTCCTTATTAAGGGCCTTTCGATAAA
>NZ_BANF01000154.1 GCF_000964425.1 Komagataeibacter intermedius TF2 | reverse complement strand
TTCTCAAGGGCCTCAAGAGAGGGTGGCGCTTCGCCGCCGACCACCTCGTCGAGCGTCGAGGCTCCTGTCACCGGTTTATTGATGGGATTGGCAAGGGCGGGGTCAGCCCCATCCACCTGATCCGCACCCGGCTGGGGCGGCTGTGGCACCGGGACCAATGTGCCGCTGCGGGCCGGTGGCGGGGATGGAGACGATGTCGGTAGCCGGACGTGCTGCCCCTCCTCAATGACAACCTTCCCCGTGGAGACAGATGCCGCATGGGTCGGGC
The DNA here is from genome assembly GCF_000964425.1 of Komagataeibacter intermedius TF2. GTDB lineage: Bacteria > Pseudomonadota > Alphaproteobacteria > Acetobacterales > Acetobacteraceae > Komagataeibacter > Komagataeibacter intermedius. Next base: position 3 of record NZ_BANF01000154.1, on the reverse strand, counting down.
TGC
>NZ_BANF01000155.1 GCF_000964425.1 Komagataeibacter intermedius TF2 | reverse complement strand
CTGAACACGCAGCTGACAAACGAGCTGACGGCCATCAACCAGTATTACCTGCACGCCCGCACGCTGCGCCACTGGGGCGTGACCCTGCTGGGCAAGAAGGAATACGAGGAATCGATCGAGGAAATGCGCCATGCCGACTGGCTGATCGAGCGCATCCTGTATCTGGGCGGCCTGCCCAACGTGCAGCGCTACAACCAGATCCTGGTGGGACAGGACGTGGAGGAAATCCTCAAATGCGACCTGAAGCTTGAGGAAAAGGCCATTGGCGACCTGCGCGAAGGCATCGCCTACTGCGAAAGCGTGCGCGACTTCGT
>NZ_BANF01000156.1 GCF_000964425.1 Komagataeibacter intermedius TF2 | reverse complement strand
AGAGTAAAACTCTCGGAGGATGAACCCTATGGTAGAGAAGAAGAAGACATTGCGTTATTCGCCTGAGTTCCGTGAGCGCGCCGTGCGCCTTCTGGACGAACATCGATCGGATTACCCGAGCATTTCGGCGGCCTGTCGCGAGATTGGTGGCAAACTCGGCTGTTCGGGAGACAGCCTGCACGACTGGTGGAAACAGGCGCGGCGAGACGTTGGTGCACAACCGGGACCGACTACGGCTGAGACGGCACGGATCAAGGCGTTGGAGCGTGAGGTTCGTGAACTGCGTCAGGCCAATGAGATCCTCAAGAAAGCTTCGGCTTATTTTGCACAGGCGGAGCTCGACCGCCCGTTTCGCAAATGATCGCATTTATTGAAGCCTGTCGTGCCGATTATGGGGTCGAGCCAATCTGTCGCGTTCTGCCGATTGCCCCTTCCACGTTTTATCATCAGGCGGCCATAGCGAGAGATCCGGCCAGAGCCAGCATACGAGCACAATGTGATAGGGATCTGATGGCGCATATCCGTCGGATCTGGCACGACAACCGTGGTGTTTATGGTGCGCGCAAAGTCTGGCACAGCCTGCAGCGCGAAGGACGGAAGGTCGCGCGCTGCACTGTCGAGCGCCTGATGCGGCAGATGGGCCTGAAGGGGGTGATCCGAGGCAGGAAGGTCATCACGACCCGTCCGGATACGGCGCGTCCCTGTCCCGATGACAGGGTCAACCGGCAGTTCCAGGCGGAGGCTCCCAACCAGCTCTGGGTCTCGGACTTCACCTATGTCCAGACCCGGAATGGCATGGTCTATGTGGCGTTTGTCATTGATGTGTTCGCCCGCCGGATCGTGGGCTGGAAGGTCTCGGCCTCCATGACCACCCAGTTCGTGCTCGACGCCCTTGAACAGGCCATCTGGCAACGAAAGCCCGCGGGAAATAAGGCGCTGATCCATCATTCGGATCGTGGTTCACAATACCTGTCGATCCGATATACCGAACGCCTGGCGCTGGCTGA
>NZ_BANF01000157.1 GCF_000964425.1 Komagataeibacter intermedius TF2 | reverse complement strand
TGCCATTGATCGGGCAAACGACGCCACCATGCTCTATGTCGCGCGGGAAATCGGTTTCGCGCGGCGCGGTCATGGGGGCGAAGACGGTGCCAACCCGGGCGAGGTCGCCTGGGTGTCATTCCGGCATGACACCGCGCGCCCGACGGTTGAGGCGCGGGACGCGGGGACGGGCCAGACCTATCTGATCGACACGCCAGCAGGCGGCGATCCCCATGCCCATATCCATAACGCCCTGTTCAATGTCGTGGTTACGGAAGAGGGGCATGTGGGGTCGCTTGACACGAAGCGGCTGCGATCGCGCGTTCATGAATTCGGGGCATATTTTCAGGCGCAGCTCGCTGATGAACTGCGCCGGATCGGCATTGCCCAGCGATACGACGCGAACGAGCAGGCGACGGTCATCTCGGCCGTGCCGCCGGATATATCGGATTTCTTCAGCAAGGGACGACGCAACGTCATCAGGGCGGCCAAGGAGTACGCCGCGGCGGAAGGAGCGGACTGGGCGCATATGCCGATCGACCGCAAGCGCCGCATCCTGTCCATGGCCGGCCTGGCAGCCCGGCTCGACAAGGACAAAGGTACGAGTGACCATGAGATATGGCGCGAGCAGGCCAGGCGTCTTGGCTGGGAGGAAAAAAGTCTGCTTGGCACGCCAGCAGCGCCTGTGGGCACCAGGGAACAACGATACGATATTGCCTACCGTTTCGCTGCCCGTCATCTCGCAAGGGAGTTTGAAACAGCCGCCGTGATCGATCACGACAAGCTCAGAACGTATGCGGCCCGGGG
>NZ_BANF01000158.1 GCF_000964425.1 Komagataeibacter intermedius TF2 | reverse complement strand
TGCCATTGATCGGGCAAACGACGCCACCATGCTCTATGTCGCGCAGGAAATCGGCTTCGCGCGGCGCGGTCATGGGGGCGAAGATGGTGCCGACCCGGGCGAGGTCGCCTGGGTGTCATTCCGGCATGATACCGCGCGCCCGACGGTCGAGGCGCGTGACGCGGGGACAGGCCAGACCTATCTGATCGATACGCCAGCAGGCGGCGATCCCCATGCCCATATCCATAACGCGCTGTTCAATGTCGTGGTTACGGACGAGGGGCATGTGGGGTCGCTTGACACGAAGCGGCTGCGATCGCGCGTTCATGAATTCGGCGCGTATTTCCAGGCACAACTCGCGGATGAACTGCGCCGGATCGGCATTGCCCAGCAATACGACGCGAACGAGCAGGCGACGGTTATCTCGGCCGTGCCGCAGGATATATCGGATTTCTTCAGCAAGGGACGACGGAACGTCATCAGGGCAGCCAAGGAGTACGCCGCGGCGGAAGGAGCGGACTGGGCGCATATGCCGATCGAACGCAAGCGCCGCATCCTGTCCATGGCTGGCCTGGCAGCCCGGCTCGACAAGGACAAAGGCACGAGCGACCATGAGATATGGCGAGAACAGGCCAGGCGTCTTGGCTGGGAGCAAAAAAGCCTGCTTGGCACGCCAGCAGCGCCCGTGGGCACCAGGGAACAACGATACGACATTGCCTACCGTTTCGCTGCGCGCCATCTCGCGAGGGAGTTTGAAACAGCTGCCGTGATCGATCACGACAAGCTCAGAACGTATGCGGCCCGGGG
>NZ_BANF01000159.1 GCF_000964425.1 Komagataeibacter intermedius TF2 | reverse complement strand
TTGAACAGCGTGGTCTTGAACTCGGCGGGGAACGGGTCTCGCTGATTCAGGAGATGCGTGGCGACCGGCTGAGGGTGACGAATTCCGCGCAGATCGCTATCGAGGAGGACCTCGCGATTCAGGCGGCTCGTGCTTCAGGAGACCGGAGCGGGGCGCTGTCGGACCGCCAGATCACAGAAGCGATCGGACGATCGCCGCTTGACTTCGCGAGCGAACATGGAAAGACGCAAAAGGCTGCGATCTACGCTCTTGGCCGGGGCGGCGCGCTCTCCATGCTCACCGGCGTCGCGGGTTCCGGGAAGACGGCCCTGCTGTCTCCGCTGGTTGATGCGTGGAAACATGATACGCGTTATGACACGAATGGTCGCAGGGTTATCGGGATTGCCAATGCCTGGCGCCAGGCAGACGCATTACGTGAGGCCGGCATCTTTGACACAAGCGCTATGCTGCCCTTTCTGGCGCGGCTGGAGAGGGGTGACGTCGATGTGGATCGAAACACGGTACTGGTGATTGACGAGGTCGGTCAGGTCGGCCCACGCCAGATGCTTCGCCTGTTACAGGTGCAGCGTGATACTGGTTG
>NZ_BANF01000160.1 GCF_000964425.1 Komagataeibacter intermedius TF2 | reverse complement strand
CGATGAAATCCTCGAATACGCCAATGACGTCTCACAACCTGACAGCTAGCACTGACTTGTGCGTCAGGAGGAAGAACGTCCTCATATAGACGTCGGCCTGTCGCCAGACGCCTGCCGAGCGCTTCGATGAAGCCTTCATAACGCTCGGCCGCCTGCGCCCGTGCAGCAGCAGCCGAGCTTTCGGGCAAGGCGGGCGTCATGATCATCCAGAAACGGATGAACTGGGCCAATGTCTCGACGGTGATCCCGGTATCGCGCTCCAGTCGGGACAGGCGTTTATCGACACGGTCCAGCCGTCGGGTCAGTGCGGCCTGTCCGGTCCCCTCTTCAGGAGAGAAAAAGACAGACAGAGCCGTCTCGACCACGAGGGAGCCGGACTGACGGCGACGGGTGGCCGTATCACTGACAGCTTTGAACAGATCGGGATCGAGATAGACCGTCATCTGCTGCTTCTTGCGGGAGCGTTTCATGGTCCACCGATCTCCATCCCATCATCACGGTCAATGGCGGCCAGCCGCGCTACCTTCTGAAGATCCATAAAGTCCCGGTCCCACCGTGTCGTGCGATTGCCAGCTTCGGGTGATTTCGTCTGCTCCCGCGTGTCATCCCTCTCCGTACGCGGTGGAATATCACTCGGATCGGCGTCCGGTGTGCGCTTGTGACCGGCCCCCAGAGGCGTTTCTTCTTCCTGCGTTGACAGTGGGGGGGCGGCACCATGCACCACCGTCTCGGGCAAGGGGCGTCTGGTCCAGTCATCCGGTTGTATCGCGGTCGGTGCTGATATCGTTCCTGGTTGGGGCGGTGGCAGTGCGCGCTCCCGGAAACGGGCATCACTATAATATCGAGCTTTCTTCGCACGAACGGGTGGCGTCCCCGCCGCCATGACAATCTCGTCGGTTGGTGGAAGTTGCATGATTTCACCTGGCGTCAGAAGCGGGCGGGCACTTTCCTGCCGCGAAACCATCAGATGCCCCAGCCAGGGTGACAGGCGATGCCCGGCATAGTTTTTCTGTGACCTGATTTCCGTGGCAGTGCCCAATGCATCTGAGACCCGCTTGGCAGTCCGTTCATCGTTGGTGGCAAAACTGACCCGGACGTGACAGTTATCGAGGATCGAATTGTTCTGACCGTAGGCTTTCTCTATCTGATTCACGCTCTGGGCGATCAGAAAAGCTTTGATGCCGTAACCACCCATGAACGCGAGAGCGCTTTCAAAGAAATCAAGCCGCCCGAGCGCCGGGAATTCGTCCAGCATCATCAGCAGGCGATGGTTATGCTTATGCGCGTTCAGATCCTCTGTCAGTCTGCGCCCGATCTGGTTCAGCATCAGACGGATCAACGGTTTGGTGCGACTGATATCCGAGGGTGGCACGCTGAGATAAAGCGTGGTCGGACGACGCCCTTTGACAATATCCGCAATCCGCCAGGCACAACGCGAAGTGACTTTCGCGACGACCGGATCACGATACAGGCCAAGAAACGACATGGCGGTGGAGAGCACACCAGACCGTTCGTTGGGAGATTTGTTCAGCAGTTCACGGGCGGCGGATGCAACCACCGGATGCGGGCCATCCTTGCCCAGATGCTTCGTCTGCATCATCGCAGCAAGGGTGGCTTCAATTGAGCGTTTCGGATCAGACAGAAGATTGGCAACACCGTAGAGCGTCTTGTCTTTCTCCGCATACAGAACATGGAGGATGGCGCCCACCAGCAGAGAGTGTGATGTTTTCTCCCAATGGTTCCGGCGTTCAAGCGATCCTTCGGGATCGACAAGCACGTCCGCGACATTCTGGGCGTCGCGTACCTCCCACTCCCCCTGCCGGATTTCAAGCAGGGGGTTGTAGGGATCAGAGGCAGGATTGGTCGGATCGAACAGGAGCACGCTGCTGAAACGCGCCCGAAAACCTGCGGTGATCTGCCAGTTTTCTCCCTTGATATCATGGACGATGGCTGATCCCGGCCATGTCAGCAGGGTCGGAATGACAAGCCCCACCCCCTTACCGGAACGGGTCGGCGCGAAACACAGGACATGTTCAGGACCATTATGACGGAGATAATCCCGTCCATACTGCCCGAGAATGACCCCATCGGGATCGAGCAATCCGGATTGCTGCAATTCCTCACGGCTGGCCCAGCGTGCGCTTCCATAGGTTGCGGCCCGTCTTACCTCACGAGCCCGACGAATGGAAAGCGCGACCGCTGCCACAACAGCCAGTACGCCGCCACTACCGGCGATCCACCCGCCCTGATTAAAAATATCCGGGGCATAGGCGTCGTAGACATACCACCACCAGAAAACCATGGGGGGCCAGTAGACAGGCCAATGATGCGCAAGCGTGAATCAGGGCTGACCAAGCTGGGGCTGAAAGCCCAGTTTCCACGCCACCCATTGCGTCGCCATCCACCATGACAGGATGATCATGAGCAGGACGACGCTCACCTGCCCCCATAAAATCCGTGATCCGGACATAGTGCTTTCCTCCATAGAAACCCATGGAAGAAAGGAAACGAAGACACTTAACTGGATTCAATGTTTTCCGCCCTACCTGCGCGGCCCGGCGCAAAGAGGCGTAAAATTGTCGGCGCAAGCGTTACCAGAACCCATTCCAACAGCGTGTCTGGTCTTGGCGACAAAACGCACTAACGGCAGAAGTCCGGACATGTGCTGACCAGCCATGCAGGCATAGTCATACCTCGACGCACAATCTGACCATTCTCGATTTCAAGCACAGGCTCCGGCATAACGCCTGAATTATCGGAGATGACAACACGGTCAGACAGGCCAATAACAGTCGGAAGATTGGCGAGACTGCCAATATATCGTCTGCGAATGGCTTCCGGTTCAATGAAATGTCCACCACCCGCAGCACGTGCCCTGACGCGCTGAACATTCATTTCGACCGACGCCAGAGCAATATATCTCAGCTCGATATGATATCCGGCGTTCCGCGCCGCCGTGATGCGACGGATTACGGAACGGCCAGATAATGTCGTTTCGAGAGAAATCGACTTCCCGGCGGCCAGCGACGCGTTGAATATCTCGATGGCTCGCCGTCCGGCCTCCCTGTCTGCATCGCGCGGGCTGCCTGGGTTGATCCCCCGCGCTATCTGGTCGGGGTCAATGACGATGTCGACCGGCTCAATGTCAGCGCTCGTGCCAACCCGCAGACTGCTTTTTCCGGAGCCGTTCGGTCCTGCGTAAATCAGTAATCGTGTCACGCGGGATAGGGAAAATCTTCGTCGCGGAACTCTTCCAGCGGTGCAAGACGTTCAACCCGACCGCCGGGAAATTCGCGCACAACCCATCCCTTCTGGACATAGGTCATGATCTCGCCGCTCGCTGTCCGGGCTTCCCGTGCCCGCTCGCCAGCAACGCGGACCGCCTCAAAGCTGGCCCATGCATAGTGCTGCCGCTCCTGCATCTTGTATTCGGACATGACGACCCCGTTTATCCATGACGTTCTATGGAGTCACTCATAGCACAATCGTTGTCTGACGCGCAGAGGTCTTTTGCCCAGACGGACATCAGGCCTGCGTTGATATCCCCACAGAAGCCAGAACACCGACCGCTTCCCGTCTGAGCGGTTCTATTTCGTCGAGGGCCGCCAGCCAGAATGTAGCCCCTTGCAAACGTGTCAGGGCGTCCGTGGCTGCCCGCATAGGGTCATCAACCGCACCCTTTTCGAGGATTTCCGCCATTCGGGCGCGCAATGCAATTACGAAATCCCGGACAGCCGTCTTCGCCTCTGGCGTGTCAATCGGGACTCCGAAAGCCAGGTGGAAGCCTACACATCGTCCACGCTCGCTAAAGACTGCGACAATACGGTCGATCAGTTCTCGATAAGTGTGCATCCAGTCGACTGCCGGATCGGGAAGCCCTTCAAAAGTTTCCTTCAGGGTCAATTCGAGAACATCAACGACGAGCGATTCCTTACTTGGAAGACGATTATAAAGACTGGACTTCTTCAGACCGACCCGCTCGGCCAGGTCGTTCATCGAAGCGCCGGTGTATCCCCGTTCCCGGAAGAGTTCGCGCGCAGCAATCACGATATCGTCATAGGATGCTTTCATCTTTATTCTTCCATTAAGACCGATCGGTCTGGTTTCCTGATTCCGGGATCATTTCATTCTCAAAGTGTCAGTCCATCGTCAGGAGACTCAGTCATGAAACTCTATGATCTCGATGTATCCGGCAATTGCTACAAGGTGCGCCTGTTTGCAGCCCTTACCGGCATTCCTCTTGACCTTGTGCCGGTTGATTTTTCCAAAGATGAGCAACACAGCTCGTTGTTTACGGACCTGAATCCATTTCAGGAAGTACCGGTTCTCGTCGATGGCGAGACGGTCGTCCGGGATTCTCAGGCCATTCTCGTCTATCTGGCTTGCAGTCTGTCCGACCAGCGATGGTGGCCCGATGACAGACGCGTTCAGGCGAACATTGTCGGGTGGCTGTCAGTTGCAGCCTGTGAGATCCGCAATGGGCCGAATGCCGCACGTCTGATCAGGAAGTTCGGTGTCGATCTCGACATGGAGGCCGCCCTTCACTGGAGCACCAAGATTCTTCCAATCCTCAACAAACATCTGGAAAGCCGAGAGTGGCTGGCATCAAGCCATCCTACAATCGCCGACTGTGCAGTCTTTCCTTACCTCTCGGTTGCGCACGAGGGCAGTGTGGACGTAAGGCCTTTCCCCGCGTTAATGGCGTGGATGACACGGGTCAGCCGTCTCCCCAATTTCATCCCGATGCCCGGTATGCTGACGTTACCATACTAAGTTGGCCAGCGAAGCGGGCGATCAAAGCCCGATCCCCATGTCCCGCTTCCGGCCGAACGACCAGTCCACGCCCCCGTCCTCCCGTGCGACGCCGGAGACATGACGTCCGATCTGTTTCTCCAGCGATGGCGTCCAGGGAACAAGCTGGAACCCGAGGCCGCCATCAATCATAGCAAAGCGCCCCGAAGCGAGGGTCAGCCGCTGTCGGTAGGTTCCAGTGACGTACTCGCCGGCCTCAGCACTCTGGATGGGCTGGCCGGTTTCGCGCGCCAGACGCCCGGCCACGTCCCGCATCTCCAGCGCCCGCATGGAGGCGACCATGCCACGCGGATAGCGCACGCGCGCTCCGTCCTGCTGTGCGATCCCCTGCTCGACCAGATGAGCGCTGCGCTGGCGTAGCGCGTCACGCACTTCCGCGCCGAAACCACCCTCTCCCAGCGCCACCGGTTCGCGAGCGACAAGCTGGCGGTCCAGCCATGTCGCGCCCCGCGCCAGCACCTGCTCTCCGATCGGCAGATCGGACCGCACCGCAAGTGTCGCCCGTCGCTGCCCCTTCGCATCCTGATAGGTCCGCAGTTCAACCAGCCCACCGTGCGGCACGTCTCCGGCCGCTTCCAGTGATGGCAGTTGGACATGGTGCGTGCGCCCGTCCACGCCGTCGATCACCGCATAGGCACTCCCCTTCAATTCATCATCCAGACCGCGCGCGACCAGACGTCCGATCACCGGCTCGGCCGGGTCTTCCCCGGCCAGCACCCATGACGACGAGGGCCGTTCGATCCCCTGTTCACTCAGACCACGGTGGATGCGTTTGATGATGTCATTGCGCTGCCCCATCTCGCGCAAGGTGACTTCCGCCGTTTCCTCCAGCCGCCATTGTCCGACCCCGACCTCATGGGCAAGGCCCATCCGTTCCAGTCGCCGCAGCCGTCCGACCTTCATGACCGCGAACGCGTCTGGCTGCCGGTCAGGCGACGGCGCCATGTCGATGATACCGTGCTGGTTCGCGTCCTGCTGCAACTGACGGTCCAGTTGGGTCCAGCGTTCTGCCTCGACCTGGCGTTCAACGTTGCGGTGTATTTCCTGGTCGGTGCGCGGCCCGAGTTCAAGCGTCACCAGGTTCTGGGCGCGAGCACGCAATCCCTCGCGGATGTAATCCCTGGATATGACCAGATCCTCGCCGTCCTGGTCCTTGCCCCGCACGATGATGTGGATATGCGGATTGTCGGTGTTCCAATGCGACACGGCAACCCAGTCCAGCTTCGTGCCGAGATCCTGTTCGGCCTGCGTCATCAGTTCCCGCGTGAAGGTTTTCAGGTCCGCCATCTCAGTTGCATCCTCTGGTCCCACGATGAAGCGGAAATGATGTCGGTCATCCTGACACCGCTCGGCGAATTCGCGCGCGGGCACATGGTCGCGCTCGGCCCCGAACAGCCGGGCCTTCTCCCCGTCCTTCGTGACACCTTCGCGCTGGAGATAGGAGAGATGGGCACGCAGGGTCGCCCGTGCGCCATGCCGGACCACCCGCGCCTTGACGAGGGCAAGCCGGGTGCGCCTGGACAGGAGACGATTGGCACGGGTTGCCGCTCCCCTGCCCCGCCCGAAAGTGGACGGTCCCTTTCCGGCACGCCCCGAGCCAGGACGGCCCATGCCACCCGCCCGGTTGGTCGCGGCCAGCACGCGGCCGATGAAGGACCGCCCCTCGCGGACACGGGGCAGGCGGATGCGGCCCGGCCGGACCCGGAAATCGTCATCACGGGCCATGAAGATCGCGACCTTGCGCTAACACATTGAAAACAAGCCAATCACGCCATCGGACACCTTGGGATGGGAAAATGACCTTGTGAAAAACCCAGAAAAACTGCCCTCCCCAACCATTCCGCACCTTGCGGCTTTTATCTTGCATTAGGCCCCAAAGACCCGATCCCCAGCGCAACCGCCGTTCCCCCGACTTCTCGGCTCCCCGCGCCATCGGCATCGGTGCGCGCCCTATCATGGTGCCTGCTCCAAAGAGACGGGCACGAACAGCGCTTCGGACGTACCGACCGATGCCTGGGGCGTGTGCGGGAAATGTCCGGCAAACAGCGTCTCGTTAGGCTGGTCGCGCGCAACGGATACGCCGGTTTCGTGCAGACCGTCCGCAGGAAACGTGCGCCGGTCGAGCAGGTGTGTGACAGAGGCGACGTAATCCCGGGTCTCGTGTGGGAGAGGCTGGCCCGTTGCAAGATGGGCCTCATAACGGCCCGGTCCTGCATTATAGGCCGCCCGAAAACCCGCATCCCCATAGCGGTCATGCAGCAGGCGGAGATAGCTGGCACCGGCAAGAATGTTGTCCCGCGGATTAAAAGGATCGGTTCCAAGAGCGAGATCGCGCCGCAACTCCTGCCATGTCGCGGGCATGATCTGCATGAGGCCCATTGCCCCTTTGGCGGAGATGGCATGGGTGTCACGGCGGCTTTCGACATGCATCACCGCGCGGATCCATTCGGGCGGCAGGGCGACACGCGCTGCCGCCTGATCGATCATTCCCTCGATGTCCTGCGCGCTGGCAGGATGCATCAGAGCCACCTGCGAAGCCGCCAGCCCTGTGCAGCACACGCGGACGAGACTGCACCTGGTCGGCGTGCTAGCATTGCGGCCACCCTGTCGCGCTCCTGCAATCAGGCGCATCATTCGCGTGCTCCCTGACGTTTCTGCGGGCGGTTCCAGACAAGCTGCCAGATCCGTCCACCCCGGCCCGCCTGGAACAGGCTCGCGCGCAGGCCCTGTGCCAGAGAGGGGTCGTCGAGCACCACGACGATGTATTCGCCTGCCCGTTCGCCAGTGCGTGTCCAGCCCGCGCCGACTTCTGGTCCTTCGGTACTGTCACCGAGATAGATGCGATAATCCGGTGCGTTGCCGCCGTCAGGTGTCTCAACGCGCGCCAGAATCAGTTCGGCATCCAGCGCAAGTGTGCGCAGGCGTCCTGAAAAACCTTCAGCCGTGCGCGTAAAGAGTCCAATCTGCGCCATGTCAGTGATCCTTTGAAGTATGAGAAGGAGGCGGGCTGGCGGCGGGCGCTGACCGGATAGAACTGCACCAGCAATTCATGCACGCGACGAAAACGATCGGCATGAAAAATACTGCCATTCTGCTTTTCCCAGACGATCTCCTGAGCGTGTCGCAGCCCTGCCGCCCGGAAGTCCGGTGCGGTAGCCATAAAACTGCGCAGGGAGCCGAAGACCCAGAGCGAGCCATGAGGCTTCAATGCCTTTGCCGCTAAAGGCGACCATCCGCGTACATGCCTGTCCCACGCCAGTGATGTCTCGCCATAGGGCGGATCAGAGATGATCAGATCAAAAGGCCCGTGATCAGGCATCAGGAGCCGGCAATCGCCGCAAAGGGGGGTCATGGCGATACCCCCTGTTCCATACCGCCATGTCTGCCTGCCACCATACGGCAGAGCGCAGAACTGTCGGCAAATGTCGGGCCAGAATCACCAGTTTTTATGATAGTCGAAGACTCACGTGCGCGCTCAGGCGCGGTGTACAAGTACAGAATGGTTATAATATTTAGTACTTTTAGAGAGCCATAATTTCTCCTTTTATTACAGCTTGTTATATGGATTTCCCATTCCTGATAGGTCGAGAATCCGATTCCTGATAGGTCGATGGGCATCAGGAGTCCTCCACATGGTTATCCACAGGACCTTGTGGATAAGTTTCTTTGCTGGGATCAGGGAAGAAGCGGAGTACCGGCACATTGCTGGCGTCGGTCTCCAGACGCAGGCGGTAGCCCGGCAGGGTGTCTGCCGCGACCAGGCGGCGGATTTCGAAGACAAACCGGGGATAGGGAGAACGGGATGCTGACTTGCGGTAGAGATGGGGTAGATCGAACGCCCAGCCATCGGACTGCCGACCGGCATGTCGGCGAACGAGGAGATACAGCCAGCGCTCGAACCCGCCGGTCAGGGTGAAGTAGCGGGGGTCAAGCGTGAGGACACCCCGGCGACCGATGGCATCGCAGAGCCATTGGGGCAGGATCAGGTCTAGTTCTCCACGCCGTTCCTGCCAGGCGATCAGCCACGAAAACCCCTGCGCGCCGTCACGGGTCTGGCGCAGCGATGTCGTCACACGGGTTCCTGATCGCCCCGTTCTCCCTTACCGCCGGCGGCGTTCTGCATGGAATGCGCTTCATCGAAGATGATGACCCCGTCGAAATCAGCGCCCAGCCACTCGACGATCTGCTGGACGCGGGAGGCTTTCGCGCCGCGTTCTTCCGTCCGGAGCGTCGCATAGGTCGTGAACAGAATACCCTCGGTCAGACGGATGGCGTTACCCTGCGGAAAGCGTGACTGGGGCGTGACCAGCAGCCGTTCCATCCCCAGCGCCGACCAGTCGCGCTGCGCGTCTTCGAGAAGTTTGTCGGACTTCGACACCCAGACGGCCCGCCTGCGACCCTGCAGCCAGTTATCGAGGATGATGCCCGCGACCTGCCGCCCCTTTCCGGTGCCGGTGCCGTCGCCAAGGAACCAACCGCGACGGAAGCGGACGCCGTCGGGGTCGTCCTCACCGACACGAGTGAGGACATCCCATGTCTGATCGGCTTTCCATCGGCCTGCCAGATAGCGATCATGGGCCTCGCCGGCATAGATGACGGATTCCAGCTGCGCGTTAGAGAGCAGGCCGTCACGGATGACAGGGTCAGGGAGGGTTGGCTTGTGGCAAGGCCCGGGCGGGCGCACCGACGCCATGGCGGCCGACTGCACCAGTTTGGTGGGATGCGGCCGAGCGCCGGGAATTGCGATACTCTGGAGGCGATAATCCTCATAGAGCGCGTCAGACAGACGTGTCGTCACGGTTCCGTCTCCGTCCGGCGGCAGGATCTCGTAGGACAGGGCCGCACCCTGCATTTCCGAGACCGTCCTTTGGCGGGATGCGACGGCAGCCTTGCGCCCGAGATAGCCCCCCACCGTGCGAGGCGAGGTGAGAGCAGCAGAGCGTGACACTGCCGACGACTGGTGCGCCTGTGGCTGACAGGACGGCAGATCACCGATGATCCAGCCCAGCAGCGTCGGAAAATCGGGAGCGGTGCCACGGGCCGCGACAAAATGCGAGGGCTCGGAAGCGGGTATGCGGTCGAACACCAGGACCCGCGTTTTAACACCCGTTCCATGTTGCCGGTACAGATCCCCCGCGACACCGGCCGAAAACACCAGACGTGCCTTGGCCTGCAGAGTGGTAAAGCCATCGGTCCATCGCGGGTTGTCGGGGCAGAAGGACGTACCGGTCAGGGCGACAAGCCGCCCACCGAGCTTCAGCCGGTCGAGTGCGGAGGCGATATGCCGGAACGCCGTGTCAGGCGCCCGCCCCGCCACATGCACCGTCGCCGAAAAGGGCGGGTTCATGATGACGACATCCGGCTGAACGCTCTCGGGCAGATAGTCGTGGATCTGGGCAGCGTCATGCCGGAAAGACCGGGCCGTGGGAAACAGGGCCGTCAGCAGATCGGAACGGCCCGGTGCGTATTCATTGAGAGTCAGGACCGCGCCCGCCAGTTCGGCGAAGACGGCCAGAAGACCGGTCCCTGCCGAGGGCTCCAGCACATGATTGCCGCGCCCGATATCAGCCGCACGAGCAAGGCAGAACGCCAACGGTAATGGTGTCGAGAACTGTTGCCAGGTCTGGCTGTCGTCCGAGCGACGCGTCTGCGAGGGGAGAAGAGACGCCAGACGCGCGATACGGGCCAGCAAATCTGTGTCGTCGGATGCTTTGGTCATCAGGGCCGGACCGTAGCGGCGCAGGAACAGCACGGACGCGGCCTCGGCGGCGTCATAGGCCATCTTCCAGTCCCATGCGCCCGTTGCGTCAGCCGCGTTGAAGGCGGTTTGCATGGCTCGGCGCAGTCGGCTGGCGTCGAGCGTCTCCCCGCGTTCGAGGTGGGACAAAAGCAACCCCGCGGCGGCAAAGCCGCGCAGGTCGGGAGTGGGTGTAACAGGGCAATCCATAACGGTGGTCTCCGGGAGGGAAGGAGGAACGGTCCCGGCACGCCTCTCTCTCCCGCGCCAGAACCACCCGGCCCAAAACAGCCCTCTCCCTTCCCGTCCCCGCCCACAGGAGAACGCCGGGCTTGAAGCCGCCACAATCTCCCCGTAACGGTTCTGTGAGGCTCACGCCTGAACCATTCGTACAGAAGGCATTGCGCATGAAGATTTCAGAACTGGTCGACCAGATCGCCGAGACGACCGACGCCAGCAAGACCGATACCCGCAAGGTGCTCGACGCCCTCGTGGAAGCGATGACCGCTGCCGCCCAAAAGGGCGAGGAGATCTCGCTGCCCGATTTTGGCAAGTTCAAGGTGAAGGCCGTGCCGGCCCGCGAGGGACGCAATCCGGCGACCGGCGACAAGATCAAGATCGCAGCCTCCCGCAAGCTGGCATTTACGCCCGCCAAGGCCCTGAAAGACGCGCTGAACGGCTGAAAACACTCCCTCCCCGGTGGTCCCGACAAACAACAGGAGGTCCTATTTTTGTGGATCGGAATGTCCTGTTTCTGTTACTGTGCAGGACCATCAGGGAGGTCCATTAAGGTCATCATGATCCAGCTACGTCGCACCAGAACGCTGAAAGAGCGGCTGAAGACACGCATTCGCCGCGCGCGCGGCGACGTCTTCGTGCCGCGTGACTTCGCCGATCTCGGCGAATATGACAGTGTCAAAAGAGCCCTTCGACAGCTCATTGTCGAAGGCGAGATCGCGCGTCTGGGCTACGGGGTCTATGCCCGCGTAAAAACGAACGGCCTGACTGGCCGGCCGATGCTTGCCGTCCGCGGCGGCTTCGATGGAGCCGTGCGTCAGACTCTCAGCAAACTAAAGGTCGACTGGCGGGAGTCCGATACGGTCCGACAGTACAATAACGGGCGCACGACACAGGTTCAGGCCAATCCGGTCTTCGAAGTCCAGAGCCGGTTCAACCGGAAGCTGCGCTATCGAAATCTTGAGGCGCGGTTTGAAAAGCCTTACGCCTGATCTGCTCGCCGAAGTTGCCGATGCGCTTGACCTGTCATCCGCAGCTCTCGTGGAAAAGGACTATCGCGTTGTAGAGGTGCTGGCAGCACTTCAGCATGCGGACCTTCCTCAAGGAATAAGTCCGGTTTTTGCTGGCGGCACATGCCTAGCTCGCGCCCATCGGCTGGTTGCCCGGATGTCCGAAGACGTGGATATGAAGGTCGCCATAACGCCGCTGCCGTCGAGCAAGAGTGCGGCCCGGAAGATTCTGGGCACGCTGAAGGACATCATCAGTAAAATCGCGATGGACCTCGGTTTTCCCGAACCCGTCATTTCCGCCAAAAACGAAAACCACTATATCCGTGCCGAACTGCGCTATGCGGGCAGCATGGCCGAAGACGTCGATCTGCGCCCGCACCTTCTCGTCGAACTGACATACGCGCCTGCGGCTCTCCCGACCGTCGAAAGATCGGTACGGTCTTTCGTAAGCGAGGCGACAGATGCCGAACCGGAAATACAGCAGATCACCTGCATTTCCGTGGATGAGACCGCAGCCGAAAAATTCGTGGCCCTGACCCGTCGGACAGCAGGTTATCTGGAAGGACGGAAAACAGACGCTTATGACCGCTTCCTGATCAGGCACGTCTACGACCTGCATTGCATCCTGCCCCATCTCGATCTGCCTCGTGTCTCGACACTTGCCAGACAGATCATGGTCAGTGACGCAGAGCAGTTTAAGAAGTGGTTCCCTGCGTATGGCGCAGACCCAGAGGCAGGCACCGAACAGGCGTTAGCTTATCTTATGACGAATTCAGAATGTCGTGATTCCTTCGATCGGTTTCAGGCATCCATGGTTTACGGCGAACATTTCATCTACGACACGGCAATGGCGTCAGTACAGAGCCTGTATGCCGCCATTAAAGAAACCGAAAATCATGTAGATAAAAAAAACGATGTCGAACCAAATAAAAAACGACCGAAATAAAGACAACGGCGATAAAGATTATCACTTTTCCAAAGGAAAAACCGGCAGGATCGTCCGTTGGCTGCTCCGCATTGGTAAGCGGCCCGAAACCGTTGATGAAACTGTCACCGCACCCGCCGTCCTCACACTCATGGCATTCCTCTGGGCTGACAAACATCCGGATTGCGGCCAGCTTCCGATATGGGTCTATGTCGCCTCCGTAGCTGCTGCCGGAACCTGGTACGGTCTCGTCAGAGGAGGTCCTGAATTTATCAGGCCCTTCTTCAGGGGTATCTTGACTGGCGGACTGACCGCGATGACGCTCTACCTTTGTCTGCCACATATTGCGCAGCCTCAGGAATGGTCTTCCATATCAGGCAACATGATCATAATTGGCATGGATCTGTTTTTCTTTGCCCATGCGCTTTCGGCTATCGCGCGCGAGTTCTTATTAACGACAGAAAATCAGTGGGAACAAGGACGTATACGACGCCAAGAAATATTTGCCGGAGGCATTAATTTTAATGCATGGTCCAACACATATTCCTCATTCTCTCGATTTATGAGGTACCTTGGCTCTCAATTCTATTTATTCTTGCGCTTACTGACAACATCAAAATCTTTGGAGGGGTTTCCTCCTTTGCTATGCGCTTTTATTCTCTTTTTGCGCTCAGCTCTTTGCGGCTCTGTGGTCGGATATTTTTCGACTAAAATATCCGGGATACATTTTTGGCACATGCTCTCCAGTCTCACGCATTTATTGTCTCCACGTATCTAGCTGTCAGGTTGTGAGACGTCATTGGGATGATGTAGGGTGG
>NZ_BANF01000161.1 GCF_000964425.1 Komagataeibacter intermedius TF2 | reverse complement strand
GATGGCGCAGCCATCGCGCACGGCGAGGAGCCACCCCTTGCGCGGCAGGCTGGACTGTGGTGCCCGCCTCCTACCTTTACTGTTTCATTTATTTATATATTTTGTTTTTATTGTATTTTTATTCAGAGCAGGCCTTTCCAGATCCGCCATCCGGTCGTCCGGATCGGTTTTTTTGCGGGGATGCCAGATAGGGGCAACTGATCCGCGCAGGCGTGACATCAATCCACAAACGACTGCCCACAGTCGCCTCCAGTGCCTTGCGGATGGTGTCGGCAGAAAGAAATTCCGCGCCATCGTCACCGCCAAACGACGCGCGTTTGACATCGTACCAGTCGTCAGGACATGTGCGCGGGTCCGCTTCGACAGCATAGGCGACAAGGTTCGCCTGACCCTCAGCGTCACTGAAGCCCGGATAACCATTCGACAATAGGGTAGACGTGGACACCGCTCAGAGAGCAAATGCCACGTCCCCCTCCAAACCGTGCGGGCAGCTTTCACTGCACACGGCTTTCCACCCCCGATTACGCTCTCATTCGAAGATCACGTTGCCGCCCAGCATGGACATTGCGATGGCAATTTATGCAGAGCGGGATACGCTTCCTTTGGCGAGCAGCTCTGACCTGTGCCATCAAAGGCGAGTTGACGTGATCTTTCAGCTTTCTGACGTGATGCACTTCAACCGGAACATTTGATGTTCCGCAAAGCGCACATTCTTCAGAAAACAGTCGATCTACCAAGTCCGTGCGAGCAAAAGCCGCAATGTATCTTGGTAGTGCGTCGACCTTGGCGAATTTCACGGACGGACGAGTGAGATGCCGAAGCTTCCATACCCGCACCCTCCTTAATTTCCCACCTAAGTCTCGGCTAGCCACATACCACTCTCCATCCCTATTACGGACGGAAGTCAAAACCTTGGCCAACGAGCTATGTCGCTTATTGGCAAGTGTCTTGAGAAGGCTTGTCTGTACTACGAACTGAAGCGAACGAAGCTGCGCTTTCACATTCACGCACAGCGCGTAATATTGAACAAACCCGCGGTATTCCGCATTGAACTGTGAAGCGATCTCGTACTCGCTCGAATTGATCAATGCCGGTCGGTCAATACCCCAACGCGTGTCGGGGTAACCGTAACCGTGGCGTTGACAGAACTGGCGGATTTTCGTCCGCGGAACATTCAACGTGATCAGACCGTCTGGATTACGCTTCGTGTAGTTGCGCCCCAGAGTGTCCCTCACGCTCCTTACCTGGTTTGAATTCCAAGTATGGATGTCATAGCCAAGAAATTCTACTCCGTCCGAGGCATGTCGAATGCCGCTCTTTTCCTCAGATACATTAAGTTTCAGGTTTCCAAGAAATTGTCGAACGGCATCCATCATTCTCCGGGCATCATCTTTGCTGCCGATAACACCAATGAGGAAATCATCAGCATACCGGACATAACGAAAGCGCCGATAATCCGGATCCTGTGATGCCAGCGCAGGCACAGATTTGCGAGCCTTATCGAGGACTTTTATATCCTGTTTGAGAGCCGCTATCCTGCCCTGATCTCCTACTGACAGACTTTCTTCTGATCGTACGATCCGACGAATTTGCATCTGTCTGTAATTGATCAACTTCGAAAGACGATTCCATTCTTGCTCCCGGCGACGTTTCACGCCCTTATTTTTAGCCTCCATCCATGTTTCCATGAACAAATCGAGTTCATGAAGATAGATGTTGGCCAAAATGGGCGAGACAATGCCACCTTGCGGAGTTCCACTGTAAGTCCTGCTGAACCTCCAGTTTTCAAGATATCCAGCTTCAAGAAAGCGTCTAATCAGATCAATGATCTTCTTATCAGCAATCCTCTTGCGAAGCAGGTTCACGAGAATGTCGTGGTCGATATTGTCAAAATACCCAACAATATCGACCTCAACGAACCATTTTGTCCCTCTCCACACCTTCTGGATATGCTCCAGTGCAGTATGACAGGACCTATTTGGACGAAACCCATGTGAGTGATTAGAGAAAATCGGCTCATATATGGTTTCAAGGATCGTCCTCAAAGTTTCCTGCACGAGGCGATCCCGAATACTCGGAATCCCCAACGGTCGGAGTTTACCGTTTGATTTTGGTATGTAGACCCGACGAACCGGATTTGGTCGGTAACGTCCTTCCACGACCTCGCTAATCAACGCTTCAAGCTTGTCGAGCGAAAACCCGTCAAGCGTATCTCCGTCAATACCGGGGGTCAGGGAGCCCGAGTTTTGGGCAACCTTCTCATATGCCGCTTTCCAGAGATCACGGCAGGTCATGAGGCGGAATAGGCCGTTAATCGACTTTCCGGCTTTCGAGAGCTTTGGAAGAGTATCCAATCTCTTCATGACGATAGCAGTTTGCATCAGCAGAACCCGTCTTCCGTTAGAGGATACTGTTTTGGGAGCTGCCACCCTTCACCCAAGACCTGACGCTTTCGGTGCGATCGCTCGTACCTTATACGGTGTCTTGCCCTGCTTAAACGCAGGTTGTCCGTCCCATTACAGGAAAGCATTTGGCTACTATGGTGACTCTGTAACCATGCAGGTTTAGGAAGCCTGTTTAGGTTATCCCGGCTTTGCGCTGATGAAAGATGCGACGCACTTAGGTCCTCTGTTCGTTTCATTCCTCGTATGGAGGCAGTGTCGCAAGACTGACATCCCCGGATAGACAGGGGCTTCGGACTGGGCAACCTCATGATACCCTTCCCTTGCGAAACAGTCGTATCAAACGGTTTAATGACTGCTATGGCGTTAATCATCACCGAAACTGGAGTTAAAGCAGTATAGCCTTGACCATATGCATCTTCCCCTGACCCTCTAAACCGTAACCGTTCTTGGCTATTCGGGCCTTGCTCCAACCATGCTGTGTTCATTGTCACCTTTCGATTTCAACTAAGGTTGGTGGGGACGGGAGTCGCCAGTTCTCCCGGCGTTTGAAACGCACTTTCGATTCAGCGCCGAACCGGCGCACTCAGGTACACCCCATGATCGCCAACCAGCATCAGGCCTGCCGGTATCTTGGTACGGTCGACATCCGCACCGGTCGGATGGCGCGACGACACGCCAGCCTTGAGAAAGACCGGGTCAACAAGCTGATCATAGGTAGGGGAATGTTCGCTCGCG
>NZ_BANF01000162.1 GCF_000964425.1 Komagataeibacter intermedius TF2 | reverse complement strand
ATCTCGTCCGCCAGTTCGTCCAGAACGCCGGCAAATGCTTCATCGGTCGCGAGACCAAAAACATTCATGCGTTCGCTTTTTCTGCGTTCGATCTCGCTATTTGCCGTTCCCGAGGGAAAGACGGTGGCGAGCATCCGCAGGGCCCGTGCAAAGTGGATCCGTTTGTAAAGGCGTGATCGGAGCGCCGTGTCTCCAGGCGTCGTCGAAAAAGACCAGAGTTC
>NZ_BANF01000163.1 GCF_000964425.1 Komagataeibacter intermedius TF2 | reverse complement strand
GGTCCTGCGCCACCTGGTTCTTTTCAAGGTTGGCGAAGCGGAAGGTGCCGCGCCCGTCTTCCTTGGCCTGGCGCAGCGCCACGTCTGCCGTGCTGAGCAGCGATTCACTGTCCGGTCCGTTATCGGGATAGGTGCTGATGCCGATGGAGCACGAGATCGTCAGCGTGTTCTGCCCGATCTGCATGGGCTTGGCGATGGTGGTCAGCAGGCGTTCGGCAAACTCGGCGGCTTCCTTGTTGGGGCAGTTGGGCACCACCACCACGAATTCATCCCCGCCCGAGCGGCTGATGACATATCCATCCAGCGCGATGGCGCGGATACGGGCCGCGATTTCAACCAGGAACTGGTCGGCATAGACATGGCCCAGCGCGTCGTTGATGTCGCGGAAGCGGTCGATGTCCAGCATGAAGATGGCAAACTGGCGGTTGCCATCCTGCTTGTTGATCATGCTCTCGATCACCTTGTGGACCGAGGACCGGTTGAGCAGCCCTGTCAGGCTGTCGAAATTGGCAAGGTGGGAAATGTGTTCCTGCGTTGCATTCTGCTCGAACGCCAGCGCGCAGAAGGGGATGCAGGAATCGACAATGCGCTGCGGCCATGTGTTGCGGCCCTGGTCTTCACGCGAATATAGGGCGAAAATGCCCTTGACCTGACCCGACCGGGTACAGACCGGCGTACAGAAGCACTGCTGCAACCCCAGCGAAATCCCGAGCGAGCGGTAGCTGTCCCATACCAGGCGCGTGGCATATTTGGGATCAAGCCGCAGCTTTTCCAGCTCGGACGATGAAATGTACAGGCTTTCCAGCGATGCCCGGTACCGCTTGGGCAATGTGGGGCTGGACAGGACACGCAGCTGCCCGTCAGGCGTGATGAGCATGAGCACCGCAACCGTGCCGGGCACGAAGCTTTCCACCCGGCGGCACAGCAGGTCGGCCACGTCCTGTATGACCATGTCGCTGGCCAGCGCCTGCAGCACGTCGTTCTGCAGGATCAGGATCTTGCGCTGCTGGCTTTCGTTGGTGACGTTTTTCATCACCCCCATGAAGAAGACGCGCCCGTTATCGGTCACGACCTTCGACAGGGACAGCTCACCACAGATATATTCCCCGTCGCTGCGGGTGAACTCCACCTCACGCGATGTGCCGACAATACGGTTCTGGCTGCTGGAGCGGCTGCGGTCCACAAACGCGTCATGTCCGTTGCGGTGCAGCATGGGCACCAGCACGTTCACGTTCTGGCCAAGCACGTCCTTCTTGTCCAGGCCCCACAGGTTTTCCGCAGCGCTATTGAAAAAGATGACATGGTTCTGGTCATCGATAATAACGGTTGCGTCTATGGCCTGTTCCAGTGCCGAAATCAGGACTTCAGCGCTCAGGTTAGGCTTGGACATTGAGTTACCTCGCAAAAGGGACAAGGACGACCTGCAGCCACGAGCCATGCGGACCGTGGGGCATGCAGTATGGGACAGGTAGGCACACGGCGTGCCGGACGTGACGTTATATGGAAGACGGACATGCCGGTAATAGCAGTGGGCGCAGGCATATCATATGAACAGTAGACATATATTACATATTATATAGGATAGTATTTATTCCTAATTTGCATAGACGAAAACCATGGTACACGATTTAACAGAAAACCAGATGGTCTATATAACCCATCCCGGTGCACTGATCCATCGCGTCATTTGTTTAAAATACCCGTACTTACCTGACCGCTTTTCTGTCCGTGCTACAGGTTTCGCCATGACAGCCGGAACATCCGCCGCATCCACCACCTGAACGGGGCGTGGCGCGCCGGGTGGCGTAGCGGGTCATGACGGCAGGGGCATGAACCCGCCGCAGCAGGCTGCCCGTCTGCTGCCAGCCTTTGCGCGCCAGCGCCGGAAACAGCCGCCCCGCCCAGTATAGCGCGCACGCCAGCACCAGCCCGCAGGCCAGCAGTGTCTGCAGCAGCGTCGTGAAATGCATCAGAACATCCGTGCGATATGGTAGGTCAGGAACGCCGCGACATAGGCAAGGGCGAACAGGTATCCCGCCGCCAGCGCCACCACCCGCCACGATGACGTCTCCCGCCGGATGACCGCCAGTGTTGCAACGCATTGCGGCGCGTAGACATACCACGCCAGAAGCGACAGCGCGGTGGCCATGCTCCAGTGCGTGGGCAGCATCTGCCCAAGCTGGAGGGCCGCCTGGTCCGTATCCGTGCCGGAGCCGAGGGAATAGACCGTGGCCAGCGCGCCTACCGCGACTTCACGGGCGGCAAGCCCGGGAATCAGCGCCACGCAGATCTGCCAGTTGAAGCCCAGCGGCGCGAAGACCGGCAGCATCAGGTGGCCGATCCGTCCCGCGAGGCTCCAGTCGATGGCAGGTCCCGGCGCGCCCGGCGGTGGGGCCGGAAAGCTGGACAGGCCCCACAGCAGCACCGTGAGCGAGACAATGGTCGTGCCCACGCGCAGCAGGAAGATGCGTGCGCGTTCCCACAGCCCCAGCGCAAGGTCGCGCGGGTTGGGCAGGCGGTAGGCGGGCAGTTCCATAAGCAGGGTGGCTTCCTGCCGGTCGGCATTGCGCCAGCGCAGTATGCGCGCCACCACCACGGCGGAGATGATGCCCAGCGCATACAGCCCGAACAGGACAAGCCCCTGCAGATTCAGGAACCCGCCGATGTTGCGGTGGGGAATGAATGCCCCGATCAGCAGCGTATAAACCGGCAGCCGGGCCGAACAGGTCATGAGTGGTGCGATCAGGATGGTCACCAGCCGGTCACGCGGGTTCTGGATCGTGCGCGTGGCCATGACACCGGGCACGGCGCAGGCAAAGCTGGACAGCAGCGGAATGAAGGAGCGCCCGCTCAGCCCTGCGAACGACATGAGCCGGTCCAGCAGGAACGCGGCCCGGGGCAGGTAGCCCGATTCCTCCAGCGCCAGTATCCATGCGAACAGGATCAGGATCTGCGGCAGGAACGTCACCACGCTGCCTGCCCCGGCGATCACACCGTCCACGATCAGGCTGCGCAGGACGCCGTCGGGCAATAGCTGCCCGACCTGCTGCCCCAGCCAGCCCATGCCCGCATCGATCCCGTCCATGACGGGCTGCGCCCATGAAAAAACTGCCTGGAACATGAAGAACAGCAGCACGATCAGGATGACCGGCCCCCAGACCGGGTGCAGCACCCAGCGGTCCAGCCGTTCTTCCACCCGGTCGGACAGGGGGGTGGACTGGGTCACGCAGTCCGACAGGATCTGGCGCACCATCGCATGCAGGTCCGTGCCCGCGGGCAGGGGCGTGGGCACGGGGGGCAGGGTTTCGTCCAGCTGCGTCAGCAGGCTGCGCGCGCCGTCCCGCCTGATTCCCACCGTGGGCACCACCGGCATGCCGATTTCTGCCTGCAGGCGGGGCAGGTCGATCTCCATGCCGCCGCGCCGGGCCGCGTCGATCATGTTCAGCGCCAGCACCACCGGCCGGCCGAGGTTGCGCATTTCCAGCACGAAGCGCAGGTGCAGCCGCAGGTTTGTCGCATCTGCAACGCAGACCAGCAGGTCGGGCGCGGCCTCCCCTTTATAGGTGCCGGCGCAGACATCGCGGGTGACGGCTTCATCGGGGCTGGTGGCGTTCAGGCTGTACGCGCCGGGCAGGTCCAGCAGGCGCACGGTATGGCCTGCGGGCGTGGTGAACCAGCCTTCCTTGCGTTCCACCGTGGCGCCAGCGTAATTGGCCACTTTCTGCCTGCTGCCGGTCAGCAGGTTGAACAGCGCCGTCTTGCCGCAGTTCGGGTTGCCGACCAGTGCGATGTTGAGTGTGGTCATGCCGGTGTCCCTGCCGCGGTATGGACGTTCACGCGGTCCGCTTCCGTGCGGCGCAGGGCAAATCGGGTGAAGCCGATGCGCACCGCCAGCGGATCACCACCCAGCGGTGCGGTCGCGACAATGCGCACCGCTTCCCCCGGCACGAAACCGAGTTCACGCAGTCTGTGGGCCACGGGGTCTGTGCTGCCGTGGTCATCAACGCTGTCGATCACGGCGTCGGTTCCGCGTGGCAGGTCACTCAGTCGCATAAGGCGGTATTATCCGGACAATAAAAGTAAGTGATAATTATTATTAAATACTGGTGGTAATGTTGTCCATCATGTTTGTTCCGATACCTGCACCATGGCGGATGCGGGTATGCCGGGTGCGCATGTAGTCCCGTCCTGCAATGCAGGCAGCGTGGACAGGACATGGAAAAACGTGCCCGATACCAGCCCGCGCCGGCCCCCGCCCGGGCCACGTGGCGCGCCATATCCGTCGTGCATGTCCGCCAGTGGCGTATCATCGCCCGGATCGGTCACGGTGGCGTAATGGAATTCATGCCCGCGCAGGACCGTGCCCGCCCGGCCAATGGCACAGTCGTGGCGCAGTCGCGCCGTGCGGTAGCCCAGGTTCATCCGACGCCGCGCAAACGACGTGGCATGTCCCAGCAGCCCGGTCATGCGGTGGGTTTCTCCTGCCTTGTCCGTCAGGCTTTCTCCCAGCACCATGAAGCCCCCGCATTCCCCATGCACCGGCCGGGTCCGGGCAAAGCGCGTCAGCGCATGGCGGAAATGGCCCGCTGCCGCCAGCCGTCCGGCATGCAGTTCAGGATAGCCGCCAGGCAGCCAGCAGGCATCACACCCGTCCGCCGGGCCTTCGTCATTCAGTGGAGAGAAAAAATGCAGCTCCGCCCCCGCCCTGCGCCAGCCTGCCGCCACATGTGCGTACAGGAAGGAAAAGGCTGCGTCATTCGCCACCGCGATCCGCTGCCCCGGCGGGGAGATGGCAATGGCGTCACCCGTGGCCGCAGGGGCCTGCGGCATGGCGCAGGCCAGTATGGCGTCAAGGTCAAGGTCACGTTCGGCCTGCGTCGCAAGACGGTCGGCCAGTGCATCCAGCCCGCCATGCTCCCGCGCCTGCACCAGTCCCAGATGGCGTTCGGGCATCTGCAGCTGCGTATCACGCCCGAACGCGCCCAGCACCGGTATGCCCGTGGCGGAAATGGCCCGTGTCGCCATGGCGGCATGGCGGGGAGACCCCACGCGGTTCAGGATGACGCCCGCGATCCGGACGGCGGGGTCAAGCGTTGCAAAACCCAGCGCGGTGGCCGCGGCTGACTGTCCCTGCCCGGAAATATCCAGCACAAGCACGACCGGCAGGCCGAAGCGTGCGGCGATATCTGCAGGCGCGCCCCGTGCGCCGCCTGGCTCCATCAACCCGTCAAACAGGCCCATCGAGGCTTCGGTCACCAGCATGTCGCAGCCTGAACACGCCTGCGCCATGACATCATCCAGCAGCGCGGGGGGCATGGCCCAGCTGTCCAGATTGAGGCTGGACAGCCCGGTCAGCGCTTCATGAAACGCAGGGTCGATATAGTCCGGCCCGGTCTTGGCCCCGCGCACGGCAACACCCCTGCGGCGCAGGGCGGCCAGCAGGGCCAGCGTCAGCGTGGTCTTGCCGCCTCCAGATCGGGGCGCGGCGATCATCAGCCCTCGTGTCATCGTATCCGTTCCTGCTAGACCGTGTTGAGCCAAGTCACCTTTTACCCCTGTAGGGAAAGAACACCACCCAGATGGAGCGTACCCATACCAGCCTGCGCCGGGGATGGACCACAGGCAGTTGCGCCACCGCCGCCGCCCGCGCCGCATGGCGTGGCCTGTGCGGGGGGACGTTTCCCGATCCGGTGACCATTACCCTGCCCGGCGGGCAGGATGTGGCGTTTGCGCTGGCGGCCCACGGGTATGACGGCGATGGCGCGTGGGCGGAGGTGGTGAAGGACGCGGGCGACGACCCGGATGTGACACACGGCGCGCATGTGCGCGTGGACGTGCGTCGCGGGCCACCGGGAAGTGGTGTGGTGTTTCGCGCGGGCGAAGGGGTGGGCACCGTGACCCTGCCCGGCCTGCCCGTCCCGCCGGGCGAGCCCGCCATCAACCCGGTGCCCCGCCGCATGATCCGGACCGCGCTGCGTGACGCGACGGGGCGGGAACCGGATGTCGTGGTCACGGTGTCCGTCATGGGCGGGCGGGACATGGCGCGTCATACGCTCAATGGCCGTCTCGGGATTGTGGGCGGCCTGTCCATTCTGGGCACGACGGGCATTGTCGTGCCGTTTTCCTGTGCCGCGTGGATCGACAGCATCCATCGCGGCGTGGACGTGGCGCGCGCGCTGGGCCTGCCCCATGTGGCGGGCTGCACGGGCGATGTGTCGGAACGGGCCACGCGGGCGCTGTACGCCCTGCCGGAAGAAGCCATGCTGGAAATGGGGGACTTTGCCGGTGGCCTGCTGAAATACCTGCGCCGTCACCCGGTGGGGCGTGTGACCATTGGCGGTGGCGTGGCCAAGATGACCAAGCTGGCACAAGGTTTCCTTGATCTGCATTCCCGCCGTGGACAGGCGGACATGGCGCGGCTGGCGGCGCTTGCGCGGGGGATGGGGGGAGCTGATCCGCTGGTGGAGGACATTGCACGGGCTCATTCCGTCGCCGCCGCCTTCGCGCTGGCGGCCGGGGCCGGGCATCCCCTTGGCCCGGCTGTTGCGCATGGGGCGTGGCAGGTGGCGGCCGATGTGCTGGCTGGCAGTGACTGCGTGCTGGATGTGCTGCTGTTCGACCGCGCGGGCACGCTGGTCGCCCGGCATGGCCCGCATCCGGTCAGGGGCTGAAACGCGATATCATCATATCCGGTTTTTATTTATCAAACCGGCAAAGGATGGATGATTACTTCTTCTGGGGGCTGTTGGGAATTGAGTTTTCTAAAGGGCCATGATGTGTT
>NZ_BANF01000164.1 GCF_000964425.1 Komagataeibacter intermedius TF2 | reverse complement strand
TAGAACCGGCCCATGCGCATGGGCGGCGGCACATAATATGGCGGTGGCGGCGGCGGGCGACGCCACATGCGGTGGCGCGGTGGCGGCCCCCGTCCCGGCCCCCATGGCCGCGCCCAGGCCTGGGCTGCGGGCAGGGCGACGGTGGCCCCGATCGCGACAATCAGTGTCCCGTGCCGCAGCGCACCGCGCAGGACGGTCAGGACGGAAGAAAAACCATTGTGTTTCATATGCCATTCATGTCCGGGCAGTGGGGCGGTAATAGGGAAAGAACGGGGCGCATGCATGACAGTTTAATGGCGGCGCGGCATAATCGTCCACCCCGCCACCCGTGCGCCGGGGGGCAGGGTGCAGCGCCCGACATGCCCGGTATCGCTGGCCTGCCATGTCCCGCCCCGGCGCGCGCAGTCCGCAGGCGGCGGGGTGCGCCGGGCCATAAGCGCGTCGTTACATGCGCCAAGGCACACGACCATGGCCACGGCCCCGGCGCGCAGGGCGGCAGGCCCCGTCATGCGCGCCGTCCGCGCGTCATGGCGTGGTGGTGGCGTGATCACGGCGGAACAGGGCCCATTCCTCCATCACCGTGCCATCGGGCAGGTGGCACCAGCCGGTTACCCCCTGCGGCGAGGGACGCATTTCCAGCGTGCCGCCACGCTGCTGGCAGTAGACCGAAGCCGGGTTGGCCATGCCGATGCGCGATGCATGGGCCGCCGGGGCGTGGTGGCCCGACGCGCATGCGCCCAGCAGCGCAACCGCGCCAAGCGCCATGCCACGCGCCACCTGCCGTGCCGTGGAAAGGAAATATGTCATGGGCGCGATCCCCGTGTCGTGTGTATCCGGACGTAACATGATCCCATCAGCTACCAGCAAATGCCCGCCGGGGCCAGCGCCGCGCGGCGGTCAGGACGCGGGCGGCGGCGGCAGGGCATGGCCGTGTCCCAGCGCGCACAGCATGATGCACAGGTTGGGATGGTCCATCACCGCGCTGTAGGTCACGCGCGGGCGGCCCGTGGCGTCATACCACATCAGCCAGTACAGCGTGTCCCGCGCCCCCGCCACGTATTCCAGCCACAGCGTGTCCCCCGTATCCGCCCGCGTGACCAGCGGCGCGGGCAGCACGCTGCCCCGTGCCTGTCCCGCGCCGTGGGGGTGGCCGTGACGGGTATCGGTGCGGTAGCGGTCATTGGCGCAGGTGAAGGGTGCGGTCACGCCCCTGCCTACCACGCCCGCCATGGTCGGGCCACCGTCGCGCGGCGGGGTGTGCATGAGGGGTGTTTTCCTGTCATGCTGCCCGCCAGGCCAGTATCGGTGGCCGGGTCTGCCCTGCGGGAGGGACGTATGTGGAACGGTGTGGAAAAATGGCCAGCGCCATCAGCAATCATGACGTTTGAGGAAGGGGACCCTGACGAAAACCCGTGGGTGGCCGGCCGTCCCGTGCCAGAGGCGATCAGGATCGAACCCCATGCACCGGACTGGGCCGCGCGCTTTGAAACCGCCAGGGCGGTCCTTGCCACCGCCCTGCGCGGGTGCGCGCTGGGAATCGCGCATGTCGGATCGACCGCGGTGCCGGGCCTGCCATCGAAACCCGTGATCGATATCGACCTGACAGTCAGCGACCCGGAGGATGAGGATGCATATCTCCCGCGCCTGACCGCGCTGGGATACAGGCTGACGGTGCGGGAGCGCACGTGGTACCACCACCGGATGCTGCGCCATGACGCCCCCCGGATCAACCTGCACGTCTTTGGCCCCGGATGCCCCGAACACGCCCGGCATGTCCTGTTCCGCGACTGGCTGCGCACCCATCCCGATGACCGGGACCGTTACGCCGCCGCAAAACGGGCGGCGCGGGAAGGGGCTGCGGACGTGCCGCAGTACAACGCGAAGAAGCAGGACGAAATATACAGGATATACCGCAACATATTCGTCAGCCGCGGCTGGATTGCCGGTCAGGGGGCGGGCATGTCCCGCCGCGGATAACCGTCATGCCGCGTATATGGCGCAAAGGGCAGGCCAACCATGCGGCCCCGTCCGGTCCCCGACGTGCCCGGATGGGGGAGGCTAATGTGCCGGGCCGTTCGGGATGGAGCTGAAAACGAAGCGTCTGCGCACGCTAGATCCGCTGGTATCCCTGCCATGCCGCCATAACCGGGCTGCCATGGGGGCAGGGGGTCAGGTGGATGTACAGGCCGTCGATCTGTTCCAGCGGCACGCAGTCATCAACTTCCATGAAATTGTCACGGTGGCGGTGGCCAAGGCCGGGCAGCAGCGTCTGCCGGGCTTTTGCCTTTGCCGCCTCGGCACTGTCGGCCACCAGAAAGGTGAATTCATGTTCTTCGCGTAACGCGCCGGGGGCGTAGCCGCCCATGTTGACGAAATACAGCGTCTGGCCGCCTGCCGGTTTTTCCGTGGCCAGGCTGACTGTGAACCCGTCGGCCCAGTCCACAATGCCATAGGCGTCGACATGCAGCGACGACCGCGTGCCGTACCACCGCCGGGCAAGGGCGGGCCAGGCATCTTCGGGCCGTTCCGCCACGGCGAACTGCACGTCATGCACTTCGATATTGGCGCCCGGCGCCGCACCGCCAAGATAGAATACAAACAGCTTCATGCCCCATCCTATCCCGCCACGGGGCCGCTGTCACGGTGCGGTGACGCACCGGCGCGGATGCGCTCCAGCGCCCGGTCAATGACCTGTGGCCGACCGGCATGCGCCGTGGCCGCAACATACCCGTCGGGCCGGACCAGCCACATGAAGCGCGGGTCGGGCGGGGGATGGATATGGGGCGACAGCAGACCCGCATGCCGGGCGACCAGCGCGCGGGCGGCGTCATGGTCTGCTGCCGCCAGCGTCAGGCACGGGCCATGCGCCCCGGCATGGCCACGGGCGGGGGCGAAACGCTGCCCCGGGCGTGGACCGCGCAGCCCCGCCGCATCCCCCATGTTCAGCGGGCTGCCGGGATACGCCACCATGATTTCCGACAGGTGCGCCGCCACCATGTGGCGTATGACAGGCAGGCCCGACACCCCCCGCACCACCAGCGCGCGCAGCAGGCGGGCCAGCGGGTTGCGCAGCAGAACGATGCGGGTCACCCGACCGGAATCCGACAGCACCTGCCGCGCCACCGCGCCGCGTTCGACGCCATAGCTGTCCAGCAGCGCGGGCCCGGCCTGCCCCCGTTCCACCAGCGCCAGTTTCCACGCCAGGTTGAAGGCATCCTGCATGCCGGTATTCATGCCCTGTCCGCCCGCGGGGCTATGCACATGCGCCGCGTCCCCCGCCACGAACACCCGGCCCGCGCGGTAGTCGCGCACCCGGCGTTCATTCACGCCAAAGGCCGACAGCCACACCGGATCGGACACCGTAACCCCGCCCGGCCCGCGCCGGTTGACGATCGTCTGCACCGCAAGCAGGTCGGGCGCGTGCACCGATGCCGGGCCGACATCGGCAATGATGCGGTACCGCCCGCCGGGCACCGGAAAGAACATGACCGCCCCATCAGGATGCCAGAACATGGCCAGCGCGTCAGGCGCCGTGGGCAGGCCCGTGACATGCGCATCGGCCAGGATGAAGCGCGTGGGCAGGGTCGCGCCCGTAAACGCCAGCCCCAGCGTGCGGCGGACAAGGGAATGCGCGCCGTCGCAGCCGATCAGCCAGGCGGCCTCCATGGTCTCGACCTCGCCGCTGTCGTGGCGCAGGGTGCAGGTGACACCCGTGCCCGTATCCACGAAATCCGTCAGTTCCACGCCGCGTTCAATGTGCCCCCCCAGCGTGCGCAGGTGATCTTCCAGCAGGCGTTCGGTATCCGGCTGCGCCAGCATCAGCAGGCAGGCGAATGGCGAGGCAATGGAACCGAACGCGATGCGGGCAAGCACCGTGCGGCCCGCATGGATGTCCAGCGTCCGGGCATGCAGCCCGGCGGCCATGAAGGCATCCGCGCAACCCGCGATGTCCAGCAGTTCAAGCGTGCGCGCCCAGATGGCCAGCGCCCGGGACTGTCCATCGCGCGCGGGCAGCCTGTCCACCAGCCGCACCGGCACGCCATGGCGGGCAAGTTCCGCCGCCATGGTCAGGCCCACGGGCCCCGCGCCAACAACAAGGACAGGTTTCGCCATGATCTGTATCCGCAGGGCAATGGACGGGCCGGCCCTTAACGCCGTGCGCGCCCGATGCGTTGCAACCGATTGGAAAAAGGCCGGTTTCTGGCGGGCCGCCGCCCTATGCCCTGCGGTGCCCGGCGTGGGTCGCCCGTCCATCGCCCCGCCGGGGTGGCCGGGACCATGCAGGCACATGAAAGCGATTTACGCACGGACAGGCAGTGACGGGGGCAGGGTGCATCTGGAACCCGGATTTACCGGGCCTGCGCGCGTTCGCTGTCACGATGCCGCGTGGTCCCGATGGCGTTATCCGCCACGTCAGGTCCGCTCGGTCCGGCAGGCCCGGCGCCCGCTGCCTGAAACCGGCCGGTTGCCCCGGGGCGCAGTTGGCGCCAGCGCATTGCACGCGGCGCGGACTGGTGCTTAACCTGCTGTCATGACACGTACCCATCCGGGCCGCCGCCATGCGCCCGCACGCCGTCCCGGCCCGTCCCGGCGCCATGCCACGCGGGGGGCCGGCATGCTGGCGCTTGTCATGCTGGCGGGGTGCGCGGGGCCGGTCACGGTGCGGCATGTATCGCTGGTGCACAGCTACCGTGACACCACGCGCACCGCGTTGCAGGGCGGCAGGCCGGGCGATCCGACCATGGTGGTGCTGCGCCGCCACGGGCTGCTGCCCGCATGGCGCGACAACCCCGACCGCGCCATCGCCACCCTGCGCACGCAGGCAAAGGGGCGTGATGACGAGGCCGACGTGCTGTTCGCACTGGCGGAACTCAGCTACCGGCAGGGCCTGCGCCACCATCATGCGCAGGATTTCCTTGCCGCGGCGGTCTATGCCTATGCCTTCCTCCAGCCCGGCCGGGCGGGTGGCCCCAGCCCGTATGATGAACGCTTCCGGCAGGCATGTGACCTGTACAACCTCGGGCTGAGCGCGGCCTTTCCCGCCCCCGTATCCGTCACGGCGCAGACGCGCGCCCTGCCGTGGGGCGATATCGTGCTGGATGCCGACCCCGCGCAGCTGCGCTGGCACGGGCGGCTGCTCGAACGCCTGCAGCCCACCGCGACGCTGGGGGTGGGCGGCATACCCAATATCTACCGCACCCCCGGTCTGGGCGAACCGCTGACGGCGCTGGCCCGTCCCGACCCGGCAGTGGGCCATCCGGCCCCGGCCGCGCCCGATACCCCGCATGAAGCCAAGCACCTGACCCAGCCATCCGCCGTGGCCGACCTGACCGGCCCGGCGCATGACGACGCCCTGCGCGCCGTCCCCACGCCGCCTGCGCCACAGGGCGGCGTGGGCCCCGCCAGCGGCGACCCCGCCGGTACGGCGGATGGCGGCCCCGCAGCACCCG
>NZ_BANF01000165.1 GCF_000964425.1 Komagataeibacter intermedius TF2 | reverse complement strand
ACCCAGAACCATCAATACTTGCTCGTTAAGCCCAAAATCAGGACATAATACCTTCAATCAACGATTCTTCGATCTCCCCACCTGGTAGTATAACAGGACCGCTCCGGGTTCCGATAAGCGGACATCGTATGGCAAAAGACGTTCGGGACAGAGAGGGAAGCTGCCCCGATTTCTCTGCCCGCTCTGAAACAGATATTGTACCGCTCATTGCTGTCATCAACATCACGCTGGGGTAAGAAGATGGGATATTGCCTGAATAGGCTTCATCCCATGACCAAAACGCTCGATTGCCTCACGATCCTTCTCAAGCGCCCCATAAGGCAGATACCGGACTTTCAGGTCGGCGATCCTGCTGAAGGCCGGCCGCTTCAACTGTTCCCGCACATCGGCTTCCCGCTTGTCCGGCGCAACAAGGAACAGGCCCTCCAGGGCCTGCGCCTCTGACCCGAGAGCAAGATCCAGCATCCGCACGATACCGGAATAGATGGTCGTTGAATGTTCGACCTCGAATGCTGCAACAATCCTGCGGCTTTCCTGGTCCAGCCACAGGACATCGATCAGGCGCACGGATTCCGCTCCCTGCGTTTCTGTCGTGAACCCTGGCAACACCGACAGGCAGCCATCTCCCAATTTACCGTCCTGCCATGGACGACTGCGATCATTGGCCGCAATCCAGACATCATACCCCAGGGAAAGCCCCAGATCACGAAGCCAGCCCTGAATCTCGGTATGGGTATGATCCGTTTCCCGCTCCGCGGCGAGGATCCGGGCTTCTTTCGCGCTCTGCTCCCTTACCTGATGGAGATCGGCTTCCCAAAGCTTTCGCGCGGTTTCGTCATCCTCGAGAGGTGGCGCTGTATAGCGTCCGCTACCGAGGT
This sequence comes from Komagataeibacter intermedius TF2, assembly GCF_000964425.1. Taxonomy (GTDB): domain Bacteria; phylum Pseudomonadota; class Alphaproteobacteria; order Acetobacterales; family Acetobacteraceae; genus Komagataeibacter; species Komagataeibacter intermedius. Next base: position 1,929 of record NZ_BANF01000165.1, on the reverse strand, counting down.
CAAACAGCAGTCCTCCGATGGCGCCCAGATCATTGGAAAGCAGTGAACGATAGGTCGCATTCAGCTTCAGGATTCCCTGCCGCATGGCGAGATACTCTTCCCATCGCCCCAGTTTCACCTTCGATCCGGTCAGAGCGTTATAGCCCTTCACGATCGCCGTGTTGAACGGCGGCATGATTGTCGGATGCAGAAAATACAGCAGATTGGCGACGGCTGGTCCCAGTCCCTTTATCTTGCGAGCATCAATCGCATGAATGGCCGAAACCACGTGCTCTTCAGTATTGCAGCACAGACAGGTATCGAGAAGCTGACCGAACGCTTTCTGGTTGACGGGATTCTCGTAGATATCTGGAATTCGTAGCTTCGGCTTCCAAAGGAACGCATGATCTGCCCCCTTGAAAATCTGACGCTGCTCCGCAATCGAATGAACAACTGTTTCCAGTGAGGAGCCACGATAGGCGACCCCGAACGTACCAGCGGCAATCTCGGTGACAACCTGCTGCAGCCCTCTGCGGATGGAGCGAAAGTTCTTGATACGCTCGTCCCATAAAAACCAGCTCTGATAGGTTGCTGCCGGATCGTCCCGCCAGCGAAGAATGAGGTCTCGAATAAGGTCGGTCATCAGTCCAGAAGCTAAGATTACGTTCATTCCAGACACTGATTGTAACAGCGACGTAGGTCAATGCCTGCTGACGATCATGTAATCGCTGAATGTATGCTCTTTTGGGGGATCACCGGTATGCGGGCAACTGTCTCGACAAAGTGGTCGTTTCATTGTCTGTGCTGTGACATGGTTTCAATGCCTGTTCCATCGCAGTCTGAAATTCAGCCGCTTCCATCGGGGCAACACGCATGACGGATACCAGACAGGATGATCGGCAGATGATGGTGCCCAGGACCGTACATGATCCGGTCTGTGGCATGAGTGTGAATACTGTGACAGAAAAATTGCACACGCTGCATGATGGACACGATTATTATTTTTGTAGTGAACACTGCCAGCGGAAATTCGGGGCAGACCCCGCAGCTTTCGTGGCGGACGAGGCGTCCATTACCCATGACCAGTCCCTGGCAGGCCAGACGGCGTGGACCTGTCCGATGCACCCGGAAATCAGGGAAACGCATCCGGGAAAATGCCCTAAGTGCGGCATGGCGCTGGAACCTGCAGAGAAAACTGGTAATGCTCCGGCGATGCCAGCAATGGAACATGGTCAGAAATCGGGCAGCAATACCGGCCATGACCATCATACGTCCACGAACGAAATGCCCTCTCTTGCCGGAAACCACACAATCTGGACCTGTCCCATGCATCCGCAGATCCGGCAGGATCACTCCGGAGACTGCCCGCTCTGTGGCATGGCGCTGGAGCCGGAGGATCCGACCGGGCACAATGAGGAAAATCCCGAACTCAGGGATTTTACGCGCCGCCTGATCGTGGCCGGGGTGCTTGCCATTCCGCTCATGCTCATCGCCATGGGAGGCGATGTCGGTCTGCATCTTGTGCCGCCTGTGCTGTCGCCATGGGTGCAACTCGCGCTCACGCTGCCTGCCGTCTGCTGGGCCGGGTTACCGTTCTTTCAGCGCGGTCTCGCCTCACTACGCACCGGCCATTTCAACATGTTCACCCTGATCATGTTCGGCGTGGGTGCGGCCTTTGGCTACAGCCTCGTGGCAACGATCTTTCCCGACGCCTTCCCCGCGACCTTCCGGATGCCTGACGGCAGCCTTCCGGTCTATTATGAGGCCGCGGGCGTGGTGGTGGCACTCGTGCTGGTTGGGCAGGTCCTGGAACTGCGCGCTCGCGCCGCAACCGGCAACGCGATCCGCGCGCTATTGGATCTCACGCCGAAACAGGCGCATCGCATTGGCGCTGACGGCCAGGAAAACGATGTTGCGGTCGAAGATATCGCGACAGGCGACCGTCTCCGC
>NZ_BANF01000166.1 GCF_000964425.1 Komagataeibacter intermedius TF2 | reverse complement strand
GTCATCTATCTCCTCATGGATGGCATCAGCCAGAAGCTCGCCAGACGTCTGGGGCGGGGCGGGCCATCTTCTTTCCCCGACGTGAAGGACCCGGCATGATTTCCAGGTTTTACGGTATCGTGCTGCCGCTCATGCTGGCGGGCTGCATGGTGGGACCACGCTATCACCGGCCAGACGCCATCATTTCCACGCAGTTCAAGGAACTGCGGCCCGCGCAGGGCTGGAAGCAGGCGTCCCCCCAGCTGGCAGCCCGGCCCAAGCTGGAGTGGTGGCGGATCTATAACGATCCGGTGCTGGACGGGCTGGAGGCGCAGGTCGCCCTGTCCAACCAGAACGTCAAGGCGTACGAGGCCAGTTACCGCAACGCCCGCGCCCTGATCGACAGCGTGCGCGCGCAGCTTTTCCCGACCATAAGCGGCAGCCTGGGCTTTAACCGTGACGGGCATGGTGCGGGTTCGCTGTCTTCCTCAGGCAGTAACTATGCCAAGGCCGGAACTGCCTACAACACCTATGACATCGGCCCCAGCGCCAGCTGGGATCTGGATATATGGGGCAAGATCCGGCGGCAGATACAGGAACAGGTCACGGCGGCGCAGGCCAGTGCCGCCGACCTGGCCAATGCCACGCTGTCGTATCAGGCGCAGCTTGCCATCGCCTATTTCAACCTGCGGTACCAGGATTCCCTGCAGGACCTGCTGAGGCGTTACGTGCATTTCAATGAACAGGCGCTGGCCATTACCGAAAACGGGTTCAACGCGGGCATAAATGACCCGACTGCCGTGCTGCAGGCGCGCACGACGCTGGAACAGAACCGTGCATCGCTGATACAGGCGGGGATCAACCGCGCGCAGTATGAACATGCGATCGCGGTGCTGATTGGCAGGCCACCCGCCGATGTCACCATCGCGCCTGCGCCGCTGACGCGCGAGGTGCCCCCCATTCCCGTCAGCGTTCCGGCCGACCTGTTGCAGCGCCGCCCCGATATCGCGTCGGCCGAGCGGAAAATGGAAGAATACAACGCCATGATCGGGGCCGAAATGGCGGCCTTCTATCCCGACATCACCATCAACGCCAGCTATGAACAGAGTGGTGGCGATCCGGTCACCTCGCTCATGAGCATGGCCAACCGCGTCTGGTCCCTTGGGGCCGCCGCGTCGGAAACCCTGTTTTCCGGCGGGTCACGCACCGCCGCCGTGCATGAGGCCGATGCCCAGTATGACAGCGCGGTCGCCACGTACCGCCAGACCGTGCTTTCGGCATTGCAGAGCACGGAAGACCAGTTGTCCAACCTGCGGATACTGGCTGATGAAGACGTGCGTCAGGCCGCGGCGCTGGATCTGGCCAACCGGACGGTGGAGGTCTCTCTCAACCAGTATCAGGCTGGCATTACGATCTATACCACCGTCATTACCAGCGAGACGACGGCGCTGGGTGACGCGGAAACGGTGCTGGGCATACGCCAGCAGCGCATGGTGGCCAGCGTGAACCTGGTCGAGGCGCTGGGCGGGGGATGGGATACGTCGCGCCTGCCCACGAAGGCTGTGCTGCAGAAGGACAACCCCTTCCTTCCCGCCTTCATCCAGCGCGATACGAACCGGTAGGCGACCGGTATGAATATCTGTCGGCCTTTCATACTGCGGCCCGTCGGCACCCTGCTTATGGCCATGGCCCTGCTGTTCGCGGGGGTGGTGGGGTATCGGGCCATGCCGGTGGCGGACATGCCGAATTTTTCGGTGCCGGTCATCTATGTCATCGCAAGCCAGCCGGGCAGTTCCCCCCAGCAGATGGCCAGTTCCGTCACCACCCCGCTGGAACGTCGCCTGGGCACCATTGCCGGGCTGCGCACGATCCAGTCGGATTCAAACGACGGCTTTGCCTTCCTGCTCATGTTTTTCGATGACACGCGCAATATCGATGGCGCCGCGCGGGACGTGGAAGCCGCCATTCAGGCCGCGCGCGCCGACATGCCGCCGACCCTGCGCATTACCCCGCAGTACTACAAGGCCAATCCGGCTTCCATGCCGGTCATGATCGCCTCGCTGACTTCCCCCACCCGTCCGCTGTACCAGCTGCGCGACATGGCGGAAACGCGGCTTCTGCCCATGCTGTCCCAGATCCATGGCGTGGGCTGGGTGCAGGTGGCGGGCACTGCCAAGCCTGCGGTGCGCGTGGATGTGCAGCCGTGGATGCTGTACAAATTCGGGATCGGGTATGAAGATGTCCGCGCGGCCCTGGCGTCGGCCAACGCCAATACCCCCAAGGGCGTGATCGAAACGGGCGACCGGCGTTTCACGCTGGCCACCAATGATCAGGCGCGGACTGCGGCGCAGTACCGCGATCTGGTCATCGCCTACCGCAGCGGGCGCCCCGTCCGGCTGGCGGATGTCGCCCATGTGGAGGACGGACCCGAAAACGAACGTCGGGCCGGATGGGCGAATGATGACCCCGCCGTGGTGGCCATCATCCGCCCGCAGCCCGGTGCGAATGTCATTGCCATTACCGACCAGATCAAGGCGCGCACGCACCTGCTGCAGCAGGCCCTGCCGGCGGATGTCAGGCTGGACTTTACCTGTGACCGGTCGCTGACCATCCGCGCGGCCCTGCTGGATACGCAGTTCACCCTGTTTTTCGCCATTGTCCTTGTCACTGTCGTGGTTCTTGCGTTCCTGCAGTCATGGCGGTCGACGGTCATACCGGTCATTACCGTTCCCATTTCGCTGGCGGGCGCGGTGGCGGGCATGTACCTGATGGGTTTTTCCCTCGATACGCTGTCCCTTATGGCGCTGACGATCGCCACCGGCTTTATCGTCGATGACGCCATTGTGGTGGTGGAAAACATTGTCCGCCACATGGAAGCCGGCGCCAGCCGCATGCAGGCGACCCTTGCCGGGGCGGAGGAAATCGCCTTTACCATCGTGGCGATTACCGTCTCGCTGGTTGCGGTATTCCTGCCCATGCTGTTCATGGGGGGCACGCCGGGAAAGATCCTGTTCGAATTCGCCATGACGCTGGTGCTGGCTGTCAGCGTGTCGCTGCTGCTGTCGCTCAGCCTGACGCCGATGGTGGGCGCGCACCTGCTGCACCGCCATGCCCCCGCGCGCGGGGATCGCTGGCGTGACCGGCTGGGTCAGGCGCTGGACCGGGGGTTCGTGCGCTGCACGGCATGGTATGGCGGCAGCCTGGATTACGCGCTGCGCCACAGGTGGCTGGTGATCCTGTCACTGCCGCTGACGCTGGTGGGCAGTGTCATCATCATGACCCATATTCCGAAGACCATGATCCCGGCGCAGGATATTTCCATCATGCAGGGATATGCGCGGGCGGACCAGAACATTTCCTTTCAGGCCATGTCCGCACGCACGCGCGAAGTGGTGCGGCGGCTGCGCGCCGACCCCGATATCCGCGATGTCATTGCCCTGACGGGGGAAGAAGCGACCAACCAGTCGCAGTTCTTCATCCAGCTGGTGGACCGTGGCCAGCGCCATTCCACGCCCGATGAAATCAGCCAGCGCCTGCGTGCGTCCCTGCGCACGATCGGGGGCATACAGGTCAACCTGTCCAATGCGGGCGACATGAATGGTGGCGGCGGCCGGCAGCATGACGGGAATTACAGCTACGTGCTGCACTCCGACAATGCGGATGATGTCTACACCTGGGTGCCCCGTCTGGCGGATGCCCTGCGGCAGGAGCCGGACCTTATGGGCGTCACCACGCGGGTGGAGGACAATGCGGATTCCCTTATGGTGGACATCGCGCGTGATACCGCCGCGCGATACCTGATCACGCCGCAGCTGATCTCCAACTCCCTGTATGATGCGTATGGGGAGCGGACGGCCTCCAACATTTCCACGCCGTTCACGGCCTATCATGTCGTTATGGAAACGGCGGCGCAGTACCGTGAAAATCCCGATATCGTGCATGACATGTGGATATCGACCGCGGGCGGGTCGGCAGGCGGCGGCACGGTGTCCAACACCATCCGCGTGACCCGCACCGACGCCGCGTCGCTGACCGGGCTTGCGGCCATAAGCCAGCAGTCCTTCCGCAATTCCATTGCCAACCGGCTGGCGGGTGGTGCGGGCGCATCAAGTGGCTCGGCGGTGTCATCCGCCACCGAAACCATGATTCCCTTAAGCAACGTGACCTACCTGCGCAGGCAGGGCACGCCCCTGAGCATCAGCCACCAGGGTGGTGCGATTGCTGGCACGATTTCCTTTGACCTGGCGCCGGGCCGATCGCTCAGCCAGGCGGAAGAGGCCATACAGCGCAGCATGCTGCGTCTGCATGTCCCGGCAGGCGTGCATGGGGCCTTTGTTGGCGAGTCAGCCGATTTTCATGCCGCCATCGTCAACCAGGTGCTGGCGTTCCTGTCGGCCATTGTGGTGATGTACATTACGCTGGGCATACTGTATGAAAGCTACAGCCAGCCGCTGACCATCATTTCCACCCTGCCATCGGCCATGCTGGGGGCGACGGGCAGCCTGTGGCTGTGTGGGGAGGCGTTTTCGCTGGTGGGGATGATCGGCGTCATCATGCTGGTGGGCATGGCGGCGAAGAATTCGATTCTGGTGGTTGATTTCGCGCTCAGGGCCCAGCGTGAGGGCGGGCTGCCGGTGGCCACCGCCATCGAGATGGCCTGCGTCAAGCGTTTCCGCCCGATCCTTATGACTACTCTGGCGGCCGCCATGGGGGCCGTGCCGCTGGTTCTGGGCAACAGTTACGGGGTGGAAATGCGGCGCCCGCTTGGCATTGCCATTCTGGGTGGTCTGGTTGTGTGCCAGGTCATGACGCTTTATTCCACGCCTGTGGTCTATCTGGTCATGGACCAGTGCGCCCGCCGGTTCCGTCGCAAGGGGTAAGGTAGCATGAAGACAGCCCACGCCCGGTTTCAGCCCGGCCGGATGCGCACGCCCCCCATGCCGTGGCGCGGGGGGACATGGACATGATGGACGATACCCCTGCCCCCGCCAGCCTGCCCCCACCGGGCAGAAAGAACCGGCTGCCGCGTCTGGCGTGGCATCTGGCGATATGCCTCTCGCTGCTGTTCCTGCCGGTCTATACGCTGCCGTGGGTGTGGGTGCCCCATACCCGGCAGGATCTGGTCATAGGCGGGATGGGCATCCTGACGATCTCGGCGCTGTTCCTGCGCGGGGTGTGGGAAGCCATGACGACCCGCTCCTTCACGCCCTGCCTGTATGGCTGCGCCGTGCTGCTGGCCGCATTCATGATCAGCCCGTTCCATGGACGGTGGGAAATCTTCATCGTCTATGCCTGCGCGCTGGCGGGGCTGGCCCGGCCGGTCATGCTGGCGGCGGTCACGATCATCTCCTTCCTGCTGCTGATCATCGGGTTCGTCTGGTTTACGCATGAATTCTGGCCCAACTGGCTGCCGACCACCATCATGGGGCTGTGCGTGGGGACATGGTGCATCTGCACGGCCATGCTGCAGGACAAGAACCGCTCGCTTCTGGCCGCGCAGGACGAGGTGCGCCTGCTCAGCCGCACGACCGAGCGTGAGCGCATTGCCCGTGACATTCATGACCTGCTGGGCCGGACCCTTACCCTTGTCGCGCTGAAGGCCGATCTGGCCGCGCGGCTTGCGGCGCATGATGACGCGCGCGCGACGGAAGAAGTGCGCAATATCGCCACCATTGCCCGGCAGGGACTGACGGAACTGCGCGCGGCCCTGACGGGCATGACGAACGCAACCCTGGTCCATGAACTGGGGCATGCCCGCGCGGCCCTGCAGGCGGCGGGCATAAAATGCACGGTGTCCGGATCGTTCGAAACCGTCCCCCCGCCCTGTGACGCCGTCCTCGCCATGGCGCTGCGGGAGGCCGTGACCAACGTCATCCGCCATTCCGGCGCCACGGCCAGCACGATCCGCCTGCTGTCGGGGCGGCATGTCATTACCCTGTCGGTACTGGATAACGGAACGGGAACATCCCCCCACCGTTTCGGGCGTGGCCTGTCGGGCATGCAGGCGCGACTGCAGGCGGCCGGGGGGGAACTGGTTATTGAAAGTAGCCGGCAGGGCACGTGCCTGCTGGCCCGCATGCGGGAAGAACGGACATGATTTCCATCGTGATTGCGGAAGACCAGACCATGGTGCTGGGTGCGGTTGCAGCCCTGCTGGGACTGGAAGAGGACATGCAGGTCATCGGGCAGGCGACCAACGGGCATGACGCCATAAAACTGGTGGAGACACTGCGCCCGAACGTGATCGTATCGGACATAGAAATGCCCGGCTGTACCGGGATCGAGGTTGCGCGGCATATTCATGCGCACAATCTGCCCACGCAGGTCCTGATCGTCACGACCTTTGGTCGGCCGGGCTATCTGCGTCGCGCCATGGAGGCATCGGTGCGTGGGTACCTGCTGAAGGACAGCCCGATCGAAGTGCTGTCGGACGCCGTGCGACAGGTTGCCGCCGGGCGCAATGTGCTGGCCCCCGAACTGATCGAGACCGCATGGGACGCCCAGCCCGACCCGCTGAACGAACGTGAACGCGATATCCTGCGTCTGGCCGAGGAAGGCCTGTCGAACAAGGCCATCGGGCTTGCGCTGAACCTGTCGCCGGGCACGGTGCGCAATTACCTGTCTGAATCCGCCAGCAAGCTGGGGGCGGCCAACAGGATCGAGGCTGGCCGCATTGCCCGCGCCAACGGATGGCTGTGACGCGCGGGCCGGCCGCCAGCCAGTCCCGTCAGGCGACGGCCATGCGCGGCTGG
>NZ_BANF01000167.1 GCF_000964425.1 Komagataeibacter intermedius TF2 | reverse complement strand
GACCGGCAGGCCGCCAACCGCGCCTTTCTGGCGGGACAGCCCGATCGTGTCACGGTCAGCCCGGATCTCCTGACGCCGCCTGTTTCCCCATACGTGATTCAGGCGGGAACGGTGATTGCAGGCGCGCTTAATTCGAAAGTCAGTTCCGACCTGCCGGGGCAACTGATCGGGCATGTGACACAGAACGTCTATGACAGTCTGACCGGACGCTACCTGCTCGTGCCGCAGGGCAGTACCCTGTTTGGCACCTATAACAGCAGTGTTTCATTCGGGCAGCGGCGTACGCAGGTGATCTGGACCCGTCTCATCCGTCCCGATGGCGAAAGCATCGTGCTCGACAGGATCCCCGGTGCCGATGCGATCGGCCAGACCGGGCTCAAGGATCTGGTGGACCAGCATTGGGGCCAGCTTTTCAGGGCGGCGCTGGTGACAACCATGCTGAGCGTTGGGTCCGAAGCCGGGACATCATGGGGTGAAAACAACCTGCTTCAGGCGATCCGCAGCGGCGCCAGCAACGGGTTTTCCATGGTAGGCAACCGCCTGATCGACCGCAGCATGGATGTGCAACCCACGCTGACCGACCGGCCCGGCCTGCCGTTTACCCTGATCGTCAATCGCGATCTGGTCCTGAAACCCTGGCATCCGCATGAAGGGGCAACGCCATGACAAAACTCCGTATCAGCACCATTCCTGACAGTCGGCCGGTCAAGCTGACGATTGAACTGCCAGCCGAGATACATCGTGATCTGCTGCTGTATGCGGAACTGGTCTCGGGAAGCGCAGGTGAGGCGGCTGATGCCATTCCCGATGCGGCCAGGCTGGTGCCGCTCATGGTCGGACGTTTCATGGAGACCGATCGGGCCTTCCAGAAACAGCGACGCGGCAGAAAGCCAGCGTTGGCAGGCAGGATGACAGGCGTTGGCGACTAACGGTGAGGCAGGTTCAGCGCGCGGGCCGTTCAGTCTGTGCCCACAAGCCGTTCCCAGCGCTGTAGCCGTGGCAGCACGCGGACGATCAGGACCCCTTTGTCGTCAATAAGATAGAGAATATGGTGAGCCCGATGGCGGTGCAGCCGTATCGGCGGGGCGAACTCGCGACGTTCCGGCGCAAGCTGCGGATGTAACGCAATAAGGTCGAACGTGTCCGCCAGACCTGCATGGTAGGCCTCGGCCTGCCGTGGCCCGAATTCCCTCACGCCCTGCATGTAGATGCCGATGATGTCGTCTTCGGCAAGCCGTGTTTTTCTACAGGTCGGCATCCGTCGTCCCGGCAGCAGCCCGGGCGTCCTGCAGCAACTGCTTCATGCTTCTGGTCCCGACGCCGCTACGCAGACCGGCCGTGATATGGGTCTGGATTTCATCATGCACGGCACGGGCTTCCTGATCACGCCGGATCAGATCGCGGACATAGTCGCTCGCATTGCTGTAGCGTCCCGTCCTGGCCTGAGCCTCCACCCATTCCTTCATGGGGTCGGGCAGGGATATGTTCATTGTTGCCATCGGTGCCTCCAATCTCAACAATGACAATCTTTGCCAATTTCGGTCAATGAAATTGAGGGCAGGCGCACGGCACGGTATTCTAGGTCCAGATAGAAGGCTGCGTCTGGACGGGATCATTTATGGGCTGGTGAATGAAGCGGACGGGCAGCATCCGCCTTCATATTGGTCATTAAACTTACAAGATCACTATTCCCAGACCGGACACTAAATGGGGATGGGAACATTTCGTGTGCAGGTGCCCATTAAATATGGTTGTCCCCTTAAATTTGTATTCTCGTAATATCAGATATGCCGCGCGAGCGGAGCAGTAGATCAACCGAGCCGGGAAAAGGCAATGTCTGGATCAATCCCGCCGAAAATCAAACCTACTACAGATACTCCGCAAAAGTGACATAATCACTTCTGCCAAGCACCAAACCGTATCAAGTCTAGGTAAGAGGCCAGACCTTGCGTTTCAGTAAGAAATGGTTATTGACCATGTAAGTTCGGAAAAATTCATAGTGTCCGAATAGGCTTTCCAGCCCCGGTTGATAGCCAGCCATGTGGGTCATTTCGTCGAAAATGTAGGAGAGCCATCTGACAACCGAAAGCGTGTAAAAGCGTCCGTAATTCTGCGCCCATTTCGTCTGTCCAGTGCGTTCGGAAGCAGTCGTCGCGTCCGACATCACGTTGCCGGTCTCATCTGTGAACAGGACAAACATGTAGCAATCGGCCATCGCTCCGAATTGAGCTGCGCGTCTCTTTACAACAGCTTCACCTTTCTTCCCTCGATAATGATTATCGAGAATTGGCTCAACAACCTCGGTCCACCATTTGTTGACGGGCTCATTTGCTGGGTCAAATGAAGGGTTGCCTATCGCCTCGAAGTTGGCGTAGCGGCCCTTGGAGGCATCCGAGAATGCGTCAAGGCAGTTTATGACAGCAGTGCAGATAGGATGGTCAGGGCCGATGTGAGGTACGGTGATACTACGCTTTTCAGCAATCATGCCGACCTGCGCTATCAACTCCCTCAATTTGTGGCCATATTTGCGAACGACCGACTGCCCTGGAAGGGCTCCGTTATTCTCCAGTGCGTAATTGGCAACTAATATAAGCTTTGCCAGCCGTTCAATTCCAACCGAAAGTCCGAAGAAGGCAGTATAGTATTCACCGAATCCGCTTCCATAACTCGCACGACTTAATGCGGTTGCACCAGAGCCAAGTATCTGACTGATCAGAGATGCCTCGCGGTGCAACGCTTTCCACTCGGGAATTGTGAAGGGATCAGGACGCGTCATTCCCCAACCATATGACCAATCGTAGTGTTTGACCACGGTCGAGGCACGCGTGGGCACACATTTAGGACAAAATCTATCGGCCCACTTAATTCTGACTGTATCTAATTCAAGATACTCTGGGACTGTGCCTGAAAATGCCTATGGACGATGACCAGAGCCGTCAGTCTCCTCATCGGTGGTACCGTGTCCATTTTCCCATAGCTAGCTTCCTATAGCGGACAGGCGGGCTCCCCCCATTGCTGTCATTTTCCGTCGATGATCTGGTGTTGCTGCCGGAATTAAAAAGGCGGCACGGCTTCTTTCGGAAGAGGTGGAAAAGGCAGCAGGAGTTCCTCTGCCAGGCGCTCGGCCTGTGTGTGCGTTGAATAATGGACGTATTCGCCGCATATCATGCGGATATAGCCTTGCGGTTTGCGGTGATTAAGCGCCATATTCTCCGCAAGGGGTGCAGGGAATATGGCGCGATACATTCATCAGCATGAAGACTGGCCCGGCTTCCGGTGGAACAAGGATACCATTTCCCATGAACTGGCCGCCGTGCGTCACCGGCAGGGTCGGCTTCTGGGGCGTATGGAAAGTCTCGGCTTCGATTTCAGGTCAGAAGCCGTGCTTCAGACCCTGACGGAAGACGTCATCAAGTCGAGCGAGATTGAGGGTGAAAACCTCGATCGCGAGCAGGTGCGTTCTTCCATCGCCCGGCGACTGGGTATGGATATTGGCGCGCTGGCGCCAGTGGATCGGGATGTCGAAGGCGTCGTGGAGATGATGCTGGATGCGACCCGGCATTACGCTGAGCCTTTGACCGAAGAAAGGCTGTTCGCCTGGCATGCGGCTTTGTTTCCGACTGGCAGGAACGGCATGGCACGCATTCTGGTGGGAGAGTGGCGTGATGACAGAACCGGCCCGATGCAGGTCGTGTCTGGCCCTGTCGGACGGGAGAAGGTCCATTATGAGGCGCCGTCAGCCAGCAGGGTGCCCGCGGAGATGCAGGCCTTTCTCGACTGGTGCAATGCCGGGCACGCACTGGACCCGGTGCTGAAGGCTGCCATTGCACATCTGTGGTTTGTCACCATCCATCCGTTTGAAGACGGGAACGGGCGCATGGCGCGGGCCATCGGCGACCTCATACTTGCGCGTTCGGAACAGACAGACCAGCGGTTCTACAGCCTATCAGCCCAGATCCGCCACGACCGGAAGGATTACTATGCAATCCTTGAGGCTACCCAGAAGGGGGATATGGATATCACGTCCTGGCTGCACTGGTTTCTGGGGGCTCTGGATCGTGCCTTTGACCGTGCTGAGCTGGTTCTGGGAAAAGTCATCCAGAAAGCCCGTTTCTGGGACAGTCTGGCCGGGCAATCAATCAATGACCGGCAACGCCTCATGCTGAACCGTCTGCTGGACGGGTTCGAGGGTAAGCTGACCTCATCCAAATGGGCGAAGCTGGCGAAGACGTCGCCGGACACAGCCCTGCGAGATATTAATGATCTCGTGTCGCGTAATATTCTGGCCAGGGAGGCGGCAGGAGGAAGAAGCACAAGCTATGCGCTGGTTTTTCCCGAGACGTAAAACGCAGGTCGATGCTGACGAACAGGCACGTTGATTGGGTGTCATCTGCATTCAGGCTTGTGTCCTTGCATCGATGAGCGCGGATGAAATGCGCTGGGCGACCTGATCCGTCGAGCGTTTGACATTTTCCCGCTTCAGATGGGCGTAGCGGGAGGTGGTCTTGATGTCGCTATGACCCAGCATCCGACCGATCATTGTCAGGTCTGCTCCCATCTCTAGGCTCAGGACCCATTGATTTGTGTAGGGAATTTTGATTCAG
>NZ_BANF01000168.1 GCF_000964425.1 Komagataeibacter intermedius TF2 | reverse complement strand
GTGCCGGCAACCGTGACCATGGTGGTGAGCCGCTCGATTTTCCCCGCGATAGCGAGGACTGTCGTGGGCGCATGCTCTCAACCGGGGAAATCGCGGAACTGCTCGATTTTCTTGACAGGGAGGCCGCTTACTGATGCCCGCTGGCATGGCAGGCAAG
>NZ_BANF01000169.1 GCF_000964425.1 Komagataeibacter intermedius TF2 | reverse complement strand
GGGATTTCATCGCATCCGCCATTATGGCCTGCTGGCCAGTTCCAATCGCAAGGCCAGCCTCGCTCGGGTGCGGGACCTGCTGAAGGTCATACCCATGCCAGCACCAGAAGTCACGGAACCCGAACCGGTCATGCCACCGCCCTGCCCATGCTGTGGTGGTCCGATGGTCGTCATCCCGATCCTTCCCCGCTGGTGCCAGCCCAGAGGACCGCCACGGACGACTGATCTGGCCGGGAGATCAGCATGATGATCGGCAGACATGACCCTATAACCCGATGCCTGCCGGAACCGTCTCGTTCCGGCGCACCGACAGGCTTACGTAAAACGCGAAAAAACGACGGAAAGCGCGCACCTGGCCCTGAAGATCCTGTCATCTTCATGTGTAGGATCAGCGGGAAACACCCTTTGTCGCGTCACGAATGTCGCCACGTGACCCCGCTCAGAGGCGCCTCAGGGCAGCGCCAGTTGCAAATTCCCCATAACTGAGTCTCGGTGTCGCGGGTTCGGTCTTCCCAGACTTTCGTACGCCTCGCG
>NZ_BANF01000170.1 GCF_000964425.1 Komagataeibacter intermedius TF2 | reverse complement strand
ATCGGTGTCGGCATCTCGTTGAGAACCTCTGGGCTCGCCTCAAGGAGTGGCGCGCTGTCGCAACCAGATATGAAAAAACAGCAACATCGTTTCTTGCGGTCATCCACATCGCTGCCGCAGCAGACTGGATCAAGCCCGAACAGGCCCTACCACTCGTTCTAAAAAGCCGACACGTCGTAGCCCAATCAATCGCTGCGGCACATGCCATCCAGCAGCACGTCCAGTGCAGTCGGAACTGGAGTGGATCCGACCTTTTCTTCAAGTAATTGATAATTGATCGCCAGCATGGCCAGACCGTGTACCTGCGCCCAGCTTGCCGCCGCCAGAGCGCTGACCGCAATCGGCCGGAAGCTTCCGTCACGCTGTCCCCTTTCCAGAAGATCCAGAAGAATCCCGAAGGTGCTCATAGCCGCGTCATGTAACTGTGGATCTATTGTCTTGTCGGCATCAGAACTGAACATCAGGCGATAAAGACCGGGATTTTGACAGGCAAACCCGATACAGGCCTGCGCCGCAGCCACGAATTGTGCACGCGTGGACGGCTGCCCCAGAGACACGGCCTCTGTCAGACTCTCCCCGAGTTGGACGAAGCCGATCCGGGCCAGTTCGCGCAATAGCGTCTCACGATCATGAAAATGCTTGTAGGGCGCCGCATGACTGACACCCGTGCGCCGCGCCACTTCCCGCAGGGTGAAGGTCCAGTTCTGGTTTGTGGCCAGCATATCCAGCGCCGTATCGATCAGGGCGCGGCGCAGGTCACCGTGATGGTAGGGGCGGTCCTTGATTTCACTCATGCGTGAGGCTCATGTTTACAGAAGAAACTTTCATTGACACCAGATCGTCATACTCCATATCCTGCCTGCATAAGTTTCTCCTGTAAACATGGAGGACGAAATGTCCGATGTTACGCCCGCTGACCTAAACCGTATGCTCGACTGCCAGCGCACCGCGTTCCTGCATGCCGGACCTCCTAGCCTGAAACAGCGGCGGACCGATCTGCGTCGTCTGAAAGCTGAAATCCTGAAGCGGCGGAGTGACATCGTGCGCGCCCTAAAAATAGATTTCGGCCAGCGGTCAGAACGCGAAAGCGCCATCGTGGAACTGATCCCGCTGGTGCAGTCGATCAATTACATGATCGCACATATGGGACGCTGGATAAAACCCGAACGCCGCCACGTATCTGCCTATTTCCAGTGCGGTCGTGCATGGGTGATCCGACAGCCGGTGGGCGTCGTGGGCATTATCGCGCCGTGGAATTATCCCGTTTCCCTGGCCCTCGTGCCGCTGGCGACAGCAATTGCTGCTGGCAACCGGGCCATGCTCAAACCCTCTGAATTCACACCGGCCACATCGGCGATGATTGGCGAGATTGTTCGGGCTGTCTTTCCGCCGCAACAGGTTTCTGTCGTGACCGGCAATGGCGAAGTGGGCGCCGCGTTCTCAGCGCTGCCCTTCGATCACATCCTGTTCACCGGCAGCACGGCGGTTGGAAAGAAGGTCGCCGAGGCGGCGGCGCGCAATCTGACCCCGGTGACGCTTGAACTGGGCGGCAAGTCTCCCGTGGTGATCGAACCCGGATTTTCCATGCAGCGGGCGGCAGGCCGCGTGGCGTTCGGCAAGCTGACCAATGCCGGGCAGACCTGCATCGCGCCGGATTATGCGTTGGTTCATGAAGACGATAAGGATGCTTTTGCCACAGCTTATCAAGACGCGGTAAAAAAGCTTTATCCGGGCGGTTATGCAGGGTCACCCGATTATACAGCCATTCTCAACACGCATCATTACGAGCGGCTGAGCGGTCTGATCGACAATGCTGAAACACAGGGCGCGCAGGTGATCCGGCTGGGGAGCGATTCAGCCGCGGATCATGTTCTGGCGCCAGTGCTGCTGCTGGATGCGACATCGCAGATGGCGGTGATGCAGGAGGAGATTTTCGGCCCCGTCCTGCCGGTGCTGACCTACCGCACACTGGACGAAGCGATTGCCTTCATCAATGCCCGTCCCCGGCCTCTGGCCCTGTATTATTTTGGTGACAACCGTGTTGAGCGCGACAAGGTGTTGAAGAACACAGTTTCAGGCAACGTCTCCATCAATGGTACCCTGTTGCATATTGCGCAGGATGACCTACCTTTTGGCGGCGTGGGGGCCAGTGGCATCGGGGCCTATCATGGCAAGGAAGGCTTTATGGCACTCACGCATGCCCGTGGTGTGTACCAACAGGGCCGTTTCAATGCGGCAACGCTGCTGCTGCCGCCATTCAGCAAGTTTACTGATGCCCTCACCAATCTGATCCTGCGATGACAGCGTGTTCTGCTTGTTGGCGGTACCAGCCTCGTCGGGCGCTTTGTCGATGCGGCCTGATACTATTATCACCTGGCTGACAGTCTGTGTCTGGCCCCCCGAAGCGACATGATCCGGCATGTCGGTCGTGATATGCTGCTTGCGGCCCCTGATCTTCTTGCCCGCACCATAACCGCATGGGCCGCCATTTTCAGCAGTTTTAACCGACTGGCTGTCGATAATGCCCACTGAAGGCGTGGCGTCTCGCCCGTCCTGCGTACGCGACAGGATTGCGAGAATATGGTTCATCGCTTCCCATCGTCCCTCGCGGATCCAACGGTAGAAATAGCCCTGTACGGTTGTGAAGGCCGGAAAGTGCCGGGGCAACTGCCGCCATTGGCCGCCGGTCGTGACGATATACAGGATCGCCTCCATGACCCGGCGCAAATCCGTACGTCGTGGTCTCCCCCACTCGTTTCCTCTGGGGCACCAAAGGCGCAATCAGCGCCCACTCCGCATCGCGAAGGTCGCTTGCATACTCCAGATCGTCCCTTTGATACTGCGCGCGGGTGATTTCAGTCCAGGCTATCTTGATCTCATCAGGTTCTCGCAAGCCCATTAGTCATAACCTTCTGAAATCACTCAACTCATTTTCGGTCAGACACTTACATTGCACGGCAATATCGTCTGGTTGGTGTCCAGCCGGGCCGTTTCCCCGGAAAGATTAAGGGAGTTGTCGGAACAATGACCGTCTACAAACCCGGTCTCGTCGACGGTGATGTGGTTGCGGATGAAGGATATGGACAACAGTCTCAAAGCGTTTCTTGAAAGTCAGATCAGCACGTTCGAACAACGCACTGAAGAGGCCATAGCAGAGGCCGCAGAACTCTGTGCCAAAGTATGGCTTATCCGTTCCATCCCGGGTATCGGCCCGGTATCAGTCGCCATGTTTCGCGTAGAAAAGCCAGAATTCAGCCACATGACAGTGACCGAAACCGTAGCCACAAATCGGACTTGCGCAAGTATCTCACGATAGCGGTGCGATGCGCGGGGAACGTATCAGTTCAAGGGGGACGGAGTTCTCTCCGGCATGTCCTGTTTCAGGCTGGACTGGTAGCAACATGCCATAATCCGTCCAGTTTTGAAAGTTGTGGCAAAGCCAACCGTCAGCGCCACCGGCAGAATATCAGCCTGATCGGCAAAGTCGGTGATGAAGCACATCATGGAGGAAGAATCACCGTGCTGCGGCGGGACATGGCCACCAGAAAACTGAGTGCGCGCATACTATGCGCAGATGATATCGGCAGTAGTGTCACTGCGGATATGGTCTGTATGTGCCGCCATTACGATAACATCCGTACCTGTGTCATAAAAACAACGGTATGTTCCCGCATCTTATATCAATATCTGAAAATAGGACGAATCTCATTAATTCATATCCATATCGTTTCAATATTTTCCTTATATATAAAGGATATTATGAAGATATGCTTCGCATCTGAATGATATAACATTCTGTATTCATCATACGTGGAAAGTCCATGCGCATCATGAAACGCTCCTTTTCAGAAATATAGATCCCCTATATGCGAACGTATTATCTAGATAATTACATTGTATAAACAAACGGAACCACTATCATTTTTTACATATGCCATAAGTAATTTTAAATATTATATGTAATTATTTGTTAAATTGGCACAAAAAATCTCAACACGTTACGTAAAAATAACTCCACAAAAACTAATTTATTTTCACAAATGCATAATATACAGATTTAATAATACTGAAATCATAGTTTCATAAAAACATCACGAGACACCATGAAACCCCAAACATAGGGTGTGCCGCGTCATTCAACCACCACCAATCGGGGCCTTGTCATGAGGGATCACGCTGCATGAAAAAGAACACGTTCCTTCTTCTCACAACATGCATGAGTTCTTTGTTCTTCCATAACGCCCATGCAGCCGACACGGCACAGAAGCAGCCCGCAACCAAGCAGACGGACCATCGTGGCAAAATCTCCGCGGGCAAGATCACGACAAATGCCAGCGCGGATTCCGTTACCGCCACCAAGGCGGAATCAATCATCGTCATGGGCGCGGGCGCCGCGCGTGAAACACAGTCGCTGTCCCACCGCGCGCTGCAGGAAGTTGCCCCTGGCACCAGTCCGCTCAAGACCCTGTCCAAGCTGCCTGGCGTCATGTTCACATCTTCTGATCCGCTGGGATCTTACGAATGGTCGCAGCAGATCATCATCCGCGGGTTTGACCAGAGCCGCCTTGGCTTTACCATGGATGGCATCCCGCTGGGCAACCTTGCCTATGGTAATGATAACGGCCTTTCCATCGGTCGTGCGCTGCAGACCGAAAACAACGGCCCCGCCAGCCTGGCGCAGGGCGCGGGTTCGGTCGGTGTCGCGGCATCCAATGACCTTGGTGGCGCGCTGGAATTCACATCCATCGACCCCAGCAAGAAATTTGGCGTCGATGTCGCAGGTACCGTCGGATCATATGGCACGTGGCGTACTTTCGGGCGCATCAATTCCGGCACTCTGCCTGGTGGCGGACGGCTGTATGTTTCCTATGACTATCAGGATGCCAACAAGTGGAAGGGCGATGGCATCCAGCAGCAGCAGCAGGCCAATGCCAAGTTCATCCAGCCGCTGGGTGACAAGGTCAAACTGACCCTGTTCGGTGATTACAGCCAGCGCGCGGAAAATGATTATCAGGATCTCTCGCTGCAGATGATCCAGACCAAGGGCTATAACGTCGATAACATTACCAACAACTATGGCCTGGCCAAGCAGATCGCCACGGCTTACCAGACTGGCAAGCCCTTCCCTGCGGGCATCGCCAATCAGGACCAGTCCTATTACAACTCCGCCGGCCTCCGTCAGGATGTGCTGGGATATGGCAGGTTCGATTTCCATCTGACTGACCACCTCAAGGGCTTCGCCACTGTTTACGGCCATACCAATACGGGTGAAGGCATTTACGCCACGCCGTATACGGCAACGCCTGCATCCCTTGGCGGATCCCCACTCTCCGTCCGTACCACGGAATATGACATTCATCGTGAAGGCTTTATAGGCAGCCTGTCCTACGAACTCGGTCACCATACGATCGAAGGCGGCTTCTGGTTTGAAAACAACGATTTTGAACAGGCACGTCGCTTCTATCCGCTCAGCGCGGACAAATATACCGGCAGCTCCGTCCACTGGTTCCGCAATAACCCGTTCGAAACCCAGTGGCAGAGTGCCTTCAACACCAAGACCTACCAGTTCCATATTCAGGACACATGGCAGATCACTCCGGCCCTGAAACTGAATTACGGTTTCAAGTCGCTGGTTGTTGATAACCGGGGCCGCCAGCTGGAAGGCAACTACATGGGCACACCGGTGGCCAATACATATGCATCGGGTTCCATTACTTCGGCCAACGGCTTCCTGCCGCAGCTTGGCGCCAACTACCGCATCAACCGTCATAATGAAATATTTGCCGACTTTGCCCGGAACATGGCCGCCTTTGACAACTCGACCACGGGTGCCACCAGCCCGTTTGCAATGACATCGGCCGCCTATGCCGCGTCAAAGAAAACGCTGCACCCGGAAATGTCCTATAGCGAGGAAATCGGCTACCGCTTCCATAACCGGCGCATTCAGGCGTCCATTACCGGTTACTACATCGAATTCGAGGACCGGCTGGCATCTATCTCACCAGTATCCAGCGGCACGAACGTTCAGGGTTATGCCAGTATCCTGACCAATGTCGGCGGCGTGACCGCACGCGGCATTGATACGGCTTTCAATTACCGTTTTACGGATAACTGGTCGCTGTATGTGTCCTACGCTTATAACCAGTCCGTCTATGATGACAACCTGACCACGGGTGGTACTACCTATGCTACCCGCGGCAAGAGCGTGGTTGGCATGCCGCGTAACCTGGCCAACGTCCAGATCAGTTATGATGACGGTACGATCTGGGGCAATATCGGCATGCAGTATCAGGGACGCCGGACCTATACCTACACCAACGACCAGTGGATCAAGCCGAACGACATCTTCAACCTGAATGTCGGCTACCGCTTCCACAGCCATAACTGGGCGCTACATGGTCTGGATGCACAGATCAACGTGACCAACCTGTTCGACAAACGCTACGTTGCAACAGTCGGCAGCACAGGCTTTGCTGTCAGCGACCCCACGGGCAGCCTGCAGACGTTGCAGGCCGGTGCGCCGCGCATGGTGTTCTTTACCCTGCGCAAGCACTTTTTCTGATTGCGGCATGCCGACCTTCAACCCTCCTGCAGCCTATGGATGACCACATCATGTCCGATATCGCCAATCGCCGTCAGTTCCTGAAATTTGGCGCTGCTGCCGCCATCGGGGCGGCACTGCCGGAAAACCTGAAACGGGCACTGGCGGTCGCCCCCAACCGGGTGACCGGTACGATACAGGACGTGGAGCATGTGGTTATCCTGATGCAGGAAAACCGGTCATTCGATCACTACTTCGGCTGCCTGCAGGGCGTGCGGGGATATGGTGATCCCCGTGCTGAAAAATTGCCTGACGGCAGCAGCGTCTTTGCACAACCGGATGGGAAGGGCGGCCATGTCATGCCCTTCCTGTTCAACACTGCACATACCTCCAGCGCCTGCCTTGCCAGCCTTGATCATAGCTGGAAGGACACACAGACGGCATGGAATGACTGGAATACATGGGTGCCACACAAGACGGCCATGACCATGGGCCACTTCACCCGTGCGGAAATCCCGTATTATTACGCACTGGCCGATGCATTTACGGTATGTGATGCCTATCATGCCTCCATTTTCGGGCCGACCAACCCCAACCGTCTGTTCTTTTTTACCGGTACGAACGGACTGGCGGTCGGCAATGACGGATTACAGGCCATACAGAATGTCGATGATGGCAACTGGTCGGCGGACATGGCGCATGACCGGGCCGATTTTCAACCATTCCGCTGGACCACCTATCCCGAAAAACTGCAGGCGGCGGGTGTATCGTGGCGCGTTTATCAGGAATATGACAATTTTGGCGACAACCCGCTGGCGTCCTTTGCACAATTCCGCAACCTTGATCCCCGGTCATGGGAATACCAGCGCGCCCGCATGATCGTGCCGGGATCAACTGCGACCAACATGCATGATACCGAAGGCCGCTACCTTGTCGCCGCCTTTGAAGATGATGTCGCGCACGGCAGGCTGCCGCAGGTTTCGTGGATCGTGCCACCAGCCGCCCTGTCGGAACACCCTGACGCCCCGCCCGGTTACGGTGAACACCTGATTTCCCAGTTGATGGATGTCTTTGTGCGTCATCCCGATGTCTGGGCCAAAACGGTTTTTATCCTGAATTATGATGAAAATGATGGTTTCTTTGACCACGTTCCCCCGCCGGTCCCCGCACGTGACCCACGGTATGGCGGTAGTACGGTCGCGACCACGGGGGAATCCTATCACACTGTCCCGGTAGGATTGGGGCCACGCGTGCCTGCGATCGTGATTTCACCATGGACCAAGGGCGGATGGGTCAATTCACAGGTATTCGACCATACGTCCGTCCTGCGCTTTCTTGAAGCGCGTTTTGGTGTAGAGGTCCCCAACATCACCCCATGGCGACGGGCCGTATGCGGGGACATGACCTCCATTTTCGACTTCGCGCAAACGGATCGCCGGTGGACCGCGCACCTGCCGCGGACGGATACCTATCTGGCGGAAACACGTCAGTCATGCATGCTGCCCAAGCCCACCATTCCCGCCCGGCAGTCCCTGCCACAGCAGGAACCCGGCCAACGCCCGGCCCGCGCCCTGCCCTACCGACTCCATGCGGACCTGATGGCGCCGGGACACCTCCATATTGCGAATGAAGGCAGCCAGGGGGCGGTACTGCGTATCCGTGATGGCAAGGTGACACGCCATTATACGCTGGGCGCCGGGTCCGATATGACCCTGCCAGTCACAGCCCATGACAGCCTGCCCGTAACCGTTCATGGACCCAACGGTTTTTTCCGCCAGTTTGTGGGCAAGGGTCTGCCGGACGTGACCCTGCGTTACGACCCCGCCCGTGACGTGGTGGTGCTGTCGCTGCATAACCATGACCATGCGTCCCGCGCTGTCCGGATTGAGGACGCCTATACCCATACCACGCACGAAACTGAACTATCCCCCAATGCGACAACCGACTGTGAGTGCTGGTTGTAATCTCCCCAAATGTGCTGGTTGAAAA
>NZ_BANF01000171.1 GCF_000964425.1 Komagataeibacter intermedius TF2 | reverse complement strand
GAGATATGATTCCGTGTGTTGGTATGGAACGGAACAGGATGACAGGTGGCGCGTCTGTTGAGGAGACGCTGTCGCTGACGGTTGAGGGATTACGGGCGGTCAAGGAAAAGATACGTCCCCTGTTTGGTCAGGCACGGGTTGCGGTCTCAGCGGAGCATTATCTGGAAACGCTCCTGGGCAATCTGCCGCGCAAGACGGGCTGGCAACGTGCGGAAGCCGCAGGCGACGAAGGCCCCTGGCGTCAGCAGGCTTTGCTGGGCCGGACGCAGTGGGACGCTGACGGTCTGCGCGACATTGTCCGCGATCATGTTCAGATTACCCTGGGTGATGAAGACGCGGTTCTTGTGATCGATGAGACCGGTTTTCTCAAGAAAGGCAAGGCGTCCTGTGGTGTAGGGCGCCAGTACACGGGTTCGGCTGGCAAGATCACGAACTGTCAGGTTGGTGTGTTTGCAGCCTATGTTTCTTCACGGGGTCATGCTTTCGTGGATCGCGCCCTGTATCTTCCCAAAGCCTGGACATCAGATCCGGTACGGCTGTCTGCGGCCTCTGTTCCTGCGGACGTAACGTTTGCAACCAAACCTTCTCTGGCCCGACAGATGATCGAACGTGGCCTGCAGGCCGGCCTTCCCTTCGAATGGGTCGCTGCTGACAGTGTCTATGGCGTAGGGGAAATCGAAATGAGCCTGCGTCATGCCGCAAAAGGGTATGTTCTGGGGGTGGCAGGCAGTCACTGGTTCAACTCCTGGGGCCTGGGAGAGAGACCGGTTGCGGGAGAAGCCCGTGATATCGCCCGGGATGCTCCAGAAGAAGACTGGGTCTCCCTGTCAGCCGGACACGGGACGAAAGGCGATCGTCAGTATGACTGGCTGTGGTGTCCGCTCGCCGAACTCGAGGGGGCAGACTATACCCCGGCCGACAACAGAACCTGGATCCGGGGTCTCCTTGTGCGCCGGAACCCAGCCGACGGGGATCTTGCATACTTCACTGTCTGGTGCCCCTCAGGAACGACGCCTGAAAAGCTGGTTCAGGTCGAAGGCACGCGATGGCGGATTGAAGAGGGGTTCAGAACGGCCAAAAA
>NZ_BANF01000172.1 GCF_000964425.1 Komagataeibacter intermedius TF2 | reverse complement strand
ACACACGGAATCATATCTCGCATCAAAACACAACTGTAGTGCTAAGCAGCGTTGAAAACGTGTCATTTCAGGGGGAAGAAGATTTCTCCACTCCCTCCTGTTCCAGACCGAATGACAGCTGCCTGCAATAATCCCGTTCTCAAAGCTGTTGCCAGCCGCATAAAGCAGCGTGGCAAACCCCACTCATCGCGATTGCACGACGTCTAGTCACAATCGCAAATGCTATCCTGAAAACAGGCTCGCCCTGGCGCGTTGCCTCATCCGCTTAAACATAGTTGCTAGATCACTCGATCCGTTTAAATCGGATGATACTGCGGGAGAGCTTCCCCGAGTCCCAGTTTGGCATTATTCGCCAAGGTGTAATAACATTTGCAAAATCACCATTAATTTCAATGGTACGCCTTTGCTCCGTCCCGACCCATTCGGGCGTCCAGGCAGTCTGCACATTCGTGACCCACTGGTTTCCTTCGATCCTGTAGCGCCCAATGTAGGCAACGAGAGTCTTCATAAGATGGGCGCGCTCCACATCTGTCTTTGGCGGCTGTCGATCGCTGCCCTCAAGGTTAAATGCGACCCACCCGTGAGGTGTAAAAATGACACGCCCCCGAGGGGAAGAACCCATTGCATCAATCGTTCGCCCCGTCTCTTTGTCTTCCACTTTGTAAGAAACAAGCCCCCAGACACCGACGATGTCCTTCTTGAGATCGGCGGTTTTTTTTGTATCCTGCGCGTATGCAGAAGTCGCTGCGGACACCACGGTGATCGCGCATACCACGATCAAGGATATGAAGTGTCTCGAAGTGCGAGTTTTTGAGACCATGAGAACTAGCCCTCTTTCGATTATTTATTTAACAATTTTCCGTACACGCCAGAAGCACCCGAGTGCTAAGAGAATGGCGCCCGCTGCCATACCGACACGGATTAAAACGAGCAGTGGTGACCGAGCACCACCATGACGGATGAGAGCGACCTGCGATGCCGACACGGAGACATTTTTCCTACCGTAGGTATCAAAGATATATTTCGAAAGCTTTGCTATTTCCGAATCATTCAGTTGAGTGGCATCTGTTTTCTTGCCGCCAAAACCAGGCATGAAAGCCTCGGCGTCAGACACATGCCGGTCAACACCGAACAGAATGGTTGCGATCAGGTTGTCTGGACTGGAGGCCCCTGTGACGGAGTTATGCCACAATGAAGGGTAATAACCGTCCCGACTGCCCTGTGCCCGGTAATTGTGGCAGGATGCGCAGTTGCCCATAAACAGTTCCGCACCAGATATATTTGGATTATCATCTGAGCGGATAGGTCGACCTCCTCTGACCTCATCAGCGCTGGAAGTAGGCTTTCCCAGCACGAAGCGTGAAACTTCTCCGTCTGCGGGGTCACGAACAGGCTTCGTGGTCGCAAGATATGTTGCCAGCGCGTTCAGGTCGGCATCTGTCAAATGCTGGAAACTGTGTTCGACCGCTTCTCCCATTCCATCGGCGGCTTGCGCGAGCCCGTCAATATGGCCCGTTTTTAGATAGGTCTTTATATTTTCACGCGACCAGTTGCCTATCCCGCTTATTTTATCTGAAGTTATATTAGGTGCATACCATGCACCCAGGCTCGCGCCACCCAAATCCTTGGAGGATTTCTCCTGCATGAGAAATCCTCGAGGAGTATGACATGTTCCACAATGCGCCGGTCCTTGCGCAAGATACGCGCCGCGGTTCCATTCTGACGAGCGGGATGGATCGGGTTGGAAAGTCCTGTCGTTACGAAAAAGCACATTCCAGAACATCATCGAACCCCGAATGTTCATCGGAAAGGGAAGAGACGTTTTCGACGGAGCGCTTTCTACTGACTGAACGGATTTCATGAAATAAACATACAGGTCGTGTACGTCCTGATCTGTCATGTACGAATATGCCGTGTAGGGCATGGCAGGATAAAGATTGCGCCCGTCCTTGCGAATACCTTTTCTCACAGCACGCGAGAAATCTGCTTCGCTGTAATCACCGATACCGAATGTTCTGGATGGCGTAATGTTTGTCGAATACATCGTGCCAAGCGGTGTTTTCATTGCCAGGCCGCCAGAAAACGGCTTGCCGCCAGGCGCTGTGTGACAGGCCACACAATCGGAGGTCACAGCTATGTAGGCGCCTCGATCAGTTGATCCGTCGCTTTGTGCCGAAGCCGTGCCGTAAAGAAATATCGAGGTGCAAAAAGCTCCGAGAAGG
This sequence comes from Komagataeibacter intermedius TF2, assembly GCF_000964425.1. Taxonomy (GTDB): domain Bacteria; phylum Pseudomonadota; class Alphaproteobacteria; order Acetobacterales; family Acetobacteraceae; genus Komagataeibacter; species Komagataeibacter intermedius. Next base: position 1,807 of record NZ_BANF01000172.1, on the reverse strand, counting down.
GTTATCCTGTCTGGCAATCTGCTATGCATCATTTTAGCCATGATGCAGTTGCCCGATGATCGCATCTGCGGCCTTGATGGCCAATGCCGCCATGGTTATTGTACTATTTCCGCTGCCGCCCGTGGTCATTGCGCCCCCACCGGGAAGAAAGAGATTCTCATGGTCATGGGCACGACAATCTACGTCCACGACGGAATCCTTCGGATCATTGCCCATGATGACGCCACCCATGATATGATCACTGTGTAAAAACTCAGGCGAGATCCTGATATCTGTCGCTCCCAGGGCTGCCGCCAGCTTTTTTAGAAGCGGTATTGTGTATTGCTCGGCGCTTCGACGCACATAGTCGCCGACATCATAGTGGATGCGCGGACGGCTTAGACCCAGCCAATCCTGTTTGTCAGAGAGAGTCAGCCGGTTAAATGGTAGCGGCAGAGGTTCGTGCTCAACTGTCAGGCGCGCCGTGCAGGCCGACAGCCGGCGAATTTCTTGATCAAGAGCCTTTCCGTATAAACCTTTTTCCAGAGCAGCCAGACCACCGAGTGTACTCCGTGCCATGTTTTCCATACGGAACATTGCACCGGCATAGTCGCGTCGAAACTCGCCCTGGCTCGTGTTCATGATACTGCTGCTCTGGACAGGTCCTACGCCGGTCCAGAGCGGTTCAGTCATTTCGACATCCGCAACCAGTTTTGGCTGATCCATCATATTACGACCGACTTGATCCGAACTATTGGCGACACCAGAGGGATTTTTCTCGTCAGCCGACAGAAGGAGCAGCTTGGGCGTTTCTATTCCGTTGCAAGCGAGAACGAAGATCTTTCCGGCAACTGAGTGTGAATTCTTGTCGGAATCAAAATAATGGATTGCCGCGACCTTCTTCTGACTATTCGTTTCAACACGGTACGCGACAGCGTTCGTGATGATCTGACCGCCCTTTGCTTCGATGCGCGGTAGAGCTGTTGCAGCATCATATTTGGCAGCGATCGGACAGACCGGAAAACAGTTGTTGTTTCCACAACAGGGAGGGCGGCCGTCAAACGAAACGCCACTATTACGTGCCTGGGGCGCCGGCAGGTTCTGCATGCCAAGGGTCGCAGCGACATCGGTCAACCGCTGTTCGCCAGGCCCGAAGGGAATGGGTCCCATCGGGTAGGGCCGCGAACGCGCTGTATTTGGAGGCCACTGTAAAGCCGGATCACCGGGGCCACAGACACCCATCGCATGTTCGGCGCGCGCATAATAAGGCTCCAGCACATCGTAAGAAAAAGCCCAGTCGCGTCCTACTCCATAGAGGCTTTTGAGACGTAAATCGTCAGGCGTCATACGCCAGCAGATACCTGCCCAATGCCAGGTGGCACCCCCCGCGTAGCGGACATACCCCTGCTCGTAGGCCTTTGCATTCGGTCCGGTCAGATCAAGATAAGAAGAGGCCTCGTCTGGAGTGCGTGTCTCAAGGTGAGGCGCCCACGGCTTGGGCGGGTACGGCGCATTCCAGTGGTTGCGCAATGTGGGCGCCAGATTACGGTAGTTTTCGACAATTGTGTCGCGACTGACACGGGGCCCAGCTTCAAGCATGAGCACCGAAAACCCGGCATCCAAAGCCTGTTCTGCTATCAGACAGCCGACTACGCCAGTACCTACAATGACGACATCGCTATTGAGATCGGATGGCATAAGAAATTCTCCGGAGAAATTCAGAATGACGGCATGTTAAGGAGCGGAACTGCTGTCGCATTCCAGGCATTGGGCGCCGATTTTGCGTAATACCAAGGGCTACTGTCTCTGACTCATCTGTGAAGTGACG
>NZ_BANF01000173.1 GCF_000964425.1 Komagataeibacter intermedius TF2 | reverse complement strand
GTGGATCGTCTGAAACAGGAAACGCCGCGCCAGTTCCCGGAACCAGCCATAGACCGTTCGCCAATGCCCGAAATGGATCGGCAACATTCGCCAGCCACAGCCCGAGCGGACCAGATAGCGCACCGCGTTGATCACTTCGCGGAATTCAATTTCCCGCGGACGTCCCATGCGCCCAGGCTCAGGCATCAGTGGCGCGATCCGCGCCCATTCCTCATCCGTCATGTCAGACGGATAGCGCTTCGTCTTGCGGGTGATACTGGCCATCCGGCCTCTCTGCTCTGGCGTCCACATCCAGGGCTTGAATCACACCCTCACCGAATTTCCAAACAGGCTCTCACAGGCCATGATCTTCGTCGCCATGGGGGCCAATCTCATC
>NZ_BANF01000174.1 GCF_000964425.1 Komagataeibacter intermedius TF2 | reverse complement strand
CCGAACGGCCCCAGGTTTTTTATGCCCAGAGCCGCAAGCGCGGCATCATAGAATTTCGCAGATACCGCAGTATCCACCGCCCCGAGAAAAACGTGAGAGAAAACACCGTCACCTGAAATAACTGCCATGATTGTTCTCCTGTAATTTCCAACCGTTGGAAATGATGTTGCGCCGCGAGACACAGACCTTAGAAATGAATGACGGAACGGATGGATTTTCCTTCATGCATCAGATCGAAGGCCGTATTGATATCTTCGAGCGGCATGGTGTGCGTTACGAAAGGCGCAAGCTCGATATCGCCGCGCATGGCGTCTTCGACCATTCCGGGAAGTTGGCTGCGCCCCTTGACACCACCAAAAGCCGTGCCGCGCCACGAACGACCCGTGACAAGCTGGAAGGGACGGGTTGATATCTCCTGACCAGCCCCAGCCACACCGATGACGATCGACTGCCCCCACCCACGATGGGCGGCTTCCAGCGCCGCGCGCATGACATTGACGTTGCCGATACATTCAAAGGTATGATCAATGCCCCAGCCGGTCATTTCCACCAGAACCTGTTGGATCGGTTTGTCATAGTCCTTCGGATTAAGGAACTCCGTGGCGCCGAACGCCCTGGCAAGTTCAAATTTTTCCGGATTGGTATCAATAGCGAAAATCCGGCCAGCCTTTGCTTGTCGCGCTCCCTGAATCACCGCTAGACCGATCCCGCCCAGTCCGAAGACGGCAACCGTATCTCCCGGCTGTACCTTGGCCGTGTTGTGTACCGCACCGATCCCGGTGGTGACGCCACATCCCAGCAAACAGACATGCTCTGGATTGGATGCGGAGTTGATTTTAGCCAAAGAAACCTCGGCGACAACCGTGTATTCGCTAAACGTCGAACACCCCATGTAATGATGGATCGGCTGACCTTTGTAGGAAAAACGCGTCGTACCATCCGGCATCACACCCTTACCCTGTGTGGCGCGCACTGAAATGCAGAGATTGGTTTTTCC
>NZ_BANF01000175.1 GCF_000964425.1 Komagataeibacter intermedius TF2 | reverse complement strand
ATTTTCCGACAGCACATGCGGGGAATTTTGAAACAGCATTTACAACATCGACCCGGATGCTTTCCTTGCTGACAAGGCGTATGACGCGGACAGGTTGATCGATCGGCTGATACAGCGCGGGATTACCCTGGTCATCCCGCCAAAACGCAACAGAACAACACGACGGAAAACCGATTTTTCCCTTTACAGCGAACGAAACCTTGTTGAGAGGTTATTTTCAATAAACTCAAGCAGTTTCGCGCTATCGCAACCCGCTACGATAAACTGAAGTCAACATTCCTTGCAGCCGTGCAGTTCGCCTCAATCATGATCCTGCTTAACTGACGACACACCGTAGCTGGGCACTTTTAAGGTGCGCCTTGGCGAAGCGCTTGCCGACTGTATGGACGAGGTCGGAAGACATCGAGTAGCCGCGTGTATGGCTTGCCCGAGCACCGTGGCTGACATCCTACAGCGCGGGGCACGGCGATCACGGCTTCATGGGACACGAGAGATGGGCGGACGGCCGTGTCGTTGAGACCGTGCGCGACTGGCGTACCGAGGAGATGTCGCTCCACGTCGTGCGCCTGACATATGCCACGCGCCCACGCGTGCGGAACTCGTGCAAAGCTTCATGGTCTACCTGACGAGACGCTGGATCGAAGGTTTCGTCGGAAGAGATGCGATGGACTAAGACCACGAACGTCCGCTCCCGAGCAGGTTAGACGGGCGGCGGCGCGTCTTAGATGAGGGAGATAGCGGACCAACTATATGGAACCAGCATGGTGCGGGTCCGTAGGGCGCCGAGCCTAAGCGCATTGGTGACGACCGTGAGTGGGATGGCAAGAGCGGGGGCCACGATCAGGCGGTGCGTGAAGTCCTTCAGCTCCGAATTGTCGTCAGGCTGTTCGGTCGGTTCCTCCGCCTCCAGCGCAATGCCGCAAAGCGCGCAGTTTCCAGGATGGTCCTGCCGGATCTGCGGACGCATGGGGCATGTCCAGATCGTGTGGCCACCAGTAGGCGGCCAGGCAGCGGTCTGGGGCGCATGGCGGTTCTGATCATGGCAGGCCATATCATGAATCGCCTGGTCGTGGCCCATTCCCTTCTTTGGTTCCATAGTATCGGGGCTGCTCATCGGCTGAAGTGTCATACCGCATATCGGGCATTTGCCAGGATGCGCTTCCCTGATGTCCGGATGCATCGGACAGCTCTAAACGGCACCAGATGTGGACGTATGCTGACCGTCCATCTGCTGTTTTCCTGACATGCGGTCTCTCCCGATGGACGCAACGGGTGAAGACGAGGAAGAAGAGGCGTCTCGGTCAGACATTTAGAATGTCATGGTACATCCGCAGTCGAGCCGAAGGAAGAGTAAAGGGTCTGAAGCCGTTACCCTATTGATTGGATATGAAAACGTGCCTCAAGGAGGCGTCATCGGTGTGGGACCCGATTTGGTCATGGCCAGTTTCTGCGACTGGATCTCTGTCTCTAACCATCAGGGGTTACGTGGCGTCGCCACGCGGGATATACTGTTGGGAGAAGGGCAACGCGGATATGCCGAGCTAGTGTCTGTACAGAAACTGCAGGCTTGTTCTCTACATTCTCTTGTGTCACCCGTTTAAAAAAAGGGGATTAGCGGAGTTCCCACAAACTAGTGTATGAGTATAGCTGGTACTGTAACAATATTCGGGGGCTTTTGGCATTCTGTTGGGCGGGGCAGTCAGCCCGTGATCATTGGGAACTGGGACTTGATCAATGACTGAGACGTGGGTTTCAGGTCCGGGAGATTTGTATGATTTACAAGATAAAAGAAAATAACTTTCTGATATATGACTTATTAAATGGTGTAAAAAATAAAAGGAGTGGAAATCAATGGGTATTGAGCACGTAGTTGTATTAATGCTAGAAAATCGGTCATTCGATAGTATGTTTGGACAGTCGCCATCGTCCACCGATCCGATCGACCGACTAACGGGAACGGAGACTAATCCCTGGCATCATCCGGACGGCTCCGTCGAATCGATAGCCGTGTGGACTACGGACGGAACCGACCGTCAGGTGGTGCGCATTCCAGATCCTGATCCCGGTGAATCATTTAAAGACATTTACGAACAGATTCATGGACGCCAGGAAAAGGGCAGCTTGGCTTCGAAATTACCAGACATGTCAGGATTCGTAGATAATTATATGGCCCAGCCTGATCGCCCGGGTTCGCATAGTCCTGAGTCAGTCATGCATTTCTTCACCCCCGATCAGCTACCTGTATTGACGACGCTGGGTCGGGAATTCGGCATTTCAGACCGTTGGCATGCATCTGCGCCATGTCAGACATGGCCAAACCGTATCTTTGCGCATACGGGCACGTCTGGTGGATGGGTCAATAACTATCCGGACAAGCTCCCGTTTGAAATGCCCACCGTATTCAACAGATTAAGGGAGGTTCATAAGGATTGGAAAATATATTTTCATGACTTTGCGCAATCGACGACTTTGTCCTCTCTTTGGGAATTCTCGCTCTCGAATTTCAAATATTTTGAGGAGTTTGAGAATGATGCGAGAAAAGGGACTTTACCCGCGTATAGTTTCATCGAGCCGCGATATTTTGCTCACCCCATTTTGAGAAAGATGCCCAATGACCAGCATCCGGCGCACGATGTCGTATACGGGGAGGAACTCATTGCATCGGTCTATAATGCGGTTCGCAATGGTCCCTTATGGGATAAGACACTTTTAATCATTACCTACGATGAACACGGAGGATGTTATGATCATGTGACTCCACCAGCAGCAGTATCACCCGACGATAAACATCAAGATGGTTTTAATTTTGATTACTTCGGTGTCCGTGTCCCTGCAATAATCATCTCACCATATGTAAAGCCGGGTCACGTATTCAGGCCACAAGGCAATACCCCTTACGATCATACGACAATAATAGCGACACTTAGAAAACTATTTGGTATTCGTTCTCTAACCAAACGTGACCAGGCAGCGCCGGACTTTCTTGATGAGCTTCTTAAAACACCTGACAATCAAGGTCCAAGCAGCGTTCAGGCTTCAACGTCTTATTCGATGCGTGATTCGATTGATGCCGTCAAAGAGCCTTTAAACAGCCTTCAGATCAGTCTGGCGCAGGCAGCTAGACAATTGCCAACCGCTGGCGCTGATCTCGCGCTTCACAACAAGCGCGTCGCGGCGATGACGACTGCTCAAACGTACCCGTCGACCGTTGGAGAGGCATCTCTCGAAATTCAGGCTCATATGAACGCATTTACAGGACGGAATGCATAATTGCCGCTTGGTTGTTTGTCGCTCTTCAAAAAGAGGGGCGCCCGTTGTTATGGTTGGTGATCGACGTGACGTAATGGTCCCAATGGCTTCCGTTGGGACTTTTAACCGACTAATATCGTCGCAAGTCCTTCATTTATTCTCGGTTTACGACCATGACGTTGCGGTTGCTGGCAAACGCTTTTCATCGTCGATGACGGTTACGCGGGAGGGTAGACTGTCTGACCACTGCCAGAAGACCAGCTTCCTGTCATTTTCCATTGCTCCGGGGGCAAAACTCGGGACGATGATGCCAGCCACACCATTGGCTGTGAGCATTTTTGCGAGTTCCCACGAGGGCGGCATCTTGCCCTGATCGGCAAGATCTTCCCAGGGGCAGGGGAGGAGAAACCGCGATTATCAAGATTGGACGGGTCGGTCAGATCGAGGACGGGTTCGCTATCGACGTCATAGCCACAGATGGTCAAGGGCTGAGGCTTGAACGGGAAGCCTTGCTGGGCCTCGAGCCAGGCAGTCTCCATCCGCAGAGATGTGTAAAGGGCAGGTGTGCCGTCCAGGTTGAACCGGCCTCCATGAAGCGCCGCACCGTCGCCTGACAGTGGGGTGAAAGACCAGCGGGGATTATGAGCCCGGAACACCCGTCCGGTAAACCTCGCGCGTAACCGCCGGTTGCAATCCGATCGAGATAGCGCGCCGGACGGCGTCGGCGTATCTTTCCCGAACGAGCGCCTCGACAGTCTGATCACCGAAGGAGGGCAGGGGCTGTGACCGATACCATGCGAAAGCCTGTTGGGCTGAGCCCGCCCATGGCCGGACACGATTGAGGATCTCGACCATGTCGCGCAGCCTCGCCTGGGTGGTGGGGCGGCCGAGGCGGGCACTTTTGGAGACGGCGTCGCGGGACAGGCCCAGGGTGGCAGCCAGTTCGCCACGAGTGATATGCAGCATGCTACTCAGCCGTTCGGCCGCGATCAGTCCGGACGGATCGTAGGCGTCAGTAGAGAAACGTGGTCTCGGACATGACAGGTTGCCTCATATATTGACCATAGAATGGGATTATATATGAGGCGGTCTGTCCATGACAAGGATTCCAATTGGATATGCCCATGCGTTTTGGCATGATTACCTTGTCACGCGGCGAGACGGGGTATCTTGCTGTCCGCTAATCGCAAGTATCATTGGTTGCCTTCCCGAACAATCAAACTTGTAAATCCCATAAGTTTTGTTATGCCAACAAGTGGCTAGGTACATCTGTAGCTTTCGTGACAGACAGATGGATCTTCGGAGCCATAACCTATCTCACGACTGCAATCATAAATTCCTGTTGAACATCCATTCAATGCGGGTGCAGTTCCTATAACGCCGCCGCTCTGTTTTTTGTGGGGCGCTGCGGCCTTTACATGATGGAATGACAGCAGGAGCACATGGATCATGCGGATCCCGGTGGAAAATGTCGCTGTCATGCCCCCCGATCTGTCAGCATGCAGTTGTGGTTCGTGATAGGCAGTTCCATCAGGGCACCTATGGTCTTGTAGTCCGAAACCTGTCCCGCGGGTGAGAACAAAGCCAAGAAGACGTCCCTGATTGTCACATCGGGCATTGAGTGTGCTCGTAAAGCCGCCGCGTGATCGACCAAAAGCCTCCAAATGCCCCCTCTTTTGCGCCTGTTGCCTGTGAATGAGCATGGATCACGGTGCTGTCGACCATATGCTGCCAGTCATCGGTCAGTTCCAAGTCTACCAGGGTTTGCAGCAGTGACTGGCGTTTCCGGAACGCGCCCTGTTGCCGCCGTGTAGATTTCATCATCCTCGCGGCGCCCCATCGCGATGACAAAAATAACGATCCTCTGTTCAACGACCTGATAGCCGTCCTGGCGAAGCTTGATTTTGTAGAATCCGGCGAGATCGCCGTGCAGTTCATTGCCGGGAGAATGCGGGGTCAGAACCAGTTTTTCGAGCTTCTTCTCGAATTTCCTGCGAATGCTTCCGTCCAGCCCGTCCCATTCCCGAAGTGCACGATCATCGAACTCGATCGCGTATTCAGTCATCGGGATGGCGGGCCTTGAGCTCCGCCAGCGTCATGCGGTGGCGGGGGGCGGGATCGGCGAGGCGTTCGCGGACGATTTCGATCAGCCTAGCATCTTCGTCGGTCACAAGCCGCCGCTTTACCGGCGGCTGGCCGGTCTCGGCGATATAGGCCAACGTATCGCGCAGGACATCGGAGAGAGAAAGGCCGTGCGCGGAGAGTTTTGCAACGGCAGCTGATTTGAGGGCGTCATCGACGCGGAATGTCACGGCGGACATATAACTACCTCCCTGATTTCAGTACAAACGTATTACATTTGTACGAAAAAGGGAAGCGGAAAGTCAGTGTGGGGCTGGTGGGGGATGGCGGCAACTGTCACGCGGGTTGCCCTACCGCCTGCTTTCTCTATCGTCAGAACGATGACGCAGGGCAGATGCTTGCGGCCTTCCTCTAGTCCTCGGTTGTGTTCATGTCGCCACAGATAGGCATAGGAAATGACAAGTCCCGGTTCTGAATTCGGTAAAGGCAAGCGGTCAGTCTATCAATGCGTTAAGGGCGTCGTGGCGCATTGACCTGCATGGTTCTTTGACGCAGCAGCAAATCCCTCGTCTTGTGCTGAAGCAACGCTGCCTGCTGAG
>NZ_BANF01000176.1 GCF_000964425.1 Komagataeibacter intermedius TF2 | reverse complement strand
GCCTTACCCCTTCACAGGGTACCCCAACCCGACAGGCTGCTAGGTGTGAATTTTACATCTAAGAACCAATATGAACAAGAAAATAGGAAATTATTCCTTTATTCTCATTCAAGGTAGATATGGTTTGATGGCATATTGGTTGCAACCTCACGAATTATATCGTGATGTTTCTGGCGTTCTGCGTCGATCGGGTATGATGCATCATTCGTTCAACTCCCTTCAAGCAGCCCGGTCGTCAGGCCATTATAGCGGGAAATGAGGCAGGCATTGTGGCGAAGGGGTCGGATGGATAACTGGAACGTGGTAGCGAACAAGGGGGGAACAAAATGCCTGTAGTGTGGGACAGGAAAGGAAGAAAGACGTTTTAATTATAATGCCAATATGGTGTTGGACGGCTGATATGCCAGTACGGCATAATGGGTCATGGCAAAGAAAAATTATATACGTGAAATGAGAGAGATTCGCGGCTTGTCTCAAGCTAAATTGGCGAATGTTCTCGGTGTTTCTCAGTCTCAAATAGATCGGCTCGAAAAAGGGCAAAGAAGGTTAACTGTTGAGTATATTGAAAAAATATCAAAAGCCCTTGATGTCAGTATAAACGATTTATTGGCAGGGAACGATATTAATATACCGCAAAATACGAATAATAAAAATAAAATTCTTATTGATGTAAAATCAACCATAAAGTCACAAAAAACGAATTCATTTGTTATTTTGGATAATACTTCAATGAAAGTTTCTTGTCCTCCAGGGTTGTTGGATGAGGACCTGTCTGTTCCGAAGAATGTTACAGCCTTCTTGATGCCTTCAGACTCGTTGTCGGAGAGGTGGCTGTCTGGGGACATTTTATACTACATGAAAGACATTAATTTATTAATTGATCCATATTTCGGCGATTTGTGTAAATCTTTCAGAAGGCCAATGATTATTTTCACAAGTAATATTGACGCAATGTGTGGAAGGTTTTTGGGAGTAAATAAGGATGTTATTTCATTTGGATGTAATGGAATGAATGAAGACTGGAATATTTTTAATTTAAATATAAACGATATTGTGTCAATTCATAGAATATTTGAATGGGAAGAGTTGCTTTATGGTTGGCGCAGGGAAGTCCATTACGCACGGATAGAGGACACAATCAAGGAACATAATGCCAAATAAGCATTGACGCCATAACCCCAAAATGGCATTAGTCAGAAACGGGAATAGCCCCGTTGAATGACTAAGGATAGGAAAGTGTCTTCGTTTCGTACGGAAGAAAAAAAGCCTCTTCAGATAAGGCTTGATCCGCCATCTCATGAATGGATTAGGGCACAAGCTTTTAAAAGTCGGCGCAGTATGAATGCAGAAATCAATTTTCTCATTAGACTGCGAATGGAAGAAGACAAAGCATCGGGGCACGTCGCCAAACAATCCCCCGATGCTTCTCACGTTGAATAAGGAACCCAACGAATGACGGCTTTTAGCATACCGACCATAGCAGTTTCCACAGGAAACGCACTCACCATGTCGAGCCGCGAGATCGCGGAACTGACGGCCAAGCAACATGCGCACGTTATGCGTGACATTCGCGCTATGCTGGAACAGGTCGGAGAGGGTCGATCCAAGTTTGGATCGACCTATCTAGACGCTCAAGGCAAGGAGCGTGAGTGCTATAACCTCCCGCAGGATCTGACCTACAACCTCGTCCTCGGCTACCGCGCCGACCTGCGCCTGAAGGTGGTCCGCCGATGGATGGAACTGGAAGCCCAGCAGGCCCCGGCACTCCCCAAGACCTACGCCGAAGCCCTTCTCGAAGCTGGTCGCCTGGCACAGGAGCGTGACAAGCTAGTCGAGGAAAAGAGGGCACTGGAACCCAAAGTGGCGGCCCTCGATAAACTGGCATCACTCGAAGGCGTCCATAACCTGCGTTCCGCAGCCCAGCAGTGCGGGTGGCCGGAGCGGAAGTTCGTCAACCGGCTGATCGAACTCGGCTGGCTCTATACCCACAGCGTCACAGGTCGCAAGTGCGCCTATGCCGACAAGATTAAGGCCGGGCTGATGGAGTCCAAGAACGTCGAGGTCAGGCGTACCGGCTATGTCGAAGGCGTGGGCCAGCCGATGATTACACAGAAGGGACTGGCAAAGATCAGGACGATTATCGGTGATGCGCCGGTAGAAGGCACCGCCCTGCCTGCGGAACTGGCCCAGAAGGCAACCCCGCGCCCTTTCGCGCACCGCTCGGGAGCAACCCCAACATGAGCGGGGCCATACAGCTTGATGGCAAGCTGATTCTGTTCGATGCGAATGACTGCCACCTTGCGCCGGGCACCGAGGCCGTGATCGTCAATGAAAAGGGCAATATCGTGGTGGCCCGCCTGGAACCCACGGCGGAATGGGAACGTCTGGCGCGGACACGTACCGGGCTGGTCTGGACCGTCAACCCGTTGGGCGAGCGGGTGCTGTTCGCGGTGAAGGTGCTGGGGCGGTATATACGGACAGAAGACATGGGGCAGGCGGTCGATCTCACGCCGCAAAAGCCCGATTTCTTTGAAGATGCGAAGCCCCTGTCCGCCACCGAAGTCGCCGGTGAACTGGGCAAGGCGTTCGCTGTCTGTAATCGCATCTATCACCAGCCTGACCGGGCCAATACCGACAACTGCGAACGCAGCCTGCGGTCTGCGGCGCACGGCATCATGCAGATGTGGAATGACGTGCAGCAGATCAAGCGGGAGCGCACCCGGCAGTTAGGCCGGTAGGTGGAATGTTCCCTCCCTTGCCTGTGCGGGGAGGGAATATTAAGCAACCATTCCACACCGTACTAACAAACCACCCATACCCCGAAAACCTGACCATTCAGTTTCGGGGACGGCATGCGCTTCTTTCACCTTCTGGCAGCCGCCAGCCTTCTTGTCACGGTGCAGGCGCATGCCGCGCCCACGTCGCCGGAACAGCATGGACTGTTTGATGGTGGGTCATTCCCGCCATCGGCGTCGGGGCTGGCAACGCAGGCTGCCTTGTCTGCGTATGCGCCACTTTCCGGTGCAGAATTCTCAGGTGCAGTCACGCTTGAAAAAGAGTCTACCGTTCAGTCGGGACTGGTCTTCTGGTCACGGACATACAATGCCCTTCCTGTAGGCGTCGCGACAAATGCGGTGTGGAAGTGTGACGACTGCTTCATCGGAAGCGGCAGCAAAGGCATCTTGGTAATATGGAACGGCACCACGTGGACGGGTGTGTCCGGTGAGGCGGTATCCCACTGATGACCGATCCCCGTTATGCCACGGTCGAGGAAGTCGCCGTGGTGCGTGAACGTGTCGCCCGCGTCGAAGGCGTGCAGGACAACCTGCGCGATGACATGAAGCACCAGAATGCGCTTCTGATGCAGGCGGTCAACGACAACGCCGCCGAAACCCGCCGTGAAATGAACGACCGTTTCAGCGCCCTGCAGGAAAAGCAGGACAATCGCGACAACGATCTGTCCTCCCGCCTGGGACGCATCGAGGAACGGGAAGCGGCCCGCGACAAGCGGATGATGTTCTGGGCTGTCCTGATTACCGGCCTGCTGGGCTGGGGCCAGATCGGGGACGCTGCATGGCGCGCCGTCTGCCACATCTGGCACGGGGTGTTCGGCTGATGCTGGACGCCACCGCCATAGACACCGCTGCCCGCACCGCATGGGGCGAGGCGAGGGGGGAAGGACTGTGCGGCATGCAGGCGGTCCTGAACGTGATCGGCAACCGGTCGGCGCAGCCCGGCTGGTGGGGCCGCGACATCACATCCGTCTGCCGCGCGCCGTGGCAGTTCTCCTGCTGGAATGCGGATGATCCCAACGCCGGGAAGATAGCCAGCCTGAACCAGTCCGACCCGCAATACCGGACGGCGCACGAACTGGCCCTGCAACTGGTGGCCGGAACGCTGGTGGACCTGACGGACGGCGCGGACAGCTACTACCGGCACGGCAGCCCGGTCCCGATATGGGCGCTGCCCCGGTTTTTCATCAAGACAATCGGCCATCACGATTTCTACCGGATCGGCCTGCATGGAGATGGTGCATGAACACCACTGCAAAACTGGGCGGTCTCGGGGCCGTCATCGCGCTGCTGCTGACCGAAGTGCCGGAGCAGTATGCCTTCTATGTCGCCCTGTTCATCATCGCCTGTGGCGCGGTCGCCGCGATGGTGCCCCCGCCGCACGCAGGCAGCAAATGGGCTGTG
>NZ_BANF01000177.1 GCF_000964425.1 Komagataeibacter intermedius TF2 | reverse complement strand
CGGGCGGCACGACGGCAGGGGCCGGCGGCGGCGGCGGCGGCGCGCTGTTGAATGCGTAGCGGACACCGACAATGAACTGGTGGTTAAAGCGGTGGTCGAAGCTGGCATGTCCCGAGTCATACGGGCCGCTGGCGGTGTAATTGCCCATCGTGAAGGACGAGGGCTGGCCGATCATGCGGTATTCGGTGGTCATCTGCAGGCCAGGAATGCCGGGAATGTCATAGGCCGCACCGATGATTCCCTGATAGGCGAAGCCGCCCTTCGTGCCACTCATGCTACGACCGGGGGAGTTGCCCACCGTGACATCATGCGCGTTCTGCCACAGGTAACCCGCACCGACACCGACGAACGGCGTG
>NZ_BANF01000178.1 GCF_000964425.1 Komagataeibacter intermedius TF2 | reverse complement strand
CGGTGATCATCGCTTCATCCACACTGGACGCGCCGTTCAGCACCATGCCATCAACAGGGACAGATTCACCGGGCCGAACGCGGAGACGGTCGCCTGTCGCGATATCTTCGACCGCAACATCGT
>NZ_BANF01000179.1 GCF_000964425.1 Komagataeibacter intermedius TF2 | reverse complement strand
ACCGCTGCTCTCAGCCGAGATTTTCCGGAACGTCATCATCAGGCGTTGGCTCCATTCTCATCGTCGGTCCGGGCGGAGCGGGGCGTCCTGCCCTCCTGAATGTCGAGCACCCTGCCGGTTGTAAGATCAATACGTCTGAGCATAGGGTTCTGCACTGCGATCAAGGTTACCAATCGGCCGAGAATCTCATCAAGCGTGGGCCCGTCGGAAGCTTCCGGCGAGAGGATTTCAATAATCAGGGATAGCTTGTCCTCAATAGCCCGAAACCGTTCCCACAGGTCGTCGTCCTGGACTAGGGATCTGCTTTGCCTTCTGTCTGCCTCGCGCATTATCATCGTTTCCCATGTGAGGACCGAGGGAAGTGTGACGTGGCATCACGCGACTTTACTGATTTTCTTCTGCCCGAGGCATCCTTCATCGCCCGCGCCTGCGCAAAAGGTAACATTTGCGCAGGCCGGAACAGCAAATCAACATGCGCTCTCGGGTTGCGACCTGCACGTGCCGCAACCAGACGGATCCCGCACTTGTCGACGCCACCAAGGTGATACCACGGGTTTGTCCGACGAACGGATTCTCCGCGACGTTCACGCGGTAATGGCTCCGTCCGAACGTCGTGTTTAGGCAGTAGTCATAAGATGTCACTTGCTAC
>NZ_BANF01000180.1 GCF_000964425.1 Komagataeibacter intermedius TF2 | reverse complement strand
CATCCCTACAATATGGGAAGAATTTCAAGATCTAACAGGCCCTAAACAGGCGCGTAGTCCCATGCAATCAGGGTGAAGAGAAAGGTTCCGGCGACAAGGGATTGGAGGGATATAGAGAGAAGGGTTCCCGTAGGAGTGGCCTCGTGACTGTAATCCCACCGGCATTCGCCGGACCTGTTCAAAGGGGTTGGGCCATGATCTGTCCAACCCAATGCGTGGCTTCCATTCGACCCGATGCGAATTCGGCTATCTGATCAAAAGTAGCATCGGAAAAACCACCAATATTCAGTATATCCTCCTGTTCGGCGGCCTGCGTGGTGCCATAAGGCTGAATGTCGATACAGACGAGGCGAGCCTCCGGATTACGGGTTTTTAGCTTTGTCCACTCCCGCATCATGCCCGTGGGTGTTCCATCAGGCCATGCGTTGCCCCACGATGCGTTATCCGATACGAACACAACAAGATCCGCCGCTTCGTGCCGGACATTGAGCCATGATAGCGGGGCCATGCAATCCGTGCCGCCTCCGCCTAGTTCCGCAAGACGACGGGCATTGGTCAGGATTGTATCGCGGGATTCCAGAACAATGTCATGTACCCGCATCGCAAAGGGCAAGATGCGTGCGGTAGGGTTGCCGCGTTTAATCGCCGCTGCAACGAGAGCTGCGACATCAATGCACTTCACCGCCGTAGTGGCGCTGCCTCGGTAGCCCGTGACTGGTGAACACATGGATTTCGATACATCGGGACATATAACGACACGCCCACCAAAGTGGGGCACATTGCTCACCGCGCGTTCCATGGCGTCATGTAGGGCCTCTCTCAAGACGAGAGGCATTTCCGGGTCCAGCGCTTTCAGGGTAGCAAGCAACTGGTATGGCAGAGCCTTAGCCGCCCTGAACCGTTCATGGTCGCGCAGCACTGCTGCCACGTAGGTTACTACATCTGGATCGTTAAAGGCACCGTTGCGTGTCAGCATGTTCAGCCCCTGCCGCAGGGTCTGCCATGAAGCCATGCGTGCGACCGCGCCCCACTGCACCGACGAAAGCGGCAGGCTACTCAGCAACTGGAACGGTACGGCGGGTACCTGATCCGACAGACCCGAGCGGAAGGCCAACAGGTCCTGCATGATCGGCGGCAGAGCCGATATAGCGGCAGGCCGGCCGATCAGCCAGGCATAGAAGGCCTCACGCCGCAGGTTGCCGGGGCGCGGATGAACCATACGGATGATATCGGCCAGTGACGGGGCATTTCCTATCGATGCCGCCAGAAGCTGTTCATCAGACGCGCTATCAAGCCAGTTCCGCACCATAGCCTTAGGGCGTGAGCCCAAGGATTTACGTCCGGTCTGTCCAGAGCGCATGACCTGTACAAAGGTGCGTAGCATCCGGCCGGAAGTCACCACTTTCGAAAATACATGGGCAAACAGCACCGGGTCGCGTCTGGACAGAACAGCCAGCAGCAAGGCAGGTGTATCCTTCATGTGTCCCTTATCCCGAGCATAGATGGCGATGCGGGCCAGGAAATCCGGACTTACGGTGTTGGCCAGTTCGACCAAGATACGCGCCTGTGTCTGCGCGTCCTGATAATAACCGCCGCCAAAAGTGCCTGTCATGGCAAGCTGGGCCAGCCTGTGGGCCGGAACGAGGTCATAGGCGGGGACACCTGCCGCGTTACGCGTATTGGTCTGCTGTCCTCGCAGCGATGCAAACACCGATCGGTTTGCCATGACTTTGTTCCCTTTTTTCGTGCCACCCTTTTTTGCCAGATGGAAATACGAGGAAAAAGAAAAATGACATTTTTCCATAATCCATTGTTATTGAATGGAATTATATAGGTTTTGGTAAAAGGTTTCCGAAAAATATTATATGGACTTATATAAATTTATCTTTTTATATAAGAATATGCGTAATGTTGTCATCGGCTTCCTCGGTACCATCCTTGATCAGGGGCGTCGCCGCTCTTGGCGGCCTTCGGTGCAGATCTGTGCCCATTCCGATTTTCCAGTCGATCGGCTAGAGCTGCTCCATGACCACCTCAATCTGCGACTGGCCGAAAAGGTGGCGCGTGATATCGTGGCCCTGTCGCCCCGGACCGAGGTACGGCTGGTGGACATGGAAATTACCAACCCATGGGATTTTCAGGAAGTTTACGGAAAACTGTATGACTTTGCCGAATCCTACGGCTTTGACGAGGATCGGGAAAGCTATTACGTCCACCTGACAACCGGCACGCATGTTGCCCAGATCTGCTGGTTTCTGCTGACGGAAAGCCGCCATATACCTGCCCGCCTGCTCCAGAGTGGGCCACCGTGCGGGGAGGCTACGCCTGACGGCACGATTGACATTATTGATCTCGACCTCGAACGCTACAATGCATTGCAGCGCCGTTTCGAAGCGACGGCACGTGAGCATTCCTATATGTTGCGTGGCGGTATCCCGACAAAAAACGCTGCGTTTCACAACGTGATAGAACGGTTGGAACAGGTTGTGACCCGCTCGGACGAACCGGTCCTGCTGGTGGGGGAGGCAGGCATTGGCAAGACCACGCTTGCACGGCGCATCCATGAACTGAAACGCCAGCGCCACCGGGTAAAGGGACGTCTGGTCCATGTGAACTGCGCCGGGTTGCAGGGACCGTATGCCATGGCTGCCCTGTTTGGTCAGCGACGTAATGTTGCAGGCCTTGCAGGTACCGAGCGGGCAGGCTTCCTGAGCGAGGCGGAAGGCGGGGTGTTGTTCCTGGATGACATTGATCTGCTGCCTCATGCAGAGCAGGGGCTTTTACTCGATGCGTTGGAAAGCGGCAGTTACTATCCCGTTGGGGCTAATACCGCGCAGAACTGCCGTTTTCATCTGATTGCCGCAACCAGCTATGACCTGTCCGTGCTGGCGCAGCAGGGTATCATGCGTCGCGATCTGTTGGCACGGTTGGCATTATGGGTTTTCCACCTTCCGCCGCTGCGCAATCGGCGGGAGGATATGGAAGTCGAACTGATGTACGAACTGGAGAAAGCAGAACGAAGCTTGGGGTGCAAGATCGGCTTCAATGTGGATGCGAGGGCGCGTTATCTGCGTTTTGCCCGTGACCCCGCCACGCCATGGTCGGGTAATTATCGGGATATGTCGGCCTCGGCGCGCAGGCTGTGTACCTTTGCTGGACGTGGACGTATAACCCTGTCCATGGTGGAGGCGGAAATCCTGACGCTGAGCCGCCAGTGGGCGGCGGTCCAGCAAGATGCTGACCTTGCGCTGCTAGCTGAAATACTGCCAGATCCGGCAGGTGTGGATGAGTTTGACCGGGCGCAACTGGCTGCTGCGGTACGAGCATGTCGCGAGGCATCATCGCTTTCTGCGGCGGGACGCCGGCTATTCGCCATATCCCGGCAGGAAAAGGCCAGTCAGAACGACGCGGATCGCCTGCGTAAATACCTTGCCCGCTTTGGTCTGAACTGGGAGAGGATCGTTAGGCTCAGGACTCATAGCCAGAAGATGACGGTTGCAGCGAG
>NZ_BANF01000181.1 GCF_000964425.1 Komagataeibacter intermedius TF2 | reverse complement strand
TCGTGGTCCATAAATGGACGAGCCTGGTCTGCACGCTGTTCCTGTTGATCGTCTGCGTGACCGGCCTTCCGCTGCTGTTCTCCGAGCAGATATGGGACATTTTCGTCGGCGACGATGATCCGCCTTACGAGGTTCTGCCGCCCGGAACGCCCAACGCCAGCCTGGATGTCATCGTGGACAAGGCGCGTGTGCTCTATCCCGGCCAGATCATCACCAGCGTCAATCCGGATGACGATGAACCCGCTGTTCTCCTTTCCATGGCCCCAAGCTGGCAGGCGCTGAAGGACGACGAAAATTACCCGGACCGGCACTCCGGCCACTGGATCAAGTTCGACGCCCGCACGGCGAAGGTGCTGGAGCAGTCGCGTCCCGCCGATGCCCCGAAGGAGCCGCGCACCTGGACTGGCATCATCATGGGGATCTGTAATCAGCTCCATACGAGCCTGTTTGCAGGTCTCACCGGCCGGCTGTTTCTTGGCGCGATGGGCGGTGTCTTCGTAGCCTCGCTGGTGTCTGGCGCAGTGCTGTATGGCCGCTTCATGAAACGGCTGCCGTTCGGCTCTGTCCGGCGGGATCGGGCCTCGCGTCTGACATGGCTGGACCTGCACAACCTGCTGGGGGCCGCCACACTGGTCTGGGCGACGGTGGTGGGCTTTACCGGGCTGGTCAACGAACTCCAGACGCCGCTGTTCGGCCTGTGGCGTGTGACCGATGTGCGCCAGATTTTGCGCCCCTACGCCAATCTGCCCGTGCCATTGCAGGATCATCTGTCCTCGGTGCAGGCCGCGTTCGACACGGCGGCCAAGGCGGCCCCCGGCAATGAGGTGACCGGCCTATCCTTCCCCGGCGCTTCCTTTGGCAGCCCGGTGCATTACGTGCTCTGGACGAGAGGCGCGACACCTTTACGCGCCCGACTGTTCACCCCGGTTCTGGTCGATGCCCGCACGGGCGAACTGACCGGGGCGTATCCCATGCCGTGGTATCTGCGCTTTCTGGAAATCTCCCGCCCTCTGCATTTCGGCGATTACGGCGGTATGCCGCTGAAAATCCTGTGGGCGCTGCTCGATGTGGTGGTGATTGGCGTTCTGGTCAGTGGCCTGGTGCTGTGGGCGGGCAAACGGAAGATCGCCACCGACGCCCGTCTGCGGGCGCTGGGGTACGATCTGGATGACGCGGACGATGCGACTGCCCGTGTCCTGACGGTGGAGACAGTCCGATGAACGCCGTCTCTCCCGAAATCCCCATGCCGTCTCCGCCTGTTTCGGCATCACGCCATCCCGTCGCCGTCTGGCCGTGGCCGATCGCGCTGGGCCTGCTCACCATCTTCGGCCTGCTGTCCGCCCTGCTGGGGCAGCACGGCATCTGGCTGGCCCTGTCCTGGGCCGCCCTGTCCATTCCCCTCATCGTTACGGTCATCTGCCTGATCCGGGCGTGGCGCGGACCGTCTTCCAAAGGAGGTCTCTCATGACCGATCTCGCCCCCATTTCCTTTTCTCCGTGGGACATGTTCCTCAATGCCGGCCCGGTCGTCCGCTGCGTCATGATCCTGCTGGCCATGGCCAGTCTGCTGACCTGGACCATCTTCATCGCCAAGTCCGTCGAACTGCTGCGCGTGCGGCTCAAGCTCCATAAAGCCGAGAAAGCGCTGGAAGAAGCCAACACGCTGGACCTTGGCGAGGAATGGACACGGGGAAATTCCTCCATCGCCCACACGCTGGTCATGGCAGCCGAAACTGAACGTAAGCGTTCTGCTGATATTCCCGATGACAGCGAGGGGCTGAAGGAGCGCATCGTGCTCCACCTCGAACGTCTTGAAGCTGCTGAAGGTCGTCGCCTGCTGCGTGGCACCGGAGTGCTGGCCACCATCGGCGCAACCTCGCCCTTCATCGGCCTGTTCGGCACGGTCTGGGGCATCATGACCTCCTTCACCGGCATTGCCGCCAGCAAGGCAACCAGCCTTGCCGTCGTGGCCCCCGGTATTGCCGAGGCATTGCTGGCTACTGCGCTGGGTCTGGTGGCGGCTATCCCGGCGGTGGTGATCTACAACCATCTCGCCCGCCAGACAGCGTCCTGCCGCGCGCAGGTCGCGGACCTCACCGCACTGGTCATGCGCCTGGTCTCGCGTGATCTCGGCCGCATGCAGGCGCTGACCGCCAGCGGGCAGGTGGTGCGGCTTGGCGCATCGCGCGATAGCCGCTCGGTGGCCGGGGAGTAGGCGACATGATCCGCATCCGCCATACCGATGAGAACCCGCATGAGGCGAGCGAGATCAATGTCACGCCGTTCATCGACGTGATGCTGGTGCTGCTGGTGATCTTCATGGTCACGGCTCCGCTGACCACCGTGAACGTTCCGGTGGATCTGCCATCCTCGACCGAAAAGCCAACACCGCGCCCGGACGACCCGGTGTTCCTCACCGTCAAGGCCGATCACGGCCTGGCGCTGGGAGAGGACGATATTTCCGCCGATTCGCTTCCCGGCGCGCTGGAAACTGCGACCAAAGGCAACAAGGACGAGCGCATCTTCCTGCGGGCCGACAAGACGGTCGATTACGGCACGCTGATGGGCGTGATGGATAAGCTGCGCTCTGCTGGCTACCTCAAGGTCGCGCTGGTCAATCTGCAGGGGCAGGAAGAAGGCAGCGAGGCGGGTTCGACGCCTGCGCCGTCCGGCAGCAACGCGGCCCCTGCTGCGCCTGCATCCGGGGCGACACCGTGAGCGACGCGATGAACATGGCGGATACGGCGGTTTCTGCTGGCGTGACTCAGGATACGGTCCAGCCGTCTTTCGCCGACTGGCAGAGAGGACAGGCGCAGTTAGCCCGACGCGAGGACGCCATCCGTTGGGGCCTGTCCTTCCTCGCCGTACTGGCCGTCAGTGGCGGAGCGATCTGGTGGATCATGCGCCTGCCACCACCGGTCATGGCCGTGCCCGAACCACCGCCTGCCGCGATCGCCATCGACATGGCCCCTGAACCCGTCTCGACACCGACCCCGCCCACGGACCTGCCGCCCGGACCACAGCAGACCCAGTCCATCCCCGATCCGGCGCCGGTCGAGCCACCAAAGATCACGGCCCCGCCGTCGCCCGCGCCCAATCCGCCGATCCCGGTGCCCAAGCCTGAGAAGCCAAAGAAACTGGTGAAGAAGCACAAGCCGGTGCCGATGCTGAAAAAGCCGATCCCGGACAAGACGCCGCCAGCCGAGGCTACGACCGCGCCGCCCTCATCGGAAGCACCGCCCGCCCCCACACAGGCAGCCCCGGCCCCCGGTTCGTCATCGGCCCACGCGTCGCACGATCCGGTCACCTGGCAGGGCGCGCTGCTGGCGCAGCTTGAAAAATTCAAGCGCTACCCGTCCGACGCCATGGCCGACCATCAGGAAGGCGTGCCCACCGTGACCTTCTCCATGGACCGCAAGGGGCATGTGCTCTCGGTGACACTCGCCAGCAGCTCCGGCCATGCGCTGCTGGACCAGGAAGCCATTGCCCTGCCCAAACGCGCCCAGCCTTTGCCCATTCCGCCGGACAGTGTCGCGGGGGATCCGATCACCCTGACGGTGCCCGTCGAGTTTTACATCCATGTGCGACCATAGATTTGGTCAAGTAATTGTTTGTAAAGGAAATTTCCATGAGACAAACCTGATGTTCCGTCATCAGTAGCCTACCGGCACATGCGGGACTGGTAACGGTCCGGTGTGAAGCTGCCGGGACAAAGTAGCCGGGCCTTCGGGCCGTGCCGACACCGCGAGGTCGAGGCATTATCTGCAAGCATCGGCGCGGATAGGGCGCCAGGCTGGGTGGTATGACCAATACAAGTGAACTGCTGATAAACGTCGTTAAGAATAACAAGCCAAAGATGCTGACAGGCTTGAACCAAAAGGTACGCGGTCGGTTGCTCTTTTGTGGATTGAGAGCACACGGACATTATGACCGTCGGCGAAAAGGCAGGGTCTAACCCATCCCGTTACTTGGTCAGAACTGGGTAAGCCCGTATCCCCGCCCGGCAACGGGCAGGCCGACCGCAAGGAACGCTGTCGGGGGTGCGGGTAGAAGAGGTCGGAGAAAGCGAATGCGACGTTGTAATGGCATCGATAGGGATTGCGGCTCGCCAACATCATCCCGCCTGAAAGGGAGCAGACTTCCGACTGGTCTCTCGTTGCGAGAAAATTTGTGGAACCATCACAGGAGGACAGGCAAATGACAGTTACCACCATGACTGGTGCGGCCTCCGGCGGCCAGATCAAATGGTCCGAAATCGACTGGACCAAAGTAAATCAGGCCGTGCGAAGGCTGCAAGTGCGTATCGCGAAGGCAGTGCGGGAAGGCCGCTGGGGCAAGGTGAAAGCCCTGCAATGGCTGCTGACCCATTCGCTTCACGGCAAGGCTCTCGCCGTGAAGCGCGTTACGGAAAACCGGGGAAAGAATACGCCCGGCGTGGACCGGATCATCTGGGACAGGCCGGGTAAATGTGTCAGGGGAATGTTGTCGCTGACGCGGCGGGGCTACCAGCCACAGCCTCTGAGGCGGGTCTATATCCCGAAAGCAAACGGAAAGCTGCGCCCGCTGGGAATTCCCACGATGAAGGATCGGGCCATGCAGGCACTTCACCTGCTTGCGCTCCTCCCCATCGCGGAAACGACGGCGGACCCCAACTCCTACGGCTTCCGGCCGAAGCGAGGAAGCCGTGACGCGGCAGAGCAGTGCTACAAGGTGCTGCGGTTGTCGGGTTCGGCGGACTGGGTGCTCGACGCGGACATAGCCGGATGCTTCGACAACATCAGCCATGACTGGCTTGTCGCCAACATCCCTATGGACAAGGTGATACTCCGGAAATGGCTGGAGTCCGGCTATATGCAGGATAGTGAACTGTTCGCGACCGAAGCGGGAACACCACAGGGTGGTATCATCTCGCCGACACTTGCGAACATGACCTTGGACGGGATGGAGCGGATTCTACGGGATCGTTATGGTCCCCGGCGTCCAAACCGGCAACGGAGCAAGGTTCATCTGATCCGCTATGCAGACGATTTCGTCATCACCGGCAGGTCGCAAGACCAGTTGGAGGAAGCGAAAGCGATGGTCGAGGATTTTCTGCGCGACAGGGGTCTGACCTTGTCCGACGAGAAGACAAAGATCGTGCATATCGAGGAAGGCTTCGACTTTCTCGGCTGGAACGTGCGCAAATACGGAGGAAAACTTCTTATCGGGCCAGCCCGAAAGAATGTTCAGACCTTTCTGCGCAAGGTCCGGGCGATCGTGAAGGACGCTATCGGCGTAAAGCAGGAAATTATGATAGCGCGCCTCAACCCGGTTATCCGGGGATGGGCGAACTACCATCGCAATCAGGTAGCGGCGCAGACCTTTCGTGAGGTCGATGCTCAAATCTGGCGGTGCCTCTGGCGCTGGGCCTGCCGCAGACACCCGAACAAATCGCGCGGCTGGGTGAAGGATCGCTACTTCGCCCGGGAAGGCACGCGAGACTGGGTGTTCCGCGCAACAGTCTGCGATGACGCAGGAAACAATACAGTCGTGCGGCTGATGCGGGCCACCGATGTTTCCATCCGCCGTCATCGCAAGATCAGGGCCGAAGCAAACCCGTTCGATCCAGCATGGGACAGTTACTTCGCTGAAAAGCGGACGCTGCCCAAGGATCGGCAGGATCGGTCCGCAAAGGCCAGTAACTCGACCCGGCGCAGTGCGCTGGCGGCTCTGGTCACACAGAGCTTTGTAGAGGCTTGAGCCGTATGCGGGGAAACTCGCACGTACGGTTCTTAGGGGGGAATAGCCCAGTGATGGGCTGTTCCTACCCGATGCCAGTGGGAACTGAGGTTTTTGCCGTTCTGGTTTTCATTCCCTTTCCCTGATCGTGACAGGATCAAACCCATGCTCGCCTTTTCCGAATACCGCCGTTCCTCGCCGTCTCTGAGTGAAATCCGTCCTGGCATGGGCGCCAGCCGCAGCGCTGTGCGCAGGCTGGAAGACCGCTGCGAAGAGGTCGGGATCAAGATGACCGATCTGCGGCGCATCCTGCTGCACGGCATCCTCGAAGCCGGACCACGGGCGACGGCGGTGGAAATCTGGAAAACGCTGGGAAAGATGATGGAGGATGGGCACGCGCCCTCGCAGGGATCAATCCAGCGCAATCTCAATCTCTTTGTGGAGCGGGGCATCCTGCGCCGGGATGTCACGCCGGACCGGCAATGGCTCTATAGCGTGGCGCCGGAACGCAAGGCGGCTCTCGCGATTACCTTCGTGGAAGCCGGCACGGGTCGGAAGATCGCCTGCAACGCGCCGGAAGTCGCCACAGTGCTGCGCAGGGTCGCAGCCGAACACGGTCTGGCGGTGCAGGCCGCCGCCATCACGGTCACGCCGTCAGCCGGACATGATCTGGAGGCGCGCTGACAGACGCCGGATATTTTTTCGTCTTTCTCTGAAAAAATGCCCGCATCGATCGTCTTATAGAGTGAGCCCTCCCGCAGGGACGGGACATCTTCCTTGAAATTCATCGCCTGGTTCGTCCGTCGCCCGGTGGCGACGCTTCTGCTGCTGCTCTCCGCCGTGCTGTCGGGACTGATGGCGCTGCCCCTCCTGCCGGTCTCGGACCTGCCTGATGTCGACCTGCCGGTGATCTCGGTCTCGGCGTCGAATGCCGGCGGCTCGCCCGAGGTGATGGCCCGCACGGTGGCCGCCCCACTGGAGCGACATCTGGGCAATATCGCCGGCGTCACGCAGATGCAGTCCACTTCCACGCGGGGTGAGACCTCCATCTCGCTTGGGTTTGAATTGGGGCGTGATCTCAACGGCGCGGCGAGGGACGTGGAAGCGGCGATCCGCGCTGCCCGGCACGACCTGCCGACCACGCCGGGGTCCGATCCCAGCTATCATCGCGCCAATCCGAATGCGACGCCGGTGCTGATCCTTGCAGTGACACCGGGCATGCAACCCATGTCCCACCTGTATGATCTGGTGAACACCACCCTGCGGCCGATGCTGCTGCAGGTGCAGGGCGTGGGGGATGTGACGCTCATGGGCAGTTCAGCTCCTGCGGTGCGGGTGGAGATGAACCCGTTGCTGTTTTTCAAATACGGCATGGGTTTCGAGAACCTGCGTGCGGCACTGGCCTCGGCCAATGCCCATACCCCCAAAGGCGTGATCGACATGGGCGGCCAGCGTTACCAGCTTGCCGTCAACGACCAGGCCGAACATGCCGATGCCTATCGGGATCTGGTGATCGCCTACAAGAGCGGCCGCCCGATCCGGCTGCGGGATGTGGCCACCGTCACCGACAGCATGCAGGACGTGAATGCCGCCGCCTTCTTTGACGGAAAGCCGGCGCTGACGCTGATGGTGCGCGCCCAGCCGGGAGCCAATCTGGTCGGCATTGTCGATGCGGT